>CAYONT010000018.1:0-24633 GCA_964405405.1 uncultured Comamonadaceae bacterium | reverse complement strand
CCTTCTCCGCCGCCACCGCCACCGCCTTCTCCGCCGCCACCGCCGCCTTCACCTTCTCCGCCGCCCGGGCAGAAATCCCCCGTGATGGGCACCAAGACATTGCCACCGGCAGGGTTGATGACCAAGGTGGCGTTGATGCTCACGGTTTCCCCATTGCAGTTTACGAAAGACACCGTGAGCTCGCCAGTGTTGAACATGCCGATGACCGGCAAGTAGGCCTGGTCAAATCCCAGCGAGTCGGTCGAGGATTCTACGGTGTTGGTTGTGCCACCTCCGACCCAGGTGTAGGTGACTGGAACGGGGCTGCTCACGTTGAGCAGTTGAAGTTGGACGTCGATGGCGATTTGGCCAGCTGCCAGCAAGGGCAGCATGGCCCCCAGAAGAAGTAAAATCCTCATGTTTTAAAGATAGTTCGGATGCAAGACCGCACATCCGGAGTTTCGGTTGCATGCAAAGGGCCGCCCCAGCGATGGAGCGGCCCTCTGGATTCCGGGCTCGGAACGCGAAAGGTCCGAACTTACTTTTCCGAAGTGGCCAGTGCGTAGATGACCAAACCGAATCCAATCTTGTTGACAGCATCGCCGATGTTGTAGACGATGTCCATCGCCGCCACGGCAGCATCGGGATTGGATACCAATTGGATACCGAAGAGGCCTCCCGGTGTTCCCAAGATGTAACCGAGCGGGTAAATGGCCCAGCCCGCAAAGACGAACCAAGCGAGGATGCGCGTGGCCTTGGCGACTTGGGGTCCTGCGGCTTGGGCAAGTTTTGCCACCTCACCGAACCAAACGAGGTAGGCGATGTAGAAGTACGCTGCGCCGGAGAGTACCCCCCAGAACACACTCTGGTCTCGTGCAATGGTCTCACCGAAGAAACCAGTGACCAACATGACCACAGAGGCCAGAATGAGTTTCCACAACAAGCTCACCTTGGCACCCGCTTTTTTGGTGATGAGGTAGAATTCCACACACATCAGCGGCACCGTCAGGGTCCAATCCACGTATCGGAAGAAGGTGGGGGATTCACCGGTCTCCATTTGGTATCCGCGCATGTAGTAGTAGTGCACAAATGCGATGAAGGTGATCAAGCCAGAAACGAGCATGGAGGTCCGCCATTGTGGGTCCACGGTCCACATCTGGAAGAAGAAGAACACGGCGGCTGCCATCATCGCCATGGTGCCGATGAAGAAGGTGAATGCCGTGATGGTTTTGATGTCGGTGTAGTCGGTGATGTCCACCGCACCTAGAGATTCCAGTAACATGTGCAAAGGGTTTTGGGTTGAACAAGGATTCAAGCGCCCGGAAAACTGATGCAATAAACCCCAAAACCCCGCTGGAAGTTCAAAAAGGCCGCAATAAAAATATTCGAAATCAACAAATTACGGCCGCAGGCCGAGCAATTGCTGGTACAAAGTACGTTTTCAGACCCAGGGTTCGCCCCGTTCCATCTTCAAGGTGGTCACGAGGTTTTTGATCCACTGCTCTTCGGATTTTGGGCAAATCAACAGGGCGTCGGCCGTATCCACCACGATGAAATCATGCAGCCCGCGCAGGGCGATGAGCTTGGGTCCCGGATTGCCGTTGGCAGAGGAGCCGTCTGTGACCACCACGTTGCCGGTGGCTTCGATGGCCGTGAGCGTGGCTCCCGCAGCACCGTTGAGCGCGTCGTCCAAGGGGAGCTTTTCGTGAACCGAACCCCAAGTGCCCAAGTCGCTCCAGCCGAAGTCGGAGAGGACCACCGCCACGTTCCGCGCCTTTTCCATTACCCCATAGTCGATGGAGATGCTCTCGCAGTCGGCATAGATGGAGGCAATGGCGGCGGTTTCGGCAGGGGTGCAAAAATCCTGGGCGTGCTCTTGGAACAACACATGCAACTCGGGCATGTGGGTTTCGAAGGCCGCTTGGATGTTCGTCAGGCTCCAAATGAAGATGCCAGAATTCCAGTAAAAGTCTCCCGAAGCCAGAAACTCCTCGGCCAGTTTGAGCGAGGGTTTCTCGGTGAACGTTTTGACCATGCGGATGCGGTCGTCCCCCCCGACTTCTGGGTGGTCCTCGAATTGGATGTAGCCGTAGCCCGTGTCAGGGCGCGACGGGCGAATCCCGAGCGTCACGAGTTGTTGGGTGGAACGGGTTTGGCCCAAAGCCAACCGCGCAATGTCCAGAAATCCAGTCTCATCGAGGATGAGGTGGTCTGCAGGGGCGACAATCATCGCGGCCTGGGCAGCGTGTTCCCCCGCATGGGCGGCCACCCAGTGGTTTGCGTAGGCGATGCACGGCGCGGTGTTGCGCATGAAAGGCTCGCACAGGACGTTCTCAGCGGGAAGCATGGGCAAGTGCTCGGCCACCAATCCCCGGTAACGCTCCTGCGTCACCACCACGATGTGGTCGGTCGGAACCAGCTGGGCCAAACGATGGAAAGTCATCTGAATCAACGACTGGCCCGTGCCCAAGATGTCCAGGAACTGCTTGGGGCGGGCAGACCGGCTCATGGGCCAGAAACGGGTCCCCACGCCACCGGCCATGATCACGGCGTAAGTATGTGGAATGTGTGCCATGTATTCTCCGTATCAAAAGTATCAAGGCCGGTGGAGCGCCGTTGTCCCCATGGGCTGGGCAAAGTTCGGGAATTTATCGGCTGGCCGCGGCGAGCAAGGAGGTCCAATCCTTGTTGGGACAGTCGCACCCCCGTTTCCGCTGGGTCGAGCACCCCGTGGCCGTGACCACAGCGCCACCCAAAAGAAGCGCCCACAGCGCGATTCGCGCCTGGCGAATATGATTTCGCAGCATGGAACCAAATTAGGGTGAATCTTCCGTGTAACTTCGCAACATGCGCTGGTTTTTCCACATCGGTCGTTACACCCGGTTGCTCGGGCAGGTGTTTCGGGTGCCGGAAAAGGGTCGCATTTTTTGGAGTTTGCTCGTGCGGGAGTTGGACGCGATTGGGACGCAGTCTCTGGGGATCGTTGCGTTGTTGAGCTTGTTCATGGGGGCAGTCATCTGCCTCCAAACGGCGCACCAGATTTCCGGTTGGATTCCCGACTATACCGTGGGTTTCACGGTTCGTCAGACCATGATTTTGGAATTCAGTCCGACCTTGATTCCTGTGATTCTCGCAGGGAAGGTGGGGTCAAACATCGCCTCCCAAATCGGGACCATGCGGGTCACCGAGCAGATTGATGCACTGGAGATCATGGGCGTGAACAGTGCGGGTTACCTCATCTTGCCCAAGGTCATTGCGGGTGTGGCCATCGTGCCCTTTCTCGTGGTGCTGAGCATGGGGCTGGGCATCGCTTCCGGTCTGGGTGTGGCACTTTTGACCGGTGCGAGCGGTCTCGCTGACTTCGAATACGGCATGCGCATCGACTTCAAGCCCTTTGATGTCGTTTACGCCCTGACCAAGACAACGGTTTTCGGTTTCTTGATGACCACCATCTCTGCCTACCATGGTTACCATGCCTTCGGTGGGGCGTTGGAAGTGGGCCGGGCCAGCACGCGGGCTGTGGTTTGGAGCGTCGTGGTGATCATGGTGGCAAATTTGGTTCTTACCCAACTGCTCCTCAATTGATCGAGGTCAACCAACTGTCCAAAGCGTTTGCAGGTCGGCCGGTTCTGCAGGCCGTGAACGCCCGTTTCGAAACCGGGAAGGTAAACTTCGTGATTGGACGAAGCGGTTCGGGCAAATCGGTCTTGGTCAAGTGCATCGTCGGACTCTTGGAGCCGGAGTCGGGTTCTGTGGCCTATGATGGCCGGGACTTCACCGCCATGGGCGTGAAGGATCGGAAGGAGGTGCGCAAGGAGATCGGAATGCTGTTTCAGGGTTCTGCCTTGTTTGACTCTATGACCGTGCTGGAGAACGTCATGTTCCCGCTACAAATGTTCAGCAACGCCTCGATAGAGGAGAACCGAGAACGGGCGATGGAGTGCCTGCGCAGGGTGGAACTGGTGGGAGCGGAAGACCGTTATCCGGCTCAGGTTTCGGGCGGAATGCAAAAGCGCGTGGGCATCGCGCGTGCCATCGCCCTCAATCCGCGGTACTTGTTCTGTGATGAACCCAATTCGGGCCTGGATCCTCAGACCGCCATCGTCATCGACGACCTCATTCGCGCCATTACACAGGAGTTCAACATGACCACCGTAGTGGTTTCACATGACATGAACAGTGTGATGCAAGCCTCAGACAATGTGCACTTTGTGCATGAAGGCCAAATCCTCTGGAACGGTACCCGGGAAGCTTTGCTCGCCGGTGGACCGCCGGAACTGGAGGCCTTCGTCTTTGCCTCCTCCCTCATGCAGCGTGTTCGAAAGGTCTCCTGTGGAATATGAGGGGTTTTTTGCCGCGCGATATGCCGCTTAAAGTGCTGTTCAATAAGAGGTTTCAGGTCATTGTGTATAAAAAAACAGGGGCCTGAGGTCGGACGCAAGGAATTCCATCTGTTACTTTGCGCCCCGAAAGATATCCTGAGCTATGTCTGAGATTCAAGAAAAAGTCACGGCGATCATCGTCGACAAGTTGGGAGTAGATGCGAGTGAGGTGAACCTGGAAGCCAGCTTCACGAATGATCTGGGAGCTGACTCCCTCGACACCGTTGAACTCATCATGGAATTCGAGAAGGAGTTCAACATCGCCATTCCGGACGATCAAGCCGAGAAAATCAGCACGGTAGGTCAGGCGGTAGATTACATCGCTGCGAACGTCAAGTAATCCGCGCCTCCGATGGAGTTGAAGCGCGTTGTGGTCACCGGCTTGGGGGCAATTACGCCGCTGGGCAATACCGTCGGGTCTTTCTGGTCTGGATTGGTCAGCGGTGCCAGTGGTGCTGCCCGAATCACAAAGTTTGACCCCGAGAACTTCAAAACGCAGTTCGCCTGCGAGGTGAAGGATTTCGATGTGAGCGTTTTCATTGACCGGAAAGAAGCCCGGAAAATGGACCTGTTTGCGCAATACGCAGTGGTCTCGTCGGACGAGGCGCTTCGAGACGCGGGGTTGGCAGATGGACCGGAGGGTCTGGATGTGGACCGGGTGGGGGTCATCTGGGGCTCAGGCATTGGGGGTTTTCAGACCTTCATGAACGAAGCCCGTGATTTTTATCAAGGTGGCAGCATTCCCCGCTTCTCCCCGTTCTTCATCCCCATGATGATTTCGGACATTGCTGCTGGCCACATCAGCATGCGGCACGGCTTCCGGGGTCCCAACTTCTGCACGGTTTCCGCTTGTGCCAGCGGCACCAATGCCCTCATTGACGCATTCAATTACATCCGCTTGGGAAAGGCAGATGTGATGGTGACGGGGGGTTCCGAGGCGGCGGTAACCGAGGGGGGCATCGGTGGGTTCAACGCACTGAAGGCACTTTCAACCCGAAATGACGACCCCACGCGGGCGTCCCGTCCATTTGATGCGACACGCGACGGCTTTGTGTTGGGGGAAGGCGCAGGTGCAGTCATCCTGGAGTCCTACGATCATGCTAAGGCCCGTGGAGCGAAGATTTATGCGGAAATGGTGGGCGGAGGCATGAGTGCAGATGCTTATCACTTGACAGCCCCTCATCCCGAGGGTTTGGGCGCAAGGAATGTGATGAAAAACGCACTGACCGATGCAGGGATGCAGCCCGAAGATGTGGACTATGTCAACGTCCATGGTACCTCGACGCCGTTGGGGGATGTGGCTGAGACCAAGGCGATCCAAGCAGTCTTCGGTGAACATGCTTACAACATGAGCATTTCGTCGACCAAGTCGATGACGGGGCATTTGCTCGGTGCGGCAGGCGCCATCGAGGCCATTGCCTCGATTTTGGCAGTCAAGCATGGCATCGTACCGCCGACGATCAACTACGAGCATCCCGACCCAGAGTTGGATCCCCAACTGGACTTCACCTTCAATGTGGCCCGGCATCGCCCTGTGCGCGCAGCGCTCTCCAATACTTTCGGTTTTGGTGGCCACAATGCCTCGGTGTTGTTCAAAGGCTTGGATTGATTTCGATGATCAAGCGCTGGATTGATCGGTTGCGCTCCTTGGGTGGGGTCTCCGGACAGCATCCGCCCAAGACCCTCGAAGCTCTGGTTCGAAATGAGTTTGGCTTGAAAATCAAGAACCGGGCTTATTACGACGAGGCCATGACCCATGCATCCATGCTCGATGGGGATACCACGGGGCTCAAGAGCAATGAGCGCCTGGAGTTCTTGGGTGACAACGCGTTGGATTTGACGGTATCGACCTTCCTTTTCTCAGCTTTTCCCAAGGACCAAGAGGGGGCACTTACACAGCGTAAGTCACAGATTGTTAACAGAAAGACGCTGAATTTGCTGGGTGAACGTATGGGATTGCCTCATTTCATCCGTGCCAAGATGCGCCGCAAGGACATCCAGGATTCGGTCGTAGGAAATGCGCTGGAAGCACTCATAGGAGCGATTTACCTGGACCATGGTTTCCAAAAGACCAGCCAGGGGATTCTGCGTATGATCAAGCGACATGGTGCCGACGACAAGGTGCACCAGACGGCGGATTTCAAGTCCAAACTTTTGCATTGGAGCCAGCGCAATCGGAAGTCTTTGGATTTTAGGGTGGTGAAGGAATACATCGAGGATGGGGATACCCGGTACGACATGGAGGTTCGCGTGGATGGTGCGGTGTTCGGGGTAGGATCCGGACGTTCAAAGAAGCTCGCGGAACAGCACGCCGCACATCATGCATGGCGCACGGTTTATGACCGGTACATCGCCCAGCGTGGGGAAGAATCTTCTGTGTTGGGAGAGGCGGCTGAAAAAGCCATTCGCGCCATGCCTTCCGGATCTGAAGATGGGCCTCGGGGGCGGCGTCGGGGTCCACGGGGCTCGGGGTCCCGGGCGAAGAAGGAGGCCCTTTCCTCGGCAAAGCCGGTGGGTCGGGGCATCCCCCGGGAGCAGGAAAGGCCGGCCTCATCAGGTCGTCTGGACGGCGCGAGCCGGGGTGGCCGGAAACCCGAACCCAAGGTCCAACCGGAGGTGCCAGCAAAACCGACGGTACCCGTTGCTGCGCCCGAGACGGCAGGCATCGTGCGCAAGGATCGGGTGGATCGGGCTGCCAGGGCGGCGAGGTTGGCTCAGGAGCGAGCAACCCCCTCTGCGACCAAGGGACCGGAGGCGGAGTCAAAAGGATCGGCCCCGTCTGGACCATCTGAGGGGGCTGCGGCAGCAACGCCTGCACGCAAGCCACGGCGGAGACCGAAGGGGGATTCGGCACCTGGGGGTGCATCCTCGGAATGAAGAATCTTTGCGTGTGGGGTTGAGGGACTTCGGTACCTTTGTTTCATGGCATGGTTGGAAGCAGATTTCGAGGAGGCGCTGGATTTTCAACTCTTCGGGTTGTCGAGTGTTGTGGGAAGCCACCGGTTGTGTTGGGAGTTGAACCGAGCGTTGGGTTGGGGGTTGACGTATTATCGGACTTTGGGTTTGCCTGAATCCTCCCGGAAAATGGATCCGGCTGAAGGGAATGAACCACCCGCTTTTGTGGCGCATCGATACCACCGGCCTCAGATGGGCTGGGATGTGACCTTGGTGCTCAACCGTGTTGAGCGCCTGGTTTTGGTGGAGAAGTTGCCGAGGGTGGATTATCTGCTACGCGTGGGTGATTGCGCCCACGATTTGGAGCCCTTGCCCGGCTTGCTGAAGCAATTGCCTTCGGTGACTTGGGCGACATCGTTGGATGTCATGAAGACGGGTGCTTGGGAAACCATGGGATTGTTGGATGTGAGAAAGGATTGAATACCACAGAGATGAAAAGGACTAAGATTGTTGCTACCCTGGGGCCAGCGTCGTCTTCCAAGGAAATGTTGCGCGCTTTGGTGCACGCCGGTGTCAATGTGTTTCGCCTGAATTTTTCCCATGGGGATTATGAGGCGCATGGTTTGACTTTGGAGAACATCCGGGCAGTGGATCAGGAATTGGGCACGAATACGGCGACCTTGGCTGATTTGCAGGGGCCCAAACTCCGGGTAGGTGACATCGAAGGGGGCAGCATGGAGTTGGTTGAGGGGGGTAACTTGGTGATCAGAACGGGCCGTGAGATGGGCCGGGATGGGGTGGTTTCCACCACATACTCAGCCTTTGCCCGGGATGTACAGGTAGGGGAACCGGTGCTATTGGATGACGGGAAAATTCGTTTGGAGGTTTTGGAAACCAATGGGTTGGATGAGGTTCGTTGCCGGGTTGTGAACAGCGGGATGCTGAAGCCGCGGAAGGGAATCAACTTGCCCCGCACGAAGGTTTCTTTGCCTTGTATCACGGAGAAGGATGCGGCGGATTTGGCCTTCGCGCTGGAGAACGATGTGGACTGGATTGGGTTGTCGTTTGTTCGCCGCGCATCGGACATCCGGGAGTTGCGGGAGGTCATTCAACGGTCGGGTAAGCACGCGCGCATCGTGGCGAAGATTGAGAAGCCTGAGGCATTGGCAGAGCTGGATGGCATCATCGATGCAACGGATGCGGTGATGGTGGCTAGGGGTGATTTGGGGGTGGAGGTCCCCATGGAAACGGTCCCCATGATTCAGAAGGACATCATTTCCCGCTGCATGGAACGGGGACGGCCGGTGATCGTGGCCACCCAAATGATGGAGTCCATGATTGAGAATCCGGTTCCTACCCGAGCCGAGGTGAACGACGTGGCGAATGCAGTCCTGGATGGTGCGGATGCGGTGATGTTGAGCGCAGAAACGAGCGTGGGCGCTTACCCTGTACAAGCGGTTCTGGCCATGGCTCGGATTGCGGAAGAGATGGAGCAGCATGATCGGGTTTTCTACCACGACCGCGCGCCCATTAGCTCGTCAGAGGACCGATTCGTCAGCGACAGCATGTGTTACAGCGCGTGCCGTTTGGCGAAACGGGTGGATGCGAAGGCCATTGTGACCATGACCTTCTCTGGCTACACCGCTATGCAGGTGGCCAGTCAGCGTCCCCGTGCGCATATCTACGTATTCACGGCGAACAAGTGGATTTTGAACCAAATGAGTTTGGTGTGGGGGGTACAAGCCTTTCCGTATATGAAGATGGTGAGCACCGATCATACCATTGCGGACATCAAGCAACTGCTCTTGCAGCATGGCAGGGTGGGAATGGGCGATTTTGTGGTCCATTTGGCCAGTATGCCCATTGCAGATGCGGGGATGACGAACATGCTCAAATTGAGCAAGGTCTGAATCGTATCTTCGTGGGTTGATTCGAACCGAACAGCCATGGGTGCAAGATTCCCCGAACGGGGTACGTTGAATTTGACGGCCATCGCCGACGAGATTCTGGAGCTTTGGGAGCGGGAGGCGTTGTTCCAACGAAGTGTGGAGAATCGGCCCGTTGATCGTTCTTTCGTGTTTTATGAAGGACCTCCCTCGGCCAACGGTCGGCCGGGCATCCACCATGTCATGTCGCGGACCATCAAGGATTTGGTCTGTAGGTACCAGACCCTTAAGGGTTTTCGGGTGGAGCGAAAGGCGGGTTGGGATACCCATGGCCTTCCTGTAGAGTTGGGGGTTGAGAAGGAGTTGGGCATCACGAAGGAAGACATCGGGACAAAGATTTCTGTCGAGGCTTACAACGCGGCGTGTCGTGAGGCGGTGATGCGGTACACGGGAGTTTGGAACGATTTGACCCGTCGAATGGGGTATTGGGTAGACATGGATCGGCCCTATGTGACCTACGACTCCAAGTACATGGAATCGGTCTGGTGGTTGATCGCCCAATTGTATGACAAGGGTTTGGTCTACAAGGGTTATACCATCCAACCATACAGCCCCAAGGCGGGAACGGGATTGAGTTCCCATGAACTCAATCAGCCGGATGCCTACAAGATGGTGAAGGATACCACCGTCGTGGCCCAGTTCCGTGCGTTGCCGGATTGTGCCGAACGGGTGAAGGCGCATGCCACGGTACCTCTTGGAGAATGGACGGACTTGCCGGTGGATTTCCTGGCTTGGACCACCACGCCTTGGACGTTGCCTTCCAATACGGCCTTGGCGGTCGGTCCCGATTTGGAGTATGCGTTGGTTGCGACCCGAAATCGATACACGGATGAGGCGGTGTTGGTGGTTTTGGCCTCGGACTTGGTAGGGAAGCACCTCGGCGAGTCGCCAGAAGTTGTGGCCCGGTTCAGTGGGGCCGATTTGTGTGGTGTTCGCTATGAGCCCTTGTTGGATTGGGCGAGTCCCATGGAGCGGCCGGAGGATGCCTTCCGGGTCATTCCAGGTGATTTTGTGACGACGGCGGATGGAACGGGTATGGTGCACATTGCACCGACGTTCGGCGCAGATGACGCGCGGGCTGCTGCCGCTGCAGGTGTTCCGCCCATGTTGGTCGATGATGGTGCGGGAAACGGAGTTCCGTTGGTGGACATGCAAGGCCGAATCCGACAAGGCATTGGGCCGTTTGCAGGCCGATATGTGAAGCAGGAGTATTACGCGGATGGGGAGGCTCCCGAACGATCCTTGGATGTTGAAATCGCCATCCTGCTTAAGGAACGGGGACGTGCCTTTCAGGTGGAGAAGTATGAGCATAGCTATCCCCACTGTTGGAGGACGGACAAGCCGGTTCTGTATTATCCGCTCGACAGCTGGTTCATTCGTACCACCGCTGTTCGGGAGCGGATGATGGAACTCAATGAGACCATCCGTTGGAAACCAGCCAGCACGGGGTCCGGTCGCTTCGGCAAGTGGCTGGAAAATGTGAACGACTGGAACCTAAGTCGGTCGCGGTTCTGGGGCATTCCACTGCCGATTTGGAGGACGGAAGACGGAACCGAAACCCGGTGCATTTCGTCGGTGGCAGAGTTAAAGTCGGCATGTGATGCCGCAGTGGCCCGGGGTTGTATGGCGGAAAACCCGCTCGCGGGCTTCCAGGAGGCAGATCTATCAGATGAAAACTATGCACGCATTGATTTGCATAAGCACATTGTGGATGGCATCGTGTTGATTTCTGAGAGCGGTCGACCCATGCGCCGAGAGAGCGATTTGATCGATGTTTGGTTTGACAGCGGTGCCATGCCCTATGCGCAGTGGCATTATCCATTTGAAAACCAAGAAAAAATTGATGCAGGTATTGCGTTTCCGGCCGATTTCATCGCGGAAGGTGTAGACCAAACCCGGGGCTGGTTTTACACCCTTCACGCGATTTCAACCTTGGTATTCGACAAGGTAGCCTATCGGTCTGTGTTGTCGAATGGTTTGGTGTTGGACAAGTTGGGGAGGAAGATGTCGAAGCGTTTGGGCAATGGGGTAGATCCGTTTGAGACCTTGCAAGCATTCGGGCCAGATGCAACGCGGTGGTACATGATGGCGAATGCCCAGCCATGGGAGAACTTGCGGTTTGATCAGGAAGGAATTGCTGAAACCCAGCGAAAGTTTGCGACCCTTCACAACACCTATGGGTTCCTGAGTTTGTATGCAAACATCGACGGCTACCGGGGAAGCCGTGAAGAGGTTCCTCATGCACGCCGTCCTGAGTTGGACCGCTGGATCCTTTCGCGATTGAACTCGTTGGTGGAGGAGGTGGATTGTGCCTATGCAGAATTGGAACCAACCCGTGTGGCTCGAGCGATCCAATCGTTTATGATCGATGACTTGTCGAATTGGCACGTTCGCTTGAGCCGCCGTCGATTCTGGAAAGGGGTCATGAACGAGGACAAAGCCAGCGCCTATGAGACCTTGGTGGCGTGTCTGCGCCACATCGCAGTCTTGGGCGCTCCGATCGCTCCATTTTATATGGATCGGTTGTATCGAGATCTGGCAGCGGGTTTGCCTGATGCGGCAGAGCCGTTCGCGGATTCCGTTCACTTGGCCGACTTCCCAAAAGTGCGATCCGAGTGGGCAGATCCGGAATTGGAGGCTCGGATGGCCTTGGCCCAACAGTTGAGTTCTTTGGTTCTGGGACTGCGGAAGCGGGAGAAGATCCGGGTTCGGCAACCGTTACGGCGCATCATGGTTCCGGCGTTGACGGAGGCATTCCGCGTTCGACTGGAATCGATTCAGGATTGGGTGCTCGGAGAGGTGAATGTGAAGGAACTTCAGATCCTTTCAAGTGGTGAAGGCGGCATCGTAAAGCGCATCAAACCGGATTTCAAATCCTTGGGACCCAAGTGCGGCAAGTCCATGAAGGAGGTGGCTGCGCGGCTGTCTCAAGCAGACTCCGCGGCCATTGAACGGCTGGAGGCGCAGGGTCGGATGGAGGTGAATTTGGGTCCAGGGCTTGCATCCATTGAGGTGTTGCTTGCTGATGTTGAGATCATCACCGAAGACATACCGGGCTGGCTGGTGGCCTCAGATGGCGGTGTGACCGTCGCCCTGGACATCCGGGTCGATGAGGTCTTGCGGGCAGAGGGCATTGCCCGAGAAGCGGTGAATCGCATCCAACAGTTGCGCAAAGATTCTGGCCTCGAGGTGACCGACCGGATCACCTTGGAGGTGGCAGCATCTGACGACGTGCGGGGGCAATTGGAGATGAATTTGGCCTATCTTCGAACCGAGGTGTTGGCCGATGCAGTAAACTGGGTGGACCAAGTGAAGGCGGAACCGCTGGACTTGGGAGACGGGGTGCTGGTGGCTTTTGCCTTGCATAAATCAAATCAATAGAAGGAGATGGCAGAAATTCGCTATTCAGACAGTGACCTCGTGGAGTTTGAGGGGCTGATCTTGGAAAAATTGAAATTGGCGAAGGAGAATCTGGATGAGTTGCAAAAGGCTCTTTCTCACCAGGACGATAACAGCACAGACGACACGGCGCCGACGTTCAAAATGATGGAGGATGGTTCAGAGACCATGAGTCGGGAGGAAACGGCGCAGCTGGCAGCACGTCAACAGAAGTTCATCCTGAACCTGGAGAATGCGTTGTTGCGGATCAAAAACAAGACCTATGGGGTGTGCCGTGTAACAGGTAAGTTGATTCCAAAGGAGCGCTTGCGTTTGGTGCCGCACGCGACGATGTCCATCGAAGCGAAGAACCAGCAGTAATTTCGGTACCCTTTGAACGGATTGTTGCGCTCCGTGGTGTTGCCGGTGTTGTTGCCGGTTTTGGTTGTAGATCAGTGCATCAAACTTTGGATCAAGACGGGCTTTACCATCGGGCAGCAGGCACCCCTGCTGCCAGGATTATTGGAGATTCAATTCATTGAAAACGAAGGATTTGCCTTCGGATGGGCGCTGCCGGGGATGGCGGGGAAGTTGGCGCTAACGCTTTTTCGCATCGTGGCTGCGGTTGGAATTGGATGGTTTACAGCACGTTTGGTTCGGGAGGGGGCGCCGCGGGGACTGCTGGTGGCGGTGGGATTTGTCTGGGCTGGGGCCTTAGGCAACATCGTCGACAGCGCGCTGTACGGGGTTCTTTTTTCGGCAAGTGGCTGGGAAGTGGTCGCTCGGTTTATGCCGGTCGAGGGGGGCTATGCACCGGTGGGCATGGGTCATGTGGTGGACATGTTTCACTTTACGGTGCGCTGGCCAGCTTCATGGCCGATTGCATCGATGCAAGGTCGCGAGGTATTTCCTCCCATTTGGAATTTGGCGGATGCCGCCATTTCCTGTGGGGTGATTTGGATCTTGATTCGCCAAAGGCATTATTTTCCAGCGGAAGAAGCCCCTACCCGCGCTGGACAACATCGGACGACGGAGGACGCTGGAGATTCTCCGATGGTTTGAAGCGTAAAGCGGCTCATTGGATGGGCTCGACCCAATCGCCGTGTTGACGGATGAGGTCAATCAACGCTTCAACCGCTTCAGATTCAGGAACATTCCGGCGAACGATTTCCTTTTCCTTGTACAGGGTGATTTTGCCTGGTCCTGTTCCTACATATCCGTAATCGGCATCGGCCATTTCACCCGGACCATTGACGATGCAGCCCATGATGCCGATTTTGATGCCTTTGAGGTGGTGTGTGACCGCTCGGATCCGGGCCGTGGTCTCTTGCAAGTCGAACAGGGTTCTGCCGCAACTTGGGCAACTGATGTACTCGGTTTTCGAAATCCGGGTCCGGGTGGCTTGTAAGATTCCGAAAGCCGTGGCATTGATGGTTTGAAGCGGGAGTGGGGATTCTAACCAAATTCCATCTCCCATGCCATCGAGCAAGGGGCCCCCCACATCGGTGGCGGCGTAGAGCTGAAAGGTCTCAACATCCGCAGAGGGATAGGAGCGCCGGAAGACCACCGGGGCTGAAATTCCCGCAGCATCCAAGTGCATGCATGCCGCTCGAAGATCCGCCATGGCATGGGGATGGTTCGTTTCGAGTACCAGAACAATGTCCTTGCGGTTGGCAACCCGACCGAGGAAATCGACCGTCAAATCGGTTCGATTGGCCCGTATGAAATGGAAGGGTGCCTTCTGTTTGGGATCCCATTCGGCGGCAGTCCACAGGGGAACGTGCCGCTCCTTCCCTTCCCAATGACGGGCATCCTGGATGACCCCCAAGGTGCCGGGCAATGGGAAATCCAGTCCCCGTTCCCCCGTGTACACGAAGTCACAGGCCAAATCGTCCAAATTCCACTTGTCCAACGGTACGCTATATCGGTACCCGCATCCATACAGTGTAGTCGGCGTCAACACTTCGCGGTTCCGGAGGTCGTGTACCACAACGGGCACGTGCCGCTCGCCCATGCGATCAACTGCATGGGTTTTGCGCCGGGCATAGGCATAGGGGTCGTAGGTCAGAGGAGCTGCTGGTACGGGTGGATGGCCTCCACGGTGTTTGTAGCGGTCGACCAGTTTGCGCGCCACGGGAATCTCGGCTTCCGGCGCCTCCGTGAGGGAAACCCGCACCGTGTCGCCGAGCCCGTCTTCGAGCAACGTCCCGATGCCCACGGCACTTTTGATGCGTCCGTCCTCGCCATCTCCTGCCTCGGTGACCCCGAGATGCAGCGGATAATCCATGCCCTCCGCATCCATCCGGGCGACCAACAGCCGGTAGGCTTGGACCATCACCTGCGGATTCGAGGACTTCATCGAAATCACCAGGTCATGGTAGTCCAAACTCCTACAAATCCGCAAAAACTCCAACGCGCTTTCCACCATCCCCAAGGGCGAATCCCCGTAACGGCTCATGATGCGGTCGCTCAGGGAGCCATGGTTCGTGCCGATGCGCATCGCCCGGCCCAACGCCTTGCATTTCAGTACCAGCGGGGTGAATCGTTCCCGAATGCGTTCCAATTCGGCTGCATACGTTGCATCCGTGTATTCGATGGACTCAAACCGCTTTTTGTCCGCGTAGTTTCCGGGGTTGACCCGAATCTTCTCCACGAAATCGGCAGCCCTTTCAGCGGCATTTGGGGTGAAGTGGATGTCGGCAACCAAGGGCACGTGGCCATAACCGGCAGCCTCCAACTTTGCCTTGATTTCCTCCAAGGCAGCGGCTTCCACCAATGAAGGCGCCGTGATGCGCACCAGCTCACAGCCCGCCTCGATCATTCGGATGCTCTCGGCAACCGTGGCTTCCACCTGGCGGGTGTCTGCAGTGGTCATAGACTGCACCCGGATGGGGGCATCCCCACCCAGGGTCAGAGCCCCGATCGAGACCTTCCGGCTGGGACGACGGTGGTAGGCAAAGAGGCTGGTGCAATAGGGCGCAGAAGCCTTTCCGTGTTCTGGAGGGGTTGAGGCTGCGGGAGATCCGGAGGTTTCCATGCCCGAAAGTTACTCCTGCATGCCCCTCCTTTTCCACCGGAAACGGCGGAAAGGCGAGCCTGTCCGGTGCAACCGCATCGCACGCAGCGCATACCGCAGCCCGAGCAGGAAGGTGGCCAAGAAGAATACCAGGGACCCCGTCAATCCATCAGGTTGGGACAGAAAGAAATTGAACAATCCGTGCAGCAAGGCAGCCAGGAGCAGGCCCCACCATGCAACCCCTCGGATCCCCTCGAACTTCTGCCGTCCCAAGAAATAGCCGACCAGGACGGACCAAGAGGCATGCCCGGGGATGCTGAAAAACGCCCGCCCCAGGGCGACCGGAAATCCACCTTCGAGCACGTACATCACGTTCTCCACCGTGGCAAACCCAAGACCGCACATCGCACAGTACACAATGCCGTCGTAGGGTTCGTTGAATGCACGGCGGGGATAGAGAAACAGCCTCACGAGGAAGAACTTCGAGAACTCCTCCGGCAATCCGACTGCGAGGATCCATGAGAGTGCGGCAAAGGCCAGGTGCGGACTTTGGAGGTTGAGGCCCGTTCGGGACATGAGAAAACTCAGCACCAAGGCGGGGAGGATGCTGAATGCACCGAGCAAAAAGGCGAGCAACAGGAGCCGAACCGGTTCCTTTTCGTGTTCGTCCCGCCAGTAAATGAACAGCCCCACGGCCATGGCCGGAGCGATGGCAGCAGCGAGGAGCAGCAGAAATTCTTGGGACATGCCAGCGGAGGTTGCGGAAACAATGTAGGCCAAACCCAGCGCTCCCCAAAACCTTCCGTTCCCAGGATTGTTCCCGTCGTAACTTTCCACCATGCAGGGCTACGTTTTTCACGCATTCAGGCCAGAGGAGGACCGCAGGAGCCGATTTGAGCGACTGCGTGATGTCTTCTTGGAACTCGTCACCCACACGGCCGGGGATGTGGAGGAGGCCCTGGATTGGATGAAGGAGTTGGATGCCAAGTACGGGCTGACTTCCCCGGATTATACGCTGGATGACTTTGTGGCGGAGTTGCGGCAGCGGGGCTACATCCGGGATGGGGAGCGGGGTTCGGGAGGCCGTCGGGGGCTCGGGGCCCGCGGGGAGCAGGGCATTCGGGACCGGGCTTTGGACCAGGTTTTTGGGAACCTCCAGAAGGCCGACGCCGGTGGTCATGCCACCCGGTTTCGCGGGCGCGGCGATGAATCCACCGCCGACCGCCGGCCTTACGCCTTCGGCGACCCGCTCGACGCCATCGACTTCGGGGCTTCGTTGCGCAATGCTCAGATCGCTTCGGGCCTGGACGACCTGCAGCTCACCGAACGCGACCTCGTGGTGGAGGACCGGTTGCACCGGTCGAATGCGGCCACGGTCCTGATGATCGACATCAGCCACTCCATGATCCTCTACGGCGAAGACCGGATCACCCCGGCGAAGAAAGTCGCCATGGCCCTCGCCCAGCTCATTTCGACCCGGTACCCCAAAGACCATCTCGACATCGTTGTCTTCGGGGACGACGCTTGGCAGGTGGGCCTCGGCGACCTGCCCTACCTCCAAGTGGGGCCCTACCACACCAACACCGTCGCCGGGTTGGAACTCGCCATGGACCTCCTGCGCCGGCGCAAGACCCCGAACCGCCAGATCTTCATGATCACCGACGGGAAGCCCACCTGCTTGAAAGAAACCGACGGTTACTACAAGAACCCAAGTTGGAGCCTGGACCCGTACATCACGGGGCGGTGTTACGGTTTGGCCACCGAATGCCGCAAACTCAACATCCCCATCACCACCTTCATGATTGCGCAGGACCCGCAACTGCAAGCCTTTGTCGAGGCCTTTACCGAGGCAAATCAGGGGCGTGCCTTCTTCACGGGGCTGCAGGGACTTGGGGAGATGGTGTTCAAAGATTTTCAACAAAACCGCAGCCGACGGGTGCGCTGAGCACCGTGGCTTTTCCCCTTTTTCCATGGAACGCAACATGCCCCCTCAGATAGACACCCTCGGCGCCTTGCGGGCCAGCGGTTACGAACCCCGCTCGGTTCGGGAAGAATTGCGGGCCAATTTGGTCCGCCGTTTGGCCTCCAAAACCCCCATTTTCACAGGGATCATCGGTTACGAGGAGACGGTCATTCCGCAGATCGAACGTGCGGTGCTTGCCGGGCACTCCATGAACCTGCTGGGGCTCAGGGGCCAGGCGAAGACCCGGATGGCGCGCGGACTGGTGGAGCTGCTGGACGAGTGGGTGCCGGTGGTGCCCGGCAGTGAGCTCAACGAAGATCCGATGGCGCCGCTGCGCGCGACCACCCGGTCGATGTTGGCGGAACAAGGCGACGCGGCTCCGGTTGCGTGGATGCACCGTTCGGAGCGGTACGTGGAGAAGTTGGCCACCCCGGACGTGGGCGTCGCCGACCTCATCGGGGATGTGGACCCCATCAAAGCGGCGAACTGGAAACTTGATTACAGCGACGAGCGGGTCATCGCCTACGGACTCGTGCCCCGTAGCCATCGCTGTATTTTCGTTATCAATGAATTGCCGGACTTGCAACCCCGCATCCAAGTGGCGTTGTTCAACATCTTGCAGGAGGGGGATGTGCAGATTCGGGGGTTTCGGATGCGTTTGGCCTTGGATTTGCAATTTGTTTTCACGGCAAACCCTGAGGATTACACCCAACGCGGTGCCATCATCACGCCGCTGAAGGACCGTATTCAATCGCAGATTTTGACGCATTATCCGCACCAGGTGGAGGATGCCATGGCCATCACGGCGCAGGAGGCGCGTCTGACACAGGAGCAACGGGAGCGGATTCTGGTGTTGCCTTTGGTGGCCGAATTGTGCGAACGAATTGGATTTGAGGCTAGGGAAAGTGAATACATCGACGCCAAAAGTGGGGTATCGGCGCGCTTGGCCATCACCGCGTTTGAGCACTTGGTCGCGGCGGCTGAGTGGCGGGCGCTTCGGAGTGGAGCGGAGCGGACCTACACGCGTGTCTCCGACCTTTTTTCGGTGTTGCCCGCGATCACGGGCAAGGTGGAACTGGTGTACGAAGGGGAAAGGGAGGGGCCTGAGCAGGTGGCATTGCACCTCATCGGGCAGGCCATTCGCACGCATTTCGTTCAGTTGTTTCCAGATCCGGAGCGGGTGCGGCGCCGCAAGATGGAGGACGTCTATGCACCGATGGTCCAATTTTTCGCCTCGAACGAAACGCTGGAGTTTTTGAGGGATGATTCGGATGCTGAGTACGAGGCCCGACTCCGATCGGTGCCCGGGCTGGAGTCCTTGGTGGCTCAATATGTACCGGGTTGGTCGGGTGCGCATGCGGTGGCCGCGATGGAGTTTGTGCTGCATGGTTTGGCGGAACACAACCTCATCGGCCGAACCTGGAACCAAGGGGATGCGGTTTTTGCCGACCTCATGAGCGGTTTGTTTCGGTCGGACTCGGAGGAGGAGGGCTAATGGCCTCGGTGCGTCGCGATTCAGAACAGGGGGTGGTGCTCGGCTCTGTGGCCTTTGGAGAGGACAGCCGGGTTGTCCGGGTGTTGACCCTCGGGTTGGGGGTGGTGGCCGTTTGGGTTCCCGGAGGAGGAGGGCGAAAGGGGCGAAATGTGGGACTTTGGCAACCACTCAATCTGTTGGAATTCAATGATTTAAATCGAAGGGGTGCGGAGGGACTGTTCCGATTCAAGGAGGTGCGGCGGCCCCACCTGCACGTTCGGATTCCCAGCGAGGTCCCCCGCTCTGCTGTGGCTTTTTTCCTGGCCGAACTCGTCGCAAAAACCCTTCCCGAAGACACCCCCCACCCGGAAATTGCCCAAGCCCTCTGGCAAACGGCGCTGGCGTTGGATTCCGAACCCCACATCGCCTGGTTGCATGTGGTGTTTCTCGCCCAAATGGTTCAACTGTTGGGGCTGGCACCTTCCGAGCCGCCCTCTCCCCGGCACGGGTTGAGTTGGCGAACCGGGGAATGGGTGTGGGAACCGCTTCGCGATGAGGATCACCTCGAACCCGCCCTCGCACACCCTTGGGCCGCATTGTGCGCGCATGGGGACCTGTCGGCATTGGCGGGTTGCCAAGCAAAGGACCGGAAGGCCCTGCTGGTCGGCCCTCTGCGCTACTTGCGGCACCAGATGGGCGCACCGACGGCTTTGAAGAGCATGGCGGTTTTGGAGGAGGTTTTTTCCTAGAAAAATGGGTTCATTTGGAACGATTTTTGCAGTCGCTGGGTTCTATATTCAAAACCGCATGAAAGGCTTGGGAGGTCGATTGCTTGGGGTGGCTGTGGCATGGGCGCTGGCCTGTGCGTCATGGTGTGTGGTGGAAGTTTCTGCCCAAGCGCAACCGGTTCACCCGAAACCCATCACCATCACGGGCTCCGATGGACAAACCCCTGTGCCCTTTGCGGTGATCGCCAACCGCAACAGCGGTGAAGCGCAGATGGCAGATGCGAATGGGAAGGTGGTGCCTCCTGTTCGCGGGGGAGCGGACACGTTGGTGGTGCGGAGTGTGGGTTACATGGACTTGGTGATTGTTCCAAGGGATGCCATGCCTACCCGGTTGCGAATGGTGGATGACTTGGTTTCTCTGGATGTGGTGGAGGTGATCGGTACGTCCAACCGACGCCAAGGCGAGCGAGCTGGATCCAATATCTCTGGATTGTCTGGGTTGCGCATCGCGCCGGTGAAGCGAATCGAGGTGCCCTTGAATGCGGCTGATTTGCTCTGGTCCACGGGGTCGGTGTTGGTCCAGGAGAGCCAGCAAGGGGGAGGGTCACCCGTGCTCCGGGGATTTGAGGCAAACCGGGTGTTGCTGGTGGTGGATGGCGTCCGGATGAACAATGCCATCTACCGTTCGGGCCATCTCCAGAATGCGGTCACGGTGGATCCCAATGCGTTGCAACGGACCGAGGTGATTTTGGGGCCGCATTCGGTGATGTATGGCAGCGACGCCCTCGGTGGGGTCATCCACTATCAAACCCGGCGTCCAACGTTGTCTGAGCCAGCGACCCGAGCGCAAGCCTTGATTGCTTACCGCAGCCCCAACCAAAGTTGGAACTACCACGCCTCTGCTGAGATTTCCCGTCCCAAGTGGGCGTCCATTACCTCCTTCAGCCATTCGGTTTTCGGGGACTTAAGGATGGGTTCTCGTCGCCCCCATGGCGATGCGGAGTGGGGATTGGTTCGGGAATATGCAGCCGTGGTGGATGGACGGGACACGGTTTTGCAAAACCAGGACCCTCTGTTGCAAGTGGGCTCAGGGTACAAACAATGGGACCTCATGCAACGACTTCAGTTTCAGTTGCCATCGGGTTCGCTTGGGGTCAACATCCAGTACAGCACCAGTACCGATGTGCCCCGCTTTGATGTGATGGACGACCGACGCAACGGGGTTTTGCGTTGGGCGGAGTGGAACTACGGGCCCCAAGAGCGGAAGATGGCCTCTCTGAATTACGTGGGTTACGTGCCTCGGTTGCGTTCAACGTTGAACATCACCGCCAACGTTCAGGAGATCGGGGAAGATCGGATCAACCGACGATTGGGAGACGATTGGCGTTACCACCAGGAGGAAACCGTGCGGGTGGCTGGGTTCAATGCGAATTTGGCCTACACAGGTACAGCGGGATGGCGCTGGACGGTGGGCATGGCAGGCGCTTGGAATGGCGTAGCTTCTGTGGCATACAGGCAACATCGTATGACAGGCGTCCGGGAAACGGAGCTCACGCGGTATCCGGATGGTGGCAGCATCATGCGAACCGGTGGGTTGTATGGCTTGGTGCGCAAACAGTGGGGGCCGCACATCTTGTCTGCTGGGGCCCGTTACAGCCATGTCTACCTGCTGGGCAAGTACGATTCCAATGAATTTTTCACCTTGCCCAATCCCCGAATCGAATCCTCGAAGGGAGCGCTGACGGGCAGTGCAGCCATGCAATGGAAGCTGTCCCGCTCCTTGCATGCATCCACCTCAGTGGGTTCTGGGTTCCGCCATCCCAACGTGGATGATGCGGTCAAGATCCGGGAGAAGAACGGGTTGGTCCAGATGCCCAATGACTCCCTCCGTTCCGAGTATCTCTATAGTCTAGAACAGACCTTCACATGGAGTTGGCTCGGCGGTGAGGCCCTGCAGGTCACAGGAGGGGCTTTTTACTCCTGGTGGGAAGATGCCATTGTGACCGTGGATGCGGCTTTGCCCAACGGGGACACGTTGTTTGTTTTCCAAGGCGATACCGTTCGGGTTCAGACCCTGGCGAATGCATCCCGTGCCGTGATTCGTGGCGGGCGGATGGAGTTGGGAGCGCAGGTCACCCCACGGATTGGGTTGCAGGGGACCATCAACTGGACGTGGGGAAAGAACCTAGAGTCTGGCGCGCCTTTGGCCCACATCCCGCCCACGTTTGGTCGGGTCGCTATGGATTACGAGTACCGTTGGCTGACGGTCGTAGCCTCGGTTCAATACAACCGGGCGAAGGCACTGGAAGACTATGGTCCGGATGGAGAGGACAACGATGTAGAGGCTCTGCCTACGGGGACGCCGGCTTGGTGGACCTTGAATCTGGAAGCCGCGTTGGCTCCGGCAGAAACTTGGCAGGTTCGTTTGGGGGTCCGTAACCTGTTGGATCAACATTATCAGGTCTTTTCATCCGGGATTGCAGCGGCAGGCCGGGGCCTTTACGCGTCGGTGCATCTCTCGTTTTGATGGGTTAATGGGCCGCGCCCGCCGGTTCTAGGCTAAATTCGAATCATGCTTTTCTCCCACGTTCCAGGTCATTTGGAAACCGCAGCAAGCCTGCGTGCTGCAGCAGCTTCCGGCCGGGTCGCCCACGCGTTGCTATTCGATGGACCTGAGGGCGCTGGGACCTTGTCCATGGCCCTCGCCTTTGCGCGCTATCTTCATTGTTCGCAGCCCAGTGAGGCCGATGCATGTGGTTCCTGCACCTCTTGCAAACACCACGACGGCTTGCAACACCCAGACCTGCATTTCACCTTTCCGTTCTTCAAGGGCGAGAAGGAGGAACACGCGACCTCGGCACCTTTTCAAACCACTTGGCGAAAAACGTTGTTGGGCAATTCCCACCTGGGCCAAGATGAGTGGGTGGATGCCATCGGTGCGGACCGCAAGCAACTTTTTATCTCGGTCCATGAAGCGCTTGAAATCCAGCGAAAGTTGGGTTTGAAGTCCTTCATGGGGGGTTGGAAGGTCTGGATTTGCTGGCTTCCCGAGACCATGCGCGTGGACACCGCGAACAAGATGCTGAAGCTCATCGAGGAGCCGCCGGACAAGACGGTGATGCTGTTTGTGAGCGAGCGAGGGGATCAATTGCTCGCGACCATACGGTCCCGGGTGCAAGCCATTCGTTTTCAGCGACTTTCGGACGAGTCAGCCGCAGCCGTTTTGGCGGCACGTGCAGGCTTGGAATGGGAGGTGGCTTGGGAATTGGCACGTGTGGTGGAGGGCAATTTGTCTGCGGGATTGCGATTGGCTTCGGGTGAAGGGGTGGCTCCGGACCACGCCCTCTTCGTCCGGTGGATGCGGGGATGTTATGGCCGGGATGCGGCCGGGATTGTGGAGATGGCAGATGCTTTCGCTGCTCCGGGACGGGAAGGCATGAAGCGTTTCCTGCTCTATGCCATGCACATGGTCAGGCAGTGTATCCTGCTCAACTACGGTGCGGAACCCCTGGTTCGAATGACGCAGCGAGAACGGGATTTTGCCCAGCGATTCGCTCCATTCATCCACCATGGAAATGTGTTGGATGTGCAATCCCTGATGGAGGAAGCCCACCGGGACGTGGGCGGAAACGTCAATGGGAAGTTGATTTTCATGGACTTGAGCATCCGAATGAACTCCTTGCTCCGGCGGGAAATGTAAGGGGTGTCGGAGGCACTGCAACCTGGCTTAATTTAGCGGGTCATGGGATGTTCAACGTGCAGCAAAGGAGGAGGCGTACCTCGCGGTTGTAAGAGCAACGGGAATTGTGGAACAGGCGGATGTGGCCCCATGACGGTCTTTGACTGGCTGGAAGGGGTGGCTTTGCCTGCAGGCCAAACCCCCTGCGACATGGTGGAACTGCGCTTCAAAGCGAACCGAAAGGGGTTTTACCGCAAGTTGGAAGGAATGGAGTTGCAGGTGGGGGATGTGGTGGTGGTGGAAACGGACACAGGTGAGGACGTGGGGGTGGTGAGCCTGCGGGGCGAATTGGTCCGCAACCAGATGCGTGCGAAAAAGGTCCGGGACGACCAGGAGGTGAAGCGCATCGTCCGCCGCGCAACCCAGGAGGACATCGACCGTTGGCAACAGGCGAGGCTCCGGGAGCCTCAGACCATCACCGATGGACGACAAATCATCCAAGGACTGGGCATTGCCATGAAATTGACGGATGTCGAGTTCCAAGGGGATGGACGCAAGGCGACGTTCTATTACACGGCGGAGGATCGGGTAGATTTCCGGGTCTTGGTTCGCGAGTTGGCGGGGGCCTTTGGAATCCGGGTGGAGATGCGTCAAATCGGGGCACGCCAAGAGGCAGCTCGGGTGGGGGGCATCGGGGTATGCGGGAGGGAGTTGTGCTGCTCGAGTTGGTTGACGGATTTTCGGAGTGTTTCGACTTCGGCAGCCCGATACCAGCAGCTTTCTTTGAATCCTCAGAAGCTGGCGGGGCAATGCGGCAAGCTCAAGTGCTGCCTCAATTACGAGCTGGATCAGTATGTGGAGGCGGTCAAGGATTTCCCGAGTCCCAATGCGAAGGTTCGGTTGAAGGAGGGCAAGGCGGTGGTGTTTAAAATGGACATTTTCAAGCGTTTGGTCTATCTCCTGCCGTTGGATGAGCCGGGTGCATCTCCGGTTCCCATCTCGGTGGAGGACATGCAGGAGTTGATGGCCATGAACGAGCGCGGTGAGGTGCCCAATTCTCTGGCGGAATTCGTGATTGAGCAGGAGCCGGATGAGGTGGATGCCCTTTATGCGAATGTGGTGGGACAGGATTCGCTTACGCGATTCGATGAGAAGCGACGTCGCCAGCGGGGAGGCAAGGGACGGCGTTCCGA
>CAYONT010000017.1:9360-37418 GCA_964405405.1 uncultured Comamonadaceae bacterium | reverse complement strand
TCTCCGCGGCGCCAGCCGCGGCATCTCAGCGAGGCGAAGCCGAGCGCATCTCCGCGGCGCCAGCCGCGGTGTCTTAGCGAGGCGAAGCCGAGCGGGGAGCAGCGAGGTGACCGATGTCGAAGATCAGCGTCTCTCCCCGCTCGGCGACCGGATGGTCCAGTGCCCGGCCCCAGTCGCCGGAGTCGAGGATTTCGGGCCGGTTGATGACGAGGAACCGGGCACCCTGGTCCGCCGCCCACTGCGCCCGAGCGCCCGCCTGGAGGTGGTCCTCGTAGAGCCCGGTGAATCCCTTGCGGCGCAGCATCGTCAGGGTGATGTTGGGGCTGGGATCCGGGAGGGACAGCACCCAGTCGTTTCGTCCGACGCCGAGGGATTCCAGCTCCGGTTGCAACCGTTCCAGAGGCTCCAGATAGCGGGCGTGGTGGGCCTGGAAACGAGCCGCGTCGTGCCACGCCCAATTCCCCACGATGGGGCGGATCCAGGTCGGCGGGGTGGGGTCAAGTTTGAGCGAGGAAGTGGCCGTTGTGTGGAGGGTTTGGCCTGCAAAAACACATGCCACCAGCCAGCGACCGGCTTGTTGGGAGGCCAAACCCGGCACCAAAATCATCATCGCCCACGGTGTAAGCAAATGTACCTCAATGAGATAATAGTCGTGCTCGCGGAAGTTCTTGAACCAGAGGGCGAAGTACGCGAGGAGGGCGAGG
Source organism: uncultured Comamonadaceae bacterium (assembly GCA_964405405.1). Taxonomy (GTDB): domain Bacteria; phylum Bacteroidota; class Bacteroidia; order Flavobacteriales_D; family Sanyastnellaceae; genus CAMCYM01. Next base: position 36,714 of record CAYONT010000017.1, on the reverse strand, counting down.
GCGGTCAGAAGCGCGGAGGGGCCGGGATGGGCGGAGGGCGGGGTGGTCTGCGGGGCGGGAGCGGATGGCGGCGCAGCGGTGCGGGGGCGGAGACGGGCGACGAGGGCGAGGGCGGGGGCGGCGAGCAGCAGGGTCAGCAGGGTGTAGCCGTGGTACACCTCGGGGAGGCGGAGGGTTCGGAAGGTGTGCCAAACGGCCCCCGGGTCGGGGGTGGCCCACAGGGGGCGCGTGGTGGTGAGGAAGTACACGGAGCCGGAGGCGGCGTTGTAGGCCTGGGCCCAGAGGACCCAGGCGGCGCCGAGGAGCAGGGGAATGGCGAGCAGCAGGGCGCCGGGAAGGGTGGCGAGCCGGGGACCCCAGGGATGGGGGCGACGTGCGATCGCAGCGAGGAAGGGCCAGCCGAGGGGGATGAGCCCGATCGCCATGGTAGGTCGGAGGAGAATGGCGAGGGACAGGGCGGCGCAAGCGGCCAGCCAATAGGGCCGGAAGGGCCGGGAGGGCCGGGTGGGTGAGGCGGTGGACCAGCAGTAGGCGGCGGCCCAGCCCAAGAAGACAAAGGCGAGGGCCGAGATGTTGACGAGGTAGTTGGGGCCGTAGTAGGCGGACAGGGGCGATACGAAAACAAAGGCGGCGACCGTGGTGCCGAGGAGGCCTGAACCCGTCATCTTTCGGATGAGCCACCGGAGCGCCGTCAAGCCCGCCAGCCAAATGAGCGCGTTGGTCCATCGGAGGGTCCAGGGCAAGGGCGTTCCTGCTGCATGCCAAACCCAAGCATTCACATAATAAAGCACCGGAAACTCCCCCGCTCCCTTCCCCCCGGTGCCGTGCTGCAGGTGGATGGCTAGCTCCCAAAAGTGCATGCCCCCCTCGTAGTAGTTCAGGGTCTGGGACAGGGCATCGGCCTGACGCCATTGGTGGATGGAGCGGGGCGGAAGCTGCAATGTCGAGGGGACATCCCACGCCCACATCAGCCCCAGGACCAGGCACCACCACACGAACACGCTGTGCCACCGAGCCGTTTTCACAGGCCCAAAGTAACGAAGGGTTGTCATCGGGTTTGCAAGTGCCTGAATTCCGGCCGTTACTTTGCAATCCGCAATCGCATTGTACCCATGGCAAAGAATTTGGTCATCGTGGAGTCGCCTGCCAAGGCAAAAACCATCGAGGGTTACCTCGGAAAGGACTTCATGGTCAAGTCCAGCTATGGGCACATCCGGGACCTTCCCAAGGGCTCCAACAGCGTAGACGTAGAAGCGGGCTTTGTCCCGCAATATGTGGTGCCAGAGGACAAGAAGGCCTTGGTTCGGGAGCTGAAGAAATGGGCGAAAGAGGCGGAGGTGGTTTGGCTTGCGACGGACGAGGACCGCGAGGGAGAGGCCATTTCATGGCACCTAGCGGAAACATTGGGCCTGCCGCTGGACAAGACGCGGCGCATCGTGTTTTCGGAGATCACGAAACCCGCCATCCTGCGTGCCATTGAGTCGCCGCGGACGGTGGATTTGGACTTGGTAAATGCCCAGCAAGCCCGGCGGGTGCTGGATCGGCTCGTGGGCTTCGACCTGAGTCCGGTGCTGTGGCGCAAGGTGCGGCGTGGGCTGAGCGCGGGCCGGGTGCAGTCGGTGACGGTGCGCATCGTCGTGGACCGGGAGCGGGAAATCGAGGGGTTCCAGTCTGAGGCGACGTTCCGGGTGGTGGGCATCTTCGTCTCCAACGGTACGGCTTTCCGGGCAGACCTCTCCGAGCGGTTCTCCACGCTGCGCGACGCGGAAGCGTTTGTGACAGACTGCGTGTCCGCCATCCACCAGGTGCGGAGTGTGGAGATGAAACCGGCGACCCGAAAGCCGGCCGCCCCATTCACGACGTCCACGCTCCAGCAGGAGGCATCGCGAAAACTGGGGTTCCCGGTGGCGAAGACCATGCGGGTGGCGCAGAAGCTTTACGAAGCCGGACACATCACTTACATGCGTACCGACTCGACGAACCTGAGCGAGACCGCATTGGACGGAGCGGCGGCAGCCGTCGAGCAGCGCTACGGCGCGGCGTATGCCCAGCGGCGCACCTTCAGCAAGTCCGCCAAAGGCGCGCAGGAGGCGCACGAGGCCATCCGCCCCACCGACTTCACGGCCATGGCCATCGACGGCGAGCGGGACGACGTCCGGCTGTACGAACTCATCTGGAAGCGCTCCATCGCCTCGCAGATGGCGGATGCCCGGCTCGAGAACACGACCGCAATCATCGACATCTCGACCCGGCCGGAGCACTTCACGGCGAAGGGTCAGGTGGTCGCCTTCGACGGCTTCCTCAAGGTCTATACGGAAAGCACGGATGAGGATGCGACCGAGGAGAAGGATGGAGAGGGTGACAGCGGGAAGTCCTTGCTCCCAGCCATGGTGGTAGGCCAAACCCTCGAACGCAAAAACCTCACCGCCACGGAGCGTTTCTCCAAGCACCCCCCACGGTATACGGAAGCCAGTTTGGTCAAGCGCCTGGAGGAACTCGGCATCGGCCGGCCGTCCACGTATGCACCGACCATCTCCACGGTCCAGAAACGGGAGTACGTGGTGAAAAAGGACCTCGATGGGACGGAACGCAAATACCGCGTGGTGGAACTGCAGGACGGAACGGTCCGCACGCGGGTCGAGTCGGAAAACACGGGGGCAGAACGAGCGAAGTTGTTCCCAACGGACATCGGCCGGGTGGTGAACAACTTCCTGGTGGCGAACTTCCCTGATATCGTGGATTTCCACTTCACGGCGCGGGTGGAGGAGGAGTTCGACGTGATTGCGCAGGGAGCCATGGATTGGCGCCAAATGCTGCGGAACTTCTATGCTCCGTTCAAGGGCAGCGTCGAGCGGTTCAACCGGCCCACGGGGGCCGCAGCGGCGGTGGATGCGCCCCAAGAGCCGGAACCCACGGAGGGTATTGGAGACCGTTTCCTCGGCGAGGACCCCGCCACGGGAAAGCCAGTCATCGCGCGCTTGGGACGGTACGGGGCCTTGGCCCAAATCGGCGCCCGGGACGACGAAGAGAAGCGGTTCGCCCCCCTGCTCAAAACGCAAAGCATCGAGACCATCACCCTGGATCAGGCGCTGGAGTTGTTCAAACTGCCCCGCCAGTTGGGAGAATGGGAAGGCAAGGTGGTGACCGCGGCCATCGGCCGCTTCGGCCCCTACCTCCGCTACGATGGGGGTTTCTACTCCATCAAGGCTGCGGATGGGGATGACCCCCACTCGATTACGTTTGAACGGGCCCTGGAGGTCATTCAAGCGAAAAAGGATGCAGATGCCCAAGCGCTCATCCGGGTGTTCGAGGAGGATCCCGAGGTGAAGGTGCTCAATGGACGTTATGGTCCCTACATCAAAGCAGGCAAGCTCAATGCCACGATTCCGAAAAAGGAGGATCCGGCGGGCATCACCTGGGAGCGGGCGCAGGAGCTCATCGAGGAGGCAAAAAAACGCCCAGCCAAGGGGCGCAAGCGCTCGTCTTGAGGCAGCGGCTCACCCCACTTGGAGCGGGCAGGAGGATGGAACTGTTTTTTGATGAACTTTGACGCCCATGAGCAACGGTTTGTATGACTTGTTCTCGTCGGTGCCGATGCCTTGGTACAGCAACGCCGAGGGGACGCCACGGTTGGCCGAACGGGTCGAAGTACACCGCATCGACCACCGTCCCGAGCTCGAGGGGGCACGGGTGGCCATCTTCGGGGTGCAGGACGGGCGACGCAGTGGGGACAACGAGGGGTGTGCGGCGGGGTCCGAAGCGATTCGCGAGGCGCTGTACCGGCTCACGCCGCACCGAAACTGGCAAACCACGGTCGACCTCGGTGACCTCCGCCCAGGGGTCACCACCGCGGACACCTTGGCAGCCGTCCGCTCCGTCGCTTCAGAACTCATCGAGATGGGCATCATCCCCATCGTCCTGGGCGGCGGCCACGACCTGACCCTGGGGCTCTACCGCGCCCTCGAGACCTTGGGCCAACCCGTGAACCTCGTTACCTGGGACCACCGCCTCGACTTCGGTGCCGACCCCGAAAACACGACCGCTCGGAACTACCTCAACGAGATCATCCTCCACGAGCCCAACTACCTCTTCGATTACGTGAACGTGGGACACCAGGGCTACCTGACCGATCCCGACACGCTCGACCTGATGGCCCAGTTGCAGTTCGACGCCCACCGGCTCGGAGCAGTTCACGCGAACCCCGCGGCCTTCGAACCCATCTTGCGCGATGCCGACCTGGTCTCCATCGACCTCGGCGTGGTCCGCGCCGCGGAACATCCTGCCCACGCCGAAGCCGGCCCCAATGGACTCGACGCCCTGCAAGCCTGCCAACTGGGCCGCTATGCCGGCATGAGCGATCGGCTCAAGGCGGTGGGCATCTTCGAGCACAACCCGGATTTGGACGACCGCGGCCGGGGAGCCATGCTGGCTGCGCAGTTGGTTTGGCATATCCTTGACGGCATCTTCAGCCAGCCCTCCGACTACCCCAAGTGTCCCAAAGAAGACTACACCCGCTACATCGTGGACTTGCCCGATGTCCGGCACGAAGTCGTTTTCTACAAAAGCCCGCGCTCCGACCGCTGGTGGATGGAGGTCCCCTTCCCGGCACCCGGAGAAAAGGCGGAGGACCGCACCTTGCTGGTGAGCTGCGACTACGCGACCTACGAGGAAGCCATGCGCGGCGAACTGCCCGAAAGGTGGTGGCGGGTCTTCCAAAAGTTAGGCTAAACCAACCGGTCCAAACCATGAAGACGGAGTTCAGTCGGAAAGGTTGCCTCGCCCCTTCCCAAGAAAGTTTACAATCTTTTCATAACAGGTTTGTGAATTTCTCTATATTAGCAGACCTTGAAGGAGGGTACGTTCAAGTTAAACCATTGTGATTCAATCTTATAGCATGATTCGCATCGCATTCTTTGCTCTCTGCCTGACCGGGATGGGTTGGAGCGCCTTAGCGCAGCAAGACCCCCAATACACGCAATGGTTCATGGAGCCGGTCTCCTTCAATCCGGCGGTTGCGGGCAGCAGTGAACTCACTTGCGTATCCGGGTTGTACCGCAACCAGTGGAACGGCCTCGATCGGGACCCGAATACCTCGCTGCTCAACGCCCACACCTTTGTGGAGCAGCTGCGGGGCGGTTTGGCCCTCTCCTTTTACAACGACGCCTTGGGTCAGGAGACGAACAACATGGCGCGGTTGGGCTATGCTTATCACCTGGAGCCTTTCTCCAATGGCGCCATCCTGTCGGCCGGTATTGCTGTCTCCATGTTCAACAAAACCATCGGGAACCAGTGGATCGCCATTGACGATTACACCCTGGACAATGCCATCCCCAACCAAAAGGTGAGCGGAAGCGCGTACGATGTGGATTTCGGCATCATGCTCCGCAAACCCGGATCTTTCTACGCTGGATTGTCCGCCACGCATTTGGCCGAGATGGAATTGGCCTCCCTCAGCATCCAGCCCACACGCCACTTTTATGCGATGGGGGGATACGATTATCCCATCGACGGAGACTACCTCGTTTTGCGCTCCAATGTCTTGGCCAAGTCGGATCTGAACGCCACCATCGTGGACCTCAACGTCAATGTGCTTTGGAACAAGATGATCTGGGGTGGACTGACCTGGCGACCTTCGGATGCCGTCGCCCCTGTGGTGGGCATAGAGTACGCTTTGGAGGACCAGCAGCGGACCAGCTACTCCAAGCAAGTGTTCCGTTTGGGTTACTCTTACGATGTGACGACTTCTGAATTGCGCAATTATTCTTCTGGTTCCCACGAGATTTTCCTGAGCTATTGCTTCAAGTTCCAACAGATTCCGATCACCAATCGGCACTCAAACCCCCGTTTTCTCTGAGTTGTTGCCGCCGCGCACACGAAGAAGGAACCATTTGACGTTTGAATTCGTAGAATCTGCAGAACATTCCTTGCCAGACCCCATGAAAAACATCCTTTTGATTCTGGTAGCAGCGGTCGCCTTGACGGGCTGCTACAGCGGCCCCCAGGGGGAGCTAGTTGGTGTTTACCCACGGGAACAATGGGTGGACGTGAATCCATACGGGATGAATTACATCCACTTGGGATCCTACACGATGGGGCCCAGCGACCAGGATGTTCCTTTCGCCATGACCACCCGTTCGAAGACGGTGACCATCCCTGCCTTCTACATTGACATCCACGAGATATCCAACAACGAGTACCGTCAATTCGTTTACTACGTTCGGGATTCGTTGTTCCGGAATACCCTTGCAGAGGATGATCAGGAGGCGTTCTACATTGCGGAGGATGCCAGTGGTCGGGAACTGGACCGGTTCATCGACAAGGGTTACATCCTGAACTGGGAGACCGAAATCGATTGGGAAAACGAGGATGTTTTTGACCTGTTGTATGACGAGTACTTCCTACAAGGTTCAGACCGTTTCTACAACCGCATGGAGGTGGATACGCGGAAGTTGAACTACCGCTACTGGTGGATCAACTTCGATGCCGCTGCAACCACAGAACGGGACGAAGAGTACGGAGAATTGAACAGCCTCAACCAGCTGCACTCCATCAAAGGACACAGCGACCGCTCGCAGTTCGTTATCGAGGAGACCATCAACGTCTACCCAGACACCTTGGTGTGGGTGCGCGACTTCACTTACGGGTACAATGAGCCCAATACAGAAGCGTACTTCTGGCACCCGGCTTATGATGACTATCCAGTCGTGGGCGTGACTTGGAGCCAAGCAAAGGCCTTCAATGCGTGGCGCACCCAAATCATGAACGAATGGCGCACAAGTCAGGGCGAGACCTTCATCCAAAAGTTCCGCCTGCCCTCGGAAGCCGAGTGGGAGTTCGCTGCACGAGGTGGATTGGATTTGAGCCCCTACCCTTGGGGAGGTCCCTACATGAGGAACCGGGAAGGTTGTCCGCTGGCCAACTTCAAGCCCATGCGTGGTGACTATGTCGAGGACGGCGGAAGCTACACGGTTCCCGTGGAGAGCTACATCCCCAACGACTATGGACTTTACAACATGGCCGGCAACGTTGCAGAATGGACCAACACGTCTTTCGACGAAACGGTCTATGAGTTCTCCCACGATATGAGTCCGGAATACGTCTACCACGCTACGGTGGATGACGCGCCATCCCTGCACCGCCAAGTCATTCGTGGCGGATCCTGGAAGGACATCGGCTATTACTGCCAGACCGGTACCCGTACCTATGAGTACCGCGATACCGCTAAGAGCTACATCGGATTCCGCAGCGTCATGTCCTACCTCGGACGGGGCAAGACCGGGGATCCCGATGACTGGAACTGATCTCGGTCACTCCTCCCTCGATTGAAGACACCTCCAAAGGGGGCAAACGCCTCTTCTCTCCTCCGCATGACAGCGGTCTGATTCGAAATTGAAACCAAAAGCATAATCGTTATGAAACCAGGAAGCAAGGGCTGGAAAAACTTGATGGCCAAGATGTACGGTTTGGGTGCATCGGTGGTTATCGTGGGTGCATTGTTCAAGATTCAACACTGGGAAGGGGCCTCGGAGATGCTCATCCTCGGCTTGGGGACCGAAGCGTTGATTTTTGCCTTCTCAGCCTTTGAAAAGCCGCACGAAGAGCCAGATTGGACCTTGGTTTACCCCGAATTGGCCAGTGGTGCTTCCGGAATCCAACCTCCCAAGAAAAAGCAGGGCAGCATCAGCGAGCAACTGGATGACATGCTGAAGGATGCGAAAATTGAGCCCGAATTGCTGGAGCGTCTTGGCGACGGAATGCGCCATTTGGGAGACCAAGCGGCCAAGATGGGAAAGGTGGCTGATGCATCTGCTGCCACCATCGATTACAGCGAATCCTTGACCCAGGCTTCCAACCGGGTGAACCAACTGACCGAGACCTACGCCCAAGTGAGTGCTTCCTTGACGGGGTTGGTTGGTTCTGCCCAGATGGGTGACACCATCGGCACCCACATGCAGAAGATGACGGACAACCTGAGCGCCCTGAACGAAATGTACAGTGCCCAATTGCGTCAGCTCGAAGCGAACAGCGCCCTCTATGCTGGTATGGGTGAGTTGGTGAAAAACTTGAGCGATTCAGTAGAAGACACCAAGCTCTACAAGCAGAACATTGCTGAGCTTTCTAAGAACCTTTCTTCGTTGAACACGGTCTACGCGAACATGCTGCAGGCCATGGGCAACCGCGGTTGATCTGAAGCCACCACGTCCCATAGAATTCGGAAACGATGGCAGGAGGCAAAGAAACACCCAGGCAGAAGATGATCGGGATGATGTATCTCGTTCTGACGGCCCTGCTCGCCTTGAACATCTCCAAAGAGGTACTCAATGGATTTGTGAAGGTTGAGAACAGTTTGCGCAAGACGCAGGAAACCATGGGAGGCATCGCCCTGGAGACCTTCAGCGAACTGGAAATGAAGTACGAGCAAAACAAGGAGAAGGTCGGTCCATTCTACAACCAAGCAAAGGAGGTCAAGTCCCGGGCTGAAGAATTGGTGTCTTATGTGCTCCAGCTGAAGGCCCGCTCCATGTCTGCATCCAACGGTGACTACCTCGAACAAGAGGGCTCAGGTTTCAGCAAGTACATCGGCAAGGATGCAGCAGGTCGCGACACCACCTTGAACCTGGTGCACATTGAAAAGAAGGATGAGTACCAAGCCCTGACCACCTTCCTCATCGGCTCTGAGCCCCAGAAGCCCAAGGAGGATGAATGGTCGGCCCATGAATTGCGCAAGCGGTTAGAGGCCTATCGGGATTACTTGAAGTCCATTCAATTCAAGGACAGCGAAGGCAACGAGCGCGTGCTACCAGACCACCTGAAAAACCAGTTGGACGAAGCCTTCAAGTTCCCCAATGAGATAGAAAATGGTGTGGAGGTCACGTGGGAGGCAGCGAATTTCTATGACGTGCCCTTGGCCGCTGTGATGCCGTTGTTGACCAAGATTGCATTGGACGTTCAAGACGTTCAAGACGACATCACCGACTGGTTGTTGGGTGGCGTGGATGCCAAGAGCTACAAGTTCACAGCGTTGATGCCATTGGTTGTACCTCAATCTAGCTACATCCTCCGAGGAGATAGCATCCGGGCGGATGTGTTGTTGGCTGCTTTTGACCGTACGAACCCCCCTTCGATTTACGTGGACAACAGCCGGAAGGTCGAGCCAGACGATCAATCGAAACCCAACACCAGTGGATTGCGTCCGCTGCCCATTGGAAGTGACAAATTGGGCAAGTTGCGCTTGTCGACGTCCGGCATGGCCTTGGGGGAAACCGCCTACCGTGGGGTAATCAACTTCCAGGGGCCAGATGGCTCCGTGGAACCTTATTACTTCACCACCCCGACCTTCACGATTGCAGAACCTGCATTGGTGGTTTCTCCGACCAAGATGAACGTGTTCTACCGCGGTCTCCCCAACCCTGTGGAGATTTCGGTTCCAGGCGTGCCTTCTGACAAAATCACGGCTACCGTCAGTGGAGACCACCGGTTGGAGAAGCAGCCCGATGGTACCTTCATCGTCCGTCCAGGAAATGCTGCCACGTGCGACATCACGGTAACTGCCACGTTGCCTGACGGCTCCAAGAAGTCCATGCCCGCCAAGCCGTTCCGGGTGAAGCGGATTCCCGATCCGGTGCCTGTTTTCGCTGGCAAAACGCCATCGGACCGCACCATCGACAAGGCAACCTTGTTGGGAGCCCCGGGGGTGAGCGCCCGAATGGAAGGCTTCGACTTCGACCTCCAAGTATTGGTGAAAAGCTTCAACATTTCCTTGTCTCGTGAAGGCAATTTGGTAGAAAACAAGTCCAGCAGCAATGCCTTGACGAGTGATCAAAAAGCCATGTTGGAACGAGCATCTCGCGGAAGCACGATTTACATCGATGAAATCACTGTGAAGATGCCCGATGGCTCTGAGCGCCAATTGGCCCCCATTAAACTCAAAGTGAGCTAATCTCGAACGCCATGAACATCACCCGCATTTCCCGCAATCTCCTGGCACTGGCATGGATCGTGGCCTGTGTCGGATTCTTGAACGCCCAGGAGTCAAACGTACTCGATGGTGCGTACGTGAAAGAAACCAACATCACCAAGCGTGTCATCCCCTATCCGCCCCTCCGGGAAGCGGACTTGATGTACACGAAGCGGATTTGGCAACAAATGGATTTGCGGGAAAAGCTCAACCACCAGTTCTACTACCCCTTGAGCCCCATCCAAGACCGCAAGAGCTTGTTTGATGTCATCAAGCATGCCCTGCTGGTGGAGGGTTCATTGGTGGCTTACGGAACCGGCCCCACGGGCGATGACGATGAGTTTCGATATCCTTTCTCCCCGAGCCAAGTGGATTCCTTGTTGAATCCTACGGTGATGGTGTCGCAGTTTGACCTGAATTCGAGTGAAAAGATTGGTGACATGCCGGTGCGTACCCAAATCGAATCCCAGTCGATTGTGCGCTACCTCATCAAGGAGGATTGGATTTATGACCGTCAACGAAGCGAGCGATATGTTCGAATCATCGGCATTGCACCCCAAGTGGAGCGCTTCGACGATGATGGTGAAAGCACTGGATTCCAAACCTTGTTCTGGCTTTACTATCCAGAGTGTCGCTACGTTTTTGCAAATGCTGAGGTGTTCAACATCTACAACGATGCACAGCGCCGCACTTTCGAGGACATTTTCCAGAAGCGATTCTTCAGCAGCTTTGTGATCAAAGAGTCGAACGTTTATGACCGGAAGATTCAGAGCTACGCCCGTGGAATGGATGCATTGGCAGAGAGCCAACGCATCAAGAACGAGCTGTTTGAATTGGAACACGATTTGTGGCATTACTGATTGCCAGACTGGAAATGCCTGAGAAAAGGGAAGCCGCTGGGTTTCCCTTTTTTTATGTCGCATTCTGAGCGACCTTTGCAGCCGATTTTTTGTAATGCTGAACATCTCACAGTTGGCCGTTCACTTGGGCCAACGCACCTTGTTTGAACAACTGGACCTGTTTGTGGGCAAGCGGGAACGTCTTGGGTTGGTGGGGCGCAACGGGGCCGGTAAGTCCACGTTGTTGCGCATCATCTCGGGGCACCAGAAGCCCAGCGAGGGAAGCGTGAGCACCCCCAAGGATTACCGCATCGGTTACCTGCCCCAGGAGATGGAGCACAACGAAAACCGCACCATCCTGGAGGAGGCCTCGAGCGCCTTTGCGGAACTGCACGGTCTCGAAGCCAGGGTGATGGAGATTTCGGAGGAGCTGGGACGACGTTCGGACTACGAGTCGGTGGCTTATGCCCGGCTCATCGATGAGTTGACCGAGGCGAACGAGCGGCTAGACCTGTTGGGCGGGTCGACGATGGAGGAACAGGTGCAGCGCATTCTACAGGGACTTGGGTTCGAGGCAGAGGACATGAACCGGCGGATGCACGAATTCAGCGGGGGATGGAAAATGCGCGTGGAGCTCGCGAAGTTGCTGCTCCAGAACCCCGACCTGTTGTTGCTGGACGAGCCCACGAACCACCTCGACATCGAGAGCATTCAGTGGCTGGAGAACTTCCTGTTGCAGAGCCCGAGTGCCATCATCCTCATCTCCCACGACCGAGCCTTCCTCGATGCTTTGACCACCCGCACCATCGAGATCACGGCGAACAAGTTGTTCGACTACAAGGCTTCGTATACTGCGTACCAGGTTTGGCGTGAGGAAGAACGCATCCGCCAGGAGCAAGCCGTCAAGAACCAGCAGAAGTACATCGAGGACACCGAGGAACTCATCAACAAGTTCCGGGCGAAGAAGAACAAGGCGGCCTTTGCACAGTCCTTGATCAAGAAGTTGGACAAACTGGACCGCATCGAAGTGGATGCAGCCGACAAGGCTTCCATTCGGTTCCGGTTCCCGCCGGCTTCCCGGTCGGGCAAAGTGGTGTTGGAGGCGGCTGGTTTGGCCAAATCCTTCGGCGATCTCCAAGTTTTTCGCGATGTGGAGTGGATTCTGGCCCGGCAGCAAAAGGTGGCGCTGGTGGGAAAGAACGGGGCTGGCAAGACGACGCTGACCCGCATCATCCTGGGGTTGGAGTCAGCGGCGGGGACCTTCAGCATCGGACACAACGTCGACATCGGTTATTATGCTCAGAACCAAGCAGAAGAGCTGAATGGCGACCTCACGGTACTGGAGACGTTGGATGAAGTAGCCGTGGGCGACATCCGTCGCAACCTGCGGGCCCTGCTCGGATCCTTCCTGTTCTCGGGTGAGGATGTGGACAAGAAAGTCAAGGTGCTCAGCGGTGGAGAAAAAGCCCGGCTGGCCATGTGCAAACTTTTGTTGCACCCCTACAACCTTTTGATTCTGGACGAACCGACGAACCACTTGGACATTCGGTCCAAGGAAGTACTCAAGGAGGCCCTGCGCAACTACGACGGTACCTTGATCGTGGTCTCTCACGACCGGGACTTCCTCAGCGGCATGACTGAGCTCGTCTACGAAGTCACCCCGCGGGGCCTCAAGCAGTATATCGGCGACATCCAACAGTTCTTGCACGAGAAACATGCTTCCAGCATCCGGGCCTACGAAGCAGGCAAACCCGCCCATGTGGGAGGGGATGCCAAGGGTCAGAAAATACCGACGCCCACAACAACTGCGGCGGCGGCGGCTCCAGTAGCAACCGCACCACCCACTGCGGCGGAACGCAAAGCCCAGGAGAAAGAGCAGCGCCGCCTGCAGAACCAAGTAAGACAATGCGAGGAGCGGATTGCTGCGCTCGAGGTTCAGCTCGCCGAGCTGGCGAACCTATTGGCCACAGCACCACCAGACGACAGGACCAGGGTGACGCGCCTCACCTACGATTATGCGGAAGTCGAGGGGAAACTGCAACAATCCATGGAGGCTTGGAGCCAAGCCCAGGAGCAACTCGACGCCTGGTTGGTAGCCCAATCCAAGGCTTGAGAGGTTCATAAGTTGTTAAAAACGCTGGGGATAAGTTGTTGAGATCCGAAGAATTACTGGCCATTTGCGCGCAACCCTGATGCGAAATTGGCCGTATGATTCGCATGAAGCAACTGGTCCCCTTTTTGGGTCTTTTTTGTTTGGCCTACAGTGGCCTCGCGCAAAAGCAATTTGATTTGGGTTTTCGGGCAGGCGCTGCCAACTACATCGGAGAAATTGGGGGGAATGGAGAGCCGCGGCCTTTCCTGATGGACGTACAAGTCGCCCAGTCTTCGCCGACCCTTGGGACCTTCGTCCGGTGGGAGGTGGCCAATCGAATCAGTTTGCAGGCCGATTTGAACTTCGTGCAGATCCGGCAAGATGACGCACAGTCGGGTGATCCTGCCCGGCGAGCCCGCAACCTTCACTTCCGGAACCAGATGTTTGAAACCGGCCTGCGGGCAGATTGGACGTTCCTGGACAAGGGTCGTGTGGTTCGGGAGACGCCCCGTCAGCGCCATCGCATCGGACTGGAGATGGCCCTGTACGCAGGGGTAGCTGGGGTGTTGCACAATCCCCAAGCGCGGGTGTTGTACGACCCACTCAACCAATGGGGCGGGGAATGGCATGACCTGCGGCCTCTGCGCACGGAAGGCCAAGTAGAAAGCTACGGCTCGCTGATCGTTGCCCTGCCCGTGGGCGTGCGCGCAGCCTTTGACTTCGGACACCGCTGGAAGTTGGGCATTGAAGCTACCTGGCGGACGACGTTCACTGATTACCTGGACGACATCTCCGGCGTCTACGCAAACCCGGATCAATTGGATCCTCTGGCGCGTGCACTGAGTTCACAAGCCCACCCGGATGTGGTGGAGGCGGTGAACGCAGAATTCGGCACCAACTTGTCTGTATCGAATTTCCAGTTCAGCGAGGCGGGAACCTACCGCGGCAATCCGAATTCCAACGATGGTTATGGCACCATCGAAATCACCGTTGCGCGGGTGTTGAAAACTCGCGGTCGGGTTGTGGATGGATTTTAACAAAAACCAACCATTTGTGTAAAATAGCCTTGTATGTTGCACGTGGCTAAGGCCTCCGAACAAGCACACAACTGGTCCTTTCAGAAAAAGCCACTTCAGCGATGGGGTGGCTTTTTCCTTGGTAGTAAATAGGTTGGGGTCGGCGCGTCGTCAGGTAGACAGGTAATCGCGCCAAGCGGCGAGGGTGGCGGTCAGGTCCTCTGGGAGGGGGGACTCGAAGGCCAGCCACGCGCCGGTGGCGGGGTGGCGGAAGGCGAGGGAGCGGGCGTGGAGGGCCTGTCGAGGGAGGCGTTCGAAGCACCGTTGGAGGAAGGCGGTGTAGCGGCCGCTGGGGGTGCCTTTGACCGCGGTGGCACCGCCGTAGGCCGCGTCGCCGAAGAGCGGATGACCGATGTGCTTGAGGTGGACCCTGATTTGGTGGGTTCGGCCCGTTTCCAACTTGCATTCGATCCAGGTCACAGGGCCCAGCCGCTCGAGGATCCGGTAGTGGGTCACGGCGTGCTTGCCCTCGTCCCCGTCTGGGAAGACCTGTTGGAGCTTCCGGTCCCGCCGGCTTCGACCGATGTGCCCTGTGACCGTGCCGTCGCGCTCGAGGTCGCCCCACGCGAGCGCCACGTACCTGCGTTCGACCGTCCGCTCGAAAAACTGCAGGCTGAGGTCCGTCATGGCTTGCTCGGTTTTGCCTAGCACCATGACCCCGGTTGTGTCCTTGTCCAAACGGTGAATCAAACCGGGACGCGGCACCTCCCCTCCCCCACCCAGGTCCGCCAAATTCAACCCGGGGGCGGCATGCAGGAGATGCCACGCCACGCCATGGACCAGGGTTCCCGTGTAGTTGCCGTTGCCGGGGTGCACCACCAAGCCCGCAGGCTTGTCCAGGACCAAGAGGTGCTCGTCTTCGAACAGGATGTTCAGGTCCATTTCCTCCGGAACCAGCTCGAAGTGCTGAACCGGTTGGGGCAACTCGATGGTCACCACGTCCCCTGCCTTCACCCGGGCGTTGGGTTTGACCGGGATGCCATTGATCCGGACGTACCCTGCGCGGGCTGATATCTGCAACTTCGTCCGGGAGATGTGCGCCACCAAGTTGTTCAGGAACTTGTCCACCCGCAGGGGCGCCTGCCCCCGGTCCGCCACCAGCCGGTGGTGCTCGAACAGTTCCTCTCCCTCGGGACCACCTTCGTCCCCGGATGCAATCAATTCAGCATCCATCGAACCGTCGCACCTGTGTCCGTGCGCAGGACGTACATTCCTGGGGACCATTCCGAAGCGTCCAGCGTCCAATTTCCCGTCGCTGCCCACCCCCGGGCACACACCTTGCCGGTGAGGTCACATACCACCCAGCTTCCGGCCTGCACCATCTGGACCTGGAGCAGCCCGGTGGTCGGGTTCGGGAATACCCGCAACCCCTCGCCCAGTTCCCCGTCCCCCGCCTCGACAACCCCGGTCCAAACCTCCTGCTTGCCCGCCCGCAACACCGGCCGGATCATGACCGTTCCCTCAATGCCCGATGCCAGCCACTCGCCCCCCAACCCCAACTGGTACCGGAGCTTTCCGATGTTTGCTGAAGAATTCTTGTCCAGCCCGAAGTTGAGCATGGTGTTGCCGGTTTGGACCAAACCCACATGAATCACCCCTTCCACCGGAATCGGCGCATCGAACGGGTAGAAAGCGAACACATCGTGTCCAGCCGTGAAGTAGAGGGGCGAATGCAGGTAATAATTCTCGCCCAACTCTGCCCCCGGAATCCCCGCCTCATCCGCCCAAGCGCGCAGCAAAAACGTCTCCTGCGCGGCGTTGGTGTAATACGGCGTGAAGTGGATGGCCAAACCCAGCAACGTATCCGCCTCCGCCAACTGGTAGCGCAAAGCCACCTTACCGCCCGCAGCTGTCAACGCGTACGCCTTCTCTGCAGAACCATCATCGTACGCATAATCGTTCACAAACACCTGGTCAAAGCGGATGCTGTCGTTGTCAATCACCCCCACCTTTTCCGTGTGGAGCAACCCGATGGAACTCTCCCACAGGGAGACCTCGAACGTGGCGCAGGTGTCGTTCACGCTTTCGTCAAAAACGAAGTTGTTGGGGGCGGCGTTCACATAATACCCTGTGTTGAAGACTTCATAAGGTGCGACAAAGGTGTTCGCAAACGTGTTCGTGTAGGTTTCGATGTCGCCCTGGTAAGCGACCCGGTAGCCTCCGATGACGTTGTCCGCTTGGGTCCCACTCAAATTCCGGTGCAGTGTGGTGGTGCTGTCCAGCATGTGCAGTCCCGGATTGCCGATGAAGTGCGTCCAAGGCATGCGGGAAAACTGACGCAAAAAGGTGTACTCCGGCTCCACGAAAGCCACCTCGCTCAGGACCTCAAACGTGGCGGGATCGATGTTGTCGTCAAGGAAAACATAGTCGATGTGCCACATGTCCACGTTCCCGGAGAGGGCACCGTAGTTCCGGAACCGGAACTGGAAGCCCGGTTGGAGATGGATTTGGTCTGCAACGGGCACAATGGCGCGGGTGAACTCCGTGGTCGAGCGCTCGGTCGTAGACCAAACCTCCGTCCACAACGTTTCCCCGCCCCCCCCGGTGGTCTTGAACTCCAACACCAGTTCGTCCTCACCGACATCGGGGGCATTGCCGCGCCCCCCTCCTTGGTAATGAAAGACCAGGTGCACCCCGGACTCCGCTGTGTAGCCCCCGAGGTTGATGGGCAGGGAGGTCAGGGTGTCGCACCAGCCCGATGGGTTCGCCCCGTTGAAGCTGTACGGATACCCTGTTCGGTCCAGCCCCTCCAGGGTCGCCACCCCGATGGTGGGAGGCATCAGGGCATAGGTCTGGGTGATCCGGGCACTCCCTGCCTCCCACCGCAAGAGCGCCTCCGGGATCTCATCCGGGGCATCCGCAAACGACGGCGTGGAGAAGTCATCGAAAAACGGCAACGCAATGAGCCCTCCCCCTCGGGCGCCCGAACCACCCGACCCCGCCCGACCCGACTCCGCCCGACCTGGCCCCACCGGGACGATGAGCAAATCCCGTTCCTCCTCCCCTCCCACGGCCCCAGACCCGCCCCCGCCCACGGCCCCTCCCTGCGCCCGGGCCACTCCGGCGCCCGCTCCCAGGACCATCAACCCCCACAAGGCCCGGCGCAAACCCCGGCCCCTCCACAACTTTGCACAGGCTTCCCTCATCGCGACAACGTATTTAGAAGTTGGAAACGGACAAACCTCATGGCAGGTTGCCTTGAACGGCCGGAATCGCCCCGCCACATTGAAAATCCAAGTCGATCTCTGTACCCATCGGCACCTTCATTCCGTCTGCAGGCGGAACCTGTGACACCACCACGGCCGAAGTCGAATCTGCACCCGAGCCGCAGCCGCGGAACGAAGCCAGGCCCACTGCGAACTGGCTTCGGCCCAGCACCGCCCGTGCCGAGTCCAGCGTCAGCCCCAAGACATCGGGGACCAGTCCCGCATCGCTCCCCATGCGTCCGATGACCAACGTTACCTTGGCGCCACGCGGAAGTTGGGAGCGGGGGCCCAATACCTTGCCCCGAGCGCTCTCCACACGGACCACCTTGTCCGCCAACGGGATGTTCGCTTCGTACCGCTCAGAAATCTCGAACCCCTTGTTTTCCAGCGTGATGCGGGCAACCCGGGAGTCCATCCCTTCCTCCACCCCCAGGTCTTCACTGGGCGGCGTGGCCCGATACGTCGTGAGGTAGATTCGGCGGTTCTGCTTGATGACGCTGCCTTCGAGGGGGATTTGGTCTACAACCTGAAAAGGAACCGCCTTCGCGCTGTAAATGCTATCGATGTGGATGGTTTCGAAGCCCAAACCCTCCAAAAGCTCCCGGGCTTCCTCAAAATCCATGCCCGTGACCTGGGGAACCTCCAGGCCCGCCCCGTGCCGGCTGTACAGCCGAAGGGTCAACCATGTGACGCCCAAGAAGAGCACCCACAGCCCCCCCACCCGGGTCAGCACCTTGCGGAAATCGGGGGTACGCACGTATTCCCACCAGCCGGCCCAATCCACCGACTCCACGGATTCGACGAGTTTCTTTTTCATGCCTCCATCTCTTCTGCGATGGCGTTCTCATAGGTGTTGCGCAGGTCCTCACAGGTTCCGAAGCCCACCCCGTCCACCTGCAACTTCCCTTTTGTGACATGGCCCAACAGGACCACCGGCACGCCATGGGCTTCCACCACATCGAGGAACATGTCCTGCTGCGCCTCGGTGCAACTGACCACCACGCGCCCCTGCCCCTCCCCGAACAGGAAGGCGTCCAGCCGGATGCCGCTGTCCGTCTCGATGTCGAATCCCAGCCCCCGGGGCATGCCCATCTCGAGCAGGGCCACGAACAGTCCACCCTCCGAGACATCGTGCACTGCTTGGACGGTGAAACGGTGGATGGCCTCTCGCACACAAGCCTGAACTTTCAACTCGGCGTCCAAATCGAAGTGCGGCGCCGGCGAACGCTTCACCCCGTGCATCCGCACCAGGTATTCCGAAGATGCGATGCAGGGTTTTACATCGCCCAACAGGAAAATCAACTCCCCTTTTTCCTTGAAGTCCAGCGACATCTGGTGCTTCAAGTCGGCCATGACCCCCACCATCCCGATGGTCGGCGTGGGGAACACGGCTTTCGAACTCCCATCCGACAGGGTGGACTGGTTGTAAAAACTCACGTTTCCACCCGTGACTGGCGTGCCAAGCGCCCGACAGGCCGCCCCCATGCCCTCGATGGCCCGAACGAACTGCCAGTAAACCTCCGGGTTGTAGGGGTTCCCGAAGTTGAGGCAGTTCGTGATGGCGGACGGCACAGCTCCGGTGCAACTGATGTTTCGGGCGGCCTCTGCCACCGCGATGGCGGCGCCTTGGAACGGATCTGCCTCCACGTAACGCGCATTGCAATCGACCGTCAGGGCCAGCGCCTTGTTCGTTCCCCGAACCCGAACCACCCCAGCATCCGCGGGGCGGTTGGTGGTGCAATTCACAGTCCCCACGGTTCCATCGTACTGTTCGTAGATCCAACGCTTGGAGGCAATGTTGGGCGACTGGATGAGCGCCTCTGCCAGGTCTACCGCCTCCTCCAAGCTGGGGACGGGGATGTCGTCTGCCGTCCACTGGGCCTGCCCCGCAAACCAGTCCGGCTCGCGGTACTCCCGCTCATACACCGGTGCCCCACCTCCCAACACCAGCGTCTCTGCTGGAACTTCAGCCACCAACGTGCCGTCCATGAAGTAGCGGAGCATCGGTCCCTCGGTAACCGTTCCGATGGCAACCGCGTGGAGGTCCCATTTGGCAAAAATGGCTTCCACCACTGCCTCCTGGCCCTTCCGAACCACCACGAGCATGCGCTCCTGCGACTCGCTCAACAGGATTTCAAAGGGCTCCATGCCCGACTGGCGCAACGGGACCCGGTCCAGGTGAATCTCCATCCCCACCCCGCCGCCGGCCGACATTTCGGAGGTCGAGCAAGTGATGCCTGCTGCCCCCATGTCCTGCATGCCCACCACGGCATCGGTGGCTGCGAGCTCCAAGGTGGCCTCCAGCAGCAACTTCTCCTGGAAAGGGTCGCCCACCTGCACGGCGGGCAGGTCCGAAGCGCTCTCAGCGGTCATGTCCCGGGAGGCGAACGAAGCGCCTTGGATGCCGTCCTTCCCCGTGGCCGAACCCACGATATACACCGGATTCCCAGGCCCTTGGGCCTTGGCCGAGATGATGCGGTCGGTTCGCAACAATCCCACCGACATCGCATTCACCAGCGGATTCTCGAGGTAGCAGTCATCGAAATACACCTCGCCCCCGACGACCGGGATGCCGAAGGCGTTTCCGTAGTCCCCGATGCCCTTCACGACCCCGCCAAGCAACCACCGGGTGCGGTCATGCTCCAAGGACCCGAAGCGCAAGCTGTTCAGTTGAGCCACCGGGCGAGCCCCCATGGTGAAGATGTCGCGGTTGATGCCCCCGACCCCGGTTGCCGCACCTTGGTAAGGCTCGAGCGCCGAGGGATGGTTGTGGCTCTCGATCTTGAAAGCGCAGCCCCAGCCGTCTCCGATGTCCACGATGCCCGCATTTTCTTCGCCGGCCTTCACCAGCATGTGCGGGCCGTCCTTGGGCAACGTTTTGAGCCACCGAATGGAGTTCTTGTACGAACAATGCTCGCTCCACATGACGCTGTAGATGCACATCTCCGTGAAGTTGGGCGCCCGGCCCAGCAGCCCCGTCAACGATTCAAACTCCTCCGGACGGAGGCCCATGTGGACCGCCTGTTCCAGCGTGGCGGGGGCAGTAGATGCTTGCATGCTCAAAGGTTCTGTCGGAAATCTCCGTCCGATGTTTCAGGCCAAAATTACACTTTCCACCCGGCCCCCCGGCACGCAGAACGCAGCAGATGGTGTGTATATTGCCAACGATTTTTTCTTCAAAACCCATTCAAACCATTACACCATGAAAGTGTCCCAGTCTTGGGCGTTTGTGTTGTTGGGCGCTACCGCCCTGTTGTTTGCGTCTTGTGCCAAGGAAGGCCCCCAGGGTCCTGCCGGTCCTGCCGGTCCTGCTGGAGCCACCGGTCCTGCCGGTCCTGCGGGTGAAGGCGCGTCGTTTGCGATCTACGAAACCTCGGTTGCACCGGGCGATTGGCAGGCGGCCTATGTCGAATTCGCTGCGCCGAACATCACCGAAGCCGTCTTCAACGAGGGCGTTGTGCTGGTGTACGTGCAGGACGAGTATGGCTACTGGAACCAGATTCCTAGCGCCTGGACCCCCATCACCGGCTGGGCCTACTTCTGGACTGCGGATACAGGTGGAATCGTGGGGTTGGACCACGACCCTGCTACCACGGTGGACTTGACCTACCCCGTGCGGGTGGTAACCATGGGACAGCGGGACTACGAGGTACTCACCGACGACATCCTCGCCGACTGCGACAAGCTCATCGAGGTCTTGCGCAAGTAATCTGGGGCGGCCTGCTGGGCCGCGGGAAGGGCCGTTTCTTCGGAGACGGCCCTTTTTTTGTGCGCTGGCGGAGGGTGGTTCCTATTTTCGCATCATGCGCGCCTTGATTCAACGGGTGGCCTGGGCCCGGGTTCGGGTGGCAGGTGAGACAGTCGGGGCCATCGACCGGGGGTTGCTGGTCCTGTTGGGCATCGAGGGCGCCGATGGACCGGAGGACAGCACCTGGCTCGCCGGCAAAATCGCGGGGCTGCGTGTCTTCTCAGACAGAGAAGGCAAAATGAACGCCAATCTCGCTGAGGTGGAAGGCCGGGTGTTGGTGGTCAGCCAATTCACCTTACATGCCTCTTACAAAAAAGGGAACCGTCCGAGCTTCATCCGGGCCGCCCGGCCGGAGCAAGCCACGGAATTGTATGAACAGTTTTTGTTGGATTTGGCCTTGCAAACCACAACCCCCATCGAAGCAGGCATTTTCGGAGCTGACATGCAAGTGGAGCTGCTCAACGATGGCCCGGTGACCATTTTCATGGACTCAAAGAACCGCGAATGACAACAGAAAGTGAGGGGGGCGCTGCGCGCCGAGATAAGAGATATGAGAGAGGTGATGGCGCGGCGCGCGGCGATGAGAAATATGAGATACGAAATGGTGGGGGCGGAGCGGCGGGGGGCGGAGTGGCGGCGGAACAGGGAGGTGGGGAAATCACCCTTCGTGAGGCGCAACAGCTTGTGGACGAGTGGATTCGGACCGTCGGGGTGCGGTACTTTTCTCCACTGACGAATTGTGCCATCCTGACGGAGGAGGTGGGTGAGGTGGCGCGGATCATGGCCCGGCGTTATGGAGACCAAAGCGAAAAGCCTTCGGATGCCGCCATGGATCTGGGGGATGAGCTGGCGGACGTGCTTTGGGTCGTCTTCGCATTGGCAAACCAAACCGAAGTCGACCTCACCGAGGCCCTGCGGCGCAATGTCGAAAAGAAGACCCACCGGGACAGCGAGCGGCACCGGGCAAATGAAAAACTGAGGAACCCATGAGAAACGGAGCACGGATTTGGACTGCATACGTGATGCTGTGGGCGGGATGGGGGGCAGTGGCTTGGGGTCAGGAGGTGGGGGTGCGCCGGGGACGGTGGCCCGGTCTGGTGCCTACCTCGCCAGAACGCATGTTGGAAAGGGACTCGGTGGTCAATCAGTTGGCGGGGGCGAGTTGGTCGGATGGGTGGGAATTGCGGAATGTGGGGCCGACTGTGATGGGGGGGCGGGTGGTGGATTTGGCCGTCAAGCCGGGAACGGGCGCTGAATTTTACGTGGCGTACGCGTCGGGCGGGCTTTGGCACACGCGCAACCACGGGACGTCGTTCACGCCTTGTTTCGACCGGGAGTCGGCGATGACGATTGGGGCGGTGGCGGTGGACTGGACGGAGGTGCTCAGGCCCGGCGTGGGGGGTTCGCTCGGGGCGGGGATGCCCCGGCGGATCTGGGTGGGGACGGGGGAGGTGAACAGCAGCCGCAGTTCGTATGCGGGCACGGGGATTTTCGTGAGCGACGACGGGGGGCGCAACTGGCGCCACGCGGGGCTGGAGGGGGCGCATCACGTGGGGCGTATCGTGCTGCATCCCACGCAGCCGGATGTGGCGTGGGTCGCGGTGTTGGGGCCCCTGTACACGCCCAATGGTGCCGTCGGAGGGGTATACCAAACCCGCGACGCAGGGGCCACCTGGACGCGGCAGCTGGCGGGTCCCACGCCGACCACGGGGGCAGTGGATTTGGTGGTGGACCCCACTGATCCGGACCACCTGTATGCCGCGATGTGGGATCGGACGCGCCGCGCATGGGACTTCCGGGGAACGGGTGCGGGTTCGGGCATCTGGGAGAGCGGGGACGGGGGCATCTCTTGGAACCGGATTTCGTCGCCCGAGTGGGGGTTCCCAGACAGCCAGCAGGGCGAGGTGGGGCGGGTGGGGCTGGCGTTTCACGCCGGGTCCGGGACGTTGTACGCCCTGCTGGACGACCACCGGCCCCGCCCTGCGAAACCGGCAGACCTGGCCCTCCCGGCAGACTCCGTCCCCGCCCTCCAACCCCGGGACTTCCTGACGATGTCGGCAACGGATTGGTCCGCCCTGGACTCGGCCCGCCTCGGCCGCTACCTCACCGACAATGGCTTCCCCGACAGCCTCTCGGTGGCGGTGGTCCGACAGCGGGTGGCCGAGGGCAAGGCGCGGCCGGCGGACTTGCACGGCTACCTCTATGGGTACGGGGCGGATGCCGCAGCGAGGGAGCGAGAGGCGGAGGAGAAGACCATGGGCGCGACGGTTTGGAGATGGGAGGCTGCGCGCGGAGATGGCGCTGCGCGCCGAGATAGCGCTGTGCGCGGAGATGAGAGAAATGAGATAAGAGATGGAGACGCGGGTCGGGAGGGCGAGGCGGGTCGGGAGGGCGAGGCGGGTCGGGAGGGCGAGGCGGGTCGGGAGGACGCTGCGCGTCGGGAGGGCGAGGCGGGTCGGGAGGGTGAACGAGGCCCGGGCGAAGGCGGCGGGCGCTGGGTCCAGACCCACGAGGGGTTGCTGGAACCTTGCTACAGCACCTACGGATACTACTTCGGCCTGTTGCGCGTGGACCCCATCGACCCCGAGCGGCTCTACATCGGTGGGGTGCCCTTGCTGACCTCCGGAGACGGAGGGGCTACCTGGACCGCCCTGGCTGCGGGCCACGTCCACGTCGACCACCATGCGCTGTACCTCAATCCGGCCGATCCCCACCACATCATCTCCGGCAACGACGGCGGCATCAACATCTCCTGGGACCGGGGGGCACATTGGATCAAGTGCAACAGCCCGGCCGTGGGTCAGTGCTACGCCATCGAAACCGACCAGCGGTCCCCGTTCCACATCTACGCGGGCTTTCAGGACAACGGAACCTGGGTGGGGCCATCTGACCATGCGCCCGATCCGGAGTGGGTGGCGACGGGTCGGTACGGTTGGGAGGAACTCGGCGGGGGGGACGGGATGCAGGTCGAGGTGGACCCCCGCAACCCGGACGTGGTCATCACGGGTTACCAGTTCGGGAACTACCAGGTGCAGGACCTCGCGAGCGGGGAGGCGCTATCGCTGCGGCCCATGCATGCGCTGGGCGAGCCGCCTTTGCGCTGGAACTGGCAGACCCCGGTGGCTTTGTCGCCCCACCAGCCGGACATTTTGTACCTGTGCTCCAACAAAGTCCATCGTTCCTTGGACCAAGGCCAAACCTGGGAAACCATTTCCCCAGATCTCACGCGGGGCGGGCGCGCCGGGAATGTTCCGTTCGGGACGATTTCGACGTTCCACGAGAGTCCGCTGCGCTTCGGGCAGTGTGCGGTGGGAACGGACGATGGGCGGATCCATGTCAGCCGGGACGGGGGGTACACGTGGGTGGAATGTGCCTCTCCCCTGCCCCAGGCTCCGCCGGACCGGACGCTTTGGGTCACCGAGGTTCTGTGGAGTGCCCACCACCGGAATCGCTTGTACGTCGCCATGAACGGCTACCGGCTGGACCACTTCGAAGCGTATGTCTTCCAGACGGACGACGATGGGCGGAGCTGGGAACGGCTGTTCGGGGAGCTCCCGCCGGAGCCGGTCAATGCCCTGGCGCAACCGAAAACCGAGGGGGCGGAAGGCTGGCTGTTCGTCGGGACGGACCATGGCTTGTATGGCTCGGTGGACGGTGGGCGCACGGCTTTCGTGGCCAGTCGGTCGCTGCCGAGGGTGGCTGTGCATGATTTGGCCTTCCAAAATGACGCGAAGGCCTTGGTGATCGGGACGCATGGGCGCAGTGTGTATGTGCTGGACGCGCGGCCTGCGTTTGCGAGCGCGGAACGGCTGGCGATGCACGGCACGGCCACGGCCACGTCCACGACCACGACCACGGCCACGACCACGGCCGCAGCGCCTGCGCCGGACCTCGCGTCCCTGTTGACGGGACGGGTGGAGCTGCGGGTGGAGCTCGGGGCGGCGCCAGAGGTCACCTACGACCCCGAGGCGGGGGAGCGCCGGTGGGACGGCACGTTCCCGGACCTGCCCGCGTTCGAATGGGATGTCTTCTCGGACCGGATGGCCTTCCTGAATTGGGAGGTGCTCGGGCCGGACAGTCAGGTGGTGGTCGCTTTCTCTGGGACGTTGTCCCGGGGCTGGCAGGTGCTGGAGGTGCCGTTGAGTGTATGGGAACCGGTGGTTGGAGACGCAGCGGTCGGAGGTGCCGCGGGCGCCGCTGCGGTGGCTGGGGGGGCGCTGGATGCCGTTGTCAGGTCGGAGGACCTGGGTCCCGAGGGAAGCCGGAACGGAGTACGCCGCTACTTGACGCCGGGCACCTACCGGCTCCGGGGTTACTATCGGGACTGGGTTTGGTCTGTCAACTCACCACGCATCGACGTGGTGGAGGCTACGTTCACGCTGTCCGAGTGAGGGAGGGCCTGGGGCCGCCCCAGCGGATGGTGTCCGGGATGACGCAGACGGGGATGGGGTCCATCTTGTGGCGGTTCGCTCGGTGGAGCCGTTGGTAGATGGCCAGAACCTCCTGCTCCCGCGGGCTGAGGTCCACCGATGCGCTGCCCGCGGCCAGGTCCGCGCTGTGCGCCATGGCCCATTCCAGCTCGGGGTAGCTGGCGCCGAGTTGCTGCTCGTCGGTGCGGTCGTCGCCCCAAAGTCCATCGGTCGGGGGGGCGCTGAGGATGGCGTCAGGTAGCCCGAGGTGGTGTCCCAGGGCGAAGACCTCGGTTTTCACGAGGTCCGCAATGGGACTCAAATCGACGCCGCCGTCCCCGTACTTCGTGTAGAACCCAACGCCGAAGTCCTCGATCTTGTTGCCAGTCCCGGCCACCAGCGCACGCCGGCGGGCCGCCAAGGCATAGAGGGTCGTCATCCGCAGTCGGGCCCGGCTGTTCGCCAAGGCCAAACCCCCCGACCCATCTTCCTCCTCAGGCAAGGCTTCTACCCAACGGTCATACACGCCCGTCAGGTCCACCACCACGTGGGAGACGAGGGGGTGCCGGGCGCACAGGTTGCGAATGTGTTCCTGCCCCCGTTCCACCTGGGCGCGGTGGGAGTGGATGGGCATCTCCACGAGGGTCACGGGGAGTCCGGTATCGGCGCAAAGCCGCGAGGTCACGGCGCTGTCCACGCCGCCCGAGATGCCCACGACGAAGCCGTCCATCCCGGCGCCCCGTGCATAGTCGTGCAACCACTGGGTGATGTGCCGGGCGACGGCCTCGGCATCGATTCGGGCGGAGGTTTCCATGTTGTGAAACTACGAAGCCGGGAGAGAACGGGGTAGCGTAATTTGGCCTACAAAAGCAACAGCATGGCAGAGGCTCCCCTCCCCCTTCCCCGCGGAAATGCGCGCAAAGCCGGAATGCCGCCGGGCGCCGCGGTGCATCTCGGCGAGCGCCGCACGGAGGCGGTGGAGGTGCGCACGCTCTGGTGGTCGCCGGCGGCGGTGACGGTGCAGGAGGGCTGGTCCACGCTGTCCCCCGACCCACATCCGACGGCCCACACGGGAACGCCGTGGGTGCAGGTGACGGGGTTGCACGGGGTGGAGGAGGTCACCCGGGTGGCCCAGAGCTGGGGACTGGACGCCCTGCTCATCGAGGACATCCTCAACACGGGACACCGCCCCAAGGTGGTCATCGAAGACGATTATGTGGTGCTGATCATGAAGCAGTTGCACTGGAATCCGGGGCTTCGGCAAGTGGATGCCCAGCAGGTTACGTTGGTGTTGGGGAAGCCGGGGCTGTTGACGTTGACCGAGGGGCCTTCCCATGCGGTGGAGGTGCTGTCGGAACGGTTGCTGGATGCGCGCCGCTCGGTGCGCACGCGCTCCGCGGCGCACTTGTTTTACCGGCTCATCGATCTCTGGGTCGATGAATACTACGGGGTGGTGGAGTCCCTCACGGTGGCCAGTGAACGCGTGGAGTCCTTGGTCATCCAACGGCCCCGCCCGGTGGTGCTGGAGGAGCTCCACCGCATCCGGCTCGCGGTGGTGCCGACCCGGCGTCTGCTCCACCCGCTCCGGGAGGCGCTCTTCAGGCTCCAAACGGACGACCGGGATTGGTTTCCCAGCGAAACGGATCGCTACCTCAGCGATGTTTCGGAGCATGTCGTGGCGGTGGCGGAGCAGGTGGATGGGTTGCGGGAACATTTGGCCCACATCTTCGATCTCTACCAGAGCGGCATCGGTTTCCGGACGAACCAAGTCATGCAGGTCCTCACGGTGATCGCTACGATTTTCATTCCCCTCACGTTCATCGTGGGCATCTATGGCATGAACTTCCGTCACATGCCTGAACTCGAATGGCAATATGGCTACCTCGCCACTTGGGGGGTGATGGTGGCAGTCGCGGTGGGGATGTTGGTTTACTTCCGACGCAGGGGGTGGTTGGGGGAGGCGGGGAGAAACCGAAGCTTCGCTTCGGGAGATAGGAAATAGGAGATGCCGCAGCTGCGCTGCGGG
>CAYONT010000017.1:7272-9260 GCA_964405405.1 uncultured Comamonadaceae bacterium | reverse complement strand
GCCGCGCTGAGATAGGAGATAGGAGATGCCGCAGCTGCGCTGCGGGGAGACATGCGCGGCGGGGCCGCGCTGAGATAAGAGATAGGAGATGCCGCAGCTTCGCTGCGGGAGATGGGAGACATGCGCGGCGGGGCCGCGCGAGATGGGAGACATGCGCGGCGGGGCCGCGCTGGGAGTGGCTCAGCGGAACCCGTCGGTTTTGATGAACCGTTGGGGTGCCTCGGGTTCGCCGTCGGCGGACCATTGCACGACATAGATGCCGGGAGGCAACGTGGAGACATCCCATGGACTGTCGGAGGCCCCCCAGGTTCCCGAACGGATCACCTGTCCGGTGGGCCCGAAGAGGGCGTAGGTCCACCGATGGGCCGCATGGTGGGAGCCGATGGGTTGAACGTGGAGCACGTCTTGGGCCGGGTTGGGGTAGATGGCGAACGAGGACGAGGAGGACGAGGAGGACGAGGAGGACGAGGAGGACGAGGAGGATGGAGGGAGGGCAACGTCAACACTCGACGCTGCGTCGACGGTTGCGACCGAGGTGTCCGAGCGGCCGCATTGCGACGCGGTGAGCTCGACAACGTACGTGCCTGAAGCCGCGTAGCCATGGAGGGGATTGGATTCCTGGGAGGTGGAGCCGTCCCCGAAGTTCCAGAGGAAATCCGTGGCGTAGGCCGACGCGTTCGAGAACGCGACCTGGTTGCCATTGGCGGGCGCAGCCGTGAACGCCGCCACCGGATCGAAGGCCCCGATGCTCCATTCCAGCAGGTTGTTGAACACGATCCATTGGGCCGCCGCCCGGATATTCGCGGCGTCTGCGGCAGGCAAGCCCGCGTCGTACGTGATGGCCGTAGGGTCCTTGCGGAACAGCGCCGCGTAAAAGCAGCAGGCAGCCGCATAAGTCCCTGCCACCGACGGATGGCTTTCGTCCGCTTGGTACAAATCGATGGCCGGGTGGTTTTCGCGGAGGTAATGCCAAACCGCCCCCACAGGCGACAAAATTGCGTCGTTGTCCGCTGCCATCATCCTGTATCTCAAATTCAACAGACTGTCCATCCCGGCGTAGGTACAAACCGGCGGCCACGAAGCACAGTTCCCGGCGTCCCCATTCTCCCGGCCCCACGTCATGTAGAAAACCGTTTCTGCACAGGGGTTGGCCTCGAGAATCAGACCGTTGAGCAACTGGGCATAAGGAAAGACATCGGTCTGCACCTGCCCCAAGGGAAACGAGGGAAGCTGGCTTTGCTCTTGGAGCACCACGAAGTCCCAACTTCCCAACGCAATCTTGGCGAGGGAAGTGGCGTTGGTGGAATGTGCCTGCAGGGTTTGGCCTCCAGGCGTGTGGCTGTCAAAAACCAAGTTGTCGCCAGCCGAAGCCGCGGCGTCTGCTACCATCTGGGGCAAGTTGTTGAACCCTGTGTAGCTATTGCCCAGGAACAAGGCCCGCTGCGTGGTCCCTTGTCCCCACGCCAGGGTGCCCCAAATCAGCCCTGCCAGTCCCGCGATGTATCTCATGATGTGCCCGTTGATGCACACAAGTTACCGCCCCCTCCGGTTTGCGCGCCTGCTCGGGGCTACTTCAGCCGCTCCAACCGTCCCTTCCGCTTGACGATGTTCTTGTAATCCCACTGAATGTCCCTCGATTTATGAAGCCACCGGATCAAATCTTCGGCCACCACCTCGGTCACGTTGTTGTAGTAACGGGATGCGTCCCGGAACTTCCCCCCTCCCCCGTCGAGCGCGTCCTCCCCAAAGTCTGCTCCACTCCAGAACATCAGCCGGATGCCCCGCTTCTGTTTGCAGTAACCAACGACGGGATTGCCGTCCAAGAACCACACGGGGTGGGCATGCCAAATCTTGCTCTCCGATTCGGACAATTCCCGGTCGATGGTCGCTGCTATCAGGTCGCAAATCGCCTGTTCTGAGTCTGTTAGCCCTTCATTGAAGGAGCGGATTCCGGGGTTCATTCGCTTCTGTTTTCATTTCCGCGGCGC
>CAYONT010000017.1:0-7172 GCA_964405405.1 uncultured Comamonadaceae bacterium | reverse complement strand
CAGCCGCTTCTGCCGCGCGTCAAAACATCAACCCCGCCGTCAAGGAGAGAAATCCCACCTTCCCCGCCATGTCGCGCAGTCCCGGCGGAGCATCCGTGGGAACTGCCCCGAAGCTGACACCCGCTTCGTTGACCGGCTGTCCGCTGGCATCGGTGCGGACGATGGGCGTGTCGATAAACTGGGTGCGCAATCCCAGGTTGTACGTGACCCCCAACACAACGGCCGTGGAACCCAGGAGCCTCCGTTCCATTCCCAATCCGACGATCATCGCCGGGCGAAACAGCGCTGTCGACGCTGCTACGTCGGTTCGCGTGAAAGCTGGGGTCTCTGTAGAGGCCGTCGGAACCCAGATGGGCGGATCCGCCAGTTGGTTCTGCGCCCAACTGACATGGCGCCGGACATCCGCCTCCGCCCGAACATTGATGCCCAACCCCACTCCAAACCGCCCGAAGTACGTCGTGTACCCAATCTCCTTGGTGCGCATCTTGAACGTCAACGGCACTTCCACATATTGTAAGGACATCCGTTGTTCCACAAAGTCAATGCGCGCGCTGTCCACCGCATGCACCAGATGCCCCGTCACCCCTCCCGTTCGAAACACATTCACCCCAGTGCCCACCGCATACCGGTCAGTGAATTTGTAGTCAAATACAAAGCCAAACCCGAAATGCAAACGAGATTCCAGGGCCTCGTGCGTGTAGTCGCGAGGCATGGCAAAAGCCCAATTGGGCTCAAGCACCAGCCCGAGGTGGTAAGGAGCGTTGGGGCGCTCCGGAGCCAGGGAGGCGGCTGGGGCCGGCGTTTGGGCCCGCAAGGGGGCAAGGGGCATCAGGCAGCCGAGGCCCCAGGTCAGCAGGAGCACAGTCCGCGGGGGGAGGAAGGAAGGGAAGGGCATGCGCAGGCGGTTTTCGTAGGCCAAATTAGCGCACAACGCCCGGCTGCGTATTGCTTAATTTTGCCTACCCTCAACTGCCGATTCCACAGCCCATGAACCGATTCGCTGCCCCACCCCAAGAAATGCTGCGTGGACCCCGCCGAGGGCTGACTGCGCGGGTGCTGGGACTGCTGGCCGGCGCGTTGCTGCTCGGCGGGGTCGGCTGTGGAGAGGACGAACCCCATGCCGTCGATCCGGCGACGGTGACCCTGCCCAGGGAGATTCGGTACATCGACGTCGCCGGTGAGGTCGGGGCTTTGCGGGGAATGGCCGCGCCGTCCGACACCGTCGAGGCCGCCGCGGCCCTCGCCGCCCTGACGTCCGGCTGGGGCACCTTCGCCCCCGTGTACCTCGAGGACATCCTGGCGCTCGGTCGCGTCGATTCGGCCGGCACCTACAACGAGATCCTGCGCTTCATCAACTTCCCGGACATCGCGGAAACCGCGGCCGCCATCGACACCACGAGCCGCCGGGCCATTCCCGCTGCCCAGGCCGTACTCGACGCCGGTCTTCGTCGGCTCGCCCACCACTTTCCGAGCCGTCCCGTTCCCGATGTGGTGTGGATGAACAGCGCCTTCAACTACGCCGTGTTCCCAACCCCTGACCACCTGGCCGTGGGTCTGGACTGGTTTTTGGGGCCGCAACATGAGATTGTGGGGCAATTGGCCTCCGAGATCTTTCCGGGCTACATGCGGGAGCGCATGCACCCCCGGTACCTGGGCAGCGACGCCCTCCGAGGGCACGTCTTGGTCGGCTTCTCGAAGGACTACTACCGGACAGACCGATGTGTCGACGAAATGCTCTACTGGGGCAAGTGCCTGTACCTGCTGACCGCCATCGCTCCCGAGGTAGCCGATCGGGACTGGCTCAACTGGACCGAAACCCAGTGGGCCTGGGCCCAAACCCACGAACGCGAAGTCTGGCTGGAACTTTCCCCGCAAGAGGTGCTGTTCGACACCCAGCGGAGCGAGTTTGGCCGTTGGTTCGTCGAAGGCCCATTCACCCGTGCTGGCAACATCCCGCAAGAGAGCCCGGACCGACTGGGCTGCTGGGTCGGGTGGCAAATCGTCAGCGACTACATGGCCCGTCACCCCGAAGTCACCCTGGCGGAGCTCATGGACATGACCGCTTCTGAGCCCTTTCTGAAGGCCTACAAACCCGGTAATTGAAAATAGAATGCCCATTTCCAACATCTCCATCGACGTGCACACCGACGAGAACAAGCGTTGTGAACAACTGGTTTGGTCGGCCCAAGACGGAGCAGTGAAGGACCGGCCGGCGAAGGCCATGTTCCTGGGCATGTGGGACGACACCGACGGGATGGCCATGCGCATCGACCTGTGGACCAAGGACATGCAGGTAGACGAGATGCAGCATTTTGTATGCCAAACCCTGCTCACCCTGGCCGACTCGTACGAACAGGCGACCAGCGATACCCGCCATGCCACCGCGATTCGGGGCTTCACACGGGAACTGGCCGAACGGCTCGGGGTCCTCAAACCCTAATCCCGTCCCTTGCCCCCCCCTCCCTCTGCGCTCCCTACAACAAGCAGAGTTTTGTAATGTAAATTGCATGCATGGGAAAATGTAGATTGTGCGGAGAATATGCCGGTTACTTCCGCTACCACCACCGGGATTGCAAGGAAAAGAACCAGGAAGCGCACACCCACCTGGTTTCCCGGGGGGTGGACATGCTCCACGGCACTTCGGACGACGTGGACATGGGGTGGCGGGTTTGGTCTGACACCGCTGCCGCTGGATTTCTCACCCCCGAGGAACGCAGACGCTACGCCATCCAAGTGCTCGAATCGTCGCTGGACAAATGTCTCGACGACGGTCTCCTCGAGGACCAGGAGCAAGACCGACTCACCACGTGGATGGAGCTGGCCGAAATCAATGACGATGGGGCGGACGTCGAACCGCACCGGCACAAGCTCTTCCGTGCGCAGATGCTCCGCCAGCTGCTCAACGACGAGCCCCCCAGCCTCATCAAGGTCTCCGGCGACCTTCCCGTCCTCCTCCAGAAATCGGAACGACTCTTCTATCTGTTCCACGGGGTCAAGTTCCACGAAGACCGCACCACCACCCACTACGAAGGCCGAAGCTCAGGGGTCAGCATCCGGGTGGCGAAAGGCGTTTACTACCGAACCGGCGGCTTCCGTGGCCACCCGGTCAAAGAGACGACCATGACGTACATCGACACCGGCATGTTCCTCATCACCGACAAGCACGTCTATTTCCACGGCTCCGAGAAGAGCTTCCGCACCCGAATCGACCGAATCGTGGGCCTCCAACCCTACTCCGACGGCGTCGGGGTGCGCAAAGACGGTACCACCGCCAAAGCCCAGATCTTCTCAGGGTTGGACGGTTGGTTCACCTACAACCTCATCAAGCACCTCGCGCCTTGAAGATGCGCTGCCGCGCCGCTGCGCGGCGAGAAATACAGCGGCTGGCGCCGCTGGAGATAGCGCCGCTGCGCGCCGCTGGAGATAGGAAATGGGAGATGCCGCGGCTGATGCCGCTGGAGTGCCGCTGCGCGGCGTGGGAGATGGGAGAGGGCGCTTCGTGCGGAATTGGTACGGCTGCGCCCGCGAGAGATAAGGGGGATGTTCTAAGGACTGGGGTCGGGCCGGAGGAACGCAGGGGACGCCTGGGCTGATATCTCCTGTTTCTTGTTTCCTGTCTCCAACCGGTCAGGCGGGACGCTTGGGCTGATCTCTCCTATTTCCTATCTCCAATCTCCCATCTCCCATCTCCCATCTCCTATCTCCCATCTCCTGTTTCCTATTTCCTGTTTCCTATTTCCTATCTCCCATCTCCTGTTTCCTATTTCCTGTCTCCTATCTCGGATCTTGGCGCGCAGCGCCATCCCCTATCTCCGCCGAACGGACGGCGGAGCAGGTTAGAAGCCGTCCGGGTCGAAGCGGGCGTTGGTGGACTCGATGAGCTGGAGGATTTCGGCGCGTCCCTCCCCTGTTTCAGAGCTGGTGACGAAGACCGGGGGCATGCGCTCCCACTGTTCGAGCAGGATGGACTCGTAGCGCGGGAGAAAAGCGGCGCGTTCGGTGCGGTTGAGCTTGTCGACCTTGGTGAAGATGAGGACGAACGGGAGCCCCACCTCCCCCATCCAAGCCATGAAGTCGAGGTCGACTGCTTGGGGGGCCAAACGGCTGTCCACCAGCATCATCACGCACATCAAATTGGAGCGTCCCTCGAGGTATTGCTCGGTGGAGCGCGCCCATTGCTTGCGAGCGGATTTGCTCACTTTTGCGTAACCGAAACCCGGCAAGTCGACCAGGAACCAACCCTTCTCGGCTTGGGTGGGTTCTGTGCTGGGCTTTGCAGGAGGAACCGTTCGGATCAGGAAGTGGTTGATGAGCTGGGTTTTGCCCGGGGTCGCGGAGGTTTTTGCAAGTGCCTTGCGGCCCACGAGGGCATTGATGAGCGAGGATTTTCCCACGTTTGACCTACCAATGAAAGCATATTCCGGGCGGTCATCCGGAGGGCATTCGCGGAGGTTGGCGCTGCTCTTGAAAAAGTCGGCGCTGAGGGGTTCGTAAGTGGGGTGAAGGGACATGTGCGTGGGGTTAAGCCGGGAGGGCGATGCCACGTGCTGTGTACCATTCGTCCAAGATGCGGTTGAAGGCCTCGGGCTGCTCCATCATCGGGGCGTGGCCGCAGGCATCGATCCAGAAGAGATCGCTGTCGGGGAATCCGGCATGGAAGTCCTCGGCAACCGCCGGTGGGGTGATGTTGTCCTGCTTGCCCCAAATGAGGCAGACAGGTATATTCATCTGGGGAAGGTCGCTGGCCATGTTGTGCCGGATGGCGGATTTTGCAATGGCGAGAATCCGCAACACCTTGTCCCGGCTGTTGACGGCCTCATAGCACTCGTCCACAAGGGCGTCGGTGGCATGCTTGGGGTCGAAAAAGGTGACCGCCACTTTCTCCCGGATGAAGGACTTGTCCTCCCGGCGGGGGAAGCTGTTGCCGAAGGCGTTTTCGTACAGGCCGCTGCTGGCGGTCAGGGTGAGCGATGCCACCCGGTCGAGGTGATCTCGGGTGTAGATGAGGCCCACGTGGCCGCCGAGGCTGTTGCCCAGCAGATGCACCTTCTGCAACCCCATGGCGTCTATGAACCCAGCAATGTGCTGGGCGAGCGCCTTCGCCCCGGTACTCAACAAGGGGAGCTCGTAGATGGGCAGCATGGGGATGATGACCCGGAAACGCTGGGAGAAATGGACGCGTACCGCTTCGAAGTTGCTCAGCGCACCGAACAAGCCGTGCAGCAAAACCAGGGGTTCGCCCTTTCCGCTCTCCACATAGCGGTATTCACCGAGCGTTTGAATGGGGGTTGGTGTGGTGTCCATGGCAAGTGAGGGTGCAAAGTAAGCAGAAGGCGGGACTTCGACGATTTGGGGTTTTGAACACACCAGGTTTGATGACTTTTCCACAATGTGGGAGAAAGTGGGTGATTGTGGTAGAAAGTGGGAATTTTGAATCTAATTTTGGTCATGCTCAATTTGCTCGGGGAGTACAACTGCAAAGTCGATGCGAAGGGCCGCGTGCTCTTCCCGGCCCGGTTGCGCAAGCAACTGGAGGCAGTGCTGGGCGAAGGGCTGGTGGTGAACCGGGACATCTTCGAAGGGTGTCTCATTCTGTACCCCCAGCCGGAGTGGGCGAAAGTGAACGAGGAGATGGCCCGCCTCAGCCGGTACAACCCCCAGCACCAGCGTTTTCAGCGGAAGTTCATGAACGGCGCCACCGCACTCGAGTTGGACGCGGCTGGCCGGATTCACCTGCCCGCCGCTTTGATGCAGCATGCCGGCATCGACCCGAAGGACGCCAACGAGCTGGTGATCACAGGGATGGGCGAGAAGATGGAGGTTTGGTCGGCGGGGCGGTATGCGGAGCGGGTGTTGGCGGACGACCTTGACTTCGCCCAGCTCGCGGAGGAGGTGCGCAAGGATTTGGAGGGTTCTAGTGGCAAGGGGTCATGACGGGGGTGTACCACGTGCCGGTGTTGTTGGAGGCCAGCCTCTCGGGGCTGGGACTCGCGGAGGGCGCGGCGTATGACGGGCCGGGCCGCCATTTCGTGGACGTCACCTTCGGTGGCGGCGGGCATTCCCGTGCCATCCTCGAGCGCATGGGGCCGGAAGACCGCCTGTGGGCCTTCGACCAAGATCCCGACGCCCGCGCCCAGACCCCCCAGGATGCCCGCTTCCACCTCATCCCCGAAAACTTCAGGCACGCCCGCAATTTCCTGCGGTTCGCCGGCGTGAACCGCGTCCACGGGTTGCTCGCCGACCTCGGCGTGTCCTCCCACCAATTCGACGAAGCGACCCGCGGGTTTTCCACCCGGTTTGAAGCCCCGTTGGATATGCGGATGAACCCGGCCGTCGGCGTGTCCGCAGCCGAGCTCATCGCGGGGGAGGAGGTGGGCGGTTTGGCCTCCATCCTCGGGAATTTCGGGGAAATCCAGCGGCCCATGCGCGTGGCCCATGCCCTGAAATCGGCGCATGCGGCAGGCCAAATCCCCACAACCACTGCCCTCGTCGCCTTCCTCCGCCCTTTCGCCCCGCCCCGCAAGGAGAACCAGTTTGCGGCGCAGGTTTTCCAGGCTTTGCGGATGGCGGTGAACGACGAGCTGCCCGCACTCCGCGCCCTGCTAGAGCAATGCGAGCCGATGATGCCGGAGGGCGGTCGTCTGGTGGTCATCTCGTACCACAGCCTTGAGGACCGGCTCGTGAAGCACTTCATCCGTTCCGGAAATTTTGAGGATGTCCCGGTTCGCGACCTGAAAGGCCAAATCTGTGCCCCCTTTACCCCGCTGACCCGCCGCGCGGTGGTCGCCGACGCGTTGGAACTGGAGTCGAACCCCCGCTCCCGGAGCGCGCGGTTGCGCGTCGGGGTGCGCACCGCCTGGAACGTTACGGCATGAAGTTCCACAACACGACTCCATCGCGGCTCGGGGACGGCGGGGCGGTGAACCGCAGGGTGCCGGCCGCCGCTGACGCCGCCGCCGCTGACGCCGCGGGAGAAAGCGCGGCTGCGCCGCGCGAAATAGGAGATGGCGCGGCTGTGCCGCGCGAAATAGGAGATGTCGCCGCGGGCGCCGCGGAGATGGGAGACATCGCGGCTGGCGCCGCGGAGATGGGAGACATCGCGGCTGGCGCCGCGGAGATGGGGGAAGCGCGGCGCCGCGCGCGAGATGGACGGGTCGGGTTGCGGGACCTCC
>CAYONT010000016.1:0-38363 GCA_964405405.1 uncultured Comamonadaceae bacterium | reverse complement strand
GCCACCGTCGGTGGGGTGTCACAAACGCAGTCCCCCTGGGTGGTGCAGTTCGTCTCGACGGCGGGGCAGCTGTTCGTTCCGAAGAACGTGTGCAGCAAACCGAGGTAATGCCCGGCCTCGTGCGTCAGCGTCCGGTTCATCTGCGTCCAGGGTTTCAGATTCCCCGTGGTTCCGAAGGCGTTGAACAGCACCACAATGCCGTCCAGGGAGCTGGCGATCGGCGGCAAATAGGCATAACCTTGGATGCCCGTTCCCCCGTCGTTGTTGTCGATTTCCGGCACTACCCACACATTCAAGTAGCTGTCTGCAGGCCAAACACTCCAACCCTTCACCGCTTCTTCACTCGCCCCCTGACTGCCCAAGACACGGATGCCCGCTGTGGCAAACCCCGCCAAACCGCTCGCGTCGGTCCTGACGATGCCGGTTGTCGGCGCTCCATCCGGGCTCCGGCTGGCCAGCACAAATTCGATTTCGGTGTCTACCCCTGAGCCTTCGCCCGGGGTGCCTGCCAGCCGACGGAAATCCGCGTTGAGCGCCTCGATGGCACTCCAAACCTGTTCGTTGCTGATGTTCGACCCCGACCCGACGGGTTCCCCGATGTGCATCACGTGCACCACCACTGGAATCCGGTAGATCTCCCCCGACATGCGGTGGCCCGCCGGACTGTGTGCCCGAAACCGGTTGCGCATCTCCTGCGCCTTCACCGCCTCCTGAAAACGTGCGAAGTCCCGCCGGGCCCCCGCCTGTACTTGCTGGCGCTCCCAGAGCACATCGGTGGGACACCCCGCCCCGGGATGCACCACCGTTGACTCCGGCGCCGTCCGCAGCATCGGAACGGTACCTTGCGCTGAAATCTGGGACCAACATCCCCAAGCGAGACCGAGCATCAACAGCCCGAGGGCGATGGGGGAGGGAAGGGGGTAACGTAGGGTCATGAAAAAACCTTGTGGCCCCCGATACGCGATCGGCTCCCACAAGGTTTCACGGTGCGGTGGCAGCCTGCCTCCCCACCCCGTCCGCGCTCCGCGGAATTACTCGAACGAAATCAGTTCCACCTCGAACACCAGCGCGGCGTACGGCGGAATCGGGCCTTGGGGATTCGGACGGGCCCCATAGGCAATCTCCTGCGGGATGAAAAACCGCGTCTTGCCTCCTGCCTTCATCAGTTGCAGGCCCTCCGTCCAACCGGGAATCACCTGGTTGAGCCCGAAGGTGATCGGTTCGCCTCGCTTGTAACTCGAGTCAAATTCCGTTCCGTCGATGAGCGTTCCTGCATAATGAACCGTGACCTGCGACGTGGCGCTGGGCGAAGCCCCCTTGCCCTCCACCAGGTGGATGTACTGCAGACCCGATGCCGTGGTTTGCACGCCAGGCTTCGTTTTGTTGTCCGCCAGAAACGCCTCGCACTCTGCTTTGTACGCTGCATCCTTCGCCTCGCGCATTTCTTGGATGACGCGACCGACCAGCTCATTCGCTTCCTCTGGGGTCATCGTGGCATTGCCCGCACCGTGGGCAGAGAAACCGGCCGTTAGGGCGGCGGCGTTGAGGCCTTCGATGCCTTCTTGTTGGAGGTTGGCGGCGAACAGCACACCAAATGCATAACTGACTTCGGTCATGTTGGGGGAGGTTTGGGCCTGGAGGCGGCCAGCTTGGGAAAAGAGGACCGCACAGAGTGTAGTCAGGATCAGAGATTTGCGCATCATGCAGGGTTTTGTGCCGGCCGGGTGAATGTCCATTCGTCGGCGGTTGAGAGGGATTCGTTGAATTGATAACCGAGCCCAGTGAAACCGAGGAGGCCTTCGGGCTGGCTGATTTTCTGACGGACCACAAACCGTGCCATCTTGCCACGGGCATGCTTGGCATAGGTCATCAGGGATTTGTATGTCCCGTCTACTTCCTCCTTGAAGTGGATGTGGATGACCCGGGCTTGGAGTGCAGGCCGCAGCACGGCTTTGCTGTATTCCACGCTGGCCAAATTCACCACAACCCCCTCGCATTCTTGTTGCACGTGTTCAGCCAATCGGTCGCCCCAGAAAGCATACAAGGAAGGCACCCCTTTGGAGACGGCCCACTTCAGCCCCATCTCCAACCGGTAGGGTTGCATCAGATCCAAGGGCCGCAAAATGCCATACAATCCGCTGGCAATCCGCAAGTGCCGTTGGGCAAACTCAAAGTCCGGTGCGGTCCAAGTCGCGGCGTCCAATCCCCGGTACACCTCGCCTTGAAAGCACGAAATGGCCGGGGATGCGTTGCCGGGATGGAACGGTGGGCTCCACTGGGCAAAGCGGTCCGCATTCATCTGGGCCAGTTCCGGGCTGACGTCCATGAGCTGCTCGATCTTCAACGGACTGAGCTTCTTCAGCCGCTCCATCAGCTCAGAGGCCTCGTTCAAAAACAGGGGCTGTGAGGCGGCTGGAATGGACTCGTTCAAGTCGCAGTGGATGGTCTTCGCCGGGGACAATAGGACAATCATGGTCAGAATTGGGAGGCGAAATTAGCACGCAATCACTTCAAACTGGCATCTCCGTTGCTACATTGGCCCACTGCAAATCTTTGGAACCATGAAATTGAACAGCAAGTCATGGCGTGGCCCTTTCACCGCTGGGGCGGTGGGCAAGGGACTCTTGTTGGTCGGGTTGGGCATGACGGTCGGAACGATGCGTTCCCAATGCGGTCCTGGGGAATCCTTTCTGGAGGTAGAGGTCGTCACAGACGCATGGGGGTATGAGGCTTATTGGGAGATTGTTCCCTCAGGCAATGGCTGTGGCAACGGTCCGGTCATGGGAGGAGGCAACAGTGCGGAGGTGGGGTGCGATGGCGCTGGGGGCGGCGCCGGGGTCACGGGAACGGCCTATCCGAGCAACACCGTCGTGGAGGTTCCCGGGATGTGCTTGGCGGATGGGGTGCAGTACGACTTCATTTATGTGGACAGCTATGGCGATGGGGGCATCACGTTCCGGATTTACATGGACGGGGCGCTGGCCATAGTTTTCGGGGGGACGGGCGATGGGAACACGTGGACTTTTACGTCGGGGGTGCCCCTGATTCCTGTGAATGACTCTCCTTGTTTTGCGCTGCCCCTTGGGGCGGACGGGGTGCCGGTGCAGGTGAGCAACGTGTCCTCTACTGCGAACCTGCCGGCGGGGGAACCCACGCCGGGCGGGGCGCCGAATGGGTCTTGCGGGGTTCAGGGATATTGGTGTGGATCGGATGGGGCTGCGACGCGATCGGTTTGGCTTACGTTCACGGCCACTTCCACGGCTCCGATGCTCATCTCCACGTGTGAGACGGGCACGAATTTCGACACGCAGCTGGCGCTCTACCGGGCGGATGACTGTGGCGACTGGACGGATTTTACCCTGGTGGCGGCCCAAGACGACACGCCCGGCGGATGCAGCGGGGCAAATGGCTACGCGAGTCGGATGTACACGAGTTGTCTTGAGGTGGGCGCCACGTACTTTGTTCAGGTGGATGGATGGCAGGGTGCAACGGGCACGGCGTTCGTGTCCATGGAGCCCGCGGAGGCCTGGGAAACGGATTTGCTTGGGTCGGTATCCGCGTTGGACTGTCCGCTGGGCAAGGAGGGCGATCCGGACGGGGCCATTCTGGTTACGTTGCAGCAGGGGGGCATCGATTTTACGGCCCAATGGACGGGCCCCAACGGTTTCACGGCGAGCGGTCCCTCGGTGACGGGGCTGTTGCCGGGCGCCTACGGGGTGCAGGTCACCACTTCGTGCGGAAATGTTTTTGCTGAGAATTTCAATGTGACCGCACCTGCCCTGTTCCAGGCAGGTGCTTCGGTGGTGCCGGTTGCCTGTGATGGTGCCTTGGACGGTGCCATCACGTTGTCCCCCTCAGGCGGGACGGCGCCTTACAATTTTGTTTGGTCGGGGCCGGATGGGTTTGTGTCGGATTTAGAAGATTTGGAGGGTTTGTCGATGGGGCCCTATTCCTTGGAAGTGGAAGATGACAACGGCTGTGTGTTCACCCAGTCGTACTTGGTGGATTCTCCAGGGCCAGCGTATTTCTCTTTGGGCAGTGACACCACGATTTGCGAGAACGAATCCCTGTTCCTATCGGGACCCGGAGGATGGCCAAGCTATGTTTGGCAGGATGGTTCGGTGAACCAGTTCTTCCAGATTCCTGCGGGTTCGCTTGCGCCAGGAACGTACAGCTACATTTTGAACGCGACGAATTCCGAAGGTTGCTCTTTTGCGGATGCCATCATCGTGACGGTGCATACCTGCAGCACGGGGGTTTCTGAGGCCGGTGCGCAGCGCTGGGCCGTGTATCCCCAGCCGGCGGATGCCGGCTGTTGGTTGCAAGGTGGGCGGACGGGTGGACCTTGGTGGGTGGTGGATGCCCGGGGGCAGGAGGTGGCCCGGGGGACCAGCCTGGGCGAAGGCAGGATGTGGTTGGAGACGTCGGGATGGGCTGCGGGTCTATACGTGTTGCACGGGTCGGGTGTGGGGCAGGCCCTCTGGGTGCTGCACTGAGGACCGGGGAGGGCGCTCTGTCTGCGTCTAGAAGGTGGCCAGGGCTTCGCAGGCCCGGGCCACGTGTTCGGGTCGGATGTCGCGGTGTGTGACCAGGCGGACTTTGTTGGGGCCGAAAGTCATGGCGAGCACACCCAGGTTCGCGAGGGCGGTGACGGCGTCAGCTGCGGGCTGGCCGGGTCGGAGTTCGAAGATGACGATGTTGGTTTCCACAGGGGCAACGCTGGAGACATCGGGGTGGGTCAGGCACGCCGCCGCGAGCTGGCGGGCGAGTGCGTGGTCGGCTTCGAGGCGTGGCAGTTGGTGGTCCAGGGCGTAGAGACCGGCAGCGGCGAGCAGGCCCACCTGTCGCATGCCCCCGCCCATGACCTTGCGTACCCGGTGGGCCTCTCGGATGAAATCACGGTCGCCGAGGAGCACCGAGCCCACCGGGGCGCCGAGTCCCTTGGAGAGGCACACCGAGATGGAGTCGAAGTGGCGGCCGTAGCTGGACCAGTCAGCGCCGCGGTCGGTGGCAGCGCCCCGGGCCACTTGGGCATTCCATACCCGGGCTCCGTCGAGGTGAAGGCCCAGCCCCCGCCGCCGCGTCATCGCCCGCAAACGGGAGAGTTCGCCCTCGTCCCAGACCGCACCGCCACCTTTGTTGACCGTGTCCTCGACGGCGACCAGCCGTGTGCGGGCGAAGTGGCTGTCCCCCGGGTTGATCGCGGCCTCAGCGGCCTCGGCCGTGAACCGACCCTGGTCGCCTCCGACCAATCGGACCGATGCCCCCGCGTTGCGTGCGATGCCGCCCCCTTCGTAATGGTAGATGTGGCTCAGGTCCCCGCAGATGACCTCGTCGCCGGGCCGGACATGGACCTGGATCGCTGCTTGGTTTGCCATGGTACCCGAGGGGAAGAACAGTCCTGCCTCGTGGCCCAGGAGCTGCGCGCACCGCGTTTCCAACTCCCGAACCGTCGGGTCCTCCCCGAAAACGTCATCGCCCACCCGTGCCGCTGCGAGGGCGGCCCGCATC
This sequence comes from uncultured Comamonadaceae bacterium, assembly GCA_964405405.1. GTDB lineage: Bacteria > Bacteroidota > Bacteroidia > Flavobacteriales_D > Sanyastnellaceae > CAMCYM01. Next base: position 32,852 of record CAYONT010000016.1, on the reverse strand, counting down.
CCCGCATCTGGCCGGGTCACCGTGTCCGAACGAAAATCGATGGCTTCCATGCCCCAAAGGTACACCCCGGGGAGCGGCCTGTCGGTATCTTCGCAGCCTACCGAAACGACTGCACATGAACCGTTCCGACATCCTCCGCCGGCCAGCCCGGGGCATTCTGGTTGCGATTTGGCTTACAGCAACCCATTGGTTGTCAGCCAAGGAAGGCATGTGGATTCCCACCTTGCTCCAGGCCGTGGAAGCCGACATGCAAGCCTCCGGACTCCACTTGTCTGCGCAGGACATCTACGACATCAACCGGGGCAGTTTGAAGGACGCCATCGTCCACTTCGGTGGGGGATGCACCGCGGAGATGGTGAGCGCCACCGGGCTGCTGTTCACGAACCACCACTGCGGCTTCGGCCAAATCGCGGCCCACAGTTCGGTGGAGCGGGACCTGTTGCGCGACGGGTTTTGGGCCCGAACGCGCGCCGAGGAGTTGACGAATCCTGGGTTGACGGCCACGTTCATCGACCGCATCGAGGATGTGACGGAGCGGATGCGGGCCACACCTGAGGCGGAGCGGGAGGCGATGAAGGCGCAGTTGGTGAAGGAGTTCACCGAAGGCACGGTCCTGGAGGGCAAGGTGGTGGCTTTCGACTTCGGCAATTCGTACTACCTCATCACGACCCGGACCTTTCGTGATGTTCGGCTGGTGGGTGCGCCGCCCTCGGCCATCGGAAAGTTCGGCGGGGATGTTGACAACTGGGTTTGGCCTCGTCACACCGGCGACTTCGCGGTCTTCCGCATCTATGCGAATGCGGCCAATGAACCGGCGTCCATCGATGTGGAAAACAATGTCCCGTACACGCCCCGGCACCACCTGCCTGTGAGTCTGCGCGGGGTGCAGGAGGGGGATTTTACCATGGTCTTCGGGTTCCCGGGGGTGACGGAACAGTATCTGACGGCGGATGCGGTGGCCCACTTGCTGGACGAGCTCAACCCGGCGCGCATCGCCATGCGGGACGCGTCGCTCGGGGTCATCAACGCGGCCCGGGCGCGCAGTCCCCAGCTCCGCATTGCCTACGCGGACCGGCAGAGCAGCATCGCCAACGCTTGGAAAAAGTGGATCGGTCAATCCCAGGGGTTGAAGCAACTGGGCGCGGTGGAGCAGAAGCGCGCTCTGGAGGCGGAGTACTTGCGGCGTGCGGCAGCGTCGGGGTCGAGGACCTACGCCCCCGTGGTGGAGGAGATGAACCGAATCAACCGGGAGTTGTTCCCGTATCTCGAGGCCCGCGCGTTGTTCATCGAGTACTACTACTACGGCTCGGAGTTGTTCCCGCTGGCGGGTTCGCTGCAGAATCTCATCGACCGCTGGGATGCTTGGGAGGCGTCGGGAGAATTGGCGAAGAAGCGCATGGACTTGCAAGCGGAGATCGCCGCGCTGGCACAGTCGTTGGATCCCGAGGTGGAGGCGGCGTTGCTGGCTTCGTTGACACCGTTGTATGTTCAGCACGTACCCCCGTCCTTCCTGCCTGAGGCCTTGTCAGAACGTCCCGAGGATGTGGGGGTTTGGGTAGGCCAAACGTACCGGAAAAGCGCGCTGTACCACTTGGCCGACCTCGCGGAGCGCGTGGGCTCGGGTTCGAAAAAGTCGGTGGCGCAGTTGGGACGCGATCCGCTGGTGCAGCTGGCGAATTCGGTTCTGCAGACCTACCAGACCCAGGTGGCACCACGCTGGAGCGCCTTGCGCCCCCAACTCGAGGCGCAGCAGGCTCTGTACACCCAGGGGTTGCGGGCTCTCTTCCCAGAACGGGCCTTCTTCCCCGATGCGAACAGCACCCTGCGCCTGACGTACGGCAAGGTGGAGGGGTCATCTCCCAACGACGGCATGCGATACGAGCCGTTCACCACGGCGCAGGGCATTCTGCAGAAGTACGTTCCGGGGGATGTGGACTTCGACCTGCCTGCCGACCTGCTGCAACTCCTGCGCGAACGTCGGTACGGCCGCTACGCCCGACCCGACGGGGAACTCCCGGTCTGCTTCACTGGCTCCAACCACACCACCGGCGGCAACTCCGGATCACCCGCGCTCAACGGGGACGGCCACCTGATCGGCATCAACTTCGATCGCAGCTGGGAGAGTACCATGTCCGACGTGCTCTTCGACGGTTCCCGCTGCCGGAACATCATGGTCGACGTCCGGTATGTACTTTGGGTGATGGATGTGTATGCCGGGGCAGGCCATCTCGTCGATGAGATGACCCTCGTGTACTGAGCGGGGCGCAAGGATCCGGGGCAGGCTGGCTGACCTCAGGCCGCCAGGAAGCCGATGGTCACCACCACCAAGGTGAGCAACATCAAGGCCAAAACAACCGGCCCAGCGATCTCGTTCTGCTCGGGCTCGTGGCTGTGGTGGTGCCCATGGCCGTGATCGTGTCCGTGGTCGTGGGCGTCGTGGTGGGGTGCGTCGTGTGCCATGCCCCAAAAGTAAGGCGGGAAGCCAGCCGCATGCAACCCAAGTACTCTAGGGAGCGTCCTGTCAACAACCGAAGTTGCGTTCAGCCGGGAACGCTTATCTTGCGGACGCCTGAAATTGAACCAAACGGAGTCATGATTCAACCTATACAACGCGTTTTGGTGGCTGGGATTTGCCTGCTGCTCGGTGGGGTTTGGATGCCCACCCAAGCCCAGTGTCCCGCTGGGGATGTGGAAATTGTGGTGGCGGTGCAGCCGGACGCCTGGCCGCAGGAGATCAGTTGGACCTTGACCCATGGAGGCCAGACGCTCGCGAGCGGTGCCGGCGGAACCAATGGCGTCCTGGCGGAAACATTGGTCTGCTTCGATGGAGACATTTTGGAACCGTGTTTGACCTTCGACATCAACGATTCCTACGGCGATGGCATTTTCTCGCCTGGCGGCTACTGGATTTATGTGAATGGCAGCCTCATTGCCCAAGGGAACAATTATGGCTTCGGTTCTACGGTCAATTTCCTGTGTCCTCCCGGAGCGAATTGTCAGGATGGTTTCGTGATCACGCCCGCAGACTATGGGACCGTGGTCCAGGAAACGAACAACCTGTGGTACCGCTTCACGCCTCCTGCGAACGGAATGTACTTGTTCAGCTCCTGTGGGTCGGGTTGTGACACCCGGCTTTGGATTTATGACTACTGCAACATGGGCAACTTCGATGACACCAACGAAGGCTCCATCTATTACGACGATTTCGAGGGCGGTTGCGGGCAAGAAGCCACGTTGACCGTGTTGTTGGAGGGCGGTGTGGAATACTGGATTCGGTTTGCGAACATGGCGGGCACCTGCGGGGGTTTTGATTGGGATTTTGCCTACGTGGGCCCGCCCACCGGTTGCATGGATCCGGCTGCCTGCAACTACAGTCCACTGGCGGAGCAGGACAGCGGCAACTGTGTGTACCCAGGGGACCCCAACTGCACCGGCCCCGATTTGATCGTTGTGCAGAGCGCCATTGAGAACAGTCTGTATGCCGCGACCTTGAATGTGGGGGAGACGGATTGTTACATCGACGAGGGGTGTCTCAATGGGTTTGGCCAGCGGGAGTTGATTCGATTCACCACGCACATCAAAAACGTCGGTGAAATCGATTACTACATTGGGCAGCAAAATGCCTCGGTGGACCAGTTTGAGTGGGGGAGCTGCCACAACCACTGGCACTACAAGGGGTACGCGGAGTACGTGCTGTTCGAAATGGATGGCACCGCCCTGCCCATTGGGTTCAAAAACGGGTTCTGTGTGATGGACTTGGAATGCAGCGACGGAGGCACGGCCCAGTACGGCTGCTCCAACCAAGGCATCTCCGCGCATTGCGGGGACATCTACAGCTCGGGCTTGAGTTGCCAGTGGATCGATGTCACCAACATCGCTGATGGCGATTACCAACTCGTGGTGCGCGTAAACTGGGACCACAGTCCGGATGCTTTGGGACGGTACGAGGTGACCTACGACAACAACTGGGCGGTGGTCTGCATCCATTTGGACCGCAGCGGTGGGGCCTTGGAGGTAGAGGTGCTGGAGGATTGTGCCCAGTATGTGGACTGTGCGGGTGAACCGTTCGGTTTGGCCCAAACGGATTGCAACGGGGATTGCAACGGTTCCGCGTTGGTAGGCGATTTGGATGCTGATGGAGACCAAACCTATTCCGACGCGGTCTCTTACGTGGAGCATATCCTCGGCAACGACATCCAGGCATTGCCCTGCACGGACATCGACCAGGACGGAAACATCACGGTGACAGAAGCGGCGCTCATGGCCCGGTGCCAGTCGTGGAACATCGCCCACCAACATCCAGACAGTTCCGGGGTGCATGACAAGTGCACGTTCCCGGTGGTGGAAATCATCAATCCCTTTGATTCCGTGGGCTTCAGCATCGGCCAAGTCAACTGGGAGCAGGGTTACTTCGACGTTTATGTCATCAACCCAGACAACCGCATCATCGGGTATGAGCTGGTTTTCAGTGGCGTGGGCATCCAATCTGCTGTGAGTTTGGCAGACCCCATCGGCTACCCCATCACGCCATCATTTGCCCCAGGCGGATCGCGGTTGATCGGTCTCTCTTATGACAACCACAGCTTCATCAAGAACTACGTTTGGGTTCCATTGGTTCGGGTATACTGGAGTTCGCTGGGGGAGGAATTGTGCATCGCCGAGGTGGTGGATGTGGTCAACGACAGCTACCACAACACGGTGCATTGGATTGAAAACGGTTGCTTGGTGGTCAACGGGGTCTCAGAAGTGAGTACGCTCGACGCCATGTTGCACCCCAATCCCATGACCGATCGGGCATTGCTCCGGTTCCCCAACCCGACCCAAGCACGGTTTGAGCTCACCCTGCTCGATGCGCAAGGCCGGGTGGTGCAGCAACAATCTGGCTCGGGTTCACAGTTTGAAATCGTTCGGGAGGGTTTGTCTGCGGGAACCTACCTGTATCGCTTGACTGGGGCTTCGGGACAAGCCAGTGGCCGCATCAGCATTCAATGATACACATGGTTACCCTCGCAGTTTCCCGCCGTGGCATGCGGCGCTTCCTTGGCGTATTGCTCGCCGCAAGTGTCATGTCCCATGCCAGCGGTCAAGTCGTCATCAACGAGTTTTCTGCGGCCAACTACTCACTCAACGTGGGCGGTGGGAACGAACCGTTCATTGAATTCTACAACCCCACCGGTGCTGCGGTCGATTTGACGGGGTATTTCCTGTCCGATGACCCTTCGAATCCCACGAAATTTGAGATTCCGACGGGCGTTTCTGTTCCGGCGGGAGGTTACCGCAACGTGATCTGCTCGAGCGAAGGGGAGGTGCCGGGGAATCTCTTCCTGGGCGGGAATTTGCAAACGAATTTTCGCGTAGTCCAAACCCTCGGCGAATCCATCGTTTTCTCCAACCCCGCAGGGGTGGTGTTGGAGTCCTACACCTTCGGTCAGGACTGGACGCCCAACCAGGCAAACCACAGCTGGGCGCGCAGTGTGAATGGCGCCGGGACGTGGCAGGTTTGCACGAACCCCACGCCAGCCGCTGCGAATGGCGGGTCGATGTACGCAGGTTATGCCCCAACCCCAGTCGCCAGTGTGCAAGCAGGGCACTACCCCGCCGCGGTGTCGCTGGCGTGGTCGGCACCTGCTGGCTATCAAATTCGTTACACCCTCAACGGCTACGCCCCCACTGCGACCAGCCCCCTCTACGCCGGTCCGTTGAACATCGCAGCCACCACCGTGGTGCGAGCAGCCTGCTTCGACCCCACGGGCGTCATGGCACCGGGTTTCATCGAAACGAACACGTATTTCATCGGTGCGGACCAACACAGCATCGTGCTGGTCTCCGTTTCCGGAAACGGGCAGGAGGATGGAGCTTGGCCGGGCGGCTGGGGCGGCGCAAACGACGAGCCCGCCCACATTGAATTCTTCTACCCGGACGGCACTTTTTGGTGCGAGGCCACGGGCGACTCAAACGAGCATGGAAACGACTCCAATGCCTATCCCCAGAAGGGTTTTGATTATGTGACCCGAGACCAAATGGGCTACACCGCAGCGCTCGCGGCACCCCTGTTTCACGTCAAGGATCGTCAGGCATACCAGCGTCTGATTTTCAAGGCGGCCGCCAACGACAACTACCCTTCATCGGGGGGCGGTCACATCCGCGATGCGTACGTGCAGACCTTGAGCCACCTGGCGGACCTCCACTTGGATGAACGCACGAATGAGAGCTGTGTGGTGTACCTGAACGGGGCGTACTGGGGCGTTTATGAGTACCGGGAGAAGGTGGATGATTTGGATTTCACGGACGAGTACTACGACCAGCCCCGTCATTTCGTGGATTTTATCAAGACTTGGGGAGGGACGTGGGTGGAGTATGGAAGCGCGGCCGAGTGGAACAACCTCGTGAACTTCGTCACGGGCCAGGATATGACGAATGCGGCGAACTACGACTACGTGGTCAGCGTACTCAATGAGATGAGTCTGATCGACTACTTCGTGCTCAATTCCTATGTGGTGTGTGCGGACTGGCTCAATTGGAACACGGCTTGGTGGCGGGGACGGCACCCGGATGGGGATGCGAAGCGCTGGCGTTATGCCCTCTGGGACATGGACAACACCTTCGGCCATGGGGCGAACTACACCGGCATCCCCAACACGGGAGCCGGGGCGGATCCATGCAATCCGGAAGCACTGGGCGATCCGGGTGGACAGGGCCATGTTCCGGTGCTGAATGCGCTGCTGGAGAACGAGACTTTTTGGGCAACGTACATCAACCGGTGGGCGGACTTGAGCAATACGTGGTTCACGTGCGAGACAATGCACGGGGTCTTGGACAGCATGATTGCAGTGATCGAGCCGGAAATGCCCCGGCACATCCAGCGTTGGGGGGGGAATTTGGCCGCCTGGCAAGCGAACGTTCAGCAAATCCACAACTTCATCGACGACCGCTGTGCTTCCTCGTTGGTGTCGGGCATGGAGAGCTGCTACGATGTGGTTCCGGTGAATTTCACGTTGCTCATCGATGGCATCGGTTCGGTGGAGGTGAACAGTGTCGAGGTTGGTGTCAATGCCACGCCGTTCGATGGGACGTACTTCCTGGACCTGCCCATGCAGTTGCAGGCCGTGCTCGACGGGCCCATGCCGTTCCTGTTCTGGGAGGTGGTGTCGGGGGATGTCGTGATTGCGGACCCTCAGAATCCGGTGCTTTCGTTCAATTTCACCGGAGACGTGACGGTGATTGCGCACTTTGCTGCGAACCTCGATCCGCAGCAGGTGACGTTCCAGGTTTCGCCTGCGGGAGCGGGGACGATCGCTCTGGATGGGGCAGTGTTGACGGGGCTGCCCACCACGGAACTGGTGTCGGGGGGTTACCACACGATCACCGCGGCGGGCATCGATGAATGGCACGTGTTCACGGGCTGGGAGACCACGGGCATCGGGGTGACGCCTTCTCCTTTTGCAGCCCAGGCGAACATCCTGGTGAACCAACCCGATACCATCACCGCGCTGTTTGAGGTGATTCGCCACGTGGACTTGGAGGTTCGGGTGGTTCCAGCGGGAGCGGGTTCGGTTTCGTTGGAGGGGGGACAGGTCGTGGTCACCGACCAGTGGGCCGGCGGTTTGGAGCCGGTAGGCCCTGTGGATGCTTGGGCCCAACCTCAGCCGTACTGGGTCTTCGACCACTGGGAGAGCGAACAAACGAATCCGACCCCGGGTCCCAAGGAGGCGCAGGTAACTTTCGATGTGGAGACATCGGATGTGTTGGTGGCTTATTTCACGCCCATCGAGTTTGCGCTTTACATCCCCAATGCTTTCTCTCCCAACAACGATGGCATGAACGATGCCTTCCTTCCGTTGGGGGAGGCTTTCGATGCGCGGTCGTATCAGTTGCGGGTGTTCAACCGCTGGGGCGAGGTGGTGTTTTCCAGCGACGATCCGCGCGAACCGTGGATCGGTGAGCATCAGGGGGGGGGACATTTCGTGCCGGACGGTCTTTACCACTACCACTTGACGGTGCAGTCGGTGCACGAAGGGACGCCCCGGGAGTTCGATGGCACGGTGCAGGTGATCCGCTGAGGCCTGCGGTCCGCTGAGGCCTGCGGTCCGTTGTGGCCTGCGTCAGCGGCGGGCGGCGAGCCAGGTGTTCGCGGCGATGGCGCACACGACCAGGAGCATGCCGAGGACAGCGCCTGGGCGGAGCGCCTCGTCGAAGAGGAAGTAGCCGAAGGTCGCGGCGAGCAGGGCGCCGACGTATTTCAAGGGCATGATGCTGGCCGCGTCTTCGCGGTGCAGGGCCACCGACATGGCCACTTGGGCAACCACGCTCAGTGCCGCGATGCCCAGCGCTCCGGCCCAGTCCCATCCCGTGAGGGGGACCCAGGTCAGTCCCGAGGTGATGCCCATGACCGGCGTTCCAATGAGGTGGAACCAGAGTACGATGCCCACCGGATGGTCGGTGTTCCGGCATCTTGCCGTAGCGATGTAGGAGACGGCGGCGAAACCGGCGCTGAGGAGCCCCAGGCCCCACATCCCCCAGGAGACAGCCGGGTCGAACCCCTTGACCATGAGGACCCCCGTGAATGCCAACCCGAGCAAAAGCCACTGGATGGGGCGGATGGTTTGGCCTAACAACTGGCTGGCAAGCAGCACCGTGAAGATGGGACTGGTGTATTGGATGACGGTTGCGGACGCCAGGGGAATGTGCTTCAGGGTGTAGAAAAAGGCGGTCAGGGACACCACCCCGCTCACACCCCGGACCACGAGCCAGCGCCGGTTGACGCCCCAGAAAGGCAGGCCATGCCAGCGGATGTAGGCGCTTAGGGCCACGAGCGAGAATGCACTGCGCAGGAACACCAACTGCTGGGTCGGAACGTGCGTGAGGTCCTTGACGAGCAGGTTCGCCACGTTGAAGAGGACCACCGACCCGAGCATCCAACCCAAGCCGCCGCCCGAACGGGGGAGTCCGGCCATCACATGTTCCGGCGGTAGGCGCCGCCCACCTCAAACAAGGCCGCAGTGATGCTGCCCAGGGAGCAGACCTTGCAAGCTTCGAGCATCGACTCGAAGACGTTTCCGCCCGCCACGGCGATGGTCTGCAGTTCCTTGAGGGCAGCCTCCGCCCGGGCAGCTTCGGCGGCATGCAGCGCCTCCAAATTCCGAAGCTGTAGCTCCTTCTCCGCCTCCGTCGCCCGGATCACCTCCCCCGGAATCCGGGTCGGCGACCCATCCTTCGACAAGAACGTGTTGACCCCGATGATCGGGTACTCGCCCGTGTGCTTCAGCGTCTCGTAGTACAAACTCTCCTCCTGGATGCGGGACCGCTGGTACATCGTTTCCATCGCCCCCAGCACCCCGCCGCGCTCCGTGATGCGGTCAAATTCCGCCATCACCGCCTCCTCCACGAGGTCCGTCAGCGCCTCGATGACGAACGCCCCTTGCAACGGGTTTTCGTTCTTGGCCAAACCCAATTCCCGGTTGATGATCAACTGAATCGCCATGGCCCGCCGGACGCTGTGCTCGGTGGGCGTGGTGATCGCCTCGTCGTAGGCGTTCGTGTGGAGCGAGTTGCAGTTGTCATAAATCGCGTAGAGCGCCTGCAACGTGGTTCGGATGTCGTTGAAGTCGATTTCCTGCGCGTGCAGGGAGCGTCCGGAAGTTTGGATGTGGTACTTGAGCATCTGGGCCCGGGGAGAAGCACCGTACTTGTCGCGCATGGCCTTGGCCCAAATGCGCCGTGCCACCCGACCGATGACCGCATACTCCGGGTCGATGCCGTTGGAGAAGAAGAAGCTCAAGTTGGGGCCGAAGTCATCGATGTGCATCCCCCGGCTGAGGTAGTACTCGACATACGTGAACCCATTTGCCAACGTGAAGGCGAGCTGCGTGATGGGATTGGCACCCGCTTCTGCGATGTGGTAGCCGCTGATGGAAACGGAGTAAAAATTCCGGATGCGCCGGTCGATGAAGGTCTGCTGTACGTCTCCCATGAGGCGCAGGGCAAACTCCGTGGAGAAGATGCAGGTGTTTTGCGCTTGGTCTTCCTTGAGGATGTCTGCCTGCACGGTCCCCCGGACGCTTTCCAGCGCATGGGCCCGGATGCGCCCATAGGTTTCCGCAGGGAGCACCTCGTCACCGGTGCAGCCCAACAGCAACAGGCCCAACCCGTCGTTCCCGTCGGGGAGCGCACCTTCGTACCGCGGCCGGGGCAAGCCCCGCTCATCCCATCGCTTTCGGAGCACCGCCTCGACCTGGGCTTCGAGGCCCTCCGCCCGGATGTAACGCTCGCACTGTTGGTCGATGGCGGCATTCAGGAAGAAGCCGAGCAACATGGGCGCCGGGCCGTTGATGGTCATGGACACGCTGGTGGCCGGGTCGCACAAATCGAATCCGCTGTACAACTTCTTGGCGTCGTCCAAGCAGCAGATGCTCACGCCGCTGTTGCCCACCTTGCCGTAAATGTCTGGGCGGCGATCGGGATCGCGGCCGTACAGGGTCACGCTGTCAAAGGCGGTGGACAGCCGCTTGGCGGGCATCCCCAGCGAAACGTAGTGGAAGCGTTTGTTGGTGCGTTCGGGGCCGCCCTCGCCGGCGAACATCCGGGTCGGGTCCTCGCCTTGGCGTTTGAAGGGGTAGATGCCCGCCGTGTAGGGAAAATGCCCTGGCAGATTCTCCTGCAAGGCCCAGTGGAGCAAGTCGCGCCAGCCGGTCAGCCGGGGCACCGCCACCTTGGGGATGGCCGTGTGGGACAGGCTTTCGGTGGTGGTTTCGATTTCGATGCGCTTGCCCCGGACTTCGAAAGCATAGACTGCGGCCTCGTATTGGGCCCGGACTTCGGGCCATTTCTCGAGCCAGGCGAGCCACTTGGGGTCCAGTTCCATTTGGACCGAGGCCGCCTTGTGGAGGATCGCGGCACGGTCCTCGGGCGCCAGCAACTGCGCGGCTTGCCGAAGGGCGTCCAATTTGCCGGCCGTGGCGGCCTGACGCTCCGCCCATTCGCGGTAAGACCGATTGCCCTCTGCGATTTCGCTCAGGTACCGCACCCGGCCGGGCGGGATGACGAAGATCTTTTCTGAGTCCTCGCCGGGCGCTGGCCAGTGGCTCTGAAGCGGCGCGCCCGTTCGTTCCACCAACCGGTCCATGAGCATCCGGTAGAGCCGGTGCGTTCCCGGGTCATTGAACTGCGAGGCGATGGTGCCGAGCACCGGCAAAGCTTCGTCTTCCGCATCCCACAAGTCGTGGTTGCGCTTGAATTGCTTCCGAACATCCCGCAGGGCATCTTGGGCGCCCCGCTTGTCGAACTTGTTGATCGCCACCACGTCAGCGAAATCGAGCATGTCGATTTTTTCCAGCTGCGTGGCCGCGCCAAACTCGGGCGTCATGAGGTACAGCGCGACGTCGCTGTGGTCCATGATTTCGGTATCGCTTTGGCCTATGCCACTGGTTTCCAGAATGATGAGGTCGAACTGGGCCACTTTCAAAATGGACAGGGCCTCCGCGACGTGCTTCGACAGGGCGAGGTTCGACTGGCGCGTGGCGAGGGAGCGCATGTAGACGCGGTCGTTCTGGATGGCGTTCATCCGGATGCGGTCTCCGAGGAGGGCACCGCCGGTCTTGCGCTTCGAGGGATCCACGGAAACGAGGGCGATGCGTTTGTCCGGGAAGTCGAGCAGGAACCGGCGGACGAGCTCGTCCACCATGGAGGATTTGCCGGCGCCGCCGGTGCCCGTGATGCCGAGGACGGGCACGGCGGGCAAGGTGGGCCAGCTGCGGTCGAAGGCTTCGTGGAAGCCGGCGGGGTCGTTTTCGGCGGCGGTGATGCACCGGGCGATGTCCCGGGTGGCGCCGTCAGCGAGCCGGGCGATGGGCTCGGCGACGTCCTCGATGTCCCGGACAGTGGCAAAATCGGCACGGCGGATGAGGTCGTCGATCATGCCCTGCAAGCCCATCGCCCGGCCATCGTCCGGGTGGTAGATCCGTTCGATGCCGTACGCGTGCAGTTCCTCGATTTCGGAAGGCAAAATGGTACCGCCCCCGCCCCCGAAGATGCGGATGTGCCCCGCGCCCCGCTGGTCGAGCAGGTCCTTCATGTACCGGAAATACTCCATGTGTCCGCCCTGGTAGGAGGTCATGGCGATGCCCTGGGCGTCTTCCTGGATGGCGCAGTGTACGACTTCGTCCACGCTGCGGTCGTGTCCGAGGTGGATGACCTCGCATCCAGACCGCTGCATGATGCGCCGCATGATGTTGATGGCCGCGTCGTGCCCGTCGAACAGACTCGCTGCGGTGACGATGCGGACTTTGTGCTGCGGAACGTAGGGGCTCGTTGGCGGGGTAGGGGACTGCGGAGTCTGGGACATGGCTCGGTGGGCTCGGTGCTTGGGCGCGAAGTTACGGCCTCGACCCCCCTGCACGCTTGTTCGGCTGGTCCGGGTCTTGCCGGTAGCGCCGGGTCAGGGCTGGTGCCAGCGGGCGAGCCGGTGCTCTGCGTTGTGTCGGATGTTCGCCCAGAACAGGTTGTAGTCCGCAATGTGCCAGTCGCGCAGCTGCAACAGGGGCCCCAGTGGGACACGGAGCGGTTTGATCCACAGCAGGCCGTCGTGCGGTCGGGCACTGATGGCTGCGGTGTATTTGACCTTGAAGTTGCGGTTGAGGATGCCCAGGTGGTCCTTGAAAGGGGAGAAGGTGTCGCCTTCGGGCCGCCAATGGACCGGGTTCACGGTGGCGTTGTCGACGAAGGACGGTTTGTAGTACTCGGGGTAGTGGCCTTCTGCCACCGTCATCCAGGTGAGGAAGCCGCCGGTGGCGTCGGGGTGGAGGAGGGGCGGAATGCGTTCGAAGGTGCGGGTGCCCAGATCCATGCCGGGCAGGTAGGCGGCGATGAGCCGGGCGCGCCGGGCCGCGTGTTCGGGTTCGGGACCGTCGAAGAATTCGCGCAGCAACCGTGCGGCGTGGAGGCTCCCTTGGCTGTGGGCGGCGAGCAGGAGCGGTTGGCCGTGGTCCAGGTGGTCGAGGTAGTGTTGGAAGGCCCGACGCACGTCGCTGTAGGCCAAATCAAGTGCCCGAATCCCATCGTCGGTCTGGGTGTAAAAGACGCGCAGGTGCGCTTGGCGGTAACGTGGGGCGAAGACGGGGCCGACGCCCCGGAACGCGGAGGCCTGGTGGCGCAGGGGCCACTCGTCGGCGATGCCATTCGCGGTCGGATCGTGCCAGCCGGCGTTCCACTCGGCGCCCACGCCGCGGAGGGTGGTGGGGTGGAGGTAGAAGACGTGGGCATCGCCGGCCGGGGGTTCGGGGCCGTATCCCCGGGGCCAGGCCGTGAGCGGCCGGTGCCCCGGGTGAAGCGCCCAGGCCTCCGGGTTTCCGTAGTCGGGCGGGGAGAGCCCGGCATGCAGGCGGAAGCCGAAGGGGATGTCCCGCTTGTCGCGGTCGTCGAATCCGAACATGCCGACAATTTAGGGCAGGTCGGGCTCCGTTGGGCCGATCGGGGTCAGGACATCCCCTCGGGTGCCGGGCCGAAGATGTCCCGGTGTTTCATCCAGCCCCAGGCGGCCAGGGGCGCGTCCCAAATCGCCGGCACCGGCGACCGGTACGTCACCTGCCCGCCGCCCGGATGCTCCAGCGTGAGCTCGCCCGCGTGCAGGAACATCCAGGGCGCACCGACCTCCGTCGCCAAGTACCGATTGTGCGGCTTGTCCCCGTGGGCCGTGTCGCCGATGACCGGGTGCCGCAGATGCCGCAGGTGCAACCGAATCTGATGGTACCGACCCGTTTCCGGAAGACAGCGCACCAGGGAAAATCGGCTCGTGGGGTACCGCGTGATCGCCACGGGCCATTCCGCCGTCCCGATCGTTTCGAAGCGCGTCCGGGCGACCTTGGGCACATCGTTGTGGCCCGTGGGCAAAGGTTTCTCCGCCACCGAACCGTCCGGCAGATGCCCACGGACCACCGCCAGGTACCCCTTGCGAATCCGGTGCTCCGCAAACTGCGCGTGCACCAGGCGATGCGCCTCCCGGTGCCGCGCAAAAACCACGAGCCCGCTCGTCGGCCGGTCCAGCCGGTTCACCGGCTGCCACTGCTCCCCCGTTTCGCGGGCCACCTCTTGCCCCAGCAGCCAGTCCCGCAAATTCTCCCGGTCGTGGTAAGCCCAATCTGTCCTGTGCACCAGCAGATGCGCCGGTTTGTGCACGATGACCAGGTCCTCGTCCAGGTGGAGCACGCGCGGTGCCTCCGCCGGCCTGGGCAATTCATCTCCCGCGGCTACCGGCTTGCGCGCCCCTTCGGCACTTCCCGCATCGCCCTGTGGATTCTGTTCCAATTCCTTTTAATTTGCGCCTCCAAGTTCGGCAACCCGTGCAACGGTTTTGCCGTCCCTGCGTTTTCAACTTAGATCAATCCTTTCGACCTGATGTCTGTATTTGCCTCGATGCGTGCCGCGCTTGCGGGGGTCATGCCCGCGCAACCCGGAATGGGCTGGTGCCTTGCCTGCGGAATCGGTCTGAGCTGGGTGCTGGGTTTGGCCTGCCTTCCCACGCAAGTTGTAGGCCAAATCACGTCCGTGACATGGGAAGTCGACACGACGTTTTACGAACCGGCGCCACTCCCTGGCTCCACGCCCGGCACCCCGCAGTATAACTTCGACAGCAACGGCGCCCTGACGGGCTACACGACTTACAAGTTCTACGCGAACTTTACAAGTCCTACAGATCGTTTGAGCAGTGTTTACGCCCTTTCGACGGGCCCCAACATGCAGTTCAATGCACCCTGTGGTTGCTACGACACGCCGGTCTATGGCCAGCTCTTCGGTGGTCTCATCAACCCGGTGTTCTACACGCTGGTGCCTGAGTTGAAGTACGACTCCTACATCACCATCGACAATACAAACGGGGAAAGCATCGCGACGACGAACCCGCCCAATGGCACGGTGAACAACACGACTGGATTCTGCGGCACGAACATTGTGGACGGCGCCTTTTTCGTGACAGGCGGTGTTCAGGCGGGTCCGGACCTCAAAATTTTGGTGGCGCAGATGACCACCTGCGGACCCATCACGTTCCATGCATGTTTTCAGGTATTCGTAGGCGGAAACCAAGCGAACATCCAATTTTACTGCATGCAGGGCCAAGGCTCCGGCCCCATCCAAATTACGCCCCCCTGCGCGAACTGGGCTGCGAACACCACCCCTGTTAGCGTGGTCCAGAACATCGATTGTTTCGGTGACCTCGCGGTGGTCGATGTGGAGGCGGTGGGATCGCAAGGCCCCATCACGTACGAGCTCTTCAACGCCCAAACGAACACCTTGGTCGCCACCCAAGTGGGCAACAACACCTTCGGCAACCTGACGGAGGGGCAGTATTATGTCGCCATGGTGGACGGCAATACGTGCCGGGATACCACCGATGTATTCGGATTCGTCGAGCCGCCGGCCTTCGATGTCTCTTTTGAATTGGTGCAGAACAACCTGTGCGCCGGCGACTACATCAATGTGGTGGACGCGGACGCCTCCGGTGGCACCCCGCCCTACACCTTCGTCGCCTACTCCCTCACGAACACGGGCAACGGCGTGCTGGCAGATGCGAACGGGACCTGGTCGGGTCTTCCTTGCGTGAACGGGAACGGGGGCTGGGAGTTCATCGTCGAGGACGACAACGGTTGCGAAGCCGAGCAGATCTACCAGCTGAATTGCCCTGCGCCCCTGGTGCTCAACCTACAGGACACGGACCTCACCTGTGCGGGAGCTGGCAATGGCTCCATCACGGGCACCATCACGGGGGGCACCGGCACCCTGACCCTGACTTCGGTGCCCGCGCTTCCCAACCTATCGGGCCCCAGCCCTTTGCAAGTACAGGCGAACGCCCTCGACCCAGGAACCTACGCCCTCACGGTTGAGGATGCGAATGGTTGCACGGCCTCGGGCAACTATACCTTGCTGGAACCTGCAGCCATGCAAGTGAACGTGACCACCACCGACCTGCTCTGCGCAGACCAGTGCAATGGTACCGTGGTCCAGGTGGCGAGTGGTGGCACTGCTCCTTTTGAGTACGTGGTCACCACGGCCGCAGGAGTAGGAGCCAATGCAAGTGCCTTGTGTGCAGGCAACTACATCGCCAACGCCATTGACGCGAACAACTGTGTGGTCCAAACCCCCGTTGAAATCCTCGCACCCCCGCCCATCACGTTCGATGTGGCGGTGAGCAACGTGAGCTGTGCGGGTGAAGCGGATGGAAGCATCTGTGTGGAGAATGCAACGGGTGGCAATGGGGCATTGACCTACCAAGTCACACCGCCTGGGGGGGCTTTTGGGCCCAATGCTTGCTTTGATTTGGCCGTGGGCACGTATTCGGTCAGCGTGCGGGATGGCAACAACTGTACGGTCACAGAAGGAAATCTTACGCTGACGGAGCCGCAGTTCATCGAATTGTTGCTCAATACTTCTCCGATTTCCTGCAATGGCTTCTCCGATGGATCGGTGGCCATCAGCGCCATCGGTGGCACGGGCGAGATCATCCTCGTCGGGCCCGTGGCTGCGAACCTTCCTTACACTTTGGAAGATTTGGCAGCAGGTCCCTTGGTGATTGAGGTGGAGGATGAGAATGGATGTTCTTCCACGGAGCAAATCACCCTGAACGATCCAGCCCTGCTGCAGTTGGCGGTGCTGTTTACCCAAGATGTGATTTGCGGGGGGGACTGCAACGGTACGGCCGTGGTCGATTACAGTGGGGGAACAGGAGCGACCACCCTGACATTGAACGGAGCAGGCGGATTCAACCTGCAAGCCCTGTGTGCCAATGTGTATGACGCCGTGGTGACCGATGCGAACGGTTGTGAGGCATCTGCATCGTTTGAAATCTCTGAACCCGAGCCGATTGAGGTTTTGATGGCCGTGACCAACGTAACCTGTACAGGCATGAACGATGGGGCGGCGAACATCTTCCCCATTGGCGGCACGGGCAACGTGACCTGGGAACTTTTGGCACCTGGCATCGACTTGGACAACCTGTTCGAAGGGACCTACGAGGTTTCTGCTGTGGATGGCATCGGCTGCACCGCAGACACGTTCTTTGTGGTCGGGGCGGAGGAGGTCACAGACATGGTGATTGAGATGCTTTCTTCGCCTGTAACGTGTTGGAATCAAGTGGACGGGACGGCCACGGCATCGGTGACAGGGGGCTATTTCCCCATTTCCTATGTTTGGAGCGATGCGTTGGCCCAGACCACAGCCACGGCCACAGGCCTTGCGGAAGACACTTATGTGGTGGTGGTGACGGATTCTCTGGGATGCACCCTGAGCACCACGGTCGAGGTGGAACCCACCGTGGGTTGTTTCTTCATTGCGGATGCCCTCACCCCCAATGGCGACGGGTACAACGACGAATGGGTGGTGGGCGGATTGGAGTTTTATCCGGATGCCAAGGTTTCGGTTTTCAACCGCTACGGCCAACTGCTCTTCGAATCCATCGGCTACCAAGAGCCTTGGAATGGGCGTTACAACAACGCGCCGTTGCCCGTTGCCGATTACTACTACGTCATTGAGTTCTCCAACGGGGACAACCCCATCACGGGAACGGTCACCATCAAATACTGATCATGCGCGTTCGAATCACCCTCATCGGCACCTGGGGTCTCCTCCTGGGCCTTACCTATGTCGGGGGCTCCGTGGCATGGGGCCAGCAGTTGTTCCGGTACACCCAGTACATGGTGAACCCTTTCTTGTCCAACCCGGCAGTAGCAGGAACGCTTCCTCACTCGCCGGTGTCCCTGTCGTTCCGCAACCAATGGGCAGGCTTCAAGGACGGTCCCCGAACCCAAGTGCTCAGTGGCCATACGGCACTGCCCAACCGAATTGGTGTAGGGGGGGTGTTTTACTCGGACAATACGGGGGGGGCCATCCGGCAGACGGGGGTGGAGTTTTCGGGCTCTTACACGGTGGATTTGAACAACTTCGATGCGGTCAGCTTCGGTTTGGGTTTGATGGCGAACCAATGGTCCTTTGACAATGCAGGATTGGAGGTTTGGGATGTAGAGGATCCGTCCTTGAACATGGGCATGGAGAAGAGTCTGTCGGTCGATGCGCACTTCGGAGCCCTGGTCAGCGGCCAGAATTACAGCTTCGGATTGGCGGTCCCGCAGTTGATTCAGGCACGCACGGGGCTGAGCACCTCGCCCCAATCGATTTCCAGCGAAGAGAACCAACGTGTGCGCCACTACCGGTTCATGGGAAGCTACCGTTACGACATCAACCGCCAATGGCAGTTGGAACCAGCGGCGTTGGTTCGGGTGACAGAACGCACGCCTGCGCAACTCGACCTGTACGCTCGGGTGCGCTATGAGGGCATGGTTTGGGCCATGGCTGGGTTCCGGACTGGGGAGTCGGTTTTGTTCGGCGCTGGAGCCGAAGTGGCGAACTTCGGATTTGCGTATTCCTACGACTTGTCGGCCGGCGCAGTACGCTATTTGAGCCCGCACAGCCACGAAATCACGGTGAGCTACCTCATCCCTGGACGCCGTGGATTCTCCCAACGGTCGTTAACCGATCGCAAGATGTTGGAGCGCAGACGGATTGTGAATTAAATTAGGGGCAAATCAGGAACATGCGCGGATTGTTTTTTGCCCTAGGGGTGTTGTCCCTTCCAGTCTTGGGGATGGCCCAGTTCTCCCGTTTGGAGGTCGAGGAGGTGCCCAACAAGGGGGTGGTGCCTGGCAAGACCTATCGTATCTACGCGGTCATGGAGCGAGAGGGCGATGTGATTGATGCGGTTTACGGGGAGAAGAACGCGCCCTTGCGCATTTCTTCCACGGCGCCGTTCTACCAGCACCCCAAGGGCAATGCGCTTTCGGCAGACATACAGCGTTATGACCTCCAGAATGACAACAAACTGAAGTACGACAGCTGGTTCACCATCGGGGCTGAAGACAATTACATGAACCGGCTCACGGGGTTCTTGGTGGATTTTGCCGCTTTCGAATCGGGAGCAACCTTTGAGACCAACAACGGTGCTTGGTTTGTGACCCCTGACCAGCCCCAGGGCCGTGCGCCAGGTGACAAGCGCATTTTACTGATGCAATTGACCTCCGCGGGGACCATCACCGGGGTCATCAATGTCCATGGTCGTACGTACGTCGAGTTGGACAAGGACGGCAACCCCAAGGCGGCTCCGCGCGAAATCAAAGCAGAAGGCCTCACCTTCACTTGCGGGAAGTAAGCCGCTTGCGGACGTAGGGGGCGGTAGGCGCATCGGGATGTGCTGCCAGTTCCTCGGGGGTGCCTTGGAACACGATTTTTCCGCCGCGTTCACCGCCGCCGGGTCCCATCTCGATGACGTGGTCGGCGTGCACAATGACCTCGGTGTGGTGCTCAATCACGACCACCGTGTGCCCTTGGGCCAGCAGGGCATCGAATGCATCGAGTAGCCTCCGGACATCGTGGACATGGAGCCCGGTCGTCGGCTCATCGAATAAGAACAGGGTGCGCGCACTGCGGTCGCTGGGGTTCAAGAATGCCGCCAACTTGATGCGCTGGGCCTCGCCTCCACTGAAGGTGCTCGCGCTCTGGCCCAAGCGCACATAACCGAGCCCCACATCCAGCAAGGGCTGTAACTTCTGGAGGGCCTTGCGAAGGTGGGTCTTGGAGGAGGCCAAATGGGTTTCAAAAAAGTCGACAGCTTCCTGGATGGTCATGTTCAGGATGTCGTCGATGTTCTTGTCCTGCCAGCGGATGGCCAAGATGTATTCTTGGAAGCGCTTGCCTTTGCACACATCACAAGGGAGTTGGATGTCAGCCATGAACTGCATGCCGATGGTGACAGTCCCTTCGCCTTCGCAGGTTTCGCATCGTCCGCCCGGTACGTTGAAAGAGAATAGGCCGGGCTTGTAAGCCCGCATTTTTGCGGTAGGGGTATCGGCCAGCAGGTTGCGGATGTCGTCGAAGGCTTTGACGTAGGTCGCGGGGTTGGAACGGGAGGACTTGCCGATGGGGTTCTGGTCGATGCGCTCTACGGCTCCGATGCGGTGGACGGCCCCCCGGAGTTCGCCACGCGACTTGTGGAGGCCATCGAGGCCCTGCAAGGAGGCTTCGATCAGGGGCAAAAGGATGTCATGGGCGAAGGTGCTCTTCCCGGAACCGCTGACCCCGGTGATGGCGGTGAGGGCGTGGAGGGGGATGGAGGCGCTGAGGTCTTCGATGTTGTTGCCCCGGCCGTGGAGGATTTCGAGCCGTTCGGTGGTGGGGCGGCGGCGGGGCGGGAGGGGGATGGCGTTCCGACCGGAGAGGTAGGCAGCGGTGTGGGAGGGGTGGTCGGACGGCAGGTGGGCGCAGGCGGCCGGGGGACCTTCGAAGACCACCTGGCCGCCCAGCGCGCCGGCGTCCGGTCCCATGTCGATGAGGTGGTCCGCCGCCGCCATCACTTCGTCATCATGCTCGACCACCAGTACTGTGTTGCCGAGGTCGCGCAGCCCGTGCATCACGCGCAGGAGCCGCTGGGTGTCCTGGGGGTGGAGTCCGATGCTGGGTTCGTCGAGGACGTACGTGCTGCCCACGAGGCTGCTGCCGAGGCAGGCCGTCAGCGCGATGCGCTGCGATTCTCCGCCGCTGAGGGTGTTGCTTTGTCGGTTGAGCGTGAGGTAGTCCAGCCCCACGTCACAGAGGTAGCCCAACCGGCGGCGGATTTCGAGGAGGAGCCGTTGCGCGATGGCCTCCTCGGCTGGGGAGAGCCGCCAACCGTCCAGGGTGGAGAGCACCCGGTGGATGGGCATGAGCAACAGGGAGGGCAGGGAGGTGCCGTGGATTTGGACCCAGTGCGCTTCGGGGCGCAAACGACTCCCCTTGCAATCCGGACACGTGGTTTTGCCGCGGAACCGGCTGAGTTGAACGCGGTTCTGGATTTTGTAGGATTTGGCCTCCAAGTGGGCAAAATAGGCGTGAATGCCCCGGAAGGTCGCGTGTCCGTTCCAAACCATGTCGCGTGCTTGCTCGGTCAATTCGCTCCAGGGCGTGTGGATGGACAGGCCCGCACTGGCGGCGCGCAGGCACAGCTGCTGCTTCCATTCCTGGGCTTGTTCCCCCCGCCAGGGTGCGACCGCGTCCTCGTAGAGGGTGAGGCGGGGGTCGGGGATGACCAAGGCGGGGTCGATGCCGATGGTGGTGCCGAATCCCTCACACCGGGGGCAGGCTCCGACGGGGCTTTGGAAGGCGAAGAGTTCCGGTGTGGGCTCGATGAAGGGCCGGCCGTCGATTTCGAAGCGGTCGTTGAATCCTCGGCGCTCGAAGGTATCCGCCCAGACCACGTAGGCTGTACCGCGCCCCTCGAAAAAGGCGGTCTCCAGCGAGTCAGCGAGCCGGGCGGTTGCTGCCGGGTCGGGATCGACTGTGAGCCGGTCGATGACGAGTTCGAGGCGGTTGAGATCGTCCGCCAGCTGGCCTTCGAGCAGGTCGTCCAGGGTGGTCGATTGGTCCTCCTGCAGCACCCGGCTGAAGCCCTGCTGGCGAAGGAGTTCCAGCCAGTCGGCCGCACTTTTCCCCGCGGGCCGCTGCAGGGGCGCGGTGACCAGGAACCGCCGACCCTCCTCGTGCCCGGCCACCCACTGCGCGACGTCCGTAGGTCGGTCGCGCATTACCTCTCGCCCCGTCACGGGATCGATGGTCCGCCCGATGCGGGCGAAGAGGAGCCGCAGGTGGTCCTGCAGTTCCGTCCGGGTCCCCACCGTGGACCGAGGTCCCCCCACCGAAGTTCGCTGCTCGATGGCGATGGCCGGCGTGATCCCGTCGATTCCATCGACATCCGGTTTGTCCAGCCGGCCCAGGAACTGCCGCGCGTAGCTGCTCAGGCTCTCCACATACCGGCGCTGCCCTTCGGCAAACAACGTGTCGAACGCCAGCGAGCTTTTGCCCGAGCCTGAAAGCCCTGTGATGACCGTCATCTTTCCCTTGGGGATGTTGACGTGAACGTTCTTGAGGTTGTGTACCCTTGCGCCCCGAATGCGGATGTCCATTGCATTTCTTTAACACCTGAAAGTTACGTTCGGTTTTGAGGTGTCGAAGATTTGGTCTATATTCACCATTGTAATTCAAAACGCGCACGCATCGAAACACACTACGCATAGTCTTAGGCCGCCCTTCACCGGGCTTTGTTTTACTCCTAAATGCGTTGTGCCATGCGTGCTACCCTTTCCGACCATGCGCTCATTCAAGCCTACATCCAGGGCGACGAGCGTGCTTTCGAAATCTTGTTGAACCGCCACCAGCAACTGGTTTTCAGTAAGATTCTGTTCATCGTGCGGGACGAGGAGCTGGCGAATGACCTCTTCCAGGATACGTTCATCAAGGCCATCACGGTCATCAAGGCAGGGAGATACCGCGACGAAGGCAAGTTCGTCCAGTGGTTGTTGCGGGTGGCCCAGAACCTCGCCATCGACCACTTCCGTCGGAACAAAAAGATGCCGCTGGTCCGGGGTACCGAGGACTTCGATGTGTTCGCCACGCTCCAAGACGGGGACCTGCATGTGGAGGATCGGATGGTTCAAGACCAAATCCTGCGCGACGTGGCACATCTCATCGACCTCCTGCCCCCTGAGCAGGCCCAGGTGGTGCGGCTGCGCATGGAATCCGACCTGGGTTTCAAAGAAATCGCCGAAGAGACTGGAGTGTCCATCAACACGGCCTTGGGCCGCATGCGGTATGCCCTCATCAACTTGCGCCGCATGGTGGCGGAGCAGGGCATCGTGTTAACTGCGCGCTGAGACCGCTGGGGACGCTGTTTTTTGTCGGGCCGGAGGAAATTGTGCAGCCCCGCACAATAACCTCCGGTCCGATGCGTTTTAGGGGAAATACACACGCAGCGCATGAAACAGTTGATACCACCAAGTGACGTGACGGGTTGGGATGGGGCAGAGTGGGAGGTGCCAGGACAGGACCTCTTGGACTTTGTAGAATGGGCGGTGCCCCGGCCGCAGTCGGTGGATCGCGTGCTGGCCTTCTCGGCGGCTTACCGGGTCGTTCAGACGGAGCGTCTGGGGCCGGTGGGTGGATTGGGAAATTAGAGGAAGGGCAAAGGCACACCGCGCCTTGCCGTGGAGTATTCAAGGGCCTACCTTTCCGGTCATGATGAAGGTTCTCCAAAATTGTGGGTGGTTGATTGGGCTGATTGGGCTCAGTGGGGTCTGCTTTTCCGGGTTGAAGGCACAGCTGCCGAGTCCTGCCCTGGTGGGATACTGGCACAATTGGAACGATTCCAATGCTCCGTACTTGCCGTTGGATGCTGTCGATGACCGGTACAACGTGGTGGTGGTAGCCTTTGCCATGCCCGTTTCCCCCACGGACATGACATTGACCTTCGTGCCTGAGGGAACCACGGAAGCCGCATTTGTCTCGCAAATCCAATCCCTGCAGGACCAGGGAAAAAGGGTGTTGCTCAGCATCGGCGGAGCGACAGCGACCATTGATTTGACGACAGTCGAGAACAAGGATTCCTTCGTCGCATCGGCGAATGCCTTGTTGGATGCCTTCGGTTTTGATGGGCTCGACATTGACATCGAATATGGGGCCTCCATCCTGGCAACCGGGGGAACGTTGGAAGCCCCGGCGAATGGAGCGCAGGTGCACTTGATTGAAGCCATCGAGGAAATCATGGCAAATCACCGGGCCACGCATGGCGAGAAGATGCTCCTGACGATGGCTCCGGAAACGGCTTACGTGCAAGGGGGTCAGTCGGCGTTTGGCAGCATTTGGGGAGGGTATTTGCCCGTGATCCACGCCTTGCGCGATTCGTTGGATTTGCTCCAGGTTCAGTTGTACAACAGTGGCAGCATGCTCGGGGTGGATCAGCAGGTTTACACACAAGGAACCGCAGATTTTGTGGTGGCCATGACCGACGCCGTCATCGAAGGTTTTTCCACGGCAGGGGGGGCTTTTCCGGGTTTGCCGGCGCACAAGGTGGCTGTCGGTTTGCCGGCATGTCCGAGTGCGGCTGGGGGCGGCTACCTCGATCCAGCAGGGGTAGCGGCGGCAGTGGGGTACTTGTTGGGCAATGCGCCGCAACCAGGTGCTTATGTCTTGGCGAACGGCCTCGGGCACCCAGGGTTGGGGGGGATGATGACCTGGTCCATCAACTGGGATGCTGCCAGTGGGTGCGGAGGTACGTATGCCTACGCTGAGACCTTTGCAGGACTGTTTGGCGAGGCCAACTCTGTGGGGGATCTGGCTTCGCAGCGCCTGGGGTCGGTGTATCCCAATCCATCATCGGGCCGGATCCAGGTGCCGCTTCCTCCCGGGCCTTGTGTGGTGCGTGTGACCGATTTGACCGGTGCTGAGGTATGCCAAATCCCCTCCACAGCGCCGGAGCTCGTGCTCGAGTTGGAGGATTCAGGGGTGTACTTGGTGACGGTGGCCTCGGTTGCGGGCGCGGTGACGCATCGGGTCGTGGTGAACCGGTGAGCGGGGTGTAGGGGGACGACGGGGCGCTGAAGGTCAGGGCTGCGGGAAGGACCGAAAGATCTGGAGGTTCTCTGCGCCGGGCAGGGGGGACGTTCCCGGCCGGGGGTCGAGGGCTTGGGCCAGGATGGCGTCCGCAGTCCACGAGGAGGCGACGGCGGGAACGGTTTCGAGGAGTTGCGACCAGCTGGCGCCGGGTGGGGGAGCGGGGTGGGGCCAGAACCCAAGGGACAGGAGGGTGCCGTTGGAGGCGAGGGCGACCCCATAGCGGTCCGGTGAGGGCCCGGGCATCACCACACAGACTTGGGGCGCCTCTTGGGGGAGGGCCTTCGCGAGTTCAGCGGCGAGCCGGGCGTTCTGTACGTCCGGTGCCAAGGCCGCCTCGGGATGGGCGGCGAGCGTGCCCCCGAGCCCCAGGTAAGGCGGTGCGATGCCGGTGGCATCGGCGAGTTGAAAGAGCCAATTGCGGGCCTCTGTCTCGCTCGGAAAGGCGCGCAAGCCGCCCCGTGGGGTCCGGGCCCGCCGAATGGCCAACGTATCGAAGCCCTGCCGATTTCGGTAACACTCCACCCGGTAGAAGGTCGGAGCCACCTTCTGAGCCCGGTTGAGCGGGGGCCAGAACTGCCGAATCAGCACGTCCTCCCAGAGCCGGGCGTACAGCACCGAACCCGTGGCCTCCGCCGTAATCCGATGCACCTCCCGCAGGAGCGTCTGGTGCTTCGACGTCCGGGCATTGCCCTGAAAATGCGAGCGCACCCGGACCTGCACCTCATGCGACATCCCGATGTACAGCGGCGCCCCCTTCTTGTCCAGAAACCGATAGACCCCGGGTCCCGGAGGCAGGGCCTCGAAGTCCGACACCGGCACGTGCGTCGGAAGCCAGGCCTCCCGGCTTCCCCGCGCCAGCATCCGCTCCAGCACCTCCTCCGTGCCCGGCTCCCGGAGCATGCGGTGGAACAGCTCCACCGTCGCCGCGCAGTCCCCCATCGCCCGGTGACGCGCCTCATTTCCGATCGCAAAATGCTGGCACAGCGCCGACAGCCCATAGCCCCCCAAACCCCGATACACCTGCCGGGCCATGCGCACCGTGCACAACCGCGGCCGTGAAAATGCCACCCCCGCCTCTGCAAAAGCCGCCTGGATGAACCCGTAATCAAACCCGACATTGTGCGCCACGAACACTGCGTCCCGGAGCAACTCCTCCAGTTCCGGTGCCACCTCCGCAAACGTGGGCGCATCCACCAGCATCGCGTCCGAAATCCCCGTCAGCGCCGTGATGTAAGCCGGCACCGGATGATCGGGCCGGATGAGCCGCGACCAGCGCCCCAGCGCCCGCTGACCATCCGTGCGCACCACCGCGATCTCCGTGATGCCCGCCGCCTGCGCCGCGCCACCCGTCGTCTCGATGTCCACCACCGCATACAATCTGTTCCCCGCCATGCAGGCCAAATCTCCCCCACAATCCGCCCCGCTCGTATCTTCACGTCATGAATAAATTGCGTCAACATCCAGCCCGCTGGGTCCTCTGCACCCTGCTCGCCCTCGGCTCGTGGACGGCAAGCGCCCAAGAGGAGGATTGGGAAGAAGGGGAGGAGGAAGTCGGCGGGGGGTATGTGCCGGAGCGGAGGGGGATTGAGTTTGGCCTCAACTTCGGTGTTTATCGTGGGAATCATCAGGCGGCGACTGCGTTTTTTTCCGGCACAGGGCAATACTCGCTGGGGGACAATGTGGCGGACATGGAGTCCATCGAAGAACGACTCGATGCGGGCAACGCCACCTCGCCCATTTGGTCGCAGGTGATGAACCAAGCGGGGCTCGAAGCGGGGGAGTATCGGTACATCGAGTACCCGCTGGAGATGCGTTACAGCCCGGGCAAGCTCGTGGGCCTGCAGACCCTGCTGTTCTTCAACCCCGAAAGCGCCCTGGTCCTCCACATCGACGCCATCACGGGGCTCAAATCGGTGGGCGGCTGGAACCTCGTTTCTTCCGATGTCGACACCGGCATGGGGTCCGAAAACCGCCGCACATACGGCATCCACAGCGTCGAAGACCGGCTCTACATCGCGGGCGGTTATCGGACGGCGGCCTACATCTACGAGGACCTGAGTTGGGTGTTCGAGATCGGTGGCACGGCCTTGGGAACCCGAATCGATCGCAACTGGGTCCGGGTGGGGGAGGAGCCCACAGGGGGCGTCTTCGGCGGCGGCGGCCCCGGAGGCGGCTCCGGCAACGGCGCCTCGGACTACAACCTCCTGGTTGGCCGCCTTGGGACCCAGCAGTTCCTCGGCCCCGTCTCCAACCTCACCTCTGTGGGCTACGGCGCGTACGCTGCCCTCGGCTGGGAACTCATGTTCGACAAGGGCGGCAACCTCGTGGTCATGTTGCGGTTGAGCCGGGATCAGGTGCGCCTCGGTAGCTACCAAGAATCCCTGTGGCACGGCGCCCTCACGCTCACCTGGATCGTACCCCCAGTTGACAATTTCATCAAGGCTCGATTCTAGAAGCAATATTTTCGTTGAAGCTTTGGCGAACCGAGGCATCGTGCTATCTTTGCGCCCCGCTTGAGAGCAAGCTGGCTCTGTAGCTCAACTGGATAGAGCACCTGACTACGGATCAGGAGGTTTGGGGTTCGAATCCCTACAGAGTCACGAAGTAGCCTGGTTGCCGTCGGCAACTGGGCTTTTTTCATTCAAGGTCTTCCATTTGTTTGAGAAGTCAAGGGATGAAAAAGGTCCTAGAAATGGCGTAGCCATTTGAGGCTTCATGCCCGGGCTAGTCTCACCACCACGGGTTCGCGTAGCCATCCCAGCAGAGTCACTCCCTCGTGCACAACCCGCTGATCATCAACCGATGGCAGCGGTTTTTTTGTGCCCCGCCAGCCCCTCCCATCTCCCATTTTCCATCTCCACCCTGATGCTTTGCAAAAAAAAAAGCCGCTGACCTGGAGGCCAGCGGCTTTCTGAGCACTGTATGCAAGAATCAGTTGGGTGCTTGCAAGCAGCGAACCGAGTAACCTGCGCCCTTTGGGTTTGCTTGGCGCCACCAATCTTGGTTGTAGCTGTTCATCTCCACCGTCCGGATGTAGGTGAATGGCCCTACGACTTGAGAAGTTGTGCTCCACCAGAGTCCGTACTCCGATCCAGCATGGAAATCCCCTCCACTGGGAAGGTCAGCATCTCGGTGTCCACCGGGCAGTGCAGCGAAGCCGAAGTCATCGGTTCCGGTCACGGTACCTGTCCATGAGGTGGCCTTTGCCTTGGTACCCGGGTTGGTACCCAGGGCATTGTAAAGCACCGTCCATTCGGCATCGGTAGGGACTTCCCATCCGGTTGGGCACAGCTTCCCCGTTTCCACTGCGTAATAGTTATACAAGCGTCCCCAAGTCGATAAGTTGACGGTTTCGTCATCGTATCCATTGGCCCCATAGATGGCAGAGGCCCCCTCTCCATAAACGGTTTGTGCACCAGTTGTGTTCGTCCGCCAATCGGCATTGGTCAGGTTGCCCGTGATCGGGGATCCGTCGTTGTAGTTGTCATTGCGCAGGTTTTCAGCAAACCAGCACTGCGATCCGATTTGCACCGTGGTGTAGTTGTGGCCATCGTAGGTGACCGTCGATGTGCCGCAAGTGAATGCCGAGGGTGCAGCGCTCGTGGTGAATGTAATCGTGTCCCCGTAGCTGGTTCCTACGCTGTTGGTCGCATAGGCAACCGCCCAGTATTGCTGGGAGGCTGAAAGGCCCGTGAGGCCCCCTGTGAACGGACTGGTCGTACCACTGCCGGCCAAATCAGAAGGACTGCTGAGTGCGGAATTGGTGGCATACTTGAAGCCCGTGGCTGTGACCGCAGCCCCACCGTCGGTAAAGGTGGCGTTCAGCGTGGCCGATTCGTGGTCAATCGAGCTGGCTGCCTGCGTGTCCAAGGCAGGAGCCGACGCAGGTGGTGCGGTGGTGGTGAACGTGATGGTGTCTCCGTAACTGGTTCCTACGCTGTTGGTAGCATAACCCACCGCCCAGTATTGCTGGGAAGCGGAGAGACCTGTGAGCGCAGCTGTGAAAGGGCTTGTGGTGCCGTTGCCTGCTACGTCGCTTGCTCCGGTGAGTGCCGAGTTGGTGGCGTACTTGAAGCCTGTAGCTGAAACGGCTGCACCGCCGCTGGTGAAGGTGGCGTTCAGCGTGGCAACGGTGGCACCCAACGAACTGGCTGCTTGGGTATCCACTGTGGGTGCACTGGGCGTGGAGGGAGAGGCCAGTTGCGCTTGGATGGCCGCGATGATCACCATCATCGAATCCAGGTCGTCTCGCAAATCAGCAATCGAATCGAGCAGTACCTGCTCGCGCGCCGGTGAGTAGTAGCGGTTGGTGGCGGTTTCAACCACATCGTCGGTGTTGTGGTTGGCCAAACTGTTCACCTGCCCATCAATCACTTGGTTCACCTCCAACTGCTCGACCCACAGTTGATTGGGTACAACCACCTCGCCCTTTAGGGCCATGGAGTCGGCGTACAGAACCATGTGGCCATCGGCACCCGTTTCGGCCATCTCGATGCCCGCGTTGACGGCACTGCCCACGGCGATGCTCACATGGTCCACCCCGTACAGGCTCAACAGGTTCGAGGTTCCATCTGTCACTGCTGGCAGGTGCTGCATGATGGCGGTGTGGGCCACAGCGAAGTTGTCCGTCATGAAAACGTGCTCTTGGCCGCCGAAAATGGGGTGAAACTCATTGGTTTCATCCGGGTCGATTTGCTGGAAGTAGGTTCGGTTGACCGGCACATACATGGAGTCAGCATAGACGATCATGATGTCGCTTCGGTCGTGCATCTCAATGCCCACATCGTCATCGTCCACCCCCACGCTCAGGCGCATGCCATCCTCGTTGAAGAGGTGGGTGAAGTTGTCGCTGTGCACGATGTTCGGATCTTGCAACCACAGGAAGGGATTCGTTCCGCCGGTCTCGGTCATGACCAGGAAGTCAGAATCGCCACTGGCATCTACGCCCACAAATACAGAGTCATCGGCATCTACAATGAAGCGGTCATTGGTGTAGATGTACAGGTCGTCTCCAGCGTCCAAGGTGATGTCCGCAGACACATCGAGCTTGAAATCCTCGGTAGAGAAAAGGGTCAAGTCGGTACTGGGGTTGTTGCGGACCGAATCCACGTAAAGATTCTGGTGGATGGTGACGTTTTGGTTGACAGTCAAACCGCCCGCAATGGACGCGTCTTTGAGCAAGACCAAGCTGTCCGCTGACAATGTGCCCGCCGCCGTCAGGTCTTCTAGCCCCAGAGCGTCAAATCCAAAGAAGTCCACATTGCGGCCAGGCGTGGCACCGTTGTTCAAGGCGCTGGCCCAGCTGATGTTGCTGGAGGAGACATTGAGCAGGTTTACCTGATAAAACAAGCTGTCTAAATCCGACCGCAAAAACTGGGGGTCGATTTTCAGGTAGACCTTGGAGCCGTTCTGTTCCTGGATGACCGCAGTGGATTGTGCGAACAGCTGGTTGCCCATGATGAGCCCCAGGAGGAGCAGCATGGGCGATACGAAACGAATCATTTTATGGGTATTGGTTGTTTGTTTTGTGGACGAAGGTCATTTCCCGTGCATCCAAGGCGGGGAATTTGTAGACGAAATTAAATGGAGTTGAAGCCCTGGCGAGGGTGTGTCATGCGCGATGTGGGGCGCAATCGCTGTAGTTGATGAAGACATGACAAGTCATCACATCTTTTGTGATACTGCCTGTCACTGGATATAACCTGGCGGCGCGTGTACATTCACCGCATGAAATGGATGCTCTGCGTGGGCATGGTTGTCATTGGGGGGGGCAAGACGCTGGAGGCACAGGTTGCGCTTCGGGACAAAATTGCCCGCGCTCCGGAGGAATGCAGCTTCGAACCCTCGAAGATGGAACTCCGAGGGCGACGGCTTTTGTCCACTGCCTCTGCCCCCTGTGATTCCCTGATGATGGGAGAGTACTTGGTGTTGCAAGCGGCTGTCGTGAGGCGCAAGCCATGGGTTGAGTGGGATACGGTGGACTGTGCAGGCGCACCGGGGTTGTTGGTTTATGCCCGGGCAGCGAACCATCACTTGCTGGGCCAATTGGAGGATGCAGAAACCTTGTTCCTGCGTTGTGCCCGCATGGCAGAATCTCCTCGTCTCAGTTTTTATGCGTTGCAGGCGGCGGGTACTGTTTCCAGGGAGCGCGGAGACCATGCACAAGCCATGGCGCACTTGTTGGCGGCTTACGAGGGATTCCCAGAACTGGGAAGCCATCCCCTGGCCTTGCTCAACTTGTCTGCTGTCGCTGCCATGTTGGAGGAATGGGAGGATGTTTTGTCCTGGACCCACCTGGCAGAGCAGGAATTGGACCAGCGTTTGGAGCAAGATCCTCACTCGCCGGCTGTTCAACCCGATTGGCGGGCCTTGATTCTGGCGAATCGGCTGCTCGCATGCATGCGTTTGGGGGCAGTGGATGAGGCAAACCACGTTTTTCAGCGGATGCCGCTGCACGACCTGAATGTTCTGGAGAAATGGGATGTTTTGGGGGTGGTGACGGGGTATCTGCTGTCTCGAAATGATGGGGTGGCTTTTGAAGCCCATCTGCAGGATTTGCAGAGCATGGCAGATGCCGATTCGAGCGCGACGGTGCAGCGACTCGGGGTGCATGCCACCCTTTACGAACCATGGCGCACCGCGGTCTGGGGAGATCGCCCATTCCACGAGGTCTGGGAGGCGGTCCGGGCGCTGCCAGCGGCGCTCGGAGACCGGAGTGGTCTGGACGTGGATTGGGCAGGAGGTAGAACGGGGAACCTTGGGGCAGGGGGGCTCGCACCGGCCGGGTTGCAATTGCATTTTTGGCGGGTCTTGGTTGGCGTTCTGGGGTTTTTGAACATCTGGGCATTGTGGCTTTGGTTGCCCCGGTGGTGGGGGCGCCGCCAGTTGCAACGCCAAGGGACTTTGGTGAATTGGGCGGAGATGGCTCGTACGGGCTCCTGGAGCGAATCGCTCCGTTTTCCCGGGAAGCAAATGTGGCTACGCTGGTCCATCATCGACCTCATGCGGCAGCGAGAGGGAGGACGTCTGTTGACCAGATTCCCTGGTTGGGAGTCTATGTCAGAGAGAGAACGCGCGTTTCTTCAATTCCTAGCGAATGGCAATCGGTCGAAGGAGTTTGCAAGGCAACATCAATTGAGCGCAGGTTATGTCTACAACATGAGTTCTTCCATTCGCCGGAAGATGGAGGTTCCGGAAGGCATGGAATTGTCTGACTGGGTGCGCAATCAGATGGAGCCATGAGACCGATTCAAGGATGGAGGGTGCTCTGCATGGGAACGTGGATGGCAACCTTCTGGGCACCTGCGTGGGCCCTCTCGCAGGAGGCCTTGCGGGATTCGATGATCCTTTGGTTGGAAACGGACAACCGATCGGCTTGGATTCGTGCTTGTGGGGAGGAGGAGGCGACCGAGTGGATTCTCGAGGACTGGGGCCTGACCTGTTGCGCAGCACCGGACGAGCGGACCTGGGCATGGATGCGGCTTGGGGTTCACCCTCTGCGTGCACAGTCGCCTGCATTGGACGGAATAGCCCCTTCGCCTGAGGCGTTTGTGAACCGGGATGTAGCCAATCGTTCAAGGATTTGGCGAGGTTGGGCTTTGATGCTTGGAGTGATGGGAACCTGCTTCGGTTTTCTGATGGTCAGGGAGCAGCGGATGCTGAGGCGGGCGGTTCGTGGGCTATCGGATGGACCGGGTCGGGCATCTCTTCGGCTGTGGCTGGTCGGTAGTCCGAGGAACCATCGGTTGCCTGATGAAGCATGGGAGGCATTGTTTCCCATGGAGAAAACGAGCATTGCCTCCCTGCGTTGGCGCATGTTGAGCCCCTCCGAGCAGGAATGTGCGCGGTTGCTCGAACAAGGCATAAAAGTCCAGGCGGTTGCTGCATCGCTGGCATGCTCTGTGTCCTACGTATACAATGTGCGCTCCTCCATTCGCAAAAAATGGGGGCTCGCAGAGGAGGAAGATGTCGTGGATGCAATCCGAAAGGAGCTGAGTTTCGACGAAAACTAGATTCATGCAAACCAAAACCCATTTATCTCGTATAAATGCCGTATATTTGGCGAAAATCGGATAAATGAAACTCTATTTGCAAGCTTTTGGATGGCGTCGGTTGTCGCTGCTCGCCGTTGTGGTACTGGGGGGGATGGCGTCAGTGGAGGCGCAGGTCGTTCCCGCACGTGAGGTCTATCAGCAGACGAATTTGGGCAACAACCGGGTGCAATTGCGCATGGATCCGCAACGCATTCAGTTTGCCTTCGACAGCTTGTTCATCCTGTCAGACAGTACCTTGAATACGTTTGAGGCATTGGACATGTCCTTGAGTTTGGACAGCACCATTGAACTGGGGGGTGGGGTCGGATCGAACTGGAGCACCGTGGCCCTCGGGCCCGGAGCGCA
>CAYONT010000015.1:37607-38991 GCA_964405405.1 uncultured Comamonadaceae bacterium | reverse complement strand
AGGCAATGAGGATGATCCACCGTGTTGCCCCGGGTTGGTCCGCGCCATTTTCCCATTTCAGAATGGCCCAGAACACCAAGGCGGTAAAGAGGGAGGACAGGGCGTAGACCTCGCCCTCCACCGCACTGAACCAGAAGGTGTCGCTGAACGTGTAAGCCAATGCACCCACAGCACCGGCGCCCAAAACGGCCCACTTTTCTGCTGCTGAGGGCTCCGCCGTTGGGGTGGCCGTAACCCGCCTGGCGAGGTGGGTGATGGTCCAGAACAGGAACAGGATGGTGAACGAACTGCTCAGGGCTGACAGCAGGTTCGCCGCCATGGCCGCTGAGGCGGGCGAGGCGAACATCATGAAAAACCGCGCCAGCAGCATGAAGAAGGGCGCTCCCGGGGGGTGGCCTACTTCCAGTTTGTAAGCGGAAGCAATGAATTCACCGCAATCCCAGAAGCTCGCGGTGGGCTCCAGGGTGAGGACATACACCACCGTGGCCACGGCCCAAACCAACCACCCCACACCGTTGTTCAGAAATCTGTACTGCATCCTTCGGAAATGAAGCGCCTAAGTTAACCCAAGTCGCGGCGTCCCCGGTTTGGTGGTTGGAGTGGGACGTGGCTTTCAGTGCGAAACGGCGAACTTCTTTGTGGTTGTGCCGTCGGGGGTTTGTAGGTGAATGAAGTACCACCCGGGGGTCCAGGTGGCCACTTCGAACCGCAAGGGGGACCGGCCGGTGCCTGCGGACTGAAGGGCGCCCGTGGCGGAACGGATTTCCCAGCGCACCGCCGTTTCGGCGGCGCATGACACCGTCATGTGGTCGCCAGCGGGGTTGGGGTGGACCGTAGCCTCCGGTGTGGGGTGACGGAGGGGAAAAACGGCGGCTGTGCAGGCGGCGTTGAGGGGGAGGGTTTGGCCTGTCCACTCCGACGTCCACTGCAAGGGCATGCCGGACGCATCCCCCAACAGGGTTCCCAGCTCCGCCCAGGCCCACGCTGGGGCATCGAGCAGCAGGTCGTAACAGAGTGCGGGCAGGCAGAGGGTCACGGTATCACCCGTCCAGCCTGCCCCGCATTCCCAGCTCTCCGCCCAGTCCCAGCCGCCCACGGGCAAGCCCAGCCAGTTCGCCTCCAGGGTGAAGGTCATTCCGAAGCCGGACACCACGGTGCCGGAAGGGCTGATCGACAGGGTCACCTCCTCACAGGCCAGCGCGCCCGATTCTACCTCGGTACAGGCGGCCGCGCCCTCCGGACAAGCCGGGGTCGCCGCTCCCTCCACACAAACGACGTACACCCCGGGCTCCCCCTCCCAAGTCCAAACCACCGGATTGCCCTCTGCCTCCCCCGTTTCCCCCAAGCTCCACGCCAGCGGTCCATCCCACAACCCGCCCCCAGG
>CAYONT010000015.1:23417-37507 GCA_964405405.1 uncultured Comamonadaceae bacterium | reverse complement strand
CCCCCGTTTCCCCCAAGCTCCACGCCAGCGGTCCATCCCACAACCCGCCCCCAGGCCCTAGCGCCGAGAACATCCAGACCCCAGGCGTCACCTGCTCGGCCACCACCTCCAACGGGCACCCATCGGTACAGTCCTCCTCGCAGAGCAGGACGGTCACCGCCTGCGTCGGACAGCCCGGAACGGCGAGTTGAGCGACCACGGGCACGCATTCGGCCTCGATCACCGACCAGTCCGGCGCATACGCGGTCCAAGGTCCGCCGCCCAGGGTCTGGTTTCCCGCAGTCCAAACCACCGAGCTCCCCAAGGGCAGTTCCGGGAAGCCCACCTCCCACACGTTGCAACCTGCATCATTCGTCACGGGAACCCACGTACAATTGGTGGTTTCGGAGCATCCGGTCACCTGGACCTCGGTTTGCAGCGTCACCCCCCCGGGACACAACGACGAAGTATAAACAGCCGTCACGCCATACCCCCCGTCTGCCGGGAAGTCGTGTTGGACAAAGTGTCCCCCTTCGACGGAAGTGCCGTCCCCAAACGTCCACAGCACGGACTCCCCTGGAACAAACCCTCCGATTTCGAAGGCCCACGCACAACCCTCTCCCTGTGCAAAATCAATCTCACCCGGGCAATCCGTGGCCGCCTCCGGCACACACACCGCCAACACCCACTGCTGCGGCCCATCGGAAAGCCAGCCTGTCTCCAGCCCCTCCCCGCTGAAATCCCAATCGAGCAGGTCCCCGTTGAGCGGGACATTGGCACCCAGCACCACCTCATAACACCCAGGCTCCAGGCACCATGTCTCCTCCCAACCCTGTGGGCCATTGAACGGGATTGTGAACACCGGCACCACAGCAACCCCTTCCGAAAGAACTGCCACCGTGACCAGCGCTGGCTGGGTGGCGATGCCCTGCCAGTCCAAGCCCAATACAACGGGGACACAAGGTTCCTGTGCGTGCAACGCGCTGCCACCCAACCACCCCGCCAACAACACCCCTGCGATGCTCAGGATTTCAATCTTGTTCATGGAGCGTAGACCCCCAGCCGCTCAAAAAGGTTGCGCCTCAGACCACAAACCGAGGATCCACCTCCATCACATGGCCGCACGCACTGCAGGTCCGCAAGGCCTCACTCCCATAAAACTCGCGGAACCGAGGCAAGAAGTCCTTTTCGATGTTCTCCAACGTGAAGTACGTCTCGTGCAGCTTGTGGTTGCATTGATCGCAGAACCACAACAGCCCATCCTTCGACTCCGGTCGCTTCCGTTCGATGACCAGCCCGATGGAGCCTGCCTCCCGCATGGGGCTGTGGGGCACACCGGCCGGGTGCAAGTACATGTCGCCTGGACCCAAGCGCATGTCCACCGCCCGGCCCTCGTCTTGGATGCGGACGGTGATTGAGCCTTCAATCTGATAAAACAACTCCTCCGTCTCGTTGTAGTGGTAGTCCTTGCGGGCATTGGGGCCCGCCACGATCATCACGATGTAATCACCACTTTCCACGTACAAGTTGCGGTTCGCGACTGGCGGCTTGAGCAAATCGCGGTTCTCCGCAATCCACTGGTGCAGGTTGAAGGGGGGCGCAATGGGCATGCCGTGAAGATACACTCATCGCTGCTGCCGCTGCAATTCCCGGCGGGCGGGCAAGCTCACCAGCGCCACGCCACCGAAAATCAGTGCGGCTGCCACCGCCGTGGTCCAGCCCAGCCCGCCTACGTAATCCGTGCCTCCTTGACTGGCCCACCACCAGGCCATCCACCCAGCGAGCAGGGGCTGCAAGTAGATGTAGGCACTGACCACGGTGGGCGACACGTGGCGCATGGCGAAGATGTTGAGCAGGTAGGCGCCGAATGTGGTGCCCAGGACCACGTAGGAGAGGCTCGCCCATTGCCGTAACTCCCACTCCGACCACGACACCGCGTTCCATTGCGCCGCACCCACCGGTACCACAGCCAAGGCCCCGAAGCAGAACACCCAAGCGATGACTGTCAGCGGTTTGTACCGCGCCATGAGCGGCTTCACGAGCACCAGGTACGTGCCATAACTCAGGGCGTTCACCAGCACCATGGCGTTGCCCTGCCAGGAGGCGTGACCTGCGTCGTCGACCAGACCCCGAGACAGCAACAGCACAGCACCCGCACCACCCACCACCACCCCCAACAGCTGCGCGCCAGTCACCGGAAAGCGCAACAACACCGCCGAAGCCAGCAGCACAAACACCGGATTGATGGTCATGATGAGGCTCGCATGCACCGGGCTGGTCAAGGCCAAACCATTGAAAAAAAGCAGCTGATTCACCGCCACCCCGGTGGTACCACAGGCCACCAGCCTCCACCAATCCCGCCGCTCCACCCGCTCCCATTGGGCCGTTCCGGTCCGCCACCACCGAATGCCCGCCAGCACACCACGCAGCAACCAGAACAGGACACCAGCCCCCACCACCCGCACCACAATGAACCCGCTGGGTCCGATGCGTTCGGGCATCAAACCCTTCGCAACCAAGTAATTACCGGCGTAAATGGCTGCCACGAGAAACAAGGCCCCCTGGGCCCAGACCGCGGTCAGTCCTGTCCGGGATGTCCCTGTTGTTCCCACGATTCCATTCGGTTGACCAAAGCCTGCAAGCCATCCTGCCAATGGTGGTGGTTATCGATGACAACATCTGCCCGATCCCGCCAAGGCTCGATGAAAGCGAGATCGCTGGGCCGCACATGGTTTTCCCATTGGTACATCACCTCCTCGGCACTGTAGCCCCGTTCGGTTCCATCGCGTTGAATCCGCCGGGCCAGCCGAACCTCTACGGGTGCGTCGATGTATCCCACCAGGGTTGCCCGCTCCCGAACGCCGGGATAAGCCATGACAAACAAGCCCTCCACGATGAGCCATTCGGTCGGTTCGATGCGGATGCGCGCCGAGGCCATGACGTCCCGGTTGTAGGTGTAGGTATCCAATTCCACCCCCTCCCCCGCCCGCAGCCGGTCGATGTCGGCAATGAGCTTTCCATGGTCAATCACCTCGGGCAAATCGAAGTTCGTCATCCCTTGGTCGTCCACTGGCAACTGGGCCTTGGGCAGGTAGTAATCGTCGCAAGAAAGTACGGACACCCGGGATCCAAAGTGTGCACACAAACCCCTGAGCACGGTGGACTTCCCCGCTCCACTCCCTCCAACCAATGCGACCAGTTTCATCGGACCATGCTTTGTTGGGCCGCGCGGGAGAGCAGCGCGACGAGGTTTCGGTCATTCGCCAACCGAGGCACTTTGTTCTGGCCGCCCAACTTTCCCATGGACCGCATGGCCTCCAGGAAGGTTCCGGGCGGGACCGGCCGCAAGACCGCCGGCCGCAAGACCGAGCCGGTCAACAGGTCCCGATAATAGGGATTCCGGCGCTGCAAGGCGGCATCCAGCGCCTCAGCAAACCGATCCGCATCCCCTGGCTCCGACTCAAACTCCACCCACCACTCATGGTACGGCAAGCCCTCAGACGGAGCCACCTCCGGCGCCACGTGAAACTCCGTCACCACCCCACCCGCCGCAGCCACCGCCTCCCCCATGGCGCCCTCCACTTCTTCGGCGATTACGTGCTCCCCGAAAGCCGACGTGAAATGTTTCACCCGGCCCGTCACGACCACCCGCGGCGGATCCAACGACACGAAACGCACCGTGTCACCGATGTCATAACCCCACAAACCCGCATTGTTCGAAAGCACCAATGCATACGACACCCCGAGCTCGACCTCAGCCAGCCCCAACCGCGGAGCGTCGAGCTCCCCATAACGGTCTGCCGGCACAAACTCGAAAAAGATTCCGTCCGCCACATTCAACCGCAGCCCTTCCACCCCCTGCCGATCCTGGTAAGCCAGAAACCCTTCCGAAGCCGGGTACAATTCGACCACGTCCACATCCCCTCCGATCAACTGCCTGAACCGGTCCCGGTAAGGCGCAAAGGACACCCCGCCATACACGAACAGCTCAAACCGCGGAAACACCTCCTTCACCGTCGCCTTCCCCGTGTACGCCAACAAACGCTCGAAGTACATCTGCACCCAGGAGGGAATGCCGCTGATCAGACGCAAATCTTGTCCCGCCGTTTCCCGCACAATCGCCTCCACCTTCTCCTCCCAATCGTCGATGCAATTCACCTCGTACGAGGGCAAGCGATTCCGTTGCAAATACGCGGGAACATGGTGCGCCACGATGCCACTCAATCGCCCCAGCGGGATGCCTCCGCCCGTGGAACCCAGCACCGGTGAGCCCTGCAAGAAAATCATTTTCCCGTCCACAAACGACGCGCGCCCGGTGTCCGCGATGTAGGACAGCAGCGCATTGCGGGCCGTCCCGATGTGGTTGGGCAGGCTCTCCCGTGTGAGGGGGATGTACTTCGCCCCGCTCGTCGTTCCGCTCGTCTTGCAGAAATACAGGGGTTTTCCAGGCCAAACCACATCCATCTCGCCCTCCACCGCCCGCTCCATCCACGGACGCAATGCCTCGTAATCCCGCACCGGTACCGCCCTACGGAAATCCGCCACAGACCAGTCGGCCCGCATGCCGTGCTCCCTGCCGAAGCGGGTTCCCGCACCCGCCGCCACCAAACTGCGGAACACCGCCTGCTGGGCAGCCAACGGATCTTGCATTCGGCGCTCCGCCCGCCCCACCACCCAGCGCGCCATCGGGCGCGCAAGCACAGACTTCCATCCCATGCCCCAAAAGTAACAAGGCCGTTCTCCCCGGAGGAAGAACGGCCTTGCCCAATTGCTGAATTCGTCCGATTACCGGATGTTCATCTTCTTCGTCAAGCGCATGCCGTCGGCCACCAAGGTATAGGTGTACAACCCAGCACCCAATCCTGCTACATCATAGACCACGTTGTGCGTTCCGGCAGGCAACATGCCTTGTTCCAGGACTTCGATGAGGCGGCCCTGCAAATCCCGAATCTCCAATGCCACCCGACGGGCCTGCAACAACTCGAAGCGGATGCTGGTCGTTGCCTCAGCGGGGTTGGGGACGTTTTGGTACAACTCAATGCCATTCAAGTTGGCGATCTCATCGATGCCCACACGCTGGGAGAGAATCAAGCGGATGGCGGGGGTAGCCGTCTGGGAAGTGAACCACACATAATCGCCCGATCCCGCCTGGCTGTATACACCGGTGGAGTTGTCCGTGTCGGAGTTGGCGTTGCCCAACACGGTCAGTTCTTCTTCCGTTTCAAACTCTACAATCACCCCTCCGAAGTAGAAGTTGCCTGCTTCCAAGGCAATGGGGTCTTCGAACGGCAGGTAAACAAACTCAGATGCGGCGGCCGATGCCGGCGTCCAAGCGTTGTTGTACTCCCAGTAGGTTGACTCGAAAGGCGAATCGGTCAATCCCACTTCCGGATCCAGCGTGTACAGGCGGGTTTCAAATTCGATGAGGCCCGTTCCACCGGAGTTTTGACCGAATCGCACCGTCATGCCGTATGCGGTCGAGCCTTCGTTTTGGATGTGCCAGTAATTGCCATATCCCGTGGGCTCGAACAAGTCGGAGTTGGGAACCGCACGGGGGCGGAACTGCGTGTTCAGATTCGACTCGTCATCGTGGCCGTACTCGTCGTCGGTGTAAACCACCCAGGTCGATGCGGTGTTGTTGGAACCGTCCTCGTCCACCTCCGCTTGAGCGATCGTGGCTTGGATGGTGTAGGTGCCTGTAGCGGTCGGCGTCCAACCGGTTGCGATGTAAACCGTGTCTTGGATGTTCGATGGGCAGGCAGCCGCGTTTCCGTAGCTGGGCACGATACCCAACGTCTCGGTGGTGGTGCTCACCACGTTGCTCTGCTCGTCGAGGATTTCTACCGTCACTTCTACGCCGGTTTGGTTTGCGTTGCCGCCATTGCGGTACATCACACCCGCCACAAGCCCGCCGTCAGCGGCTGCAATGGCTTGCTCCAATGGGATGTAACGGTACTCGAACAGGTTGTACACATCGCCTGAAGTGATTTGCGTGATCTCCAGTTCGTTCACGATGGGGTTCTCAGAAATGACCACATCGTCGAAGCCCCAGTAGTAGTGGCTGTAGCCGTCCCCCGTTTCCGGTGCCTGGAGGTAGGAGAAGCGAATGCGCACATCCGACTCACCCGCTGCCACGCAAGAGATATCCACCGAAGTGGTCAAAGGATTGGCAGAAGCCGTGTTCGCCGATTGGATGAAGGTGCCGTGGCCATCAAAGGTGACCCAAGTAACCCCGCCGTCGTTGCTGGCTTGCAGGTAAATCGGTGCGTACGGGTAGCAGCAGTAGCGGAAGTACTGCTCCCACGTCACCACCACGGATGAATTGCTGCTGAAGTCGATGGAGGGGCTAGTCAACGAACCTTCCGTGTTCACCACGCCATCCGAAATGGGCGTGTTGAAGTAATCACAATCGAAAATCATCCAGCCATTCGGGTCCGAAGTGGAGTTCAAACTGGCGATGTTCGTAGAAAACTCTCCGGCAGGTGGCTGGACGCCTGAAGGCGTTCCGTTCGCATAAATGCCATCTCCACCGGGAGCGACATACTGCCAAATCAATCCGCCCCCCGTGTCCTCAGCCGTCCAGGCGCCGATGCCGTTGTTGCCTTCGAAACCATTGGCGAAGTCCTCCTGGAAGAGCACTGTGCCGCCGCCGCGCTGAACCAGCTCAAGCGATCCCACACCCGATGCATCCCGGGTGCCCACTTCCGCAGCCGTCAAACCCGTGGGGCGCTGCGCAAAGGCATGGCGGTCCACAATGCGCTGGCCTTGGACGGTCACTGCCGCTCCCAACCCCAGCAAAGCGATGTACAAATGCTTCATAACTTTCCTATTTGCTGGCCAAATTACTCCGACCCCGGGCTTTTTCCACCTTCCGGTTGCGGACTTTTGAACAAGTCCCCGGCAGCACCGCCCCCCCCACCCAAGTGCACAAAAAAAGGGCCACCCCGCGGGGCAGCCCTTTTCCCAATGCGATTCAATGAAACATCAACGCACCACGAGGCGCTGCGTCGACTGTTCACCCCCCACCGAAATGGTGTAGGTGTACACCCCTGCGCCCATCGTGGACACGTCCAGCGTCCAGCTGTGGTAGCCGGCAGACTGGGTGCCGCGGTCTTCTGCGATCACCAGCTTGCCCGTGATGTCCCGCACCTCGAAGGTGACCGGAGCATTGCGGTCGAGGCGGTACTGGATGCGCGCCGTCTCTTGTGCTGGGTTCGGGAATGCTGGGAACAATTCGAAAGACTCCGTCGTGACCTCACGAACCGATACGGTGTTCGTGGCGTCAGGATTGAGGTTCAAACGCACCATGGGAACCTCGTTCGTGTAGTACCAGTCGTAAGCACCGCCCGATCCGAAGGGACCGTAGACGAAGCTGGTGGAATTCGGCGTGTACTTGGACTCGTAAAGTTGGACTTCAGACCCGCCATAGTGCTCAAAACCTGCGGCAATCAGATCGCCTTCTGCCGCGGTGTAGGGCTCCTGCAGAACCAAGGTGTACCAAACCACTTCGTCCGCCGATTCGTCCCCCGTGTTCGTGTAAGCGGAGGCCAAATCCAATTCCGAAGTCGAAACAATCAAACCGCCGTACTGCTCCACCAGGAAGTTTTCGTCCGCGCCATCAAACAAGTGTGCGATGATGGGGGTGCCCTCCTCCGAAGAAGAAGCCAATGCCACGTCAATGGCGTACACGGTTACCTCGCCGAAGACTTGGAAAGGGTTGCAAGCGATGAAGTCGTCCGCACCGTCCGAGGGGAACAAGCCCGTGAACGTGCCGTCGTCACGTCCCCACTGCAAGGTGGTGACCTCGAACGACTGTGCCACGCTGTTGTTGTTCGGGTTTTCATCATCGTTGTCAGAAGACACCGTGTATCCCACTTCATACAGACCCGGTCCGCCGGTGATCTCTACGCCCGTCACCCGCAAGGTGTCAGCGGTTTGGTAGTCCAAACCAATCGCACCCGAGCTGCCGACCGAAGCACCGTTCACGAAACCCTCGAGCGCAGTGCCCGTCTGGTCCACGTAGCCGATGTTGTAAACCTTCGCAGCGAAATCCAACGGAATGAGCTGGCTTTCGGGCCAAGCGCCATACTCGTAGATGCCCGTCGTGTTCTGGTCGGTGTAGGAATAGTAGTTGTCGATGCGCACGTCGTTTGCAGGGGTCTCATAGACCACCACGTCATCGATTTCCCAGCTGTAGCCCCAGGTGCCGACCCAACGGAAACGGACGTACACCATGCCTTGGCCGCCAGCGGCTTCGGTGATGTCCAGCTCGATGATCGAAGGGTTGTCGCTCTGGTCCGAGGTCTCATAACCTGGGAACACTTCCCAACGGCTCTGAACGGGACCGCTGCCGTAATCCACCGTGCCCAAAGCGGGGTCCGATGAATTCACATCTGGCCAGTTGACCCCGTCGCGAGAAACTTCAACCAGACACTTCTCACTGTCATCCGAAGCTCCGTTGTCCCAGCAGCGGTAGCGGGTTTGGAAGGAGATGCTCACGTAGGGGTGGGCTGAGCAGTCGATGGCCTGCGCATTCTGGAACCAGCAGTTCTCCACCCAATCAGCAGAGTAGTTTGCATCGGCACCGAACAAATCCGAGTCCACAATGATGAGACCGTTCGAAGCCGTGGTCGAGTTCATGGGGCTGGCTACCGAGGTACCACCCGTGCCACCAGCCCACTGGTTGTATGGGCCCGACGGTCCATCCGTGGTGCACTCAAAATTGATGTCGATGTCCGTCCAAGCCTGACCAGCGATGTCCGCACCGTTGTCGAAGACCCAGTCTGAGCAGTTGTTGACGTTGCAGTCGTTCGTCCAGATGTCCACCCGGTTGCCTGATGTGGTGGGCAGGGCAGAAACCGAGCGCTTGGGCTGGGCGGCACGGAGCGGCGCTACCGGCATCACGCCTTGTGCCACCACGCCGGAGCCCGTGACCAGCGCGAGCAGCGAGATGTAAAAGTGCTTCATTGAGAAGAATTTGTGGGTTGATGGATTTGAATGATGCCGCAAATATAGGCGGTGGGAAAGGATTTGGCCTGCAAGCAAAACCGCATCTCAATGGGCCATTTCAGCAAAATCACTGATGGGCGGGCAGCT
Organism: uncultured Comamonadaceae bacterium; assembly: GCA_964405405.1. Taxonomy (GTDB): domain Bacteria; phylum Bacteroidota; class Bacteroidia; order Flavobacteriales_D; family Sanyastnellaceae; genus CAMCYM01. The sequence goes on along the minus strand of CAYONT010000015.1, from coordinate 28,432 downwards.
GCAAACCAAGTTGCGGTCGCCGTACGCATTGTCCACCCGCGCCACCGAAGTCCAAAACTTGCGCAGCCGCAAGCCCGGAACAGGGTAGCAAGCAGCCTCCCGCGTGTACGGGTGCTCCCAATTCGAAGCGATGGCCTCGTGGGCCGTGTGGGGTGCCATCTTCAAAACGTTGTCCTCCACGTCCGCCCGGCCCTCCTCGATGGCCCGGATCTCGGCCCGAATGGCCAACATCGCTTCAGCGAACCGATCGAGTTCTTCCAGCGACTCGCTCTCCGTCGGCTCCACCATCAGCGTGCCGGGCACGGGCCAGCTCACCGTCGGTGCGTGGAATCCGTAGTCAATCAATCGTTTCGCAATGTCCATGACCTCGATTCCGGCCGTGGCCTTGAACTTTTGGCAGTCCAGAATCATCTCATGGGCCACGGTGCCCGCGCTGCCTCGGTACAAGATGTCATAAGCCCCCTCCAACCGGGCCCGCAGGTAATTCGCGCTGAGGATGGCCCAGCGGGTGGCGTCGGTCAAACCCGCCTCGCCCAACATCTGGATGTAGGCGTAGGGAATGATGCAAATCAGCGCGCTTCCGAACGGCGCACCACTCACCGCTTCGATGGCCTGCACCCCACCCACCGCTTCTACGGGATGACCCGGCAAAAAGGGCACCAAATGGGCCGCTACCCCGATGGGACCCACCCCCGGACCTCCCCCACCGTGGGGAATCGCAAACGTCTTGTGCAGGTTCAGGTGACAAACATCGGCGCCGATGAGACCCGGACTCGTCAACCCCACCTGCGCGTTCATGTTGGCGCCGTCCATGTAGACTTGGCCTCCATGCGCGTGCACAATGCGGGTGATTTCCAGAATCCCCTCCTCGAACACGCCGTGGGTTGAGGGGTAGGTCACCATCAAAGCACCCAACCGATCGCTGTGGGCCTGCGCCTTGATGCGAAGGTCTTCGATGTCCACATTCCCTGCAGCATCGCACGCCACCACCACCACCTGCATGCCCGCCATCACCGCGCTGGCCGGGTTGGTGCCGTGGGCTGAGGAAGGAATGAGGCACACATCCCGGTGGTGATCCCCCCGGGCATCGTGGTAGGCGCGGATGACCATGAGCCCCGCATACTCACCCTGTGCACCCGAGTTGGGTTGCAGCGAAACCCCCGCAAATCCAGTCACCTCCGCGAGATCGGATTCCAAACGCGCCAGCAGTTCCCGGGTTCCTGCCGCTTGGTCTGCCGGGCAGAAAGGGTGCAGGTTCGCAAATTCAGGCCAAGTCACCGGAATCAATTCCGTGGCCGCATTCAACTTCATGGTGCAAGAGCCCAACGGAATCATCGCATGCGCGAGACTCAAATCCTTGTTTTCCAAGTGTTTGATGTACCGCATCATCTCCGTCTCCGAGCGGTACGTGTTGAACACCGGATGCTGGAGGTAATCCACCTCACGGGCCAGTGCACCGAAGAAAACAGGCTCCCAACGAACGCCTTGAACCGGGGTCACACCGAACAGCGTGCACAGATCCGCGAGATCCGCATCCGTCACGCATTCGTGCATCGCTACGCCCACGTGCATGCCATCGGGGTGGTAGGCCAAATTGATCCGCATCGCCTCCGCCCGCGCCCGCAGAGCCTGCATGCCTTCCTCCCCCCCTGATACGTGCACCTTCAAGGTATCGAAGTAGGTTCCATTCACCTGTCGGAAATCAGTGCTCCCCTGCAAGGCCACATCGAGCGACCGGGCCCGCAAATGGATGCGCTCGGCGATGGCCCGAACCCCATCGGGTCCGTGGTACACCGCATACATCGAGGCCATCACCGCGAGCAAGCTCTGGGCCGTGCAGATGTTCGATGTGGCCTTGTCCCGGCGGATGTGCTGCTCCCGGGTTTGCAGGGCCATCCGCAGGGCGGCCGATCCCAAACGGTCTTTCGAAACGCCGATGATGCGTCCCGGGAAATTGCGCTTGTACTCCTCCCGTGCGGCGAAGAAGGCCGCATGCGGTCCACCGTACCCCATCGGAACCCCGAAGCGCTGGGAACTCCCCACCGCGACGTCTGCCCCCATCACCCCGGGGCTCTTCAACACGGCGCACGCCATCAAATCCGCCGCCACCACCACCTGCACCCCCGCTGCCTTCGCCTCGGCGATGCGGGGCGCCAAATCCTCCACCACCCCGTCCCGATCGGGATACTGCAACAGCACCCCGAAGACCTCCTCCCCGAAGGCCATCGCCTCCCGCTCCGCCTGCTCCAGCGCAATGCCCAGGTATTTCGCCCGGGTCTTCAGCACCGACCAGGTCTGCGGCAGGACCTTCGCGTCCACCAGAAACACCGAACTCTCCCGCTTCACCTGCTCACGACTCCGGGAGGCAAACAGCATCGCCATCGCCTCGGCCGCCGCCGTGGACTCATCGAGCAACGAGGCATTGGCCACCTCCATGCCCGTCAAATCCAAAACGACCGTCTGGAAGTTGAGCAGCGCCTCCAGTCGACCCTGGGCAATCTCTGCTTGATAAGGGGTGTACGCCGTATACCAGCCCGGATTCTCCAGCACATTGCGCAGGATCACACTCGGCACTTCCGTCGGGTGGTACCCCATCCCGATGTAGTTCTGGAACAGCACATTCTTCCCTGCCAACTCCCGCATGTGGGCCAGAAACTCCCCCTCTGTCATGGGAGCTCCCAACTTCATGCGTTCCCGTTGCCGAATGGCCGCCGGGACCGTCGCATCCACCAACGCCTCCAAGGTCGGCACACCGACCACCCCCAACATCGTCTCCAGGTCCCGTTGCCGTGGACCGATGTGTCGAGCCGCAAATGTTCCCGTTTCCATTTTTCGAAGAATATGGGACAAAATTAAGTCGGAACCCCCCCATCCTGCATCGCCCATGCCCCGGTTCGGTGGATTCCAGCTCCTGCCCGTGCGCCCTACCTTTGGGCCATGGTTTTTGATTTCGATCGGGCCTCGGCCCGGACCTTGGATCTGGCGGATCCCCTGAGCCGCTTCCGCGACGCCTTCCACCTGCCCCAGCACGGAGGTGAGGACTGCATCTACTTGACGGGCAATTCCTTGGGCCTGATGCCCCGGGCGGCGGCGGCGGCGGTGCAAACCGAGCTCGAGGACTGGGCGCATTGGGGGGTCGAGGGACATTTCGAGGCACGCCATCCCTGGGTCAGTTACCACGAACGATTCACCGAGGGGCTGTGCCATTTGGCCGGCGCCCAGCCCGAGGAGGTGGTGGCCATGAATGCGCTGACCGTCAACCTGCACCTGCTGCTCGTGAGCTTCTACCGACCGGCTGGGGTGCGCCGGAAAATCCTTTGCGAATCCCGGGCCTTCCCTTCGGATCGGTATGCTTTGACAAGCCAAATCCGTTTCCACCAGGGCGACCCCGAACGGGACCTCATCGAGCTGGCGCCCCGCCCCGGCGAGCACACGCTGCGGACCGAAGACATCGAACGGGCCATCGCCGAAGCGGGCGACTCCCTGGCCCTGGTCATGATGGGGGGCGTGCACTACTTCACGGGGGAACGCCTCGACATGGCCCGAATCACCGCAGCCGCCCATGCGGCGGGTGCGGAGTGTGGGTTTGATTTGGCCCACGCCATGGGCAATGTGCCGCTGGCACTCCACGACTGGGGGGTTGACTTCGCATGCTGGTGCAGTTACAAGTACCTCAACTCCGGACCGGGGGCGGTCTCCGGGATTTTTGTCCACGCCCGGCACCATGCCCGAACGGACTTGCCCCGCTTCGAAGGGTGGTGGGGGCACCGGGCGGACCGTCGGTTTCTCATGGAGCCCGACTTCGTTTCCATGGGCACGGCGGAGGCCTGGCAGCTCTCCAACGCCCCCGTGTTCAACATGGCCATCCACAAAGTTTCCCTGGACCTCTTTCTCGAGGCCGGCCTTCCGGCCCTCCGCGAGCGGGGAGACCGCCTCACGGCGTACCTCGAAGCGGCCATCGACGATGCCGCGCGGGTCACGGGTGCGCACCTCGAAATCATCACCCCGCGCCAGCCTGAGCGCCGGGGCTCCCAACTCTCGATGGTCGCACACGGCTTCGGTCGGACCCTATTCGACGCCCTGACTGCCCAAGGCGTTGTGGCCGACTGGCGCGAGCCCAATGCCATCCGCATGGCCCCGGTACCGCTGTACAATTCCTTCAGCGACATCGCCCGCTTTCACAACCTTCTGATTTCCTGCCTAGAATCTGTTCGGTAATCGCAGAACCGCTTCGAAATTCCGAACTTCGCCCCATGCATCGCTCCTCGCGCTTCGCCGTATTCGGCATCGGCCGATACGGCACCCAGATTGCACTGGCCCTTGCCTCAAAAGGCGCCGAAGTGATCACCTTCGACAACAACCCCATCCGCTCCGAGCAAATCAAAGACGAGGTCGCCCTGGCCCTGACGATGGACACCACAGACATCCGCAACCTCCAACGGCAGCGGGTGCAGGACATGGACGCGGCGGTTGTGGCCATCGGTGAGAACTTCGAAGCCACCGTCCTCACCGCGCTCAACCTGCTCGACCTCGGTGTTCCCCGTGTCATCGTCCGCGCCAACGGCGAAAACCAGCAACGCATCCTCTCGAGCCTGGGCGTCAAAGAAATCCTGAGCCCAGAAAGCGAGGTTGCCAGTGTCATCTCTGAGCGGCTCATCCACCCGAGCATCGGCGGATTCTTGCAACTCCCGGACGACTACGAAATCGCCGAAATCCGGGTGCCCGAATCCTGCATCGGCCGAACCCTCGGCAGCGTCGACCTCACCAACCGCTACGAACTCCGTCTCATCACCATCCGACGGATGTTCCCTGCCGTCAGTGAGAAGGACGAGCCCACCGAGCACATCATCGGCGTCCCGAAGGCGGACATGGTCATCGAAGCCACTGACACCCTGGTCGTATTCGGCACCCTCACCGCCGTCAAGCGGTTCCTGGACATCAATACCTGAGCGCTGCGCGCCGCGGCGCGCGGCGGCGCTGAGCGGCGGGCGGCGGCACGGCACGGCGCGGAAGGG
>CAYONT010000015.1:14337-23317 GCA_964405405.1 uncultured Comamonadaceae bacterium | reverse complement strand
CGCGGCGCGCGGCGGCGCTGAGCGGCGGGCGGCGGCACGGCACGGCGCGGAAGGGGGTGCAGAGAGGGTTCCCAGTCCGGCAGGTCGGACCTGGCGAGGCAATGGCCGGACCCGAGGGGGGGCTGTCGGCCTCTCTGTTCCGAATAAGCCAGGAGGGGCGCAGGGACATGTCTTATCTCCGACGGCGCCAGCCGTCGATTTCCCGCGCGCAGCGCGGTGTCTCAACGCGGCGAAGCCGCGGTGTTTCAGCGAGGCGAAGCCGAGCGGGTTTCAGCGAAGTACCTGGATGGTGCCTGTTGTCTCTTGCCAGCCACTGGTTTGGCCTGACGCATCCAACGCATAACGGTAGCGGGCGACCCACATGTATGGGCCTTCCCCCACGTAGTGCGTGCCACTTGGACCTTGTCCATGCCAGTAATCGCCCACCGAATCTGCAGTCCAGACCTTTTCTCCCCACCGGTTGAACAGCTGGAAGTCCAAATCCACCAAATTCCGGCCTTCGATCCTCAGGACTTCATTGCGATCATCGCCATCTGGGGTAAACGCCGTGGGGATGAAGAGCAAGGGCATGCCGCAAAAGGCGGTGACCCGGGTTTGCATGGTCGTGGTGCAACCCAAGGTGTTGGTCACCTGAACCGAATAGGTGCCTGGCCCCTCGACCACAGCAGTATTTCCGTACATGCCATTGTTCCAAACGTAGGATTCAAAGCCACCCGCAACTTGCAGGAGATACGTGGCATCCGGGAAGTCTTCGAAACAAAAAGCCGTATCTGTGGGGAGCATGACCGCAGGGCTCGGTTGTGCCACCACCTCAAGGCTAGCTGAGGTGCTGCACCCTCCTGCATCGGTGACCGTGACGTTGTACGTGCCCGTAGCGAAAACGGGGAGTTGTGCTGTGTTGCCAATGACTGCCGGGGTGGTGCCTTGGGACCATACGTAGGAAAAGGGTGCCCCGACACCCGAAGCTGGCGTTGCGTCCAGAATGGCCCCGGTGGATTCACAAATGCCCGGCGGCACCTCCAAATCCAGGACGGGGCCATCAGAGAAGGCCACCTGTACTTCGTCGCTGGCCGTGCATCCGTCTGGCGTTTCCACGGTCAACAAAACTGTTCCGCCATCCGACACGGTCACTTGGGTGGCCGTGGAGGAAGTTCCATTGGGCAGGATCCAAAGGTGTTGGGTGCTGCCCGTCAAGCCCGAGTCAAACAACACCCCTTCTCCGGTGCAGGCCAGAACATCTTGCCCCAGATCGAGGTTGGGGCCCAGGGCCTCAACCACCACCACATCGGTTCCGGTACACCCCGCTCCATTGGGTTCTGCCACGGAGGCCGTAACCGTGTACACTTGGTTCACATCCCCCACAACGGTGGGATTGGGGATGGTGGGGTCACTGAGCCCTGTGGCGGGTGACCAGGACCAGTTCAAGGAGGCCGGGGTGTCCGCAATCGCCGAAAGCACCACCCCGTCGGTGGTGCAAGCCGCCACATCGGCCGATGCAAACACCGTGAATGCGGGGTACACATCCAAGAAAATGGACACGACCCACAATTCACCATCTGGCGCAATTGCCTCTACTTCAATGAGTTCACTCGTGTTCATCACCACGGAAACCGCCTGAGTGCTCGCCCCGTTGAACAGATACTCGGGCAACCAGGTGAACTGCCACTCATCAGGATCTGTATCCGCGGGGTTGGGGTACCAGGGGGCCACATTGATGTACATGTTCACCAATTCCCCCGCACAGATGTTGTCCGCGCTGGTGGCGATATATTGTGCGTGCACAGCATTGGGCCAGCCCAAGAGGGACATCCACCCCAGCGCCCCTGCTCCTACAATACGCGCGGCGTTTGGCCCTAGGAAGAGGGTGAGAACGTGGTCCAAGACTTGGACAATCCTTTCCAACATGGTAACTCTAATTTACGGCAGAATCCTCACGGTGCGATGGCAGATGGGGCCTCCAAATCCCAGACCCATTCCATCTCCCAGTTGGGTAACAACGTGAGCCCCTTGGCGGTTCGCAGCACGCGTTCGGGGAGGCGCCAGTTGGCGAAGTCCGGGCCGTCGAAGGTGCCGTTTTCGTTGGTGTCTTCGCGCCAGCGGAGGTTGACAGTGCCAGGAACCAGATTCCCCCAGACGTGGGAGACGGGGTCGCCGGTGGGTGCCAGGGGTACCTCATCCAGAACCCGGTCCTGGGCGTCGAGCAGGGCGAGCCAGCCGGGCGCGCGCATTCCGCCCAGTCGAACCTGGAGGACAGCGAATTCGGTGCTGCGCTGCGTTTCCCATTCCCAGCGAACGGTGTCGGGGTTCGCGCGCCCGTCGATTCCCTGCCAGGCGCCGGGTAGGGCCTGCAATTGCCAGCGGGCACCGGGGGTTTCGGCGGTGGGGACCTCGATGGCTGCGCCCCGGCAGGTGGGGGCGCCGGGCAGCGCCATCGCCACCCCGTCCCGGAGCAACGACCAGGCGGCTGCGTCCACCGAGTGGATCGGAGCGTCGAACCGGAGGGTCCGGTATGGGGTGGCTGGGGTTTGGCCTGCCGGCCCACCCCCCTTCACGGGAACGGGAACGGGCATCACAGACGCAGCCCCCCCCCGCTTCGACCGGCAGCGAATCGTATCCCCAGCGGCGACCAACCGGAGGGAATCCAGTGGGCCTGGGGCCAAGGGAACCACCCAAACGCTGTCGCCCACGACCTCAACCTCTGTCGCAAGCGGCGCTGTACCCCGGAACAACTGAACCTCCCCGGGCGGCGTGCCCACCCCCGCTGCCCGGATCCAACCCGGCGGTTCGACGAAGGCCGAAGACCAGCGAAACCGACCCGTAGCCTCCAGCGTGGGCGCCTGAACGAGCTGCAACACCGGAGCCAAACTGTCCCAACCCGGTGTCACCGCATCGGGCCACAGCCCAAGCGTCTCGCCCGCTTGCCAGCGGTAATCTGCATTCGCATCTCCCACAGTGAACAACCGGTAAGCGCCATCGGCCAAATGATCCAACACCGCCTCGCCGTTCGCGTCTGTGACCGCAACGTAACTGGGCCGATGTCCGGACAACAGGCTGTCTGGCGACAGACTCCACGGTGCAAGCATCACCCGGACGCCAGGCAGGGGCAACCGGCTTTCGGCAGCCAACACCCGAACTGGCACCCGACCCGAATCCAGTGCTTCCCCCGTAGAAACCACCCAACGCAGACCATCGACAGGATTTCCCTCGTGGAAATCCACCACCGAACGTCCCAGTTGGAATTGATAGGTTCGGTTGGGCTCCATGCCGCAATCCGACCAATCCCAGGTGATGGTTTTTCCCCGGATGGTGTAAGTGGGCAAGGAAGCCACCGGGGGCGAAATCAACCACTGGTTGCGCGCGTCCTTCACTTCGATGTACTCGTCCCAGACCATCTGCAGTGTGCCGGGTTCCCAATGGAGCGTCCCTGAAGCGGGAACCACAGCGAGCGGAACCGGAGGCGCGGTGTCCTTGGTCCCTCCGGTGGGCTGCGAAATCTGGGCACAACCGAACCCCAACCCGACAACCGCCAACCACGCACCTAAGCGGCCCAACCCCAAGCGAGGCAACCGATTGCTCATCGCCATTGGTTCCAGCGTCGTTCCAGGACCGCCACATACGCCTCAAGCCCCTGTGCATCCTCCGGTCCGAAGTCCGCCAAGACCGCAGAATCCACATCCAATACCCCCACCACCTCCCCATCCACCTGGATGGGCACCACCACCTCCGATCGAGACAGGCTGCTGCAGGCCACATGGCCCGGAAAAGCCTCTACGTCGGGAACCACCACCGTCTCCGCATGCTCCCAAGCGGCTGCACATACCCCCTTTCCACGAAACAGGCGGGTGCAAGCCACCGGCCCTTGAAACGGCCCCAGCACCAACGCATCGCGCACCGGATCCACCAGATAGAAACCCACCCAATGCCATCCGAAGGCCATGTGGAGGAGGGAGGCTGCGTTGGCCAAATTCGCTACCCGAACGTCCTCCCCCTCCAACAGATGCTCCAAGGAGGTGACCAAGGTGGCGTACTGCGCACTCCGGGGCGCGTCGTGTGGGATGTCCAAAGTGTGGGCCATGGTGCGAAGATACCCCGGTACTGCATTCAGGCCAGCGCCAGAACCACCAGGCCCACCACCCGGTGGCCCGCGTCCTCTAGGGCCCAGGTGCAGGCACGGATGGTGGCACCTGTCGTCAGGACGTCGTCCACCAGCACGATGTTGGCCGCACCCGGGCTGGGCACCCCGCGGAACACCGACCCCAGCGCCGCCTGACGTCCCAGCCGGCCCAACCCCGTCAACGAGGCCTTGTGTACATCCCGGCGAAGGAGGTCGCGGGCCACCGGCACCCCCCAGACCCGGGCGCAACCCCGGGCCAGTTCCTCCGCCTGATTGAACCCCCTCCACCACCGACGGCGCCAGTGCAGCGGAACCGGCACCAGCACAACCGGCCCGGCGTCGCTGCCCGGGGGCACCGGGACGCCCTCGGCGAGCCAGGTTCCGGCCGCCCGGGCCCAACCTCGCTCCCCCCCGTACTTGATGCCGTGAATCCGACGTCGGAGCGCCGGGTGTCCCCGGAGCCGGAAGCCGGCGCACCCCGCGAGCCCGAAGACCCGCTCCTCGACCCAGATCCGTCCCAAGGGCTGCCGGAGGTCCGGCCAAACCCCGACGCACCCCACGCAGCCCTCCCAATCCCGTTCCCCCGGCTGCAACCGCGTCCCACAGAAGGCACAATAGCGCGGCAGCAGGTCCCCCCAATCCAATTGCATGGGACGAATTTGGCCTGCAGCCTGCAAAAATCCCCAACCACTTCACGGCCGGAGGGGTTAAGTTTGTGTCTGCAGCTTACGGCCATGCAATTCGGTAAAAGCAGTACCCTCGAGGGGTTTACCGCGGATGACTTCGCGCTGCCTCCTGACCACCCCCAGACGGGGCGGATTTTGCGCGGCCAAGATCCATCGGGCGCGGTTCCCGTGGTGCGTTGCGGTGGTACCGTTTGGACTGTTCCGGCGTGGAAGGGCACGCTGTATCCCGCTCGAGGCCCGCAACGGGATTGGCCCCACCACTATGGAACCCACTTCGGTACCCTGGAGCTCAATGCCACCCATTACCGAATTTATCCGCCAGAGAAGATGGCAGCTTGGGCAGCAGCCATGCCCGACGGGTTCCGTTTCTGTCCCAAGTTTCCCCAGATCATCACCCATTTCCGGCGATTCCGCCAGTGCGAAGGGCCCACCGATGACTTCATCCAAGGCCTGCTGGCCTTGGGCGATCGACTGGGACCCTCTTTTATCCAACTGCCTCCGCAATTCGCCCCCTCCCACGCCAGCGCCTTGCTGTCCTACCTCGCCCAATGGCCGAGAGAATTGCCGCTGTCCATCGAATTCCGCCATCCGGAATGGTTCACGGGAAACCCAGATGCGGAGGCGGTTTGGGAGGCCATGGAAGCGTACGGGGTGGGTTCTGTGCTCAGCGACACCGCCCTGCGCCGCGATGCGGTCCACATGCGGCTGACGGCCCCATTCCTCTTGCTGCGCTACGGGGGTGGAGACGGCCATCTGACCGACGCATCACGCATTGCGGACTGGGTGCAACGCTGGCAGCAATGGGGCGATGCAGGGCTGCAAGCGGTTTACTTCTTGGTCCACCAACCGGATAGCCTGCGCACCCCGGAAACCTGCCGTTTATTGGCCGACCGCTGGCAACAGGCCGTTCCCCAAGGTTCGCTGGTAGTAGCGCCAAAGCCTTATCACCAAGCCACAGGTCCGCAGCACCAAGCCCCAGGTCCGCAGCACCAAGCCCCAGGTCCGCAGCACCAAGCCCAGCTCCCGCTGGACCTGTTCACGGAATCAGACCGAACTGCCTGAAGTGGTGGGCGGTGTGGTGCGCCACCAGCATCTGCATCTCCTCAGCCTCCATCTTTCCGTACATCGGATGCCGCATCGTGCCCTTCCAGCCCATGGCCTCTGACAAGGCTTGATCCAAGCGCATCCGGGCTGCATCAAAGGCTGGGTGGTCGGTCACGCGCAATCCAGGCGCAGTCGTCATTCCTTTCGCAGCCCGCTCTGGCGGGGTAGCCAGCAACCGCCGCAACAAGGGTCTTCCGAAGCAGCGGGCGAACCCAACCACCAGTGGGGATACCGGCAACCTTCCGGAGTAAAGGTCCACAAACCGGGCACAATGCTCCGCCATGTCCGCGGGTGCCATCGTGCCCCAATGGCGGGGTGTGTCCGCTTGCAGCGAAGCGAGAGCGACCTGAAGTTCAGCGAGTTCCGGTAGCCCTGGAGGCGCAATCAGGCGCCGTGGCACTTCTTGTACTTCTGGCCCGAACCACAAGGGCACGGGTCGTTGGGCAGCACCTTCGGCTCCACGCGCACCGGTCGTTGCGGAGGGGCAGGTGGGGCCGGCATCCGCATGCCCGGGGGCATGGCCAGCCGCTGGGCGGTGGACGCCTGTTCTTGCAGGTTGCTCACGCCGGCCTTGGTGGCCTCCACGCGGGGAGCGGGGGGAGCTTGACGCGGGGGAGCTTGGGGCTGGGCAGCCGGTCCGGTGGGGAGGGTGCACATCATCAGGAACGAAGCCACCTCCTCGTTCATCTTGAGCACCATCGCTTCGAACAGTTTGAAAGACTCTGACTTGTAAATGATCAGAGGGTCCTTCTGCTCGAAGCGGGCGTGCTGAACGTTGCTCCGAAGTTCATCCATGGCGCGCAGGTGCTCCTTCCAGTATTGGTCGATGATGGCGAGCACCACCGACTTCTCGAGGGACTCCATCACCGCCTTGCCCTCCGTCGCCACGCTCAGGGCAATGTCCGCAGCGATTTGCAGGGTCTTGCGGCCATCGGTGAAAGGCACCAGGATGTTCCGGAAGTCGTTGGAAGGATCCTCGTGCACCCGCTGAATGACTGGGAAGGCCCGCGCTGCGAGCTCGTTACACTTCGCACGGTAGTTCGTCTCTGCCGCGAGGAACGTCTGGTGGGCAAGGGCTGCCGGCTGGCCACTGGCAAACTGGCGGTCGTCCATCGGGGGCTCCATGCCGAAGTCGGACAGCAAAGCCATCCGGAACCCTTCGAAATCCTTCGTCGGCTGGTGGTTCAGGACGTGCTGCTCCACCAATTCGTAGAACATGTTCGCGATGTCGGTGCGGATGCGGTCTCCATGCAAGGCGTGCCGCCGGCGCTTGTAAATCACCTCGCGCTGCGCATTCATGACATCATCGTACTCCAGCAAGCGCTTGCGGATGCCGAAGTTGTTTTCCTCCACCTTCTTCTGTGCCCGCTCGATGCTCTTGGTGATCCACGGGTGCTGGATGACTTCGCCCTCTTGGTGGCCCATGCGGTCCATCATCCGGGCAACGCGGTCCGAGCTGAACAACCGCATCAAGTCGTCCTCCAGCGAAACATAGAACTGCGAAGAACCCGGGTCGCCCTGACGTCCCGAACGACCGCGCAACTGACGGTCCACCCGCCGGCTGTCGTGGCGCTCGGTGCCGATGATGGCGAGACCGCCCGCCTCCTTCGTTTCCGGGGTCAACTTGATGTCCGTACCCCGGCCCGCCATGTTCGTTGCGATCGTGACCGTACCCGGCTTGCCCGCCTCGGCCACAATCTCCGCCTCCCGCTGGTGCAACTTCGCATTGAGCACCTGGTGCTTCACCCCGCGCAAGTCCAGCATGCGGGACAGCAATTCACTGACCTCGACCGTTGTCGTACCCACCAGCACCGGTCGCCCTGCATCCCGCAACGTGACCACATCGTCGATGATTGCGTTGTACTTCTCCCGCTTCGTCTTGTAGACCAAATCCTGCTCATCCTTCCTCGAAATGGGTCGGTTTGTAGGAATGACCATCACGTCCAGCTTGTAGATGTCCCAGAGTTCTCCTGCCTCCGTCTCCGCGGTTCCCGTCATCCCCGCGAGCTTGTGGTACATCCGGAAATAGTTCTGCAGGGTGACCGTAGCGTACGTCTGCGTGGCCGCCTCCACCCGCACCGACTCCTTCGCCTCGATGGCTTGGTGCAACCCGTCCGAGTAGCGGCGGCCTTCCATGATTCGGCCTGTCTGCTCGTCCACGATCTTCACCTTGTTCTCCATCACCACGTAATCCACATCCTTCTCAAACAGCGCGAATGCCTTCAGCAACTGGTTGACGGTGTGGATGCGGGCGCTTTTCACGCCGTAGTCTTGCATCAGGGCGCTTTTGCGCTCGCGGCGCACGTCCTCGGAGTCCTCGCTTTGGTCGATTTGGACCAATTCGGAGGCCAAATCCGGCAACGTAAAGAAGTGTTCGTCCTCCATGTTGCCCGTCAGGAACGCAATGCCCCGTTCGGTCAGCTCCACCTGGTTGTGCTTCTCATCGATCACGAAGAGCAGGGGCTCATCTGCCTTGGGCAGCTCCCGCTTGTTGTCCTGCAGATGATAGCCCTCGGTCTTGAGGAGCTGCTGCTTCATGCCCTCGGTGCTGAGGAATTTGATGAGCGGCTTCGACTTGGGCAGGCCACGGTAAGCGCGGAAAAGGGCCAAGCCGCCATCCGTGACGTCCTGTTTCGATGGATTCTCCCCGGTCAGCAAACGCTTCGCTTCGGTGAGGAATCCCTGCACGGCCTGTTGCTGTGCCTGGACCAACTGGACCACCCGGGGCTTGAGGGCCTCGAATTCCTGCTGGTCCCCGCGCGGCGTGGGGCCGCTGATGATGAGCGGGGTACGCGCTTCGTCGATGAGGACGGAATCCACCTCGTCGACGATGGCATAGTGGTGACGGCGCTGGACCAACTGGTCGGGCCGCTGGGCCATGTTGTCCCGCAGGTAATCGAATCCGAACTCGTTGTTCGTGCCGTAGGTGACGTCGGCGCGGTAGGCCGCTCGCCGAGACTCGCTGTTCGGGGTGTGCTTGTCGATGCAATCGACCGTGAGTCCGTGAAACTCAAAGAGCGGGGCCATCCACTCTGAGTCTCGGCGGGCGAGGTAGTCGTTCACCGTGACCAAGTGG
>CAYONT010000015.1:0-14327 GCA_964405405.1 uncultured Comamonadaceae bacterium | reverse complement strand
AACACCGGCAAGGTGGCCACCAAGGTCTTCCCCTCCCCCGTTTGCATCTCCGCCACCTTGCCACGGTGCAGGGCGATGCCGCCGATGATCTGCACATCGTAGTGAACCATGTTCCAAACAATCGACGCGCCGGCAGCGTCCCAGGTGTTGCTCCAGACCGCCTGGTCGCCGTCGATCACAACGCCGCGCCGTCGCGCCGCAATTTGTGCATCCTGCTCCGTGGCACGCACCCGCAAGGGTTCCCCTGAAGCGAACCGCTTCGCCGTCTCCTTCATCAAGGCAAATGCCTCAGGCAAAACCGCCTCCAACGCCCCTTCCAAGGCCGTGTCCAACCGCTTCTCGAGCAAGTCCACCTCTTCGTACATGGCCTCCTTCGCGTCGAGTTCCGCCTCACTGAGCGTCTCCGCTTGCAACCGCAGGGCATCCAACTGTGCCGAGACCTCCTTCACCTGTTCGGCAATGCGGGCGCGAAGCGCGGCGGAGCGCTCCCGAAGGCCGTCCGCAGAGAGTTGTGCCAATCCCGATTCGGCCGCCAACACCGCATCCAACACCGGCCGAATGGCCTTCAGGTCATTGGCGGATTTGTCGCCGAGAATTTTCTTGAGAAGCTTCTGAAGCATGGTGCAAAAGTACGGCGGGAATGGGGCTGAGGTTGCATGCGATTTCCGGGGCGCTTCCGGCGGCCTTCCGCTTGATTTTCGTTGGGAATCAACAGGCCAAACCACTGTATTCCATGCGTTTAACTCCGGATGTTCACAACTTCGGAGCAATCCTTTGGGATTTGATTTGGCCTTCCCACCCGGGTCGTTTTTCTTTGAGGCACAGTTGGAACACCTCCCCCCGGAGACCTCCGCTGTTGAGTTTCAACCCTGTGCCTTTCCGCCGACCGTTGGGTTCGACGGAGGTTCGGACCGGAATTCTCCCTTCGAGAAATCCGGCCACCTTGAACCCCCTTCGAATGGCCACCGCCACCCCGGAAGGTTCGGGTGCTTTTTCTGTTCGGATTTCAACTTATCTCTCTTGCCATGACCCCTGAGTTCCCTGAGAATTTGTCCCCGCAAGGGGAGGCCGCAGCCACTGCCTTGCAACAAACCATCGACTCGGTTTTGCCGGAAAACACCGTGGTTACGGAGCCCATCCTGGCTGAGAATCCTGGACGATTCGTGCTGTTCCCCATCGAGCACAACGACATTTGGGAGTTCTACAAAAAGGCTGAGGCCAGCTTCTGGACGGCGGAGGAAATCGACCTTTCTGCCGATATCGTAGATTGGAACACCAAGCTCAACGACAACGAGCGCTACTTCATCAAGCACATCCTAGCCTTCTTTGCAGCATCGGACGGGATCGTAAACGAGAACTTGGCGGAGAACTTCGTGGCCGAGGTTCAGTACACGGAGGCGAAATTTTTCTACGGTTTCCAAATCATGATGGAGAACATCCATTCGGAAACGTACTCTTTGCTCATCGACACGTACATCAAGGACAAGCAGGAGAAGTCCATGCTCTTCAACGCCATCGAAACGATGGATTGTGTCCGCAAGAAGGCCGATTGGGCCCTGAACTGGATCGAGAATGGAAGTTTTGCCGAGCGGATCGTGGCCTTTGCCGCGGTAGAGGGCATCTTCTTCAGCGGCAGCTTCTGTTCCATTTTCTGGTTGAAGAAGCGCGGTTTGATGCCGGGACTCTCCTTCAGCAACGAGCTCATTTCCAAAGACGAAGGGTTGCACTGTGATTTTGCCTGCTTGCTCTACAACGACCACATCGTGAACAAGTTGCCCAAGTCCACAGTCCGCAAAATCATCGTGGATGCCGTAGCCATCGAAAAGGAATTCATCTGTGAATCGCTGCCGGTGCGTTTGATTGGCATGAACGCCGACTTGATGTCCCAGTACATTGAATTCGTGGCAGACCGCTTGTTGGTGGAGCTCGGCAACGACAAGGAGTACAACGCCACCAATCCGTTCGACTTCATGGACATGATCTCCCTGCAAGGCAAGACGAATTTCTTCGAAAAGCGGGTGGGTGAGTACAAGAAGGCCGGCGTCGAAACCAACCGGGACGCCAACGACCACGGTTTCTCCCTCGAAGCAGATTTCTAAGTCCGTGCCTCACCGCTTCGCGGTTCACCCATCTCCTCCCACCCAATCCACCACACCACACAACAGACAATCATGTACGTCATCAAGCGCGACGGACGCAAGGAGCAAGTCCAATTCGACAAGATCACCGCACGCATCAAGAAACTCTGTTACGGACTCCATGAATCGGTGGATCCCGTGAAGATTGCCCTGCGGGTGATCGATGGGGTATACGATGGGGTTAAGACCACCGAGCTGGACAACTTGGCCGCCGAGGTGGCTGCGACCAACGCGGTGAGCCACCCGGATTATGCGAGTTTGGCCAGCAGAATTGCCGTCTCTAACCTCCACAAAGCCACGAAGAAATCCTTCGCGGAAACCATGGAGGACCTCTACCAATACGTCGACCCGGTGACGGGAGAGAATGCCAGTTTGATTGCGGATGATGTGATTGAAATCGTTCGCGCCAATGCGGCTCTCCTGGACTCTCAAATCATCTACGACCGGGACTTCAACTACGATTACTTCGGTTTCAAGACCCTCGAGCGTTCGTACCTGCTGAAGTTGGACGGCCAGATTGTCGAGCGCCCGCAGCAGATGCTCATGCGGGTGGCGGTGGGCATCCACAAGGAGGACCTCGACAGCGCCGTGAAGACGTACCACCAGATGAGTGAGGGCTGGTTCACGCATGCCACCCCCACCCTCTTCAACTCGGGAACACCCAAACCCCAGATGTCTAGCTGCTTCCTGCTCACAATGAAGGAAGACAGCATCACAGGCATCTACGACACCCTGAAGCAGTGTGCGAAGATTTCGCAGAACGCAGGGGGCATCGGGCTTGCCATTCACGACATCCGCGCCACGGGCTCCTACATCAAGGGGACCAATGGAACCAGCAATGGCATCGTGCCCATGCTCCGCGTGTTCAACGACACGGCCCGTTATGTCGACCAGGGCGGCGGGAAGCGCAAGGGCTCCTTCGCCATCTACATCGAACCTTGGCACGCAGACATCTTCGATTTCCTAGAGCTCAAGAAGAACCACGGCAAGGAGGAGCAGCGCGCCCGCGACCTTTTCTATGCCCTTTGGATCCCTGACCTCTTCATGAAGCGGGTGAAGGAAAACGGAGACTGGACGCTCATGTGCCCCAACGAATGTCCGGGACTGAGCGACACGCACAGCGAGGCATTTGAGGCCCTGTACACCCGCTATGAGGCGGAAGGCAAGGGGCGGAAGACCCTCCGTGCTCAGGAGCTTTGGTTCAAAATCGTCGAATCCCAAATTGAGACCGGTACGCCGTATATGCTCTACAAGGATGCGGCGAACAGCAAGTCGAACCAGCAGAACCTCGGAACCATCCGGTCCTCCAACCTCTGCACAGAGATCATCGAATACACAGCTCCCGATGAAGTGGCTGTGTGCAATTTGGCCTCCATTGCCCTCCCGCGCTTCGTACAAGACGGCCAATTCGATCACAACAAGTTGTTCGAAATCACTTACCAAGTGACCCGCAACTTGAACCGAATCATCGACCGCAACTATTACCCCATTCCGGAGGCCCGCAACTCCAACATGCGCCACCGGCCCATCGGCATAGGGGTACAAGGTCTGGCGGACGCGTTCATTCTCCTCCGTTTCCCCTTCGACTCTCCGGAGGCCCGGACGCTCAACAAGGAGATTTTCGAGACCATTTACTACGCAGCCGCCACGGCATCCAAGGACCTCGCCAAGGAAGACGGTCCTTATGAGACTTTCGCAGGCTCCCCCGCCTCCCAAGGCAAGCTCCAGTTTGACTTCTGGGGCGTAACCCCCAGCAACCGTTGGGAATGGGACGTACTCAAGGAAGAAATTCAGGCCCATGGCTTGCGCAATTCCTTGCTGCTCGCCCCTATGCCCACCGCTTCTACGGCCCAAATCCTGGGCAACAACGAGTGTTTCGAACCATACACCTCGAACATCTACACCCGACGCACCCTGTCCGGTGAATTCATCATCGTCAACAAGCACCTGCTCCACGACCTCAACCGGCTCGGACTTTGGAACGATGACATGAAAAACCGCATCATTGCGGCCAACGGAAGCATCCAACACATCCACGACATACCCGAGAACCTCAAGGCGCTCTACCGAACCGCGTGGGAAATCCCACAGCGCTCCATCGTGGACATGTCCGCTGACCGCGGTGCTTACATCTGCCAGTCCCAATCGCTCAACGTGTTCATGGAAAACGTGAACACAGCAAAGCTCACCTCCATGCATTTCTATGCCTGGGAAAAGGGACTCAAGACCGGCATGTACTACCTGCGCACCAAGGCTGCCACGGACGCCATTCAATTCACCGTCGACAAGTCCTACAAGCAAAAGCCTCAGGGCCAAGCGCAAGCCCAGACCCAAGCCCAGACCCAAGCACTCTCCGCCGCTTCCGTCAGTACATCTGCCGCCGGCGCCACGACAATCGTGGCGACCGCCACTGCAACCGCCACGGTTGCCTCGTCGGACGGCCATGAATCAGGTCCTTCATCCTATTCATTGTCCGAACGCGATGCCGCAGCTCTCGCTTGCTCCCTAGACAATCCAGAGGGTTGTGAGATGTGCGGAAGCTGAGGCCTGCGGCTGGCGCAGCTGAGATAGGGCCGCTGGCGCGGCAAGAGATAGGAAATGGCGCGGCTTTGCCGCGCAAGAAATGGGAAATATCGCCGCTGTCGCGGCGGAGATAGGAAGTGGCGCGGCTTTGCCGCGCAAGAAACAGAAGATGCGCAGATTCGGGAAGGGCGGGCAGAGAGGGTTCCCAGTCCGCCCGGTTGGACCTAGGGAGGCAAAGGTCGGCCCAAGGGTGATGCTGCCTGCTTCTCCGTTCCGTGTAGTCCAGAAGGAACCGCATCGGTGACATTTCTCATTTCCGACGACGCCAGCCGTCGATTTCCCGCGCAAAGCGCGGTATCTCAGCGAGGCGAAGCCGAGCGGATCTCCAGGCGGCGAAGCCGCCATCACAGCGAGGCGAAGCCAAGCCGGGTTTCTTATTTCACCGCGGAGCCCGTGAAGCGCGCATAGCGGAGGAGCAACCAACCATCCAAGGTGAGCAACCCCATGGCCAGCATCAAATGGAGCGGCTGAAGGATGGCTGGCATGTCCAGGAAGACGAAAGCTGTGCCGGTGAGGGTTTGGCCTAGAAGCAAGCCAGCGGCGAGCAGCACGGCGCGCCGGGAAGGGGAATGGGCAAGGGAAGATCCGACGGAGGCGCGCCAGAGCGGGACCATCCAGAGCAGGTGGACGGCGAGGACAGCCCAGGAGCCGGTGCGGTGGCCTTTCCACCATTCGGGCAACTGCGCCATGAGGTCGGTGCGGGGGGTGGGCAGGGCGAGCAGGGTGTCGACGGCTTCGCGCACCTGGGTGCCGGTGATGAGCTGGACGAGGGCGAACAGGGCGGCGACGGAGAGCCATGGGAGGGAGAGGCCCGGGAGGACCGAGGTGGTAGGAGAGGAAGGGGCGGCGCGCCGGGAGTCGGCTACGTAGGCGGCAAGGAGGAGCAGGATGGCCAGGGCGCCCAACATGTGCCATGTGATGGAATGGGGGACCAGGTTGCCGTCCACCACCCGCTTGCCCAACCAGGCTACTGCGCCCAAGGCCATCAGGACTGCGGTGGCCCAGAGGGCGAGACGCCAACGGCCGAAGCGGATGGCGTGGCGGAGGCTCAGCACCCAAAGTACCAGAACGGGGAGCCCCGTGAATGCGCCAAGGAGCCGGTTGATGAACTCGACCCAGGTGTGGAACGGGTTGAACAGCGCGTAATCATGGGCCGTGTAAGGCTCCCACTTGCCGGCGGCACGTTCAGCAGCGAAACTTCCCTCGGCTCGGTGCGCCGACGTCGACACCCAGAGCGTATCAGAGCCGACCAGCATCCGACCCTCGCCGTAGGTCTCCCCTGGCTGCCAGGTCACCTGGTCCACGTGGGTGGGGGGGATGGCCAAACCGAAACAACGAGGCCAGTCCGGACACCCCATGCCAGACCCCGTCATCCGCACCACACTGCCGGCCAGGACCACAAGGGCCGCAGAGACCCAGGCAACCCGCGCCCAGCGACGCAGGGTGCGTTCAGCAGAAGCCGGTGACTGAACCACGCCTCACAGGCCGCCCGCTTGGGCGAAATGGGTGATCTGGACCTCCTTGACCTGGTAGATGCCGCCTGCGATTGCGGCGATTTGGCCTGCCAAATCCTGCGGTTGCAAGCGCTGCGGATCGTACTCCACTTCCGCGTAGTTCAGCGCCCGGTCTGCGGTGAAATCGATGTCCGCGTTCGCCACGCCTTCGAGTTCCAACAGCTCCTTGCGGATCTTTGAGCCACAGGCGACCTCGCACATCATCCCGTCCACGGCGATGCGCGCCACGGTCATCTGGCGGTTTCCAGCCGCGTGCTTTTCCACAATCGGGACCTCGGTCGAGCCGGTACTGCACCCGCCACCGAGGATGGCCGCTAGGACGCATCCGATGGTCCCAAGCGTTCGCAATCTTTTCGCCTCCATGTTCACAAAAATACGGCAGGGCAACGGGGACGCGGCCGGGCGGCTTCCCAAAAAAGCCGAACTTCGCGCCATGAATTCGTCGCCCGTGGCCCGGCCACCGCACCCCGCGCTCCCCTGGGTGCTGCTGGTCCTGCTGGGCGCCGTTTGGGGCACCAGCTTTATTTTGATGAAGCGGGCGCTTTTTGCCAGTGGCGGGGAGCCGCTGCTGCATCCTGCCTCGGTCGCGGGTCTGCGGATGGCGCTCGCGGGGACGGTGATGGCCCCGGTCGCGTGGCGGCTCCGGCGCGAGGTGCCGCGGAGCGAGCTGCACTGGGCAGCCGTAGTCGGGTTGGTGGGGTCGTTTGTCCCCGCGTTTCTCTTCGCTACGGCCCAAACCCAGATCCCCAGCTCCCTGGCCGGCATCCTCAACGCGCTCTCCCCGCTCTTCACCACCCTCATCGCGGTCGTGCTCTTTCGCAATCCCATCCGAGGGGTTCAGGTCACCGGGTTGCTCATCGGATTTGCGGGGGCGGCCTGGCTGGTGAGCCGACAGGGGCTTGCGGATGGCGCCGTCGCTTGGGGGCCGAGTTTGCTCCTCGTCCTCGCCACGTTTTGTTACGGCATCAGTGTGAACACGACCCGGGAAAAATTGCAGGGGCGAAACAGCATTGCGGTGGCGGCCTTTTCTCTGGCGTTCGTGGCCATTCCCGGGTGGATCGCGGTTTTTCTCAGTGGCACCCACGAACGCCTGATGGCCCATCCCGAAGCCCCGCGAGCTCTGGGGGCATTGCTCGTGCTCTCGCTGGTGGGCACCGCTGCCTCCCTGGCCGTTTTCAACTTCGTCATCGCTTGGACAAATGCCGTCATCGCCTCCTCGGTGACGTACATCATTCCGCTGTTCGCCGCCTTGTGGGGAATCTACGATGGCGAACCCTTGACTTGGATCCATGCCGCGGCCGGCGCCTGCATCCTGGCGGGGGTGTGGCTGGTGAGCCAGGGCAACCGAAGGCCCGTTGCGAAGGGGAAAGCGGGACCCTGAGGGGGATTTCTTCGGGAGGAATGTTGAAAAGTTGGGTGGTTTGGCCTACATTTGCACCCCTTAAGTTGGGACAAATCACAAGACAATGGTTGCAATCGTAGAGATCGCAGGGCACCAGTACAAGGTACAGAAAGACCAGCTTGTTTTCGTGAACCGTCTCGCTGCCGAAGAAGGCGCTCAGGTCAAGTTCGACCAGGTGCTGTTGACGGAGCAGAGTGGTCGCGTGCAGGTTGGCGCCCCGGCGGTAAGCGGCGCTTCGGTGACCGCGGTGGTGAAACGCCACGTTAAAGCTGACAAGGTGCTCATCTTCAAGAAGAAGCGCCGGAAGGGTCATCAGAAGCTCAACGGTTTCCGGGCTTCGATGACGGAGATTCAGATTTCGGAAATCAAAGGATGATCGGAGCCCAAGGGTTCGATTGACAAACTTCTACAACCATGGCACACAAAAAAGGTGTAGGTAGCTCCAAGAACGGCCGGGAATCACATTCCAAGCGGCTGGGGGTCAAGATTTACGGTGGTCAGGGCTGCATCGCAGGGAACATCCTCGTTCGCCAGCGCGGCACGCAGCACCACCCAGGCCCCAATGTGGGCATCGGAAAGGACCACACATTGTACGCCCTGGCGGACGGTGTAGTGGAGTTCCGGAAGAAGGCGAACAACCGTTCCTTCGTTTCGGTGGTGCCTGTGGCCCAAGCCTGACGGCTTTGCGTTCGATAGAACGCGAAAGGAACTCCCGTCTCCTCAACCGAGGAGCGGGAGTTCCTTATTTTTGGCCACCCGATGGGGGATGCCTTGGTTCTGGGTTCCCCTGTGTTTTCTTAAAGTCGATACCGCCCTGATCAACTGCTGAACATGCTCACGATTCAATCGCTGCGCGAGGAGCGCACCCGCGTTTTGGAAGCCCTTGCCAAGAGAAACATAGACGCTACGCAATCGGTAGACCAGATTCTGCAGTGGGATGCGGAACGCCGGGCTACGCAGGGGGCGCTGGATGACGCCCTCGCCCGGGCGAACGCCTTGGCGAAGGAGGTGGGCAACCTGATGCGCCAGGGGGACACGGCCGCCGCGGAGGGGCTGCGGAATGAGGCAGCCGGGCTGCGGGAGCAGACGGGGGTGCTGCGGGAACAGATGGGGGCCTTGGAGGCCCAGATCCAGGAGGCGCTGTGCCAGATTCCCAACGCGCCGTCTGAGCGGGTGGTGGCAGGCCGCAGTGCCGACGACAACGTGGAGGTGTTCCGGAGCGGGGCGTTGCCGGCATTGCCCGAGGGGGCGCTGGCGCACTGGGATTTGGCCGCGCGGCACGACCTGATTGACTTCGATTTGGGTGCCAAGGTGACCGGCGCTGGCTTCCCCTTCTACAAGGGCAAGGGTGCGCGGCTCCAGCGCGGGCTCATCCGCTTCTTCCTTGAGCAGGCAGAGGCCGCAGGGTACACGGAATACATCCCACCGCTGTTGGTCAACGCGGATTCCGGGTTCGGCACAGGTCAGTTGCCGGACAAGGAAGGCCAAATGTACCACACCCCCGCCGACGACCTCTACCTGATTCCCACGGCGGAAGTGCCCCTGACGAACATCTACCGCGATGTTCTCCTGCGCGAGCAGGACTTGCCACTTCGACTTTGCGGGTACACGCCTTGCTTCCGCCGGGAGGCGGGGAGCTACGGAAAGGACGTCCGGGGTCTCAACCGGCTCCACCAATTCGACAAGGTCGAGATCGTCCAGTTCGCCCACCCGTCCCAGTCCTATGCCCTCCTCGAGGAGATGGTAGCCCATGTACAGGGACTCCTGCAAGCCCTGGAACTCCCCTACCGGATCCTGCGGCTCTGTGGCGGTGACATGGGCTTTGCATCGGCCATGACCTATGACTTCGAGGTTTGGTCCGGAGCCCAGGGACGCTGGCTCGAAGTTTCGTCGGTTTCCAACTTCGAGACGTTCCAGGCGAACCGGCTCAAATGCCGGTTCAAAGGGGCCGACGGCAAGACCCAGCTGGTGCATACGCTCAACGGGTCGGCCTTGGCGCTCCCACGCATCGTGGCCGCCCTGCTCGAGAACCACCAGCAGCCGGATGGCTCGGTGCGCATCCCCGCGGGGGTCCAGGCGTGGGTCGGGTTTGACCGCATCGGTTGACGTTTCTTTCCTTCCTGCGGTGCGTAACTTCGCACCATGGGTTCCTTTCAGCATGCACCTTCGGAACGGGGTTATACGTTCCCCATCACAGGACCATGGGGTGGCAGCGCGGTTTTCCTGGGGCTCTTCGCCCTGTCGTTGACGGCGGTGCTGATGGCGGGCTGTGGCCGGCACCGAGATGAAATCCGCCAGCTGGACCTGGCATTGACACGGCTCGACAGCTGCCAGGCGGTCCTGGACTCCCTGCCCATAGCGGAAATCGACTCCACGCGGGTCTGGGTCGGCAACCAGTGGCAGGATTTCTCCCTTTTTGCCAACGACTCGCTCCTGGAGATCACGCGGGAGGAGGGAGCTGTCATTGCGGACGTGGGGCGCATCCGGCGCCTGCTGAAGGACTTCCCCTCGAAGTACAAAGGGGTCGGGGAAGCATTGGTGCTGTCCCGAACCCAGATCGAAACGCTGCGCGCCGCCCTCGAAGAAGGGGCGACCCAAGACCGGAACGGTGCCCGCATGGACGACGCCTATGTCGCAGCCCAAGTGGCGAACGAATTGGGCTTCGTGGACAAGGTGGCCCTGGGTGTGATGGAAACGAACCTCTTCGGGCGACAGGCGGTGGCTGCAGCGGATACCACCCGCGCGCGCGCCGACAGCGTTGCCCAGGCCCTGCGCGGCCGCATGGCCGCGCGCATCATCGGCGACATCTACGCCCCCATGCGTTCCCGCTACATCCCATGAGAAAACTCTGGCTGACCGCCGGGCTCTGGGCCACCTGGAACATCGCCTTTTCCCAGCAAGAACTGGAGATGGCTACTTACTACTTCCAGGAACAGGCTTATGAGCAAGCCGTGCTCTATTTGGAGCCCTTGTGGAAGAAAAACAAGTCGAACGCGGTTTACGACCTCTACTACGCGTCGCTCCTGGGTCTGAACGACTTCGATGGCGCCTACGAACTGGTCAACTACCGCCTCAAACAACGCGGCAACCGGGCCACAGCCTATGTCGACCTGGGGAAGTTGTATCTCCATTTCGAACGCACAGAAGAAGCGCGGGAGGCTTTCATCGAAGCCTTGGAACGGCTGGAGCCGGGTAAGAACCAGGCCATCCAGTTGGCGAACCTGTTTGTGGAGATGAAGGAATATGGTTTGGCCTTGCAGGTGTATGAAAAGGCGATGCAGCAAGGCGTGGCCGACTTGGAATACTCCATGGCGGAACTCAAAGGGCTGCAAGGGGATTACCCGGGCATGCTGGCGGCGTACATGGACCTGCTGGTGGTGCGGCCCACGTACCTGCGCGCGGTGCAGAACAACATTGACCGCAACCTGCGCATCCACGAGAGCCCCGAACGCGCTCAAATGGTGCGCCAGGCGCTTGTGCGCGCGGCTCAGCAACATCCGGACGCGGTCATCTTTCCGGAGATGCTCCTTTGGTACCACAATTCCATTCAGGACTTTGCTGGCGCCCTGGTCCACGCACGGTCGCTGGATCTGCGCTTTGCAGAACAAGGCAACCGGGTCATCGAACTGGCCTACACGGCTGCCCGCAACGAAGACTTCGCCACGGCTGAGGCCTGCTTCACCCATGTTGCCGATGCTTGGCCCAATGGCCCGTACTTTATCACGTCGCGCACGGAATCCATGCGGCTGGCCACGTCCCGTGTGCTTCGCCAACGGCCCCCGAATGCTGCGGAAGTTGCCGCTTTGTCTCAGCGCTACGCCGACCTGTTGGCTGGTCTGGGGCTCGGTCCAGAGACCGCCCCACTCGCAAAGGACTGGGCCCACCTGCAGGCCTTTCATGAAGGGGACCGTGCTGCAGCCATCGAACTTCTGGACCGCACCCTCGCCATGCCGGGCCTCGCCCCGAAGGTGGCTGCCATCTGCAAGCTGGAACTGGGCGACATCCACGTTCTGGACGACAACATCTGGGAAGCCTCCTTGCTCTTTTCCCAGGTAGAATTGGACTTCAAGGATGACCCGGTAGGGCATGAGGCCAAATTCCGCAACGCCCGGGTCAGTTATTTCGGGGGTGATTTCGACTGGGCACAAACCCAACTCGATGCGCTCAAGGCCTCCACGTCCAAGTTGATTTCCAACAACGCCATTGAGTTGTCCCTGCTCATCACGGACAACTACGCTCTGGATACGTTGCCCGATGCCATGCGCCAGTTCGCCCAAGCGGACCTGCTGGCCCTGCAACTGCGCTACGATGACGCCGCCCAGCTGTTGGACGACCTGCTCCTCCGGTGGCCCGGGCATGCCCTGACGGACAACATCCTGCTCCAAAAAGCCCGTTGGGCCCGAGAATTGGGCCGATTCGAAGAGGCGCTTGCCCTCCTCGAGGAAATCAGCACGCTCCACTTCCACGACGTCCTCGCGGATGACGCCCTGTTCCTCCGTGCCCAGATCCTCGAATCCGATTTGGCCCGACCACAGGACGCCCTTCCGCTCTACGAGCAACTCCTCTTTGAATTTCCCGGCAGCCTCTACGTCACCGAGAGCCGCAAGAAGTTCCGCCAGCTCTCCGAGCCCTCCTAAGGACCGCCTTCCTGGCGGTGCACCTCCGGGACCGCACTTCAACGCTGCGTCTCGTCCCCTTCCTTCCGCCTAAAAACAAAAGGGCCGACTCGTTTGAGTCGGCCCTTTCTATGGGTCTCTAAATAGGGGTCTTAGTTACACATCTCACCGTAGTAAGCGAGGAGGATCAACAAGTCCGCCGTTCCGATGATTCCGTCTTCGTTCAGGTCCTCTGCTCCCGCGTTCTCCGAGCCGCTGATAGCGCCCGATCCCGTGGAACCATACAAGGCCAGAATTGCCAACAGGTCATTCGTTCCGACGATGTTGTCACCCGTTACATCCCCAGGGCATTCGCGGAATGCCATCTGTTGGAATCCCTGGGTCAGGAAGATGTTTCCATCGTCCAGGGTCGTGGTGAACACTTGTCCGATCGAGCCGGCGACTTCGCCCAGCTGACCTCCCACTGCTGCAACTGTACCGCTGTGATAACCTGAAGTGATCGCCTCCCGGTCCAGCTGGACCTGGGCAGCGGCTTCTTGTGAAACCACAGACAGACCCCCGAGCAGGAACAGCGTATAAAAGAGCTTTTTCATGGTTATGCTCGTTAGGGGTTAAACAGTTACAATTAAGGTGTTACCGTGTCTACGATGTCGAAGAACAGGTGCAGACCCGTCATCTTGCCATCGATCACCAGCGTCGCGCGAACCACTCCGTCCGTGCAAGCTACCAAGCCGTCGATGTCAGCGTAGCCGATCTTGAAGGTGGCGGTTTCATAAGATGCCGGCGCTACTGCCGCAGAAGGTGTCCAATCCGCAACTGGGTAAGCTTTGTTTTCTGCGTACAAGAACACATCCGCTGCAACGTAGTCGGTCAAGTTCAAACCGATGACCTGGATGGTGTAGTTCTTTCCAGCATCGACGCTGTCAGCATACAACACCAAGTTGCCATTCAAGTAGTACACGGCGTCATTTACAGCTGGGCTCGAGGTATTGATTCCCGTCAAGTTAGCATCGTAGCTCCAAACCTCAGGCCGTCCCAATGAATCGGTGATCAGAGCGAGGGAGTCGATGCGACCGTCCAAGTCCGTAGTTACCAAAGCCAAGGAATCAATCTCAGTGCCCAAAGAGGTAGTTACCAGAGCCAAGGAGTCCAGTGCATTTCCAGAGCTAGCCGTAACGGTAGCCAAGGAATCGATGCGAGCGCTCAACAGAGCATCACGACCATCCACATAGTCCTTACGGGTCAGGTGGTTGTTCTGAGTTGGAATCATCGTGTTCAAGGTTGCAAGCCCAGACTGTACATAGAAAGCAAAGTTTCCAAAACCTGCGCTCAGGTTCCCACTGACCTCGACATCGCCACTAGTTTCAAAGTCATTCTGGACAAGCAAGTTCTCAACAGTAACCTGCTCGTTGTGTCCATCAACCTCAAAGATTGCCGCATTAAAGTCATTGTACACCACCAACTCTGGAAGCGCGTCGATGCTGCCATTTCCGGTTGCAACCGGAGTCCGGAAAATTCCAGCCTTGGCTACATCCAAGGTGTCGTTCATGTCGACGTAGTCATTGAAGGTTGCGTTGCCGCCTACCGTCAACGTGCTCTGGAGGTTCGTGGCTCCCTGGACGTCAAAGGTGCCATCGATGTCCGTGTTGCCCGTGATGTTCGCCGCTCCCTGAACACGCAAGCTGTCTTCTACAACCACGTCCTCCTGGAACTGTGCGTCCAATGCAACATTCAACGTGCCATCAATGTCCGTGTTGCCCGTGATGTTCGCCGCTCCCTGAACACGCAAGCTGTCTTCTACAACCACGTCCTCCTGGAACTGTGCGTCCAATGCAACATTCAACGTGCCATCAATGTCCGTGTTGCCCGTGATGTTCGCCGCTCCCTGAACACGCAAGCTGTCTTCTACAACCACGTCCTCCTGGAACTGTGCGTCCAATGCAACATTCAACGTGCCATCAATGTCCGTGTTGCCCGTGATGTTCGCCGCTCCCTGAACACGCAAGCTGTCTTCTACAACCACGTCCTCCTGGAACTGTGCGTCCAATGCAACATTCAACGTGCCATCAATGTC
>CAYONT010000014.1:40493-44117 GCA_964405405.1 uncultured Comamonadaceae bacterium | reverse complement strand
GCCTGTAATCCGCTTCGGACCTCCAACCCAATTGCAATGTAATATCCTGATTCAGGTAGCCCAAATCCGTGCAACATATTTGCAACACAACCCCAAGTTGTGCATCCAACACATTGAAATATAGAGTTATTTGTGCCCAAAATCGGCGGGGTGTGCGCCCTCAACACATCCCAACACAATTCAACTAACATTTGTGGGTTGTATAGGTGTGTAAGACAATAACTTGCAGCTATGCCTCGAGCCCATACAGAAAAAAATACAGTCGCCTACGACGCGGCCATCGACGCCTTACGGACCGATATTCAATTTCAATGTGGTCGAACCATGCGGTCCATCCGGGACTGTCGGTTGCTTTCCGATGAGATCAGCAACTTTGACCCCACCCATCCCTTGGCCGTGAGCACCCTGCGCCGATTCTTCGGACTCATCGACAGCCCGAGTGCCTACAGCATCACGACGCTCGATGCCCTGGCCCGGTTTGCGCGCAGGACCTCCTTCTCATTTTACCTCCATCAGGTACATCCTGGATTGATGGCAGACCGTTGTTGCGCATGGGACCATGCGGCGCCTGACGCCCCAGGGACACCCCATCCCGATCCTTCTGGGGCATTGTTCGAGCACCTCATGACCCTGGACGCCGTGCCCTTTGCCAGGGTGAGCGGAGGTTTGTTTCAGGAATTGATGGGTTTGGCCTTGCAAGTGTACCCCCATGCCCAAGCGGACGAAGCCCTTTGGGAGCACGTACTGCATCACCGGCGTTCCCGCATGCTGGTGGCCGAATACTTGCCGCCGCTGGACCATTTGGCCGGTTGGGGCCTCAACTTTTATCAACGTTACAGCGACTCCGCGCACACAGATGAGGAGCGCTATTACGGGCAGGCACGTGTGGCCCAAGGCGCGCTCTACTCCTGTCAGTGGGAACGCGCGGACCGCACCCTCGACGGGTTGCCCGATCGCTTCCAGCCCCATTGGCATGCGGCGCCCCAAGGGGCCGTGCTCGGCATGAAGCTCTACCGGGCCGGAAAACGGAATCAGCCTACCGCCGCATTGGTGAGCGAAATCGAAAAAGCCCTGAACATGCGGCAAGCGGCGGGGATGCACTACAGCCCAGATTGGGGACCGCTGTTTTTGGAGGGTTTGGCCTGCTGGCTGCTGTTGCATGGAAATCCAGGGCTCAACCAACTTGCCTCGGAACAGGCGGTTAAGATGGGCCAAGATGCCGAAATCCGGGTCGCCTGTGCGCGGCTCTTGCCCCGTTTGCGCAGGGTTCAAGGGTGGCTGGAGACCAGCCGGAAAGGGGTTCCTACGACCCCGACCTTGGAGGCGGGTTCCCCCTTCCAATCGGTCACGAACGAGCTCGTGGGCCAGGCCCTGCGTGTGGGTTTGACCAACGGGAAGGCCCGAGATTCCGCGAAGAAAAAGGTCGATCAGCTGGTGTCCCAGAGTGGGATGGTGCTGTTCCAGGACGGATTGTCCGCTGCTTGAGGAGGTCGTCTTGAATTTTCGGTCTTTTCAGGCCAAATTGCGCAAAACATCGTACCTCATGCGCATTCCTTTTTCCTTCTTGGTGTGGGTGACCCTGCTCATCGGGGGTTCTGGGGACGTATTGTCCCAGGGTGGGATCGGTTTTGAGGCGCCGCCCCGGGTGTATCAGGTGGTGGATCGGATGCCGGTTTGGCCCGGCTGCGTTGCTGAATCATCCCAGGCGAACAACGCATGGGAAGCAGAGCGCGCTTGCACGCAAGCGGCCATTGTTCAGTACTTCGCATCCACACTCAAACTGGAAGGGTTGGACCGGTATGAACCCATTCCCGAAAAAATGTTGCTGGCCTTCACGGTCACCAGCCAAGGTGAGGTGACCGACATCCAAGTCCTGCGGGGAGGGCATGCGCCCGTCGAGGCCCAGATCCGGCAGGTGATGGAGGGATTTCCTGTGTTTCAACCCGCCATGCACGAGGAGGAGGTGGTGTTTTTTCAATACCAAATTCCCTTGCACCTCAACGTGAAGCACTGAGCCTGGGCAGGCATTTTGTCGAAAGTGCCGTTTTTATCCCCATCTTTGCAGCCGAAAGGGCGCTGGGAGTTGTGGGAAGCGCATCAGATGGAGCCCTTTCAGGCGTGTTTTGCCGCTGTCAACACGCAGTCCCGGTGGCGCGTGGATTCCTTTTTCAGACTCGGTACGAACGGAGCGCACGTTTTTGTGCTCCACTGAACGATGCAACATTTTGACATCATTTGAAGAATTGGGGTTGAGCGCGACTGTGCTCAAGGCCCTGCAACCCATGGGATATGTGGATCCCACCCCCATCCAAGCTGCTGGTATTCCGCATGTTCTGGCTGGAAAAGACGTTTTAGGTTGTGCACAAACGGGAACGGGCAAGACGGCAGCTTTTGCCCTCCCCATGGTCCACTTGCTGTTGGAGCGCCGGGGAGAACAACAAAAAAAGCGCATGCCCCGTGGGCTCATCTTGAGCCCCACCCGGGAGCTTGCCACCCAAATCAGTGACAACATCAAGGCGTACAGCGCCCACACGCCCCTACGACAAGCCACGATTTTCGGGGGAGTGTCCCAAATGCGGCAAGTAGAGGCGGTCCAGCGCGGTGTGGATATCTTGGTGGCGACGCCGGGTCGCTTGCTCGATTTGATCAACCAAGGTTATGTGCGGCTCGATGCCATCGAGTTCTTCGTGCTGGATGAAGCGGATACGATGCTCGACATGGGCTTCATCCACGACATCCGCCGCATCATCGCACTGCTTCCCGAAAAGCGGCAGAGCTTGTTCTTCTCGGCCACGATGCCAGAGAACATTTTGGAGTTGGCTGATCGAATCCTCCGGGACCCCGTGCGTGTGGAAGTTGCCCGCATCAGTTCCCCGACTGAACTGGTCGAGCAAAGGATGTATTTCGTGAAACAAGTGGATAAGCGAGATTTGTTGGTCCACTTGCTCAACCAACCCGAGGTGGAATCGGCCTTGGTGTTCACCCGAACGAAGCATGGAGCGGACAAGGTGGTCAAGTACCTGAAGCAAGTCGGTATCGAAGCCGAAGCCATCCACGGGAACAAGAGCCAACCCCAGCGGGACAAGGCCATGAAGGGTTTCCGGGACGGTTCCCTGCGGGTGTTGGTAGCGACGGACATCGCTGCCCGAGGCATCGATGTCACAGAGTTAAGCCATGTGATCAACTTTGAATTGCCCAACATTCCTGAGACGTACGTGCACCGCATCGGCCGAACCGGTCGCGCCGGGGCTTTGGGAAAAGCAGTCTCGTTTTGCAATGAGGACGAAGAACGGGAGTACCTGCTGGACATCCAACGGCTCATCCAGCGGGTGATTCCCATGGAGACGGACCATCCTTGGCATTTGGACATGGAGCCCATCGGGTTGACCCGGCCCCCTCGGTCTGGGTCATCCCCAGCAGGCAAGCGGTCCTCTGGGTCGCGTTCTTTCGGGTCTCGGACCAGCGAGGGCCGGACACGGCCGAGCGGCGAGCGGCGCGGACCCAGCGAGGGCCGGACACGGCCCGAGGGCGAGCGGCGCGGACCCAGCGAGGGCCGGACACGGCCGAGCGGCGAGCGGCGCGGACCCAGCGAGGGCCGGACACGGCCGAGCGGCGAGCGGCGCG
>CAYONT010000014.1:38945-40393 GCA_964405405.1 uncultured Comamonadaceae bacterium | reverse complement strand
GCCGGACACGGCCGAGCGGCGAGCGGCGCAGCGAAACCTCGGGACGCCATTCTGAACCCAGACAGTTCGGTCGCGGAACCGATCGTCCTGCCCAGAACAGCGCTACAGATTCCGAAAGCCGTTTCAGCCTAAAATCCTTTTTAGGTTTCGGTAAGAAACGGTGACCTCACCTCGGGTCAAAACCCTTGGAATTCAATCGCAAACCCCGAAGAAAAAAAATGATCCGGGAGGGTGGTCTTTCATTCGCGTCATGCAACTTTGTGCCTGCATGAACAATCAACGCATTCTCATCGCCATGGTGGCCGTTTTGGTCATTGTGTGTGGGGTTTTGGCCTACAAACTCACCCAGAAAACGGATGTCATTGAGGTCATCGAGGAGGAAAAAGTTGCACTGACCGATGAGCGTGATGAATTGCTCAAAGATCTCGAAGCGCTTCAATTCTCTTACGACACCCTGAAGACGGAAAACGAGGTGATGATCGCTGAAATCGCAGACCAGCGGGATCAAATCGAGAAGTTGATGAAGCGGGTTCGGGGCAACAAGGGCTCGTTGTCGAAGGCGAAGAAGGAGGCAGAAACCTTGCGTACAATCATGAAGGGTTATGTGGCCACCATCGACTCCCTGAACCAACTGAACCAAGCACTCATGGCTGAAAACGAGGGCATGCGCGCACAGGTGCAGGAGGTAGAGTCCCGAAGCCAGGAGTTGTTCATCCGGCAACAGAACATGGAGGGCATGATCAGCACGGGCAAGATCCTGACCGCTGCGGGCGTGACCGCCCAACCACTTGAATTGGTGAATTCCGGGCGTCAAAGGGAGGCGAAAAGGGCGAACCGAACGGACATGGTTCGCGTTTGCTTCTCGTTGTTGGAAAACCGCATTGCTGACACGGGAAAGCGAGCCATTTTTCTCCAAGTGGTGGATGCCAATGGCAAGGTGCTTTCTTCGGACTCAGAGGCTTCGATGGAAACACCGGGAGGCACCCCGGTCAGCGTGAGCCGAAACATCGACTACACGCGAGAACGTCTGGATGCTTGCATCTTTTTCCAACCTGCGGTGGAAATGGCTCCGGGTACCTACAAGGCGTATGTCTTGGACGGTGACAACCGAATCGGGTCTGTCGAGTTCGTCCTCCGCTGATCTTTCAACGCCTGCAAACCCCAAGGGTTCGCAGGCAAATGGGAAGTCCTGTTGAAGGACTTGCGGGTTTCCTTTGGTCCATGGTGGACACAGGAGGTAGAGACGCACTGGTGGCAAACGGAAAGGGAGCGCCAGCAGAGCAAACGAAGATGGCACGGGGCCAATGGGGGGAAGACTTGGCTGTGAAGCACTTGCGCGCGCACGGGTACGAAGTGATTTGCCGAAACTGGCGCTACCGCCGTTGTGAAATCGACTTGATTTGCAAGCACCGTTGGACCTGGGTGTTTGTGGAAGTCAAGGTGCGCGC
>CAYONT010000014.1:0-38845 GCA_964405405.1 uncultured Comamonadaceae bacterium | reverse complement strand
TATCTTTGCAAGAAATTCGCCCAGATCATGAACAACGATTCGCCATCCGGGCGGCGGGGTACGACCACCCGACGTTCCACTGAAAAAAGCCGACCCACAGCCTCACGACCCTCAGGAAGTTCTGAAAAGCGCGCAGGTTCCTCAGAAAAACGTCCGCGTGCACAGGGAACGGGTACCTCGGAGCGAAGCAGTGTTCCCCGTTCCGGTGGAAAAGTTCCGGCCGGCGCTGGGGGAAAAACCTGGGAAAAACGCGGCGCTGGCGGAGGCAAGTCGTCGGAAAAGCGGCCGGCCGGCGCTGGGGGAAAAACCTGGGAAAAGCGTGGCGCTGGCGGCTCAAAATCCGTAGCTGCAAGCGGTAATGCCACTGCCACAAGGTCGGATTCTCGCGGCGAAAAGCCGCGCTCCACGGTGCCGTTTAAGCCTGCGGGTCGGCCAAGCTATGGGCCGGGTTCGGGCCGTGCTCGCAAGCCCGAGGTTTCTTCACCCAAACGCACGGCTGATCCCAACGGCCCCATGCGACTCAACCGTTACATCGCAAACGCTGGTCTTTGTTCCCGACGAGAAGCAGATGTATTGATCGAAAGCGGTGCTGTCACCATCAACGATGAAGTGGTCATCACCCTGGGGGCCCGGGTCGGATTGGGGGACGTCGTCAAGGTCGGTGGAGACACAATCAGACCGGGCAAGAAGCGTTACGTCCTGATCAACAAACCGAAAGGGGTCATTGCCGCCATGGAGGATGCCGGCGGCAAGCGCACCTTGTTGGACTTGTTGCGCGGAAAATTCAAGGAGGTGCTCACCCCCATTGGAAAAATGGACCGGGATGCCACCGGCCTGATGCTGCTCACCAACGATGACGAGATGGCCCAACGGCTGCTGCACCCCAAAAATGCCATCCGAAAGTTGTACCACGTCACCCTCGTGGAGAAAGTGAACCCGCGGCACATCGAAGAGATTGCGGAAGGCGTGGTCATTGAGGAGGGCATGGTTCGAGCAAAAAACATCAGCTATGTGGGCGAGGAGCGACGGCAAATCGGGTTGGAAGTGATCTCCAACCGAAGCCGCATTGTGGAGCGTTTATTTGAACATTTTGGTTACCACATTGCGAAAATTGATCGGGTCACCATCGCGCACTTAACAAAAAAGGACCTTCCGCGGGGTTACTTTCGCGAACTGACAGAAGCGGAAGTCAATCTTTTCCGCATGACCACCACCTGATGGAAAACGCCGGTTTGGGGCATGATAGCTTGGTCATCATCCCCACTTATAACGAAAAAGAGAACATCGAGCGGATGCTCGAGACGGTGATGGCCTTGCCCCATCCGGTGGACGTGCTGGTGGTGGACGACGGGTCTCCGGATGGAACCGCCCAACTTGTGCAGGCTGGAATGGCAGCCCATCCAGGCCGCATTCACCTGTTGGAACGAAGTGGAAAGTTGGGGTTGGGGACCGCTTACATCGCTGGCTTCCGCTGGGCACTGGAGCGTTCCTATGCCTACATTTTTGAGATGGATTGCGACTTCTCACACGACCCACAAGACCTGATTCGCTTGCGCCAAGCATGCGTGGACGGTGCTGATGTGGCCATCGGCTCCCGATACATCAAGGGGGGCCGGGTGAGCAACTGGCCGTGGGATCGGATTTTGATGAGCTATTTCGCCTCGTGGTACGTCAATGCCATCCTGTGGTTGGGCGTCCGAGACAGCACGGCGGGGTTCAAATGCTACCGCCGTGCCGTGCTGGAGCGCATGGATTTGGGGCAGATTCGGTTTGTGGGTTATGCCTTCCAGATCGAAATGAAGCACACGGCAAAACAACTGGGCTTCCGGATTCAAGAAGTTCCCATCACCTTCGTGGATCGTCAGTTTGGAACCAGCAAGATGAGCATGGGGATTTTCAAAGAAGCCGTCATCGGCGTGCTGCAAATGCGATTTCAGCGTATTCAACCCAAATAAAATTGAAGACGGATGGCCGGGAAAGTACTTTTTTCCAGAGCCCAGGTGGTGAACGCCGGAGAAGTCAAGACTGCAGATGTTCTGGTGCATCAAGGTAAGATTGTCGCTGTTGGTGATTTGGCGGTCCCCGAAGCAGAGGTCATTGACGCCCAAGGTTGTTGGTTGATGCCTGGCTGCATCGACGACCAAGTTCATTTCCGGGAGCCCGGATTGACCCACAAGGGCGAAATCTCTACCGAGTCGCGTGCCGCAGCAGCAGGGGGCATCACTTCCTTCATGGAGATGCCCAACACGGTGCCCAATGCCCTGACACAAAGTTTGTTGCAGGAGAAATATGACCGGGCAGCGGAAGTCTCTCCGGTCAACTACTCCTTCTTCATGGGGGCGTCCAATGACAACCTTGCTGAAGTGCTGAAGACCGATCCCCGCACCGTTTGTGGTGTCAAAGTCTTCATGGGTTCGTCCACTGGCAACATGCTGGTCGATCAGACGGAAGTGCTGGAAGGCATCTTCAAGGAAAGCCCCACCCTCGTGGCTGTGCACTGTGAGGACGAAGCCACCGTGCGCGCCCAACTTGCTGCGGCGGAAGCGCGATTCGGCGAGGACATCCCCGTCTCCATGCACCCCGTGATCCGCGATGAAGAAGCTTGTTACCGCAGTTCCTCCCGGGCCGTGGAGATGGCCCACAAGTGGGGGACGCAGTTGCATGTTTTGCACATCTCGACCGCGCGGGAATTGGGGTTGTTTCGGTCGGGTTTGGCCTTGAAAGACAAGCGGGTAACTGCGGAGGCCTGCATCCACCACCTGTGGTTCAGCGATGCGGATTATGCCACGTTGGGCAACCGAATCAAGTGGAATCCGGCGGTGAAAACGGCGCTGGACCGGCAGGCGTTGCGCGCGGCGCTGCTCGATGGCACCATCGACGTGGTGGCGACGGATCATGCGCCGCACACGCTCGAAGAGAAGGGTCGATTGTACAAGCAGGCTCCCTCGGGAGGGCCACTGGTGCAGCACGCCCTGGTCGCTATGCTCGAATTGGTGCACCAAGGGGTGTTGCCCGTGACGCGGGTCGCCGAATTGATGGCACACCGGGTGGCGGAGCTGTTCCGGATCGAGGACCGGGGTTACATCGCTCCTGGTCAGTGGGCTGATTTGGTCTTGGTGGAACCCCATGCACCCTGGGAGGTGACCCGATCGGGACTGCTTTACAAGTGCGGATGGTCTCCCTTTGAGGGGGCAGTATTCACCTCCCGAATCCGGGAAACCTGGGTCAATGGGGTGCGGGTTTGGGATGGGGAGAAAATCTGTGGCGCCGCGGGTCAACGGCTCACGTTTGCGCGATGAAAGGAGGGGTCTGGTGGGCCAGTTTGCTGCTCTGTGCAGGCTGCTGGGGCGTCGCTCCTGAAGAAGATCCGAATCCCACCCCGCCCGAGGATGTCCTGGACCGGGAGACCTTTGTCCGGGTTTTTGCGGAAACCCAACTCGTCGAATCTGCCTACAAGTTGCACTATTTCGGTCAAGACGATCCTGGAAAATGGGTGAGCCAAGCATATGGGGAGGTGTTCCAGCGGCTGGGTGTGTCTGATTCCCTGTTCTGGCGGAGCCACGCGTGGTGGTATGCCCATCCGGCTGCCATGGTCGGGGTTTTGGAGGAGACGACGGAGGTGTTGAATCAACTGGAACGTGAAACGGGGTTGACCAACGGCCGTGTGCGTCCGGAGTCCATGTCACCCACCCCGCGGGTGGCCGTGGACTCGACCCGGGTGCGGCGCACCGAGGGGCAGAAACGCATGCCCAAAAAAGGGTCTTGAAGATGCCACAGGGGCGAACCCCTCAGCGCATGCGGGCAGCCTGGTAGGTTTGGGCCGCGTCTTGAATCGCTTCGGACAACGGTGTGTACTGCCATTCAATGCCCCGGGCGGCGAACCATTGCGGCAGTTTGTCTGTTCGGTAGGTGAAGTTCCGGTGGGTGTTGGCCAAACCCTCCCGCGTCATCCAGGTCCGCATCCCCAGCATCCGCTCTTGAACCCAACCCCATCTCCACAGCGCCCCTGCCATCCAGGGAGGCAAGGCGTACCGAGGGGCCGGTCGACCCAGGGCCCGGGCCAGCTGGTTCAGCACGGCCCGGTGGGGGACCTGTTCCGATACCAGGATGAAGCGCTCTCCCCAAGCGCCGGACGCGGGGAGCAGGTGTGCGGCGCGGGCCACGTCCTGAACGGCGACGTAGCCGTTGGATCCCAGGGGGTAGAACGGGAGACCGCGGTGGACGCGGTCGAAGAGCGCCGCGGAGCTGCGGCCGAAGTCGCCCGCGCCGAGGATGACGCCCGGGTTCAGGACCACGACCCGCAGTCCCTCCTCTTGGCCTCGCCAAGCCTCCAGCTCCGCCCCGAACTTCGAGCGGGCATAGTGGGAGACCCCCGGACCGTCCTCAAAGGGCGACTCCTCATCCGTCACCCCCTCCGGACTCCGCCCCAGTGCTGCCACCGAGCTCACATGGACCAACTCCGGCACCCCCTCGTGAAGCATCGCATTCACCAGATGCCCCGTCCCCTCCCGGTTGATCCGGTACATCTTCGCTGCGTCCCGGTGATGGAACGACACCCAAGCTGCGCAGTGGATGACCCGATGACACCCACGGACCGCGTCCTCCAGCGAAGCCCCGTCCTCCAGCGAAGCTGTTTGCCAGTGGATTTGGCCTGCGGCCTCTGCACCTCCCCAACCCCGGACCGCCAGGAATTCCTGCAACTCCCCGCGCGCCGCTTCCGGTCGGGCAATCAGCCGAACCGAGGCCCCCTGCGCCAACAGCTCCAGCAGCACCCAGCGCCCCACCAAACCCGTCGCGCCCGTGAGTCCAATCATGGAGCGAAGTTAGTGCACACCCCAGACCGGCTGCGAACGAACCGCTTCCGCAGTAGATTGCGCCGCCCGCCGCGATGAAAAAGGCCCAACACCTCACGGACTTGCTCCGCCGTTTGCCCCATGAGCCCGGCGTTTATCAGCACTTCGATGCCGAAGGGCGCCTGCTGTACGTCGGCAAAGCGAAGGACCTCAAAAAGCGGGTCAGTAGCTACTTCACGGCGCAGGCCCAACAGCACTTCAAGACCCGACTGCTCGTCGCCCGCATCGCCGACGTCCGGTGGATGGTCACGCCTACCGAAAACGACGCGCTGCTGCTGGAGAACAGCCTCATCAAGGAGCACAAGCCGTTCTACAACATTCAGCTCAAGGACGACAAGACGTACCCGTACGTGGTCATCCGCAAGGAGCCGTTTCCGCGTGTGATTCCGACCCGACGCTACCAGAAGGATGGCGGTGAATACTTCGGTCCTTTCACAAGTGGACGTTCCATGCACGCGGTGCTGGACCTGTGCCGCAAGCTCTACCCCATCCGCACCTGCAACCTCGTTTTGAGCCCTGAGAACATCGCGGCGGGCAAGTTCCGGGTGTGCTTGGAGTACCACGTGGGCAACTGCCTCGCACCGTGTGTGGGCCACCAGACCGCGCCCAGCTACGACGAAAACATCCAGGCCATCCGCCACATCCTCCGGGGGAACCTACAAGAGGCCATCGGGGTTTTGGAAGGCCAAATGCGCCAACACGCAGCGGCCTTTCGTTTCGAAGCTGCCGCTCAGCTCAAGGCCCGCCTCGAGGACATGCGCCAGTTCCAATCCCGCAACACCATCGTGCACCCCACCATCGACGATGTGGAGGTGTTTAGCGTGGCGAGTGATGCCCGGGCGAGTTACGTGAATTTCCTCCGGGTGCACCGGGGTTCCATCGTGCATGGGCACACGTCGGAGATCCGGAAGCGGTTGGACGAGACGGACCGAGAGGTGCTGGAGGCGGCGATTCCCCTGATTCGAGATCGGTTTGGGAGCGACGCCCGCACCATCTTCACGCCCTTCGCCATCGATGCGGTGGTGCCGGGCGTGCAGTTCGTGGTGCCGCAGAAGGGCGACAAGCGGCGGCTCATCGAACTCTCGGAGAAGAATGCGCAGTCCACCCGCGCGGACCGGCAGAAACAGCTGGAGCAGACGGACCCCGAGCAGGCCACGGCACGCTTGTTGGAGACGGCGCGGTTGGATTTGCGTTTGGCCTTGCCGCCCACGCACATCGAGTGCTTCGACAATTCGAACATCCACGGAACCCATCCGGCTTCTGCTTGTGTGGTGTTTCGCAATGGGAAGCCGGCGAAGGAGGATTACCGCAAGTTCAACATCCAAACGGTGACGGGACCGGATGACTTTGCGTCGATGCGGGAGGTGGTGTTGCGGCGCTACAGCCGGCTGTTGGAGGAGGGGGCAGCTTTGCCGCAACTGGTCATCATCGACGGGGGGAAGGGGCAGTTGTCGCATGCGCTCGAAGCGCTGGAGGAATTGGGGATACGGGGTCAGGTGGCGGTGATCGGGATCGCGAAGAGGTTGGAGGAAATTTACTATCCGGGGGATTCGGTGCCGATCTACTTGGACAAACGGTCGAGCACGCTGCGGCTCATCCAGCAACTGCGGAACGAGGCGCACCGGTTTTCATTGGCGCACCACCGGCAACGGCGGAGCAAGGCGGCGCTGCGGTCGGCGTTGGA
Source organism: uncultured Comamonadaceae bacterium (assembly GCA_964405405.1). Taxonomy (GTDB): domain Bacteria; phylum Bacteroidota; class Bacteroidia; order Flavobacteriales_D; family Sanyastnellaceae; genus CAMCYM01. The sequence goes on along the minus strand of CAYONT010000014.1, from coordinate 32,308 downwards.
CGATGTTCCCGGGGTAGGACCAGCGACGCGGCGCAAGTTGCTCCAGCATTTCAAGACGGTCCAGGCGGTGCGTCAGGCGACTCCGGAGGCATGGGGGGAGGTTGTATCGCCGCGGGTGGTGGCGGCCCTGGCGGCCCATTTTCGACCCGAGGTCAGTCGAGAAACCGGGCCGCCTGGTCCGGCCTGAGCCCGGGGGGACGCAGGTCACAAGCTTCGGCCACTCCCCAACGATGTCGGTGCCGGCTCACGAACCGGTAAACCGCCTCCGAAACCCACGGCACCGCACCCAATCCCCCCACCGTTCCACCCCAGGGACATCGGAGATACGGCCCCAACCCCCGAACCGCCGCCGTCCGAACCGACACCGCTTCCCCCCCGCTCGCCCGCCACAACACCACCGACTCCAGCGGCGGCTTCCGCCACACCTCGGGAACCCGGTCCTCCGCCCACCGACCCTGCAGCGGCGCGAAGTGCAACCCGCTGTCCACCCGCTCCCATCGGAGCACCCACCGCAACGCCCGGGCGCAAAGCCCGCATGTCCCGTCGTAAAAAAGAATGGCACCCGGCTCCACCCCCGCCAGACCCCCCACCTTACCAGCGGAAGTGCCCATCCTCCATGCCCTGCGTCAACCGACCATATTCCGCAACAATCTCCCGAACCACCTCCCCTGCCGGCAGAATCCGGTCGATGTTGCCGCTGACCTGCCCGATTTCCAACTCCCCCTCCTCCAGGTCACCCTCGAACATCCCCCGTTTCGCTCGACCCCGGCCCAACAATTCACGCAACTCCTCTTCCGAGGCACCCCGCTCTTCTGCCGCCCGAACGCGCTCGTAGAAACCATTGTGCAACAACCGCACCGGGGTGAGCGGCTTCAGTTGCAGCGAGGTTTGGCCTTCGGAAGCAGCCACCACACGGGCTTTGAACGCGTCGTGGGCAGAAGATTCCAGCGTGGCGACAAAACGGCTTCCGATTTGCACCGCCGAAGCCCCCAAGGCGAACGCGGCCAACGTGGTCCGGCCATCCTGAATGCCGCCCGCGGCAATGACCGGAATTTCGCAGGCATCCGCCACCGCGGGCACCAAGCACATCGTGGTCGTTTCTTCCCGCCCATTGTGACCTCCCGCTTCAAATCCTTCCGCTACCACCGCATCGACACCAGCATCCTGTGCCTTGAGGGCAAACTTCACCGAACTCACCACATGCACCACCCGGATGCCATGCGACTGCAAATGCCGGGTCCACGTCTTGGGGTTGCCGGCGCTCGTGAACACCACCGGGACCCCGAGCTCCACCACCGTGGCCATGTGCGCTTCGATGTCGGGATACAACAAGGGGATGTTCACGCCGACGGGCTTTTGGGTGGCCGCCCGTGCCTTCCGTATGTGCTCCCGCAACACCCCGGGGTACATGGAGCCGGCACCCAACAGCCCCAGCCCACCTGCCTCTGCCACGGCGCTGGCCAGTCTCCAGCCCGAACACCAAATCATGCCGGCCTGGATGATGGGATACTCCACACCCAACAGCTGGGCGACCCGATTCTGCGGTTGTGTCATGGTTCGAAAATACGCTGGTTCGCAGCCAGAACTTGATCGTCCAGCACTTGCGATCGGTAAAAAGCACGTGCCCGTGCCGACATGGCCTCCCATTCTCCGGGCGTCAACTGCAACATCTGGTGGAGTCCGCGGGTCCAGGCGCCATCAGACACCGGGCCATCCCATCCGATGCCCTGGGCTTCGAGCTGGCGCCAAGGGGTTTGGTCGCTGATCACCACCCCACAACCCCGGGACCAAGCCTCCACGATGGCGTGTCCGAAGTTCTCCTGTTGCGTCGGCGAGATCAAGTAGTGCGCGCCATCCAACACCTGGCCCACAGCTTCCGGTGCCAATCCCCCGTGAAAAAATACGGGATACTTGCACGCATCGGCCGCCGTACGACATTGGTTCATGTACGCCGCATCCTCAGGCGGCCCCACGATGTGAAGTTCCCAGGGGTGATCACCTCCGTAGGCTGCGAGAGCCTCCAAGACCACGTGTACCCGCTTGACGGGATGGATCCGTCCCACCACGGCGAGCACCCACCGATCCCGTGGCCTCGGTGGACCCATCGTGGGCGGTGGAGCGGGCAAATTCTGGGCAACAAAAACCTTCGCGCTTGGAAAACGAAGCCTGATCTCCTCTGCCTCCCGCTCCGTGGAAGCATGCCAGCGAACCCCCCGGAACCCAGCCCGGGCAACCGCCAAAAAGATCCGCTTCTTCACCGGTTTGATTGCCAGCGCTGCCGCACCCAGCATCCCCCGCGGGGCCACGATCGTCTGAACCCCGGGCAACCGCCGCGATGCCCACAACGGGAGCAAGGAAAAACGCAAAGAAAACAGGCTGTTCACATGCACAAAATCTGGCTGCCATTCCCGCAACAAAGTGCGCCAAACCCCAATCCCGGGACCCGGTTTTTCGACATACATCACGTGCAAACTGCCCGAAATGCAACCCTCCGGCGTGGCTTCCGTCCAAACCCCCCGCTCTACCCCTTCCAACGGTTCGGTCGCCCCCAAATCGTAGGCTCCTGTCACCACACGGACTTCCATGGTGGTGGCCAAGAAGGTGGCCAAATTCGACGCACTCCGGATGGGTCCCCCGGCCTGATAGGCGGGTGGAAACCAATCCACCGAGATCAATACCCGGGTCCTCGGGCCTTCATTCGATGCCATGGCGATCCATCCAATCCCCCAACACCACCCACATCCACAACCGGGCATGGTTCACCCCCGCATCGCCCCGCAAAAACCGTTGCCACAGCCCCTCCACTTCTGCATGGTGCAACCCCGGAATGCGCTTCAAACCCGCAATTCCCGCTTCACAAACCGGACGCAAGGACTCCCGCATCCAATGGTCCCAAGGCAGTACAAATCCCATCTTGGGACGTTCCACCAATTCACGTGGCAACAGGTCCCCCAGCGCATCCACCAACAGAGGCTTCTGCCTGCCTGCCGTCCACTTCACGGCATCTTGCATGGCCGCCACTTGGGTAACCAAGCGATAATCCAAGAACGGCACCCGCACTTCGAGGGCATGGGCCATGGACATTTGGTCTGCATCCCGCAGCAAGGTGTGGGCCATGTAGGTGTGCATTTCCGCCCAGCTGACCTTGGATAGGAAGGGCAGGCGAAACCCCGGCTGGTCAGGTGCGATGGCGTGCTTCAGCCACTGGAACACCGCGTTGGGATGCTGGTGGGCCGATGGGTAAATCCTGCGCAGATCGGACTCTAGGTACATCTGCCGAGAAAACGGGTAGGTGTGTTCCAAGTCGAAGTAGTCCCCAGCCAACAGCGCCGCTTTCTTCCGGGCTGAAACATCCCCTTTCCAGCCACTGTACAGGGCACCCGCTGCTTTCCGCAATCCCTTGGGCCAACCGGCCAACCAGCGATAGGACATCAAATCCCGGCTGCGCTCGAAAACGGGGTATCCAGCAAAAACCTCATCCCCTCCCAAACCCGAAAGCGCCACCGTGATGCCCTGCGCCTTCGTTGCTTCACTAACAATGAACGTATTGGGTCCGTCTCCAGAAGGGTGGTCCATGGCCGCGAGCGCCGCTGGAATCCGCTCCAAAAAGGCCGCCGGAGTCAGGCGGATTTCGTGGTGGTCTGTGTCAAACTTCCCTGCCACCATCCGGGACCACCGGCTTTCATCCCAATCCCCCTCCTGAAAGGTGACGCTGAACGTAGCAATGGGGCGGTCCGTCACCTCCCGCATCAACCCCACCACCGCACTCGAGTCGATGCCGCCAGACAAAAAGGCACCGAGCGGAACATCCGCCCGCATCCGGAGGTACACCGCGTCGCGCAGGGCCGATCGGACCCGTCGCTGCGCCTCTGCCGCCCCAAGCACCCCCGTTGCAGCCAGTTGCTCCCCTGCCGATCGACCCAAGTCCCACCAAGCCCATTCCTGCATCTCCGCGTCATGCAACCGCATGGCATGGCCCGGCATCAACATCTTCACATCCGCCAACAGCGTACGCGGGGCATGGACCGTTTGGTAGCGCATGTAATCCACGAGTCCTGCCGGGTCATGCTTCCGAGATACCACGCCCGAGGCCAACAACCCCCGAACCTCGCTGGAAAACAACACGCTTCCCTTCGATTGTGCCCAATACAAGGGCTTGACCCCCAAACGGTCCCGGATGAGCCAAAGCTCTCGGGTTGCCGCCTTCCAGTAAGCAATGGCGAACATCCCATTGAACCGATCCAACGCCCCCCAACCCCATTGTTGCAAGGCCGCCAGCACCACCTCCGTGTCACTGTCTGTCCGGAAGGCGAACCCCCCCGACAGCTCGGGCTTCAGTTCGCGGTAATTGTATACTTCCCCGTTGAAAATCAGTGCATCTCCTGTCACTGCATCCACCCACGGTTGGTTCGCGGCCTCGCCCGGATCGATGATGCCCAAACGCCGGTGCCCCAACACGACCTCCGTCCCATCCGACCACACCCCTCCCGCATCCGGACCCCGGTGCGCTTGGGCCGCATTCATCCGATCCACAGCAGCCAGCGCCGCCGCTTCGCCCCCCTGGCCCCAAGCCTCAAAGCCGAAAACCCCTGCAATGCCGCACATCGCCTTTAAACCGTTCCTGTGAAGCCATCCCACCCCTGCGCCTTCAGGGGCACCTCCAGCCCTTGCTTGGTGACCAAAACGTGCCCCTTTTCCGCTTCGGTGAAGTGTCCGATGACCGAGAAAAGCGGGTGGTTCAGGAACTGGTTGATGTCCGCAGGTGCTACCGCAAACAGCAGTTCATAGTCTTCCCCGCCGCTCAGGGCGCAAAGCGTTGGATCCAATTCAAAGGCACGGGCTGCCGCATACGTCTCCGGCAGGATGGGAATCTTGTCCTCATAAAGCCGCACCCCGCGCCCGCTTCGCTGGCAGAGATGACGGATTTCCGAGGCCAAACCATCACTCACATCGATCATCGCCGTTGGCCGCACCCGCAACTGGGCCAATTCCCGAACCACATCGGTTCTGGCCTCCGGCTTCAGTTGCCGCCCAATGAGCGATGCGTGCTCTGCCAGCTCCGGTTGGGCCCCCGGTGCCGCGCGCAAAACATGCTTCTCCCGTTCCAGAATCTGCAACCCCATGTACGCGGCACCCAAATCCCCAGAAACCACCAGCAAGTCGCCCACTTGCGCTCCCGCGCGGGTCACGATTGACCCCGGTTCTGCCCACCCCATCACGCCCAGGGACAGCACCAAGCCCGATCGGCTCGACGTCGTGTCCCCCCCTACCAAGTCCACGCCATACACCCCACAGGCCAGCCGAATTCCTTCGTACAGCTCCTCGACAGCCTCCACCGAAAAACGATTCGAAAGCGCCATCGACACCGTCACGTGCGAGGGCAACCCATTCATCGCACAGATGTCCGACAAATTCACCACGACCGCCTTGTACCCCAAGTGTTTGAGCGGCACGTAGGCCAAATCAAAATGCACTCCCTCGCACAGCATATCGCTCGACCAGACGGCGTGCTTCCCCGCGCCATCGATCACCGCAGCGTCGTCTCCGATGCCCAGCACCGTCGTGGGCTGCCTGTGCTCGAAACCCTGGGTGATTCGGTCAATCAACCCGAACTCCCCGAGCGTATCTATCTCCGTTCGATTCATCCCACGAAGGTAACCCGTCCCGGGCCTGACGCACCGGAACCGCAGCGGCAAAATACGCCCTCGCCTGAACCAGCCAGGCCGTCAAATGAACTCAGTTCGCTTGGGGCGGCGCCTGCTCAACCAGGGTCACCTTCCCTACGAAATGCAGGTTCATGCCTGCATAGGGATGGTTGAAGTCCACCACCACCGTGTTGAGGCGCACCTCGTCGATGATGCCGATGACCTCGTCTCCGTCCTCCGTTTCCATGGGCACCACCTCGCCGACCTCGAAGAGCGACTCGTCGATCTCGCCATCCACCATGAAGGCCGATTTGGGCAACTCCACAAATGCCTCCTCGTCCTCTTCGCCATACGCGTCCTCGACCGACAAGGTCAGCTCAAACGTGTCACCCACCTCCTTGCCCAGCATGGCTTGCTCGAAGGCGGGAAGCACCTCGTCTGCGCCCACCACGAACGCAAAGGGGTCCTCAGCGGTGTACAACTCGAGTTCTTCTCCTTCCGGACCGTCCTCCCGCAGTTTGTAGGAGACTTCGACGTACAGGCCGTCGGCGACGCGCATTTGATTCATGGGGCAAAAGTACATCGCCGGGTGGACACGAACTACATTTGGCCCATGTCGATTCCCGGAACCCTTTGGGCCCGTTGCTGGGCCTGGAATCTTGCGGTCCTGATCGGATGCGCCTGCGCTCCCCTGGCCGCCCAAATTCAACCTGTGCCCGATGCGCCCTTGGCAACCGATGCCCCCGATACCCTCCGGCCCCGCGTCTTTCGCCCCCTGCCCTGCCATCCCTACCATCCGAAAAAAGCGGGCTCCCATGCCCCGGCGGCGGTCCATCCGAAGTTGCTCAACATCGACATGACGGCGTCCATCGCCCGGAGCGACACCTTCGACATCCAGTCCTACCACATTGAACTCGACCTGACCCAGGACGAGCAGCAGCAGTTGCGGGGCCAGGCGACCTTGGCGTTCAGTGTCTTGGAGAACAGCGCCGATGGATTCTGGCTGGATTTGTTGGATTTGGCCGTCGACAGCATTCACCTCGATGGGGTGCTCGCCCTGTTCGACCACAACGACCCTGAGCTACGGATTCATCCCGCCGACCCCGCAGGATGGCAAGCGGGCGCCAACCATACGGTCGTGATCTGGTACGGAGGACATCCCTACCGAGACCCGGTATGGGGCGGGGTCTATTTCGAAAGCGGCTACGTGTACAACCTGGGGATCGGACTGAGTACAATCCCGCCCAACTTCGGCAAGGTGTGGTACCCGTGCTTCGACCAGTTTGTGGAACGGGCCACTTATACCGTGGCCGTCACCAGCGATGGCGGCAAGCGGGCCCACAACCAGGGTACGATGGTGTCCGAAACGATGCTCGGTGGGGACACCCTGCGCCGTGTGTTCCAGCTGGACCATCCCATCACCACCCACCAAAGTGCCTTCGCGGTATCCACCTACGTGGATTCCAACTACGTCCACACCGGAAACTACGGGGACATCCCCGTCCGGCTGACGGCAAAACCCGCGGACCTCGCGCCCATGGCGGACCGGTTTCAGCACCTGGGTTACGCCATCGATGCGTTGGAGCACTGGTGGGGTCCCTATGCCTGGGAGCGCGTGGGTTATGTGCTCACCACCGATGGGGCCTTGGAGATTCCAACCAATGTCGCTTACCCGCAATTCATGACCGGGGAGAGCCTTTCTGCGAACGGGGGGCTGTTCAGTCACGAACTGGGCCATCTTTGGTGGGGCGATGAGGTGGCCCCAACCGTGCACAACCACATGTGGCTTAAGGAAGGGCCAGCGGAATACAGTTCGCACCTCTTTGTGGAGTGGAAGGATGGCCCGGAAGCCTTTGTGGATGCGGTCAAGGACAACCATTACTTCGTGCTGGATCAAGCCCATGCCCAGGACGGGGACTTTTATCCCCTGTCGCCCATGCCCGACGAGGTCATTTACGGGCGCCACACCTACTACAAGGGTGCCTCGGTCATGCACAACCTGCGGGCGTACCTCGGAGATGAGACCTTTCGATCCGCGAGCCAGAGCGTGCTGAATTCGCTGGCCGGTTCCCACATGGACGTGGCTCTGTTCCAGGAAACGTTGGAGGGTTTTACAGGCCAAACCCTCTCCCACTTCTTCGATGCCCAAGTCCTCCAACCCGGCTTCTCGACTTGGATCATCGACTCCACGGCCCTGGTCCCGGGCATCAACCCAGGCCTCCAGCTCTTCCTGCGGCAGCGGCTTCGGGCGACGTCGGTGTACCATGACCAGGTTCCCCTCGATGTTACGTTGTGGGATGCCCAGTGGAACCGATTCGAGACCACGGTGCTGGTGGGCGGAGCGAGCGATGTGGTCACGGTGGAGCACCCGGGCTTCGGTCCGGTGGTGATGGTGGCGCTGAATGCCCGAGGGCGGCTCAACCAGGCGCGGATGGACCACACGTATGTCATCTCGGAAACGAGCGGACTCGAAGCCCTTCCCTGGGTGGACCTGCGCATCGGTTGCGACGCCATCGGGGCGGGGGATTCGGCCTTGGTTCGCGTGGAGCACCACTGGGTAGCGCCTGATGGGGCGGTGGCGCCATACATCGAAACCCTGAGCGATAGCCATTATTGGGAGATTGGCGGGGTTTGGCCTGCAGAAAACCTGCTCCTCGACGCCCGGCTGGGCTATGTCGGTACGGAATGGCACCGGCTGGATGCGGGCCTGTACGGTGCGGGCGAGGAGGGGGCGATGCTGGCGTGGCGGCCTTCAGCGGCCGAGCCCTGGACGTTGTATCCGGACTATGAATGGCAGGGCGGGTCGCTGACGAACGCCAGCGGGTACTTCCGGATTCTGAACCTGCGCCCGGGCCAGTACGCCTTTGCCCGGGGGGACGTGTCGGCTGCAGTGCCCGATGCGCCTGCGTTGCCCGGTATGGGTGGGGGAGCCTTGGCCGTCTTTCCGTCTCCGGCGACCGATCGCGTGACCGTGCCTCTTCCCGAGGCGGCTGTCCAGGTTCGCGTGGTGGATGCGGCAGGCCAAATCCATTTCAACCAATCTCTCTCTTCCACCCGGCTCGAAATTCCGGTACATGCCTGGTCTGCCGGAACCTACCACGCCGTAGCCTTCGACGCCCAGGGGCTCCCCATCGGACGGGGTTCCTTTGTGGTCTCTGGCCGTCCGTAACCTCCTGCCGATCAGGGTCTTCCGGCCCTCCTCACGTCCACGGACCGGATGACTCCCCGGCCGGCCAGCCAGGCCCGGTCGCCGCTCGGCGTGAACCGGACGGTCAGGTACGCCCCCTCGGCCGCCCCTGCGACATCCACGTCCTCCCAGCTCCGCCCCCCGTCCCCCGACCGGCTCACGCCCGTCGGCCCAACCGCCCAAACGTCCCGCCCCCCAGACCCCGGTACCACCCGCACGCAACTCCGGTAACCGGGCCCCTCCCCCGGCGCCAACCGCTCCCAAGTCGTTCCCCCATCCACCGTGAAGACCTTGTTGGCGCTGTTGTCCGACATCTCGGCCCAGTTCCCACCCATCGCCCAGCCCCGCAGCCCGTCCGCAAAGTCCACCGAAAACATACCGGTCATGGACTCACCCTGTTGGATGGGCGTCTCGTGCACCGTCCATGTGCGTCCCCGGTCCGGCGTCCGGAAAACGCGCGAAGCCATCCCCCCCGTGATGCACCAAGCGGTGTCTCCCGAGAGCGCAATGTTCCCATTGGAAGCCGCAAACGCGGCCTCCCCGGGCACGACCTCCGGCAGCCGTTTCGCCGCCACCGCTTCCCATGTTTTGCCTCCGTCCCGTGTGATGCGAACGGCCATCACCCGCTTCCCGGAAGCGTTGGGCAAGGGGTCACCCCACGCCAATCCCTCCCGGTCATCCCAGAAGGCCAAAGCGTCAAAAAACGCATCCATATGGTCCTCCCGGAACACGCATTCCCAAGTGGCACCCCAGTCCGTACTCCGCAACAACAAGGCCGGACTTTCGATGGAGAGCAGGTGGATGGCCTCCGAAGTCACCGCCATCGAACGAAAAGCGGGGCGCCGGCCTTCCCAAAGGATGGTGTCATGGTGCCAATGTTCCCCACCATCCCGCGTGTAGCCCCACACCCCATTCGAGCCGGCGTAAAACACGGTATGCTCGTCTCGAACCTCCAAGGCACATACCGAACCCCCTACCTGGACAGCATCCCATCGGACCGAAGGATCCACCATCACCTGCGCCCAAACCAAGGGGTCGAACCCACCCATGCCCATGCCGACGAGCCAGCACCCCACCAGCCACCTCCTCACAACAAGCCGTCCTCCCATCATGGCTCCGCTGATGCCGTCGACGATTCCGGAAGAATCACCAAGGACTTGACCATCGCTTCCACTTCGCGCATGTACTCCCGTTTGTCAAAAAAGGGAGCATACGCATAGCCCTCCACGGTGACCAAGCGGTTCCGCGCCACATCCAAGGTCGTCATGCTGAAAAATGGACCCCCCATGTAATCGTTCTCCATCCGCCACAACCCACGCAATTCTGTGGCAAAGGCCCCTCCGAAGTCCACTTCCTCATACGTGGGGTGGTAACGCATCTCGGTGGTCATGAAGGATCCCTTGGTGGGGCCGGGTACCTGTTTCATCAACAGGGCATTGCGTTGATCGAGTCGGGCCTGCATGGTGAGTTGCTCCGTCGCCACATACGGCTCAAACGAGATGAACAACCCCTGCTGGACATCGTGGTTGTCTCCCCCCTTCATGCGGGTCAATTGCCGATCAATCCAAATGAAATCCGATCCTGACTTCGCCCAGCGCGCGTCTTCTGGAACCGTGAGCTGTATGCCAAACTCCTTCTCCAATCGGTTTGCCACCACTTCGTTACGGGTCAATTCATGCAAATCCTGGAACCGTTTGATCTCCTCGTTGTGCAGAACCGTCCGCATCTCCACGGCCCGTTGGGCAATCAACTGGGCGAGTGCACTGGCACTACGGCCCATGGCCCGGATATAGACTTGACCCCGCGCATGCTTGTCCCGAAACATCCGAACCGAGGGCTCCTGGGTGTCCAATCGGTCGCCCAAATCGATGTCCATCACGTTCCGATGGGGCTTCCAAAACCGATCAAACTCAGCACGTGGCAAGACCATGAGGGTGAAACTGGGCTCCAATTGCGGCAGAACATCGTACGGGTCCTCAAATACGGCTACGATGGAATCCAACAACACCTGAACCGCTTCACTTTCTGGTGCATCCAAAACCACCAACAACTCACCGGATGCACCCACGTGAGAAGGAAGCGCCTGGCCCTCTCCTACGGAATCCGTGCAGCCGGTGAAGCCGACTGTGGACAGAAAAACCACCGCGACCCACCAGCGGCCCATTTTTTTAAGAACTGTGGCCTCGGCCATGGATGGTCAGCTTCTGACCCGGGTGGATGGTGGTGCCTCGCAGCCCATTCCATTTCTGGATTTGTTGGACGGTAACCCCATGCCGCTTGGCGATGGAACCCAAAACATCTCCTGACTTCACCTTGTACACAATGGTCGACCCCGAGCCTGAAGCCCGCGTGGCCGAAGACACTGATGCAGAAGGAGCCGGAGCCGGAGTGACCCGGGGTGTGGGAGCTGTAGGGATTTGGGATTCGAAAGCGAGGTAGCTCGGAACCCACTCCACCGGCAAGCGAAGGGGCATGTGCTCCACACCCGCCGGGATGTACTGCATCCGATACATGGGATTCCAGGCTTCCAACAAAGCCATTTCAATCCCAGTAGCGGCTGAAATGTCCCGAAAAGACATGGGTTTCCGCACCATCACGGTGTCCATTTCAGCAGCGAAGGTCATGGCATCCACCGGGGCAATTTGGTGCTCACCGTGGTACTCCATCATGTAGGCGATGGCCACAAAAGCGGGCACGTAACCTTGGGTTTCTGCAGGCAAGAAAGGCCTGATTTCCCAGTAGCTGGTCTTGTTGCCACTGCGCCGAATGGCCTTGTTCACATTGCCCGGTCCGCAATTGTAGGCCGCCAAGGCCATGAACCAATCGCCGTACATGTCGTACAGCTTGGAGAGGTAAGCACAGGCCGCATCGGTGCTGCGCATCGGGTCCTGTCGTTCGTCAACATAGGCATCCACCCGCAATCCCATGATCTTCGCAGTGGGATGCATGAACTGCCACAATCCACCAGCGCCTGCCGGTGATTTGGCCACCGGATTCAACGCACTCTCGACCACGGACAAGTACTTCAACTCCATCGGCAACCCGTGGCGGTCCAGGGCCTCCTCAAAGAGCGGGAAGTAGTGTGCCCCGCGGCCCAACATGAGTGCGATGTGCTTCTTTCGGTTCGTCGCGAAGTGGGCGATGCGCTGGTGAACGACCTCGTTCCATGTGAAATCCATGGGCGAGCCCGCGTCCAAAATGGCCAACCGGGCCTGAACCAATTCTGCGTCCAAGGCTGGAACATCCGATTCACCGTGGGTCTGGGTCCAAATGCCCACGTCCTCGCTGATGCACTGGGATTCCGCACACCAACTGCGCCAAGTCTGTTCCCAAGCAAACGACGTGGTGTCGGGACCTACTGCCGCAACAGGCGTTTCCGACGTTGTCGCCACTGCCGATGTAGGTGCTGACGACGCTTCCAACCGGGTCAACCCCGCCCCCGAGGGATCCTGCAGGGCGGGACCTTGTTCCGTGAAAATGGATTTGTCCGCAGGCAGTTCTGCCGCCCCCACCGTGCTCCCCCAACTGGCTACCCATACCACCCAGGATGCTCCCAACCGCAAGATATTCCGTCCCGCCATGCCCTTACTTTTCGTCCTTCCGATCCTTGTCCTTGTCTTCGCCTTTCGTGGCGTCTTTGAATTCCTTCACGCCTTGGCCCAAGCCGCGCATCAACTCTGGAATCTTCTTTCCGCCAAAGAGCAGAATGACGATCAGCGCAATCAATATGATTTGTCCGGGTCCTGGGCTCATGACTTGGAATTTTGGGTCGCAATTTGGGGCAAAATCCACTGGCATCCGCCAAAGGGTTGCCTTTTAGGCCAAATTTTGGGTCATTTTGTGACTTCTCCGGCCCCCCCTTGGCCCCCGGACGGGGCGGTCAAAAGGATGTTGTCCAGCAACCGAACCCCGCCGACTTCGGCAGCAACGATGGCAAAGGTGGGGCCGGAAGCGGCGGGTGACCACGGCGCAAAATCCTCCCCTTGAACCAAGTCCAAGTAAAAAACCCTGACCCCCGGGGCCTCCCCCAACGCCCGGCGTCCCCGTTCCAAGGCGGTGGTGGGCGCCTCGCCCGACGCCACCTCCTCCCCCATTCGGCGCAACACCCGATACAACGCCCGCGCCTGCTCCCTGGCCTCGGCGCCCAACCGGCGGTTCCGGGAACTCATCGCCAGCCCATCCGGCTCCCGCACCACAGGACACCCGACCACCTGCAGCCCCGGAAACCGCCGGCCCGCCAGCACGCGGACCACGGCCAACTGCTGCAAATCCTTCTCCCCCATGAACACCGCGTCTGGCGCCACCACCCGAAAAAGCCGGTCCAGCACTGCGACCACCCCGTCAAAATGGCCCGGGCGATCCGCTGCCTCGTACCCCCCGAATGCAGGACCCCAGTTCACCGACTCCACCGCCGTCTCACCCCCATACACCTCGTCCACAGTCGGAACAAAAACCGCCGCTGCCCCCCAAGCACGCAACCCCTTCAAATCTTCCGCCAACGTGACCGGATACCCCTCAAAATCAGCCTGATCGGTGAACTGGGTCGGATTGACAAAGATGCTGACCACAGTGCGGTGACCCGCCCCCACCGATCGTGCCACCAAGGAGCCATGGCCCGCGTGCAGTGCCCCCATGGTGGGGACAAAGCCGATCGTCGCACCCGAAGCGCGTTGCGCAGCCAACCAGTCCCGCAAATCCTCCGCCCGATTAAAAATCCAGCCTTGGGTCTCCATCGCTGCGTCTTCCATCCGCGTCATCCTTGAATTTTCGCCCAAAATTCTGTAGATTTGTGCTTTGCTCGTATTTCTTTCACCACGCCATGACGAAACCTCGAATTCTGTATGTCTCCCAACACGTGGTGCCTTTCCTGCCGACAACGCCCATGGGCCAAGTTTGCAGGAATCTCCCCCAAGGAATCCATGAGCGGGGTCGCGAAATTCGGATTTTCACGCCAAGGTTTGGCAAAATCAATGAGCGCCGTCACCAATTGCATGAGGTGATTCGTTTGTCTGGAATGAATTTGGCGGTAGACGATACCGACCACCCCCTCATCATCAAGGTTGCCTCCATCCCGACCGCACGGATGCAGGTTTACTTCATCGACAACGACGAGTTTTTCAAGCGCAAGTTCGTTTTTGAAGACGCCGACGGCGTCCCTTATCCGGACAACGACGAGCGGGCGATATTCTTCGTTCGGGGTGTTTTGGAAACTGTCAAGAAGCTGGGTTGGGCACCGGATATCATCCACTGCACCGGCTGGATGACCCACTTGTTGCCCGTCTACGTGAAGCAACTCTATGCCGGCGACCCATATTTTGCCAAGAGCAAGGTGGTTTGCAGCTTGTTTGACGAAGGATTCGAAGGGACGTTAGATGCACGCTTGGCGGAGAAGATGGTGCAGGACGGCATCGATGCGCAGAGCATTGGTTGTTTGGCCTCCCCCACCTTTGCGGCCTTGAACGCCTTGGCCATTCAGCACGCCGATGGCATCATCGTCGGTTCAGAGGAGCTGGACGCAGAGACCCTGGCGTTGCTGGACCAAGCAGTGGTTCCCGTTATGCGTTTCCCCGGAGAGGAGGGGTATGTGAGCGAAATCAACGCCTACTACGACACGATTCTCGAGGGAAAGACTGAGGCTGTCGCGGAATAACAGAACTTCGCGCCATGAAGTTTTCCGCTCGCCTGACTGCGGCAGCCTGGGCATGGATTGGGGGATTCGCCCTCCTCGGTGGCTGCAAACCGCCTGATTCTGACGCTGGCTTGGACGTACAAACTGCTTACGACCTGATCGATTTGTACAACACCGACACGCTGACGGTGGAGCTGCAATCGGTGAAGGAGGAGCGGTTGGAGTCGGATCAATTGAGCACCGCGGTGGTCGGCAGAATGTGGCATCCACGTTCCGGCTGGCATTTGGGTGGCTTTGTGGCGCAGTTTCGCTTGTCGGCCCCGGATGTGAACTTTGGGGAAAACGTTGTGGTGGACAGCGTCCGATTGCATTTGGCCTTGACCGGCGACCGGTATGGCATTCAAGCCCCGCAATGGCTGGATGTGCGGGCCCTGAGCAATGGCCTCTCGCTGGATTCCACGTATTACACGAACAGCGTCTTTGAGACGGTAGGCGACAACCTGGTGGATGCTGCGAGCGGCCCGCGGTTGCTGTCTCCCGCCGGTGCAGAAGAGGTGCTGATTCCGATGGATGCAGATTGGGGAACGTCCTTGCTGGCCGCCGGTGTCGTTGCCTTCGATTCCAACGATGGATGGCTGGATTACTTGCCTGGCTTGTGGATTCAGCCCACCTTTCAAGGGGTCGGTGAGGGTGCCGTGGGCGTGGACCTGATCGGGGGCGGAACGAAAGTCCGGGTCCACTACCACAATGCGGAGGACACGCTGTTCTACGACTTCGTTGTGAACGCCTTGTCCGCGCGGGCGAATACCTTTTCTCACCAGTGGAAGGGGGATTTGGCCGCTTGGCAGCAGCCCGATGTAACAGAACTGCCTTTGGGTGCTCCGCTCCACGTCTTCAGCGGGGCAGGTTCCAAAGTGCGGGTTCGCATTCCCCATTTGGATCAATTGATGCAGGAATGGGGTGCTGTCGCCATTCACAAAGCCGAACTCTGGCTGCCCATCACCTCGTCGTCCCAGTCCTTGCGGGCGCGCTACCCGATTCCCGCCAACCTCTTCATCCTCACGGAGGACGCGGATGGAAACCCCGTATCGACACCGGACCAGAATTCCCAAGGAATCAACATAAACGGGGTGTTCGATGAGGCCCAGCAGGCCTATCGTTTCAACATCCCACAGACCGTACAGCGCATGTTGCTCGGGTCCCTCGCCAGCGACGATCTGCATGTGGTGGCGAGCCGGGCGGGCATCTCCCTGCTCGGGGTGGAATTTGAAGGAACGGAGGCGCCCAGTTGGGACACGACCGGCACAAGGCGCAGCCGCCTCGTGTTGACCTACAGCTACTGACGGACCTGACAGGGGGTTGCCGTAATTTGGCGTGACTTCTTTTCCAACACAAAACATTTTCCAGCATGTGCGGTATCGTAGGGTTTTTGGGCAATCGGCCAGCTTTCCCCATCCTCATCAAAGGTTTGCAGCGGCTTGAATACCGAGGGTATGACAGCGCCGGCATCGCCACGGTGGAGGATGGTACGTTGTTTCAGTTGGAAAAGAAAAAGGGGAAGGTGCAGGATTTGCTGGACCACGTGGGGGACCATGTGCCGGCGGGTCACATCGGAATCGGGCACACACGGTGGGCCACACACGGTGCCCCCAGCGACCTGAATGCCCACCCGCACATGTCGGGTGATGGCCGGCTCGCCCTCATCCACAATGGGATCATCGAGAATTACCACATCCTCAAGCAGAGCTTGGAACTGCGGGGGCACACCTTTGTGAGCGAGACCGATACGGAGGTGTTGGTGCATCTCATCGAGGAGGTTCAGCGGACCACGGGGACGGAGCTTTTTGACGCGGTTCGTTTGGCCTTGAAAGAGGTGCAAGGGGCCTATGCCATTGTGGTGATGGACCGGGAAAATGACCAAGAGCTCATCGCTGCCCGGAAATCGAGCCCGATGGTAATCGGATTGGGGAAGGACCGTGAGTTTTTCATCGCATCGGATGCCACGCCCATCGTGGAGTACACCAGCAACGTGGTGTACATGGATGACGAGGAGGTGGCGCGGGTCAGCCGCACCGCTGGATTGCTCATACGCACCATTGCCAACGACGAAGTCGTCCCGGCCATCACGGAGCTGGAGCTGCAAATCGAGTCGCTGGAGAAGGGCGGGTACCCGCATTTCATGTTGAAGGAGATCTTCGAACAACCCCGGTCCATCCTCGACTCCATTCGGGGAAGGCTCAGTTTGGAGTGGGGGGAAATCAAGATGGCGGGGATCGATGGGCATTGGGAGCGTTGGAGCCAAGCGGAGCGTTTCATCATCGTGGCGTGCGGGACGAGTTGGCATGCCGGGCTGGTGGCGGAATACCTGCTGGAGGAATTCACCCGGGTGCCGGTGGAGGTGGAGTATGCTTCAGAGTTCCGGTACCGCAATCCCATCATTCGGCCTACCGATGTGGTGATCGCCATCTCCCAAAGCGGGGAAACGGCGGACACCCTAGCGGCCCTTCGGATGGCCCGACAGCAAGGCGCGCATGTCTTTGGGGTTTGCAATGTGGTGGGTTCCAGCATCTCCCGGGAGACAGACAGCGGTGCCTACACCCATGCGGGCCCCGAAATCGGCGTGGCGTCCACCAAGGCGTTCACGGCCCAGGTGGCTGTTTTGGCCTCCATGGCGCTCCTCATCGGACGCCGCAAGGGGACGTTGGATGGTGCGCGTTACCATGCCCTGCTGCAAGAAATGGCGGCGCTGCCAGAGAAGGTGGAGCGGGTGCTCGCGCAAGACGACCTCATCCGGGAGATCGCCGTGGCTTTCCACGAATCCACGAATGCCCTGTACCTGGGCCGAGGTCTCAACTTCCCTGTTGCCTTGGAGGGCGCACTCAAGTTGAAGGAAATCAGCTATATCCATGCTGAGGGCTATCCCGCCGCGGAAATGAAACACGGGCCCATTGCCCTCATCGACGCGGACATGCCCGTGGTGTTCATTGCCACAGCCGATGATGTGTATGAAAAGGTGGTCTCCAACATCCAAGAGGTCAAGGCCCGAGGTGGACGCCTGATCGCCGTGGTCACGGAAGGGGATACGGTGGTGGGTCCCATGGCCGAGTTCGTCGTCGAGCTGCCCGCCTGTGATCAATCCTTGGTTCCATTGTTGTCCGTCATTCCCCTGCAGCTTCTGAGCTACCACATCGCAGTCCTGCGTGGATGCAATGTGGACCAGCCCAGGAACCTGGCGAAGAGCGTGACAGTGGAATGAACTGCAGTGGGCCTGAGTTTTCCACAACTCGATTTGGTTAAACTCCCAAGCCGGTCATGTGTGCAGGCCAAATTTTTGCGTTCTTGCGCCCAAGATTTACCTAAAATCCAATCTCAAATGAAGAAAGTTACCTTTCTCCTCGCGTTGACCGCTTGTGTCACGCTCGGCGCTCAGGCGCAAAAGCAAATGGGTGGTGAGCACAACATCGAGGTGGCGTTCACGCCCTTCAGCGGTGCGCCCATCGATGGCACGGTCATCAAGTACCGGAATTTTATGGACGAAACCCGGGCATTCCGCTTGTCCTTCCTGTTGAACAACACCCTCGACACAGACGTGCTCGCACAAGAGGGCGACTTGTCTTCTGAGAACCCCATCAGCCCACAGTTGTTGGGATATACGGGTTCCACCTCCTTCGGAATCGCTCCCGGTTTGGAGTGGCACTGGGACGGAACGGACCGGGTTTCTCCTTACTTCGGTTTGGAAGCCTATGTGCTCGCCGGAAACGATACCTACGAGGAGGAGTTCTGGAGTGCAAACGACATCAACCAAATCGGCAACCTCGAGAAGAACGTGCTGTGGTCGGTGAAAGAGAAGCAGGGTTACAATGCCTTCGGTCTGAACTTGGTTACGGGTGCTGATTTCTACTTCACGGATGCGATGTACCTCGGTTTCGAGGCTGGCTTCGGGTTTGGAAAGATGAATGTTACGGACTACACCTTGGAAATCAGTGACTTGGTGGCCTTCAACCTCGCAACCGGCCAAGCCTCTACGGCTGATGCTCCGGTGGCCATCGTGGGCGATGTGGACACGGGTCACCTGGGCATGCGCGAAATCGGAAACAACTACCAGGCGTCTTTGCGCGTGGGTTTCCTGATTCGTTGATCTGAAGATTCCGATGAAGAAGGGCGGCCCGCGGGTCGCCCTTTTTTTTTGCCCACGGCGGGGGTTCACTTGGGCAGGGTTATCTTCGGCGCCGATGATGCCTCAGTTTTCTTTCGTTTGGGCCGGGTGGCGGTGGGAGGTGGTGGTGGATGCACCCGTGGATGCATCCTGTGCGGTTGGGCCCGTGGGGCCGCGGGCTTGGTACGTCGAGGCGCCCCGGTTTGAGCCGGTTCGGGCGAATGGGTTCGTCGGGGCGGTGGCCGAGGGAGGGGCGGTGAATTTTCGGGATTTGGCCTTCAACCCCCACGGTCACGGAACCCACACCGAATGTCTCGGGCACATCACGCAGGAGGTGCATTCGGTGAACGCATGCCGGATCCCAGCGTGGATTCCTTGTCTCTTGGTGTCGGTCGTGCCTGACGTGCTTGCGGACGGTGACCATGTGCTCGGGCAGGGGGCTGTACAGCGTGCGGTTGGGGCGGCGTGGGAGGCCTTGGGTCTGCCGAGCGATGCGCCGATGCCCCCGGCTGTAGCGGTTCGCACGCTGCCCAATGAGGGTGGAAAGGCACGGCGCAATTGGTCGGACACGAATCCCGCGTACTTCGAAGCGGGGGTGCTAGCGGGTTGGGCGGCCGCAGGGGTAGACCACTTGCTCACGGACCTTCCAAGCGTAGACCGGGAGCGGGACGGCGGGGTGCTCGCAGGGCACCATGCTTTCTGGTGCGTGCCGGATGCACCGCGATTTCACGCGACGATCACAGAGTTCTTGTACGTGCCCAATGACGTTCCAGACGGCCTGTATCTTCTCAATCTGCAGACGGCTGCGTTCGAAAATGACGCCACGCCGAGCCGTCCTTTGCTTTTTCCTTGTGCCAAATCCATTCCAGCATGAAACCAAACCTATCAAACGCCCTGATTCTCGGGTTTTTGGCTGCGGCCCTGGCGGGTTGTACATCGACCCACCGGAGTGCAAAAGTCGCTGAGGGCCGGGTGGTCCTCGACATTGCCCCCATTCAAGTGGATGTTCAAGTAGACACCACCCGCACCCTCCTAGGTGTGGCAAAAACAACGGTCATCTTGGGGGTATTCAAGCGCGAAGAACGGGTGCATGCGGTGTATCCAGCCATGGATTTCGGACGGGGTCCTGGTCGCTCTGAAAAGACGGCTGCGGTCGCCAAGGCGCTGCAAGGCACAGACTTCGATGTCTTGGTGAACCCGAAGTTCATCGTCCAAGAGCGCCGTGGACTGTTCGTCACCACCACCACCTGCCAAGTGGCCGGATTTGGTGGCAAATTCGAATTCCAATGAAGGCCAGGATTCTTGCGCCGCTGGTTTGGCTCGGTTTGCTCGGGCTTTTTGGGGTGCTGGATTTGGCCGGTCAACGGCTGAATGAGGGCATGTTCACGGGCCCTGAACCTACGGTGCGGCCCTCGCTGTGGTCACAATACGAGGCCCTGCAGGATTCCATCTTCGTGTCGAAGGCCACGCAAAAGGGGTTCACCGTGACTTTTCATTTCTCTTGGAGCCTTTTGGAGTCTTTCGATACCCGCTCCAACTTCCAGTCCATCCGGGACGTGGTGGAGAAAACGCACCCCGAATGGGGGCCCAACCAAGTGGAAAACCACTTGTACCCTATGCAATATGGTCCGCTGCAGGGTAGCCTTCCCTCCCTCGGGGCGGCAGGTAGACCCCGGGGCGTGAGGATCAGTTGGGTCGCAGAAGAACTCATTCCCATCACCCTCACCGTGGGAACCGGCATGACGCCGGTCTTTGGGTACGTGGAGGGCACCTTGTCCGACGGGGCCACCACGGCCGGTTTCCAAAGCGATGAACTCCGGTGGGTTAGCTACTTAGACGATTTTGCGCGACTGCGGAACATCTACAATTCGTGGTACTGGCCTGACAACGATCGTCCAGTGATGCCCGAACGGATCGAAATGCCCTATCTCGAATGGGGCGTGGGCAAGCAATTGAACCCGGTTTGGGGCATCCAAGCGCTCCACCGCCTCCCTCTGGGGATGGGGAAGCGCATCTTCGACACCCACAACCAACGCAATGTTCGGTTTGAGAATCCAACGGTTTCCATCGCTGAAGGGGCGCGTTTCCATGGCGGTCAGCACTTCTCCGGCCTCGTCACCTGCCGGGGACGTCACTTGGTATGGAGCTTGGAAGGCGCTTGGATCACGGCTCCGTCCGGCACCTGGGTCGATTATCTCATCGATAAAGGTGCAAATCCGATCTCGGGTAGGTCCTACCTCGTTTCGGGCGTCGGATTCGTTTTTTAGGCCAAACCGTCCGTCTCAGGGGCGCGCTTCAGGGTCATCGTGAAGACCGATCCTTGCCCCAACACGGAATGGACCCCTATGTTGCCTCCCATCTGGGTCATGATGGCCTGCACCATGGCGAGCCCCAGACCGGTACCTTGGGCCTTGGTGGTGAAATGTGGATCGAAAATGCGACCCAATCGTTCCGGAGGGATCCCCACGCCGTTGTCTGCGATGCGCACCTCGCAGGTGGTCTCCAGCAACACCACTTCGATGTCCACTTTTCCCGAGCGATTATCCTCCGCCTCTGCTATTGCCTCTAGCGCATTGTTCAACAGATTGTTGAACACCCGGGTCAAGTGCGGCGGAGAAGCCCAAACCTGCAACGGCGCTTCCGGCAACTGAAAGCTCCATTCGATGGAATGGCTGCTGAGCAAGAACAAGTCGGTGCTCCGCTTGAGGCTACTGATCAACTCCGAATGCTGCAAATGCAATGCTTCCCATTGCGAAACATTCCGAAAATCCTCCGCAATCTGGGAGAGCGCTTGGATTTGCGTACGGGCCATTTCTGCGAACCGCTGAAGTCGATGGTCAAAGTCCGGATGGCCATCCCTGTGCGCCCTTTCGAGTTGCTGCACTCCCAACAACATCGGCGTGAGGGGGTTCTTCACTTCATGTGCCACCTGGATGGCCATTTCCCGCCAAGCGCCCTCTCGCTCCTGCTTCGCCAACTGCTCCACCCGTTCCTGCAGTTCTCGTTGCAGACGGTTGTACTCCATCACCAATTGGCCGATGGCGTCCCGGTGGGGATAAACCAGGGGCACCATAGGACCCTGCAAGTCCAGGGACTGCATGCCAGCACGCAAGGCACGCAAAGGACCTACAATGGCCCTTGTCAACAGCAACCCCAATGCACTTGTCGCGAGGAAAAGCATGCCGTAAACTGGGGCCAGTTGCCTGAAAAACATCCAAAATCCCCCGCCATCTAGCGGTCGCTTCTCATACCGAACGTTCACCACCGTGGCCACAGTTCCCTCGGCATCGAAGTGATTCCAATAGGCCTGTACGTACTTACCGAAATCCAAGTCCTCCCCCTCTTCCCGCGATGATCCGGCGGCCAAACTGGACAACACCACTGCCGGAACTTCCATCCGAGCCGTCGAGTCAGATGGTTTGCCCGGAACCGAGCTGATGAGCAACTCCCCTTCAGGACTGTAGAGGGCGATATCCAACCCATGGACATCCGACAGCTCGCAAATCTTGTCCGAAAACAACACGGGAATGATGGAATCTGTGAGTGTTCCTGACCATTGCTCCAGCACCCACTGCATGCTTCTTTGCACCGCTTGTTCCTTGCGTTCCAGGCGCTGTTGATTGTACACCTCTTCTTGCTTCAAGGTGTACCGAAACGCCACGTAGCCCGTCCCCAACAAGGAACAGACCAGCAACAACAACATGGACAAGTATACGCGTAGTCTGATGCTCACGGCAGAAAGCTACGCACGAAAAGCCTCAACCCTCCAGGGCCTCCGATCCGGCTACAATCTCCAGAATCTCAGTGGTGATGGCTGCCTGGCGTGCCTTGTTATAGCTGATGCGCAAGTCACGCAACAAATCCCCTGCGTTCTCTGTGGCTTGGTGCATCGCTGTCATCCGGGCGCCATGCTCAGAGGCGTGACTATCCAGCACCGCCTTATAAAACTGCACCATCAACGAGTTGGGGATGATGCGTTCCACGATTTCTTCACGGGATGGCTCGAAGATGTATTCGACCCCTGTTGTTTCCGCAACCGTTCCACCTGTACCGGATTCCAATGGCAACATTTGCTCATTGGTTGGGAGCTGCACAGCTGCATTCACAAACTTGTTGTAAATCAACCGTACACCGTCCAATTCACCCGCAGCAAACCGCCGGAGTATGACCTCTCCCAAATCTTGGACGGACCGAAAACTCAAGTGATCAAATAGCTGCCAAGCATCCGAAGGAAAACCCTTGGGAGCCAATTCTTCACGCCGACGAAATGCATCATATGCCTTTTTTCCGAGGGGGAGAACTTCAAAATGAACGCCCTCCTGGCTCATGGCCACATTCGCTTCCTTGATGGCATTGTTGTTGAAGCCCCCGCACAAACCCCGGTTCGAGGTAATGACCACCAAGAGAACCCTTTTGACCGGTCGTTGTGTGGCGTACAAGCTGGTGCCCGGCTCCATCGTGGCACTGGCGTTTGCCAACACCGTCTGAAGCTTTTCAGCATAGGGCCGCATCCGCGTGATGGCTTCCTGGGCGCGCCGCAATTTGGCAACCGAAACCATCTTCATAGCAGATGTGATTTGCATGGTGTTTTGCACCGATGCAATCCGCTCCCTAACCTCTTTGAGTCCGCCAGCCATCTCTTTGGTTATGCGTATTGTGCCGCCACTTCCTTCGCCACTGAGGCCAAGGTGTCAGTTTGGGCATCGCCATACTTCCCAGCCTTCAAATCAGCCAATACTTGTGGATGCTTAGCGCGGAGCAAGTCCAGGTAATCCCGCTCAAAAGCGCGAACCTTGTTTACCGGTACGTTCCGCAGCAAGTTATTCGTTCCACAATAGATGATGGCAATCTGTTCCTCCACCGTCATGGGTGAATTCTGGTCTTGCTTCAAAATCTCGACGTTCCGTTCCCCCTTTCCAAGAACCGCTTTCGTGGCCTCGTCTAAGTCAGAACCAAACTTCGCGAACGCCTCGAGCTCTCGGTACTGTGCCTGGTCCAACTTCAATGTACCCGCCACCTTCTTCATCGACTTGATTTGTGCAGAGCCCCCTACCCGACTTACCGAAATCCCCACGTTGATCGCAGGACGCACACCGCTCAAGAACAAATTGCTCTCCAAGAAAATCTGACCATCCGTGATGGAAATGACGTTGGTCGGGATGTACGCCGAAACGTCCCCTGCTTGGGTTTCAATGATGGGCAATGCCGTCAATGAACCTCCTCCTTTGACCACGGGCTTCAGCGAGTCCGGGAGGTCATTCATCTCGCGGGCAATGGAGTCTTCTCCAATGACCTTGGCCGCGCGCTCCAGCAAACGGCTGTGGAGGTAAAAAACATCTCCTGGGTATGCTTCCCGGCCTGGCGGGCGACGCAACAGCAAAGAAACCTCTCGGTACGCTACAGCCTGCTTGGACAAGTCATCATAAACCACCAAGGCTGGACGACCGGTGTCCCGGAAAAACTCCCCAATCGCTGCCCCTGTGAACGGAGCATAGAACTGAAGCGGCGCTGGATCAGATGCCGTTGCAGCGACAATCACCGTGTAAGGCAACGCTCCGTTGTCTTCTAAGGTTTTCAGGATGCCTGCAACCGTGGAGCCCTTTTGACCAATCGCCACATAAATGCAGAACACGGGTTCCCCTGCCTCATAGAATTCCTTCTGATTCAGGATTGTGTCGATGGCTACCGTGGTTTTTCCAGTTTGGCGGTCGCCGATGATCAACTCACGCTGGCCCCGGCCGATGGGAATCATGGCATCAATGGCCTTGATGCCTGTCTGCAGGGGCTCGGCTACCGGCTGGCGGTAAATAACCCCTGGTGCCTTCCGCTCCAGTGGCATTTCATACAAGGTTCCACCGATTGGGCCCTTGCCGTCGATGGGCTCGCCCAGGGTGTTTACCACGCGGCCCAACATGCCTTCGCCGGCCTTGACCGAAGCGATGCGACCGGTCCTGCGTACCGTCGCACCCTCGCGGAGATCACCAGAGGGCTGCAACAATACTGCACCCACATTGTCCTCCTCAAGGTTCAATGCGATGCCCCGAACTCCGTTCTCAAACTCGATGAGTTCACCGGATTGAACGTTTGTCAGGCCGTAGATGCGCGCAATGCCGTCCCCTACTTGGAGAACCGTGCCGACCTCTTCGAGTTGCTGTGCGGTCTTGATCCCGGAAAGTTGTTCCCGAAGAATCGATGTAACCTCTGCTGGGTTGATATCTGCCATAACTCAGTTTGTCTTTGACGCTTGCCGGCTCAAAAGCCTGGCTCGTAATCATGTTCTACCAACTCGCGCCGAACGGCTTCGAGCTGTCTTTTGATGGACACATCCATCATCCGGTCCTCAAGACGCAACACATAACCCCCAATCAACTCAGGACTGAGCGTCTCTTTCAATTCCACCGGTCCATTGTGCACACGGGCAATGGACTGCAACAAAGCGGCCCGAGATTCAGGCGATAGTGGCGCCGCTGAACGAACCTCGGCCGCCAAAATGTTCTTTTTCTTTCGGAGCAACTCTTGACAAGACTTCAAAATCTCAGCCAAGTAAGGTTCTCGGCCCTTCTCGACCATCAAGCGCAGAAAACCAGCTACCAACGTGCCCAAGTGCTGTCCAAAAACAGCCTCCAACACCCGATTCTTCTGGTCTGGCTTGATGACAGGCGAAGCCAACAAGGCTGCCAAATCCGAACTCCCGAGCAGGACCCGAGCCAACAAGTCCAAGTCCCCTTCTACCCGGTCCAATTCTTGGCGGGACTCAGCCAACTCCAACAAGGATTTGGCATATCGACTGGCTACGCGAGGCTGGGCCATGACAAGATCAGTTCAATGGAGATTCGTCCATCAGTTTCTTCACCAACGCCTGCTGCGCTTCATCCTGCACAAGCGACTGGCGAAGCAGCTGTTCAGCGATTTGGACAGACAAGGTGGCTACCTCTGCTTTCAATTCGGCCACAGCGGCTTTGCGCTCCAAGGCAATGGCGTCTTTCGCCAAAACCAGGTCGCGATCCGCCTCTTCCTTTGCACGTGAACGCGCTTCAGAAACCAATTTCTCTGCTGCCTCGCGGGCGTCCTTCAAGATGACATCTCGCTGGGCCCGCGCTTCCCGGAGCAAGCGCTCGTTGTCAGCATGCAGCACTTCCATTTCCTGGCGTGCGCGTTCTGCAGCCCCCAACGCTTCGTTGATTCGCTGTTCCCGGTCATTCAGGGCACCGAGAATCGGGCCCCAAGCAAACCGCTTGAGCAAAAACAGGACCGCCAAAAAGGCGATGGTGGCCCATACCAACGTACCCAGAGCGGGTGTCAGCAGTGCATCCATGGGATCAGAGCGCTACCAGCAAGCAAACGATGACCGCGAACAGCGATACACCTTCAACAAGGGCTGCGGCCACGATCATGTTTGAACGGATCTCACCAGCTACTTCGGGTTGGCGCGCCATGGACTCCAGCGCAGCAGCTCCAATGCGACCTACACCTGCACCTGCACCGATGGCAGCAACACCAGCTCCGAGGGCAGCGAGGCCCTTTTGCATCTCAACGTCGAGAAGGATATTCAACAATTCCATGTTGTATGGGTTTGGATGGATTTCTAATTAGTGGTGGGCCTCCTGCTTTGCATCTCCGAAGTAGAGGGCTGCCAGCAGGGTGAATACGTAGGCTTGAAGGAAGGCGACCAACAATTCCAGGCAATACATGAAAATCATGAACAACGTGGAGAAAATGCCCACGCCGAATCCGGTACCTGGGGCTTCACCACTTTGTCCGAGAATGAAGATCAAACTTGTGAAAGCAAGGATGATGATGTGCCCCGCGGTGATGTTTGCGGTCAAACGAATCATCAAAACGATCGGCTTCAGGAAGATTCCGATGATTTCAATGGGCGTCAGAATCAAAACCTTCACCAAACCCGGAACCCCCGGCATCCAAACGATGTGCTCCCAGTAGTGCTTGTTGCCGTTGAGGATGGTGATGAGGAACACCAAGGTGGCCAGGACCATGGTCACACCCAACGTGCCCGTGATGTTGAACCCCCCCAGGAATGGAACCAAGCCCAGCAAATTCGAGAAGAAAATGAAGAAAAAGAAAGTCAGCAGAAAGGGCATAAAATGGTTCGCGTTGTGCCCCAGTGCTGGCTTCGCCACCTCATCCCGGATGAAGAGAATGAGCGGTTCCATCGCATTGCTGAGTCCCTTGGGCGCAGCATTGGGGTTCCTCTTGTACCCACGGGCCATCGAAGTAAAGATCCACACCATCAACGCCAACATCAGCAACATTCCGAAAACCGATTTCGTGATGCTGAAATCCCAAACCCGGGCGCCGTTGTCTGCTGAAATGGTCTCTGCGTGCAGGGTGTAATCGATGCCCAACCCACCCGAGCCGTGGCGGTCTCCATGTCCGTGGCCATGGAATGCACTGCTCATGAAAACATCCCAACCGTGCCCCTGGACATACAAGATGACGGGCAGCGGAATGTGAACATCCCCAAACAAATGAATGTCGTGGGCGTCGGAAATGTGGTTGATGATGAAACTGCCTGCCTCAAACTCCGCTTCGTGGGCGTGGTCTTCGTGGCCTCCTGCGAGGGAATCTGCGGCTTCAGCAGATTGTGATGCCCAGGCCGAAGGAGCCATCCACAGGCCCAAGCCCAGGACCAAAGTTCCCATGAAGCTGCTCAAACAGCGGCGGAGGAGCGATTGCGTTTTCAACCCGTGGTGATGAAATTCGGCGCAAAAATAGGCATTATCTCTTGTTGTCAAGAGAACTTCTATTGTTTGGCCTTTGCAATGCGCTGAAGGTACCAAACGAAATGCGCGGTGTGTAGCATGTAGACACCGAAAAGGCCCATGGAAAAAGCAACCCGTTCCTCGCCTCCCGACAAGATGTAGGCCAGTAGGGTGGCCATGGTCACAAGCAACTTCACCCCAGTGGAGCCTTGCACCGCACTCACGAAACGGTGCCCGGAACCGGATGCCGCCCGATTCACCCAGCGCATCAGAAAGGCACTCAATGCCCCGAAACCGAGGATGATGCCGAGCCAGTATCCGCCGCTGGCGAAAGATCGGAAAGGAGGAATCAGCCACCCCAGTCCATACAGGAGTCCCGACAATGCAAACAACTGCACCCAATAGGCGCTCAACCGTTCTTTTTCCATGCCATCTGAATCATTGCAACCATCGCCGCCAAAGTTCCGATGATTGCACCCAAAAGCGTTCCCCAAGGGGTCGATGTTCCCGATTGGGCATCCCATTTCCTTCCGGCCCAAACACAGAACAAGATGATGGTCGCCATCGTTCCGGCCATGCCCGAGAAGCGCAGAATGGGCGATGCCTGCAAGCGCGGTTCCCGATCCTTGGGGGTTGGGACACTCAAACCGCGTCTGCCGTCTTCCGCTCCCGCTGAACGTTCGGTTCGGGCTTGCGGCCCAGCCGCTCCCCACCCATCTCCTTCACCTTAGACATCAACTGCATCACCCCAGAAACCTGCGAGCCCGCCTCGATGCTCAATTGGCCGTACTTCAATTCTCCTTGGACCCGGCTGGTGGCCTTGAGGGCCAGCAGTTCCTGAACCGTCACATCCCCCTCCAAGCGCCCTTCAACCTCACATTGACCGCACCGAACCATCCCCATCACCGATCCTTGTACACCGATCACCAACCGCCCTTGGATGTTCAAGTCACCCTCGAAACTGCCGTCCACCCGGAAACTGCCTTCGCTCTCCACGGTGCCCCGGAAAATCGTTCCCTCCACGATGCGATTGATGGCGCGGTCTTGCACCGTATCGGCCCGTTGGGCCTTTTTTCCGATTCCAATCATGCCGGCAAGGTAGAAAAACAACCGAGAGTTATCAACCGCCGGATGTTAAATAGTACTGCTGGAAAAAAGCTTTGTACTCTTCCAACTTCTTGGATTTGAACAACTCCACGTAATTCTCACTGGAGATGAGGAACATGTCATAACCCGAGGCGTTCAATTCCGTGAGCGCCTCCCGGTTGGACGTGAATGCCTCGTAGTACGTCATGCCGTAATCCTGCCGACGGAAACTCTTGACCAAGATGATTTGGTGGGTCCGGTCGAGCAAATTCGCTGTCAATCGAAGGTTTGCTGAAACGTGGTTCTTCGCATTGTAGTCAGAAATCTGTGCCTTCACCTGCTCGGGATTGCCTCGACCCACGGGAACCACGATGGCGAAGTAGTGCTCTAAATACGGCTTGTGCTGGTAAATCTCTGGTGCTTTCTCCTCCACCACAGCCGCCGTATCTGCACCGGAAACCTCACGCAATCCTCCTAGGGCCGTGAGCAATTCGAGGGCGAAGGTGGCCTCCTCCGTTTCCGGGCACCCGTCGACCACGGCATACAGCGCCTCGAAATACGCCAACCGGTCCCGCGTGACCGAGCTCAAACCCCCTACACATTGCGCCTTGAGGAGCCGGTATTGACACAAAAAGTGATTCTCCGGTTCTGCCTCAATGATGCCCGATACCGCCAGCAAGGTCTGCTGGTACTGCTTGTCGTAGTATCGCATCAAGTGCCCTTCGTAGACCAAACGCTCAGCCTCCCTGCGGATCTCCTCCTCGTCCGCAAAATCCGGATTCTCCACCAGCACCGCCCACTCACTGCCGGGATAGCGCCGAAGGATTTCCGCCGCCCAGTGCTCAGAATTGCACGTTCCGCAGAACGGGTTCTGGTAGTTCTCCTCCACCTCCCGTTGCAGATAGGTCCGGAACAACTGATAGTGGGCCGTGGGGTGGAAGTCGCTGTCCTCGTACCGCTCCAACAGGGTCTGCCAGCTCAGAATCGCATTGGGTGGATCTGACAGCTTCTCTTTGTAGTCCAAACCCGCATTGTAGTAGGCCTCCGCTATTTTCGCATAGGCCGCCTGCCGCTGATCGGCAGCGCAAGGGAGCCCCGCTAACAACTCTTCCCGCGTGGGGATGCCTCCATCGGAGGAAGCCGTCGCTGAAGGAACCGCGGTCCCATCCGATTCGGTTTCCTCTGGATTCTCCGAGAATCCCCCTGCCATTTTCCGCGATCGACGCCAGTGGTCCTCCAGCGGCCGATCACCCCAGTAGTCCTGGAAGTTTCGGCGTCCCGACGCTTTCAACTGGGCGTTGTACGGCCAAAACATCCCCGCGCCGCCCGTTCCCACGCTTTCTGCTTCCCGCCGCGCGGCCTCCTCTGCGGCCAAGCGGGCCCGCTCCGCCTCCGCTTCCTTGTCGGCGATGATTTGGTCTAAACGCGCCAGCCGCTCGTCTTCATCTAAGTCACAAATGGCCAGCAAACTATCCTGTTCCTCAATGATTTGCAAGTTCCGAACCAAGTCCGTGAGGTTCTTCGCGAGGGCGTTCACTTCCGCGCTGCGCGGGTGCTTTTCGTCCATGAAGGTCACCGCGCTGTCGTAATAAGCCTGGGCGTTGACGTAGTCCAAATCGTCCATGTACAAATCTCCGAGCCGCAGGTAGCCCTTCATCCGTTGCCGGTTGTTCCCCGTGTCCTCGCGCAGGGACTGCTTGAGCAACGAAAATCCATCGTCCAAGCGGCGTTCCTCCAGCGCCAGTTCTGCCAGGGCGTAATAGATTTGGTCTCGGTACGCGTCGTTCTTCTTCGATTCCAGCATCTCCTCGAGCAGGTTGACAATGGGCTCGCTCGACCCGCCCCGGCGATCGAACGCCATGGCCTGCCGAATCTTCGCATAGAACTCCAGTTCGTACGGTGTGCGCATCTCCACCACCTCCTTGTAGCGTTCGATGGCATCGGTGGACCGGCCAGCGGCCTCCAGACACTGCGCCAAGATGAAGGTGGGCCGGGCCCGTTCCATCCCCTTGGGCAACAGAGGTACCGTCTCTTCCAGACGCGCAATGGCTTGCTCGAGTTGGTCGTACTTCAGGTGGTAGGTGGCCTGAACCAACCCCACAAAAGCCCGCACCTCCTCGTTCTTGCCCGTGCGAAACGAAGCCGCCTTCATGAGGGCGTTGTTCGCCTTCACTTGGTCACCCTGCGCCATGTAGGTCCGGGCAAGCCAGGCGTTGCTCCAGGCTTGGGCATCGTCGTAATCCAAGGTTCGGACGAGGTACTGGAACACCTCCTCGGCCTTCTCCAGGTCCCCCCGCATCAGATGGGCCCGCCCGATGACGTCGTAATTGTCGTCGATCCACCGGTTCAGTTCCGGCCACCGGATTTCCTTCTGCTGGCTCCGGGGAGGCTGCAAAGTGTGCTTCCCCACCACCTTCGTGCACTTTTCGATCGCCCGTTCCAACAGCGGGTCCACCGTCTTTGCTGTCGTCTCGTCCACCTCAATGAAGATGGGCAGAATCTCATCATAATTCTCCTCGTACGTCGAATCCAACCTTTCCTGAGCCTCCCGCATCGACTCCTTCGCGTAGAAGAAGCCATTGTATCTCGCATTCACATTGTGGTACAACCGGTAGATGCGGCCATCCCGGGTGCGGGAACAACCCACCAGCAGCACCGCTGTGGCGAAGAACAACCCAATGCGGATGCGGGTAGAATGATGCATGAACGGGGGTCTAACGCAGAGCGCGCTAAATTATTCTATTTCCGGAACGAAAAACCCGGAGCCAAGGTTCCCCCCGGTGAGGAAATTCCCGAATCGCCGATATTTGCCCTGTGCTGAAGTCAAAACGCTCGTGGAAGGTTTGGTGGTTGAAACCCTTCCGGCTGACCCTTCAAGAGGAGAAAACCTTCTCGGAACGGTGGCAGGCAGGGTTTTCGAGGCTCGGTTTGGCCTTGACTGCCGCAGGCGTGGTGCTGGGCATCGCTGCGGTGACCTATGTGCTCGTGGCCCTGACCGGTTTGCGCGAGTACATCGTTCCCGGCTATGCCACCGATGAAATGCGCGGACTGGCCCGGGATGCGCGACGGGATGCGGACAGTGCCCTGACCATGCTGGAACAGCAATCCCAGTACCTGGAGGCCCTAGGCGCGATTTTGCGGGGCGATGTCCCCGACGATGGCCAGATGCCGAGCCGGGAAATGCTCGACAGCATCATCCAGCAGGAGGCGATGACGCTCAACTTTCCGCTCTCCGAAGCCGACTCGTTGCTGCGCCTCCGCATCGGGGAGGAAGACCGCTTTGCCCTCCGGCGTGACGGGGTGGAACTGCCACGGGTCGGGATTCCTTTCGCGCCCGTGGAAGGCCAAATCTCGATGCGCTACCAGCCCAGCGAGGGCCACCGGGGGGTCGATTTTGTCGCTCCTGCGGGTTCCTTCGTTTACGCAGTGGACGACGGGACGGTGTTGTTCGCCTCCTACACCGTCGACGGGGGGTACGTGTGCATGATCCAACATCCCCGGAACCGGATTTCGGTGTACATGCACAACCAGTCCCTCCTGCACGAAGCGGGGGATGCGGTGCGAGCCGGAGACCCCATTGCCGTCATCGGTGCCACCGGGCGCACCGCGAAGGGGCCCCACTGCCACTTCGAATGGTGGGTCGACGGTGCCCCCATCGATCCCGAACCTTGGCTTCCTTACCAGCCCCAGCGGGTCGCCCCTTAGACCCTCACCACTGCGTTCCGACCAGCGCCCGAAACCGCTGCAAACGGACCTCGATTTCCTCCCGCGTCACCTCCAGCAGCCGCTCTGTCCCGAAGGCCTCGCACGCAAAAGACGCCATGACCGAACCGTACAGCACAGCCCGTTTCATGTTCTCCACGCTGAAATCCCGGGTTTGGCTCA
>CAYONT010000013.1:0-45836 GCA_964405405.1 uncultured Comamonadaceae bacterium | reverse complement strand
AACGAAAAAATGTGCCAATCTGGATGTCCGGGCAAAAAAAAAGCGCTCTCTTGAGCGCTTCTTTTCAAGGAGTGTCCGCCTTCAACGATGTGCAGCATCCGATTCTCCCTCACCCTCGTGTCCCTCGTGTCCCTCGTGTGCATGGCCTTCAGACATTTCGGCCTCTTCATCCAAAGCTTCCTCCAAATACATCGCGGGAACGTCAAA
Source organism: uncultured Comamonadaceae bacterium (assembly GCA_964405405.1). Lineage (GTDB taxonomy): Bacteria > Bacteroidota > Bacteroidia > Flavobacteriales_D > Sanyastnellaceae > CAMCYM01. Next base: position 45,629 of record CAYONT010000013.1, on the reverse strand, counting down.
AATCTGGACACCTTCAGCGTCGAAGTTCAGCGTGTATTTGGGTTCAGTGATCCCTGCAATCTCCTCCGCAGTGCGGCCAGCATCCTCTGCCAAATGCTGCAAATCAGCCACCGAAGTGGTGTCATAGTATGCATAGCCTGACATCATCACGCGTTTTCCTTGCATCCCTTCCTTCGGAACGAAGAAAGCGTGGTCCCGCATAAAGACCATCACGGTATCATTGTCGGGGCCCAACACGCTCAGCCAGCAGCCCATTTTCGTGCAAGTCTCGATGATTTCCGCTTCAAAGACGCCGGTTGCGATGCTGTCGCCGGTCTTCCAAATCTGCTTCACATCCGCGAAAGGAATGACCTCGTTTGCCTCAAAAGGAGCGCCGTAAGCCGTCCAAACCGGTTCCCCCATTGCATCAGGGGTTGATTCCCCAGAAGTGCCACAAGCGGCCAATGCGACCGCTGCACCCCAAAAAACTGCTTGCCATTTCATGATGCAAATTTAGGTCTCATTGCATGTCAATGACACACTCCGTTCTTCGGTTCCGCGCTCGACCGGCTTCAGATGTGTTACTTTCTAGGGGCCGGCTGGCGCCCCAACCCTTGGAACGCAGTCTCTCAGCTGGAACGCCCGCTTGGATCAACCCATCCCGGACCGCTTCTGCCCGTCGTTCGGATAAACGAAGGTTTTCCTCGGGGTCTCCCAAGTTGTCCGTGTGGCCCCAAATATTCGCACGGTAATTCGGGTTTCGTTGGAGGTAGCGGGCAAAGGCGGCAATCAACACAGTGGACTTCGCATCCAGGCGAGCGGAGTTGGTTTCAAACTCGATGTTTCGCATTTCCAACGGCTGCCTCGGAGTCAACCCCCTGCTCTCAATCGAAAGCGACGGCACCACATCGACCACAGGAGCGTCCTTTTGTTGCACCACCACCGCGTCAAATCCGAGTCCTTCGCCCTCAGCCACCAAGACCACATCCTCTCCGGCAGGCAGTCGAATGGCTTGCGCGAAGGTGCCATCATCCGCTCGGTAATTGACCTGGGTGCGCGTTCCGGACTGCAAAAACTCCACGTGTAACGATGTTCCGGCTTGAGGGGCTGTGCCATTAGGCCGTCGCAAAGTCCCTTTCAGAATGGTCATTTCTTCCGGCCGGAAGGCCTCTGGCAAAGGGAAAGACAGGATGTCCAATCCTTGGGTGCCCGGGCGGCGGCTGGCAAAGAAGGCCTCTTTGCCATCAGTGCTCACCACCAGTCCATGTTCGTCCCCTGGGGTGTTCACCGGGGCGCCCAAGTTTCTTGGGGTGCTCCAAGTGCCATCCGGCTGGCGCTGGGTCACCCACAAGTCGTAACCACCTCCTCCCGGTTTTCGGTCACTCGAGAAAAACAAGGTTCGACCATCGGGATGGAGAAAGGGGGCTTTGTCGTGTGCGATGGAATTGACCGGTGCTGGAAGGGCCTCTGGGGGCCCCCATTGTCCATCGGTTTGACGAACGCATCTCATGATGTCCATCGTCGGATTCCCTGATCCATCCGGGGTTGTGGCCCCATGAATTGCGGCAAAAAACAATTCCCTCCCATCTGCGGAAAGCGCAGGTTGTGCTTCCCAATCTGGGGTGTTGATCGGGGCGGGCAGCAGGCGAAGGGCTCCCCAATGGTAACTCCAACCCCCCATTCCATCCGATTCGACCTCGTAGGTCACTTGATACAAATCAATGTTTTGAGGAGATCCAGGCAAAGGATTTTCAGCTGCGATGAAAAGTTCTCGGTTGTCAACCGAGATCGAAGCGCCGCCATAGTGGGGACCCTGGTTGAAAGGAGCGGGGAGGGGGGCCACCGGCCCAAAAGGCTCGGCCCCATTGGTGCGTTCTGACAAACAAAATCGCTCGATTTGTTGGGTCACGATATCACCCTTCGCTCTGTACGGGGATTTGCGGGTAAAAAAGAGCAGACTACCATCCGGGGACAAGGCGGGCAAGTACTCGTCATCGGCAGAGTTGACCCCGGACACTGGCCGGGGGGTAAACAATCCTGCGAATTGCTGGAACGCCACATCGAATGCCAGTTGGTCCAGAAGCCCCCGGACCTCTTCCGCTTGCCGGTCGTAACGGGACCCCAGACGTTCCACCGGTTCAGCCGGGAAATCCAAGTACATCTGGAAGGCCTTTTGAGCCGCCTCCCATTCCCCAAGCGCATACGTGACGGCCCCCAATTGATACCATGGGTTCGCGTGGTACGTGGGACACCCGGCCGTGAGGAACTGCAGCGGCTCCTTTGCGCTCTCCCAATCGAGTTTCCCTTGCCGGGCCAGTTTGAATGCCAAATCCCCCCATTCCATCCAACAGGGCAAACAGCCTTCTTCCAACTCTGCGGCTTGCTGGCAAAAAGCCATGCGTTCTTCAGCGCCAAAGCGCTTGTAATCCGCAGCCTTTTCTAGCAGTTTCGCCACCTTTGCCGTTGCCTCAAACCCGCAATCCTCCTGGGCCATGAGGCCTGAACAACCCAGGATCATCGCCCCAAGAAGCCAACCCACGTGTTTCATGCGGCGGGATTTCCGTCCGGATTCCATTCCCCTTCTGAGTTTGCAACCACCGTGCATACGGCTCCGTCTCCGGTTACATTCACCACCGTTCGGCACATGTCCAAGATGCGATCCACCGGCAGAATCAAGGCAATCCAAGCGGGATTTAAGCCCACGCTTTCGAGGACGATGATCAGCAAGACCAATCCCGCGCTGGGAATGGCAGCTGCCCCAATGGAGGCAAGCGTCGCCATGCCCGCGATGGTCATCTGCTGGGCAAAAGTCAAATCCACCAGGTGAAACTGGGCCAAGGCCACCACAGCAACCGCCTGATACAGGCTGGTGCCATCCATGTTCATCGTGGCACCGATGGGCAATACAAAGCTCGAAACCCGCGGGCTCACGCCGAGTTTGTTGTGCACGCATTCCATGGTCACTGGCAATGTCGCCATGGAGCTCGATGTGCTGAAAGCCGTCAGCTGGGCGTCCCGCATGCCCCGCAAGAAAAAGAGGTAATCCCACCTGCGGGTAAACGCCATCACCAGCAGGGGATAAACACCCAACAAGATGGTCGCCAATCCCAGCAACACCACCCCAGAATAACGGATGAGGAAGGAGAGGAGTTGTTGGAACAAGGCCAAATCCGATCCAGCTGACTTCACGATTTGGCCTGCCATCAGAGCAAACACAAAGAATGGCATGGCCCGCATGAGCGCCCAAACCATGCGCACAAAGACCTCGTTCATAGCGGAGGTCGCGCGAATCACCAGTCCTTTCTGACCTTCATTCAAGCTGAGCACCATGATGCCGAAGAACACCGCGAAGAAGATGATCTGGAGCATGTTCATCTCGACCAAGGCTTGGAACAGATTGGCGGGAACCATGTCCACCAAGGGTTGCAACGGGCCAGAATCTTTCGCAGCTTGTGCCTTATTCAATTTGTCGTTGACCCAAGCATCCACAGTGGGTTGGGAATTGCGCATTGAAGCCACCTCCGCAGCATGGGTCGGGTCGGTGATCAACGAAGTGCCATCCACGGCGGTTTTTCCCTGCCCCTCGAGCCACAACTCATATTGGATGCGGTTGGATCTCAGCAATGAGGCATCCAGCTGGCTTCCCGGCTTGAAGACATTCACCCACAGCAAGCCGATTCCGACTGCGAACAAGGTGGTTGTGAGGTAGAGCAACATGGTTTTCAGTCCCACCCGCCCCAGTTTTCGAACATCTCCCAAGCTGCTCACCCCTTCTATGATGCTGAACAATACGAGCGGAACCGCAATCAACTTCAGCAAACGAATGAAGATGTCACCCACAGGAAGCAGGAAATCCAGCGTGAAGGCATTCCATCCTAGGGTGATGCTGAGCCAAGCGTAAAAAACGCCAGCCAGCAAGCCGATCAAAATCTGCCAGTGCAATGCCATTCGTTTCATGGGAACAATTTAAGGATTCGACAATGGCCAGCGGTCGGACTGGGCATCCATCCATTGATCGGCCAGTACGAGCAGCACCATGGCCTCTACCAAGGCAACGGCACGTGGGAGTACGCAAGGATCATGACGACCCCGTCCTTCGAGTTCCACAGGATTGCCCGAAACGTCCACGCTCATTTGGGGTTGCAACAGGGTGGAAACGGGTTTGAACGCACATCGGATCACCAGGTCTTCGCCATTGGAGATGCCGCCTTGGATGCCTCCGCTGTGGTTGGTTGCCGTCCGGATGTGCCCCGGCTGTCGGTCATCGGGAACAAAAGAGTCGTTGTGGGCAGAGCCGGTCATGTAGGTTCCTGCAAGGCCACTGCCCAGTTCCATGGCTTTCAAGGCGGGCAAGCTCCAGAGGGCGTGGGCCAAAAGGGCCTGTAACTTGTCAAACACCGGGTCGCCCAAGCCCACAGTCACCCCGCGCGCCACCACAACAACAGTCCCACCCAAGGTGTTGCCGTGCTCCCTTGCCCATTCGATGCGCTCAGCCATGGCTCCAGCGACGACCGGGTCTGGACATCGAACAGGATGCCGGTCCACCACCTCTCTGGGCCAAAACCGCGGCGCATCCACCATCCCCACATCTTGAACCCGTTCCACATAAGCAGATACCTCCATCCCCCGAGCAGCCACCAACTGACGCGCAATGCCCCCTGCAAAAACCCGCGCCGCAGTCTCCCGTGCGCTCAAACGCCCCCCTCCCCGGTGGTCACGATGTCCGTACTTTGCTTGCCAGGTGTAATCCCCGTGGGAGGGCCTGAATGCTTGGGCCAAATGCCCATAATCACTGCTTCTAACATCCGCATTGGGGATGCGAAAACCGATGGGAGCGCCAGTAGTCAAGCCTTCCCAAATGCCTGAGACCACTTCGAAATGATCGGATTCCTTCCGGGGCGTTGTCAACCGAGATTGACCAGGTCGCCTCCGGGCCATGTCCGCTTTCACCACTTCCCAATCGATGCGAAAACCTGCAGGACAACCCTCTAAGATGCCCCCAATTTCAGGGCCATGCGATTCGCCATATGTCGTGAGCCGGAGGTGTTTGCCCAAGCTGTTCCCTGCCATGGCCCGAAGCTACAAACCCAACGCCACCCTTGTACCTTTGCACGGTGCGAATGTTGCTGAAGAACATCCGGGGTTTGGTGGGAGCGTACGAAACGCCGCCTCCCTTTGTAGCGGGATCCGACATGTCTCATTTCCCCGTCTTGGAAGAGGCGTGGTTGGCAGTGGAGGCAGGCCGGGTGGTGGATTGGGGGGAAATGTCAGATTTTCCGGGCATTGCCGATTGGTCGGGATTGGAGGTGGTTGACTGCTCTGGTCGTTATGTATTGCCTGCTTGGTGTGACAGCCACACCCACCTGGTCTTTGCAGGCAACCGTGCAGGGGAGTTTCAAGACCGACTGGAAGGAATGTCCTACCAAGAGATTGCCGCGAAAGGGGGTGGCATCTTGCATTCCGCCAAGGCTTTGGAAGGGACCTCCGAGGAGGTTTTGATCGAAGCCGCTTGGGGACGCCTGCAGGCTGCGATGCGAGATGGGGTAGGGGCCATGGAAATCAAGACCGGGTATGGTCTGTCGGTGGCAGGAGAGCTCAAGTCCCTGGCTGTGGTGGCCCGCTTGCGGGCAAATGCGCCGATTCCCGTGCGAACGACCTTGTTGGGTCTGCATGCGGTCCCTGCCGGTTGTCAGGATGCATCGGCTTGGACCGAGAAGGCGATCCAGGATTTGCTTCCCCAAGCCATGGCACAGGGGGGATGCGACTATATCGATGGTTTCTGCGAACAAGGTTACTTTGGCACGGCCCACCTGCGGGCTTGGGCCGAAGCCGGGCGGAAATGGGGGCTGCGGTCGAAGTGGCACGTCAACCAGTTTAGCGCTTTCGGTGGGGTAGCGGAGGCAGTTGCCTCGGGAGCGCGGAGTGTGGACCATCTCGAGGTCTGCATGCCCGAGGATGTGCGGGCCCTACAGGCTGGGATGAGCGCCCCCGAGGGCCCCACCTTCCCGGTGGTACTTCCGGGTTGTTCGCATTTCTTGTCCATTCCTTACGCTCCGGGTAGGGCACTCATCGATGCGGGATTGCCCCTGGTATTGGCCACCGATCACAATCCGGGATCGGCACCTTCAGGCTCCATGACACGTGCGGTGCAACGGGCCATGGTGACCATGCGCTTGAAGCCGTTGGAAGCCATTGCCGCAGCCACCTTGAATGGCGCTGCTGCCATGGATTTGGCCCACGAAGTAGGAACGCTTTCCCGTGACCGCAGGGCGAATTTTCTGGTGACCAGGCCGATGGACCGTCTCATTGAAATGGGCTATTACTTCGATGAAAATCCCATCGACTGGGTGTTTCTGAACGGAACCCGGGTGGATTCCCGCTAAATTCGCGGGCCGCACCCAAAGCGGTTATTAGCCCATGGAACGATTGGTGGAATGTGTTCCGAACATTTCGGAAGGTAGGCGGGATGAGGTCATTCAGGCCATCGCGCAGGTTGTTGAATCCGTGCCAGGGGTGCGGTTGCTGGATGTGGATCCAGGACGCGCCACCCACCGAACGGTCATCACCTTTGTCGGTCCCCCAGAAACCATCGGAGAGGCTGCTTTCCGGCTCATCCGGGAGGCAGCGCGCCTCATCGACATGTCCCAGCACAAAGGGGAACATCCCCGCATGGGCGCAACGGACGTCTGCCCATTCGTTCCCGTGAGCGGGGTGACCATGGAGGAATGTGTTGCCATCGCCCATGCGCTGGGGAGACGGGTTGGAGAGGAGTTGGGGATTCCGGGATACTATTACGAGGAGGCGGCAACCCGGCCTGAGCGGAAGAATTTGGCCTACTGCAGAAAGGGTCAATATGAAGGTCTGGCAAAACTCGCCCAACCCGAGGAGGCTCCTGACTTCGGTCCGGCGCGTTTTGACGATTCCGTGCGCAAAACGGGCGCCACGGCCATCGGGGCCCGTGATTTTCTCATCGCTTACAACATCAATCTGAACACCACGAGTACGCGCCGCGCGAACGCCATCGCCTTTGACATCCGAGAAACGGGTCGGGTGGTGCCGGGTGCAGGCCCGGGTGGTGAGCCCTTGCGTGTTCCGGGCACACTGAAGGCAGTGAAGGGAATCGGGTGGTATATTCCGGAGTATGGCATCGCCCAGCTTTCGCTCAACTTGACAGATATCCGGGTGACTCCAGTCCACATCGCTTTCGATGAAGCTTGTGAAAAAGCCCAGTCCCGCGGGATTCGAGTGACCGGAAGTGAACTGGTGGGCTTGATGCCCCTGCGTGTTCTCACGGATGCTGCCGATCATTATTTGCGAAAACAAGGCCGGTCTTTGGGGATTTCTGAATCCGAAAAGGTGAAAATCGCTGTCAAATCCCTGGGATTGGATGATTTGGCCCCTTTTCAACCTGAAGAGCGGGTCATCGAATACCGCATCGCGCAGACGGGGCAAAAGCGGTTGGTTCAACGGTCCTTGCAGGCATTCGCCGAAGAAACGGCATCTGAGTCTCCAGCGCCCGGAGGTGGGTCCGTGGCGGCCTACATCGGTGCGTTGGGGGTTTCTTTGGGCACCATGGTGGCCAACTTGTCAGCCCACAAGCGCGGTTGGGACGACCGTTGGGAGGCTTTCTCAGACGTCGCGGTCCGGGGCATGTCGCTGCAGCAGAAACTGTTGGGACTGGTGGACGCCGATACAGCCGCCTTCGATGCGGTGATGGCGGCATTCGGCATGCCCAAGGACGACGATGCCGCCCGCGCTGCCCGTTCCGAAGCCATTGAGGCCGCGACGCGTCATGCAACCGAAGTCCCCATGTCGGTGGCACAGGTGTGCCTGGAAGCCATGGAGGTGGCCCGAGAAATGGCGGATTGGGGGAATCCGAATTCGATCACGGATGCCGTGGTGGGCGCGATGGCCCTTCGCACCGGAGTTTTGGGAGCGGTGCTCAATGCACGCATCAATGCCCGGGAGCTCCAAGATCAGGCCTTTGCCCGTGAAGTGGAGGAACGTTGTGCCCGGTGGGTGGAGGAAGCGGAGCGTTTGGAAGGCCAAATCCGGTCCACCCTCGAACAGGCGTGGTCGAACTGAACCCGACTGGCATCCCCCAGCCCGGAGTATCCCCCACAAAAAAGCCACCCCGCAGGGGTGGCTTTTTTGTAGGCCTCCACGAGAGGAAGCCACTTGAAAACAATTCGTTCCACCCGAATGAAAACCCTCAGGCTTCCGGGCGGAAGTAGCGCTTCTCCTTGATGCGCGCAGATTTGCCCATCCGGTCCCGGAGGTAGTAAATCCGTGAGCGACGCACCTTGCCGCGCTTGTTCACTTCGATCTCCTCAATGAAAGGGGTGGTTACTGGGAAAATCCGCTCTACACCGATGCCACTCGTTACCTTCCGCACGGTGAAGGTGGCGGTGTGGCCGATGCCACGACGCTGAATCACAACGCCCTGGAACTTTTGCAAACGCTCCTTGTTGCCCTCCTTGATTTTGATGGTGACCGTGATGGTATCCCCTGAGTTGAACTCAGGCCACTTGGGCATTTCCACCAACTTGCTTGCAATTTCCTTGATCCGATCCATCTCTGTCGTGATTAACCCCACAAACGGGGGTGCAATATTACAAAGAAATCTCATGCATCCTGCGCACCTTCCCCTGACAAAAAATCACGCCACAGATCGGGACGGCGGATTCGGGTGCGTTCCATGGCCTGCTGCTCCTCCCAAGCTTCGATGCGGGCATGGTCTCCAGAACGCAGGACTTCAGGCACTTCCCATTCGCCATACTGGGCAGGACGGGTGTAGACCGGAGGCGCGAGCAGCCCATCTTGAAAACTGTCGGAGAGGGCACTCATTTCGTCCCCAATGACCCCGGGCACCAAGCGCACCAGGGCATCCGTCAGCACAGCCGCAGCCAATTCTCCTCCGGAAAGGACATAATCGCCCACCGACAACTCGAGGGTGACCAAATGATCCCGAACCCGTTGGTCGACCCCCTTGTAGTGGCCACAGAGCAAGATCAGGTTCGTACACATGGACAATCGGTTGACCCGAGGTTGGGCCAAACGCTCCCCATCCGGGGTCAAGTAGATGACGGCATCGTAAGTTCGTTCCGCCTGCAAGGAACGGATGGCATCATGGATGGGTTGGATCGTCATAACCATGCCCGCCGCTCCACCAAAAGGAACGTCATCCACCTTGCGGTGTCGGTCTTGTGACCAGTTGCGGATGTCGTGGACATGAACCTCCACGAGCCCCTTTTCGATTCCACGTGCTACGATGCTCTCCGCAAATGGGCCTTCAAGGAGCCCGGGCAGCACAGTTAGGATGTCAATGCGCATGGCAAGTTGCAGGCACTTCAGTACGCGGGAAGCACCGGACGGTTTCCCAGCAATGCATCCACCGCATCCCATGTGGCATTGTCCACACGGTCCTTTCGTTCCAGCGCGTCCAGGTTCTCTCTGAGTTGTCCTTCAGAGGAAGCACCGAGCAGCACCGTGGTCACGTGCGGATTGCGCAGGCACCAAAGGATGCCCAGTTGCGCCGGTGTGATGCCACATGCTGAAGCCAAATCCACCCAACCCGTCACCAAGCGTGCCGTTTCTTCCGTCAAGAGTTTGGCAGCCAACCAACCGAGTTCGTCCCGACCCAAACGGTGGGCCATGGCTTCCCCAGCCAAGTACTTCCCGGTGAGAACTCCCGATGCCAACGGGCTCCAAACCGTGGTGCCCATGCCCACCGTCCGGAAGACGTCCAGGTACTCCGATTCCATCTTCTGGCGGACCAGGGCATTGTATTGGGGCTGTTCGACCACCGGCCCGATCAGATGGTGCTGGTCGGCAAAACGATGGGCCTCCATGATCTCCGCAGCGCTCCATTCCGAAGTTCCCCAGTAAAGCACCTTGCCCTGCTGGATGAGTTGGTGCATGGCCCAAACCGTCTCACCGATGGGCGTTAGCTTGTCTGGTCGGTGACACAAATACAGATCGAGATAGTCCACTTGCAGCCGGCGCAAGGCATCATGACACGCCTCAAGAATGTGCTTTCGGTGCAGCCCCCGCTGCGTTGGGGCCTGGCCTCCAGCTCCGAAGTAAACCTTGGAAGAAACACACCAAGTGTCGCGGCTCCAGCCCCGCTCCTTCAGGATTTCGCCCATGACTTCTTCTGAGCGGCCGTGCGCGTATGTCTCAGCATTGTCGAAGAAGTTCACGCCCCGTTCGTAGGCCAAATCCATCAGCCGACTGCTGGTAGCTCGGTCAATTTGGTTGCCAAACGTGATCCAACTTCCAAAGGACAATTCGCCCAAAGGAAGTCCTGTCGGTCCCATCCTGCGGTATTCCATGCCGTGAAGTTACAGCATACCTTTGACGCAAATGCCAGAACGGCCGTCCCCAGACTACCACGCCATTGTGCGCCATCCTTTCGAGGTGTACAACGGCATTTTTCTAACGCTCCCTCTGGATGGCATCCGAGCGACGGGGCTTCGTGTGCCACTTTTGCAAGAGATTTGCGAAAATGGTTTGGCCTCAGGCGAAAAGCCGCTGGACATCCTGGAGCGGTTCTTCGCCCAGCTGGACCTGCCCAGTCGAGGGGAAAGGCTGGACCTCCTGTACCGCATCGTCCAGTACATCGAACGCCAGGTGGTGCTGGTGGATGCATTGGAGGATGCGCGATACGGTCAACTGCATGCGCTGCAAGGGGAGGAGTCGTTGCTCCAATTGATGCAACGGGTACGGCAGGCAGGGGAGGAAGAACGGTTCAGCCAAGCGTTGGAGCAACTGGGGGTTCGGGTGGTTTTGACGGCGCAGTCAACGCCTTTCTATCCCGGGACGGCCCTGGGCATTGTGTCAGATTTGGCTGCTGCCATGGAGCAGAATGACCTCGTGGCCATTCGCAAATTGTTGCATCAATTGGGGTTGACGCCTTTTTTCCCATCAGCGCAGCCAACGGTCCAAGAGGCTGCTACACGCCAACTTTGGTACTTGGAGAACGTCTTTTACGATGCAGGATCCCAAGTGCTAGCCCGCTTGGCACAGGCCATGGATGACCCGCACGGCCTGCGGGTTCACCGACGGCTGTTGGCGCTGGGGAGTTGGCCGGGGATAGATGGTACGGATCATCCGGGCTGCAGTCCGGAGGATTTGTATGCCATCGCCCTCCGTTACAAGGTGCATCTTTTGCGCTGCTACCGCCGCGAAATAAGGCAGGTACGACGTCGGATCACTTTCAAAGAGGTGGCGCCTGCATTGGAGCACATACAAGAGGATTTGGATGCCATGTTGCGCGAACCGGAGTTGCCGGCCGCAGATCCGAGAGATTTGGATGCCAGATTGGAGGCGATCGCCTCTTGGGTGGATGCCCATTGTGATGGGTTGTATGTCGAGTGGATTCGGATGTTTCAGTACCGATTGCGGATGATGGGATACCACTTGGCTTCGCTCGACGTGCGCTTGTCGAGGTCGGCGACCACTGAACCGGCTGCGCTCGCGATGTTGCGTGCTGCTCGTCGGGTGCAGGTTCTCAACGGTGAAGCGGGGTGCCACCGCTGTCTGGTCGGGGGATTCGAGGTCCCGGAGGATTTACACCGGTGGTTCGACTGGGCAGCCGCCGCATTCGAGTCCCCGACACCCCCGGTGGATTTTGTCCCCGTTCTGGAGTCCATTCCGTCCTTGGAATCTGCTCCAAAAGCCTTGGAGGAGCTGCTGAAACACCCTGCTTATCGTGCGCATTTGAGCCAGCGTGGGAACGTACAGACGTTCATGTTCGGATTCTCTGATTGCGTGATGGACGGCGGATACCTCTTCGGCAATTGGTGCATTTTGCAGGCCAAACAGCGTCTCAACATCCTGGCCGAAGCCCAAGGAATCACGGTGGTTTTCCTCGATGGTAGGGGAGGACCTGCCTCCAGGGGAGGTCGGTATACACACCGTTACTACACAGCGCTGGGGAAGGAAGTGGCCCAACGGCAGATCCAAACCACGATTCAGGGTTCTACCATCAGCTCAAACTTTGGTGTCCCCCGATCAGCAGCCCACAATCTCGAGCTGCTGATGACTGCAGGGCTTGAAGATGCCGTTTTTCATCCTGTACCGGTCCGGCACGATGCGGCCCAAGAAGCGTTATTCGAACTTTTGGCGCAAGAAAGCCTGCATGCCTACAACGCTTTGAAGGACCTGCCGGGGTGGGCCGGTTATCTGAAGGAGGCACTGGGAATTGTGACATCTGATTCTGCGGCATTTGTGGCCGCTTGGACACAGGTGAAGCAAAATGTGCCCGGATACTTCGGTCTGGGAACAGCGCTCTCCCGGTTGGCAGCATCCCATGGCTTGTCCGCCCTGAAGGAGCTTTACACCACCCATGATTTGTTTCGTGCATGGGTCGACAACAGCATGCAGAGCATGAGCAAGTGTGACTTTCGGCTCACGAAACACTGGGCGGATCACTCGGCATGGGGATTGGTCTGGAGATGCATTGAGCAAGAATTCCAAATCACATGTACTTGGGTCCTGCGCATTGCAGATTTGCCCCACTTGCTAGCAAACCAGCCAGCAACAAGAGACTCCATCGCCCTTCGCAACCACATCACGAGGCCGCTTCATGTGATCCAGCGTTATGCCTTGGAGTCGGAGAATCTGGAAGACCCTCGTGCCCGAAACGAGTCTCTTGGGGCTTGGGAACGATTGGCTCAACGGGCGGGATTTGGCATATCCAACGCCAGTCGAAACGCGGTGTAGAAAAAAAGGCTACCCCCAAGGGTAGCCTTTTTCCTTGAGTGTTCTGGCATTTAGCGACCTGCGGCCGCGCGTCCCACACCGGGCACAAAGTCAATCTCTTGGATCAGGTTGTTGGCTCCGGCGTAGCGATCGACCACCCACATGACGTAACGGATGTCCACCGAGATGGTCCGTTGCAGTTCAGGTTCGAATGCAATGTCACCGCTCATGGCTTCCCAGTTTCCATCGAAAGCAAGTCCGATCAAATCTCCGTTCGCATTGAGCACCGGGCTTCCAGAATTGCCCCCTGTGATGTCTGTACCATGCACGAAGCACACCCGCAAATCCCCATTGGCGTCAGCCCAACGACCAAAGTCCTGCTGAATCAACATCTTCTCCATTTTTTCATCCACCACAAACTCGGGATTGGTGTTGTCCATTTTCTCGAGAATGCCTCGTGCGGTGGTGAAATAGTCGTAATGCACTGCATCGGCAGCTTGGTAATCATCGACCAAACCGTAGGTCAACCGCATCGTAGAGTTGGCGTCCGGTGCAAAGGCCTTATCGGGTTGCATTTCCCGCAATCCCTGCACAAAGAGCCGATAACCCCGGTCGAATTGTGCTTGTGCGTCCGATGATTGGGTCGCCAAGTAGCGCTCCAACACGCTGTTCCCAGCGGCAACAGCCAAGTCTGCATCCAGGGCTTTCTTGTTGGGTTTTTGGATGAAGGCGAGACAACGTTCCTGGTCCACGAGGAAGCTCTTGCCGTACATCTGGTCAGCGTAGCGACCAAAGTCCCCTTTATACTTCGCATTCACCGTCGCAAAAAAGGAGGGATGCGAAACCACTGGGACCTCTCGTTGGTACTTCGACATCAATTGCACAAACAGATCTCGGTCGGTGGCCTGATCGTAGTCCTGGAAGAAGTTGTTTGCCAAACGGGTCAACGAAGCTTGCGCCGCTTTCACTTTCTCAGGATCGTCTGAAAACAAACCAGCGGCTCCCCGAGAAAAGCGAACGGCGAAAAGGACGATGTCGGCACCCACCAAGCCCGCTTCCCGTGCATAAACATCTCCTTTCACGGTGGCATCGGTCGATGCGTAGAAGGAGGCGATCAAATCCAAAGCCTCCCCGTAGGTGGCCTTTCGTTCGGCATCTCCGGCTGCAACCCATTGCACGAAAGCCTCTTCCAGTTCCCTTTTTTGGTCTTCTACCCGGAGTCGCTTCAGGCCCTTGCTTTGGCCGATGTAGTACTTCCAGTAGTTCGCTGTTTGTGCATACTTGGCCGCATATTGGATGCGTACGGCGGGATCTGCATCCATGTGGGACTTCATGACTTTCAGTTTCAAATCCCGAACGTCAACAACCGACGGGTTGTAGCTTGACAAGGCCTGACGAACGCCGTGGCTGCTGAGAAAGCGATCGGTACTCCCCGGATAGCCCATGACCATGGTGAAATCACCTTCCTGAACACCATCGGTCGCCACTTTCAAGTGTCGGCGAGGAACAAAAGGACGGTTCTCTTTGCTGAAATCAGCGGGCTCGTTTGCATCGTTCGCATAGATGCGCAACATGGCAAAATCTCCGGTGTGGCGGGGCCACATCCAGTTGTCCGTGTCTCCACCATACTTTCCTACGCTTTCGGGTGGGGCCCCCACCAAGCGCACGTCCCGGTAGGTCTTGTACTCAAAAAGGTAGAACTCATTTCCGTAAAAGAAACGCTTCATTTCCAATTCCTTCTTTCCATCTGCGTTGAGTTCTTTCATCAAGGTTGCTTCATTCGCTGCCAGCTTTTCCTCACGCTCGGCCTCTCCCATATCTCGGGTGACGCCCTCTAGCATGCGCGCCGTATAGTCATCAATGCGCACCAAGAAGCTGATTTTGAAGCCTTCGATGTGCATCTCTTGATCCAATGATTTTGCGAAAAATCCATCGGTCAAGTAGTCATGGTCTGTAGAACTAAAGCCTTGGATGGCGTCGTAGGCACAGTGGTGATTTGTCAAGACCAAGCCTTTGGAGGAAATAACCTCTCCCGTGCACATGCCACCATTCAGGCGGACAATGGCATCTTTTAATGAGGCCTGGTTGACATCGTAAATGTCTTGGGCCGTCAGCCGCAGACCTTTGCTGCGCATGTCCGCCTCATTGAGCCGCTGCAGTGTATGCAGCAACCACATGCCTTCGTCTGCGCGCAACCAGCTGGTGCAAGCGAGCAGAAGGGCCATCGCAAGTGCGTGAATTCTCATCATTTTTTAAAAATTAGGTTCAAATCTACAGAAGTTGGCCTCATTCGGAAGCCACCATGGGCTCCCAAGTCACCACCTCCAACCACCGATCCAAAGCGCCGTAGAGCTTTGCTAAGTCCGGCCCTCCAAAGCGATTGCGCACCACATGGCCGTTGATTTCGGTGATAACCGAAGGCACATCCATCACCCGGGGGTTATCGTATTCGGATGCCAAGCTGCCATACTGAAGGTCATCTGCGATGTCCAGTACTGCCGAACGGTCGGGCAAGACCCACAATCCCCGGTAGCGCCCCGGCATCAGCTTGGATAGGGGGCCATCTGGAAAGGGGCGAATCACCTCGAGTTGGGCCGTTCCATCTGGATGGAAAGCGGCGCGAAAGACCGGGCAAGGTCCGAAACAATGGGTGCGCTCATATCTGACCAAAGACCTTTCCCATTGAATGGAATCTGAAGCCAAAGGACGCTGCCCACACCCCAATTCCAACATCCAACCCAATCCAAGCAAACTTCCCAAAAACAACCCGACGCCCGCCATCCGTTTCATGATTGCTTCTTTCTTGCGGCCTTGAGTTCCTTCGTCCGACGTTGCTGTTCGGCTTGCATTTCCTCCAGCCGCTGCTGAAATGAGGACTTCTTTTTGGGTTGGGATTTGTTCAAATCAATCCGAGCACGAATTTTTTCCTCATCAATGAAAAACGCCTTGATGGCATACATCTGACCGATGCTGATGACGTTCGCTACCAAGTAATACAGACTCAATCCCGCTGCAAAACCATTGAAGAAAAACAGCATCATGAAGGGGAAAATCTGCTGAATGATCTGCATGTTGGGCATCCCGGGCTGCTGCATCTGCTGAGGCTGAGAAGCCATCGTCAGGCGCATGTAAAAAAAGGTACTCGCAGCCATCAAAACCGTGAAACCACTGATGTGTGCACCATAGAAGGGGACGTGGAAAGGCAAATCCACGATGCTGTCATAAGCCCCCAAATCATCTGCCCACAAAAAGGACTTCCCACGCAGATCGATGTTCGAAGGGAAGAATCGAAACATCGCGTACAACAATGGAGCTTGCAAAAGGGCAGGAATACAACCCGCCAGCGGATTTACCCCCGTTTCGCGATACAAGGTCATCATGGCCTGTTGACGAGCCACCGCATCATCCTTGTGTTGGGCATTGATCTCATCCATCTCGGGCTTCAAGACCCGCATCTTGGCCGAGGACAGGTAGTTCTTCCAGGTGACTGGTGACAAAATCAACTTGATGACCAAGGTGATCAGCAAGATGATTACACCCACATGCGTGGTCCAACCTGCCAGCAGATTGTAGAGTGGCAAAACAAAGTTCCGATTAAGCCAGCCAAAAATCCACCAGCCATAATCGATGACGCGCTCAGCCTCTTCTAAGCCCGTGGATTCGAGGGCATGGAGCTCATTGGGCCCCAGGAAGAAGTGGAAAGGTTGCACATTCCCTGAGCCTATTCTCATGGCCAACGAAGCCGAGAACTCCATGTTAGAGGAATCGGAAACCGCAGGGGCACTTCGCAATTGGGCGCCCGGAGCGAATCCATTGGGAACCGAAATCAAGGCAGAAAAGTAGTTCTGCTTGAAGGCCAACCACTCCAGTGGCAACTCGGTGGTGGCTTCGTCTTCACGGCCATCTGAAAGATAGTCCCTCCCTTGGCCAGCCTCCTTGAAATAGACCGCGCTGTGCTGCCGCTCCCAATCCAAGCCTTTTTCGTTGCGCATGCCTGTAGCGGCCCAGTTCAGCTGGAGGCTATCGCCCAAGGAAGCGCCCACACCCACCCAAGAGAGTTCGGATCGCAAGTTGTGCCCCTCCAAGCGGTGCTCCCATCGGATGGCGGCACCATCAGCCCCCCTTGCCTCCAACGTGACGGCCTCTTCGGTGCGGGCGATGGCGCTGAAATGGAGGTCACTCAAAGGCCGACTTTCTCCGTTCCAATCAAAGGAGATGTCCATGTGGCTTGACGCAGGATCCCAGAGCTGAACTTGATCTTGGTCTCCATAACGCTTGAAATCCTTCAATGAAGCCAGCTCAGGCATACCGCCACGACTCGAAAAGCCGATTTGAACCCGATCATTCTCCAGTGGAATTTGGGTCAATTCGCCAGCGACAGCCGGTGCCAGAGCACCCCACTTGGCAACCCATTCGGTTGGTAGCAGCGAGTCGTTTGTCAGGGCAGGGTTGGCATCCGCCGGGGAATCCCGTTCAGAGCGAGCGTCCACCGTTGTAGGGGGGCCAGGGGCTGTTCCCGTTTCACTTTGTTCGATGGCAGCTGCCTGCTCCTCCTCACTGGGAGACACATACCACCAATACCCAAACCACAGCGCGGCCATCAAGGCCAATCCAATCAGTTGATTCCGATCCATGAGCCGCGCGAAGGTACAATGGGTTTGTTCCCGAAGGTTGAAAAAAGGCGAGCCGGCTTACCAATGATGGGCACCATCCTCGGCCCAATTGCCACGGAGTCGCATCGTTTGCTCGAGTACATCGCGCACACATCCTTTTCCGCCCGGCCAGGGACTTACATAGTCACAAACGTTTCGCACCTCAGGAATGGCATCTGCGGGACAGGCCGCCATACCCACCCATTCCAGAACAGGAAGGTCCGGCACGTCATCGCCCATGTATGCAACCTCCGAAGGCTTTAGGCCTTTATCCAAACAAATGCGCTCGAGCACGGCCAACTTGTTTTCACTGCCGAGATGCACCTGTTGAACCCCCAGCGAGGCCATTCGCGCAATCACAGCTTGTTCACGCCCTCCAGTGACGACTGCGATGTCCAAGCCCTGTTTCACGGCCCATTGTACCGCATACCCATCACGGACAAAGGCAGAGCGCAGGGGAGTTCCATCCGGCATAAGCAACACCGTGCCATCTGTGAACACGCCATCGTAATCGAATGCAAAAAGTCGGATGCTGTGAAGTTGGATCTTGTAGTTCATGGCCGCTCAGGATTTTCAGCAAAGAGGGCAGGGAATCCGTTCTGTCGCAAGGCCAAATCCCCCAGCACAGCATACGCTTCCTGCCCCGGATGTCCAAACAACAGTTCATGTTGAAGTTTGAGCAGGTGCCGGTCATTCCGAGCTGCGGGTCCGGTACCCCGTTCCACGCCCGAAGGTAGCCACATGCGCTCTACCGACATAGAAACCAAAGGTCTCCAAGCTTCCCAAGGCACCCCCGTTTCCGCACGCAGTTCGTGGGCCAAACGCAGCAGCGTGCATGTGTAGTTCGCAGCAAAGACAGACGCTAGGTGCGCACGACTCCGCTGCTCATCATTCGCAGCATACAATTCAGCCCCCCAAGAGCGCAGCAACGACAGCCATGCGTGGCCAGCAGGGGTCATAACCTTTCCCCCAGACCTTTCGTTCTGTGTGAACAACCAGGGATGTTCAAAGCGCCCATTGCTTTCTTCCCGTCGAAGGCTGGCCATGGGCCAAGTGACCAACCCCGCTCCTGGACCCAGCACCCTTGCAGCCGTTGCCCCACTGAAGTGCACCCGAAGACCGGTGGATGGTAGCATTTCTGCTACCCCTTGGATGGCATCATCGGCAACCGCAATCAACCACAAATCCACACCATCCAACGCAGCAAAATCGTCGGAGAACGAGGTCCGGCCAGGCAACCAAGTGTGGCGAATTTTTTCGGTTCTGAGTGCATGGACCAAGGTCGTTCCTACTTGCCCTCGACCGATCACCACCACATGGCGAAAGAGGGAATCAGGGGTGGACACGCGCATCCCGATTCCAGCGGGCCCGAACCGCCATGAAGGTACCCAAAGCCATGAGGATGCATCCCACCCAAAGAACGTTGATCATGGGGAATATGGCTGCTTGCATCACCACAAAGTCCTTCTTGACCGATTCGTGCTCCCAAATTGTCATTTCCAACGTCTCCGTCTCTGGGGAGAATTGGTCTACACGAAACTTCAAGCCCCAATCAGTTGCCTCGTACAAGTCGGGTATCAGCAAACTGTCTCTTACGATGTAAAGGGGTTCGTGCACCGCACTGCCTGTTTTGCCATTCAAGGTGATGCAGGCAGCCAAGGCCAAATCCTTGTCCAAGAGCCCCCGATCGGGACGCTCCTCCGTGGGAACCGACCGAAGGCTATCCAGGGTCAGCAGTGTGCCACCGATGAGCACACTGTCACCCACCACGAGCGATTGCTTTCGACCGCCCAGCCAGCCCTCTTCATCGGTTTCGAGGGGCGTAACGCGTCCCCATTTGATGTGGGTGTAAAGATCTTGAAACAACCCGTGTCGCGTATCGGGTTCCGGGGCATTGCCCATCTGTTCATTGAGTTGGATCCGTGGGGACAACGTGAACAGTTTGGCTCCAGGGATCCCCGATTCCCAAGGGGCAACCCCATCGGCTTGTCGCTTGTTGGGCATGGGAATGAACCGCCACCGGGATTCGATGTCATCCTCGAACTTCGCAGAAGCGATGTGGTCTTCAAGGGCTTCGAAAACCATACCGTCAAAGTACACTACGTCTCCGGTGCGGTAAATACGGTCCGCTTTTTCGAAGTACTCCATTTCGAATTTGACATGGATTCCTTCCGTGTACTTTCGGGCATAATGGACGAAATACGGCCCCATGGACAACGTGTCCCCTTGCATCATCAACAGATCCTCACGGTTGTCCAACTCCTCGCTCAGGGAGCGAATGTCACCGATTTGGTTTTGGGAAATGATGTCCTTCTGGCTGGTGGAGAGCACGGCACCAAAGAGAAGCAATCCGAAACCCACGTGGGCCACACTGGCACCAATGGTGTCCCATTTGCCACGAAGGAAGGAGACCAAGTAATGCAGGTTGGCAAAAACAGCAAACACCGTAGACAAAAGCAACAGCGTCAGGGGCACAGTCATCCGCGCCACCCCGAAAAGCCCCACCAAGACCAAACCCACCCCCAAGGTGGCCAGCGCAGAAATCCGCAACCGCTTCAAAACCTTTGCCCCTTGCGCCCCCGCATCCCGGTAACTCAGCCACTGCGCAAACCCCATCAGGATCGAGATGAGAACGGCAAGGGGTACCTGAATTCGGTGGTAGGTCAAATCAAGGTCCGTGCCCGGCGCGAAGTCATGTGCTGCCAACTTGCGCAAGAAATCACTGTTCCATGCATCCGCCCCCCACTGGAAGATTCCGGCAAAAGGTTCTAAGAAATGATTGATGACGGGAATGCTGGTTTGGAAAGTGATGTGCAAAGCAGAGACGACCAACAACATGGAACCCGCAAACATCCAGAATTCTCTGGAAGCCAATGATTCCTCTTCTTCACGCTTTTCAAACCCCTTTCGAAAGGCCCATGCCGTAGCCAATCCGGATCCTGCCAGCCCCACCAACACACCCTCGGCAGGGTACCCTTTCCACATCACTAGGAACATCAAGCCCCACAATCCAAGCAATGCAAAGAACCCCTTCCGGTTGGGCAACAAAGCGGCATGTGCCAGGGCCGTGTAGGTCAGGAGAAAGGCGAGCAATTGAGGCAGAATGCCGCTGTCCACAAAACTGTGAACAGAAGTATCCCCCAAGATGCCCGATTTGGTCAAAAATGTGCTGTAGACCACCAACAAATAGGTGATGATAGGCAAATAATACGTGCTGAAGAGTGCGGTCGGTTCTTTCCGGTTGCGGTTGATGAGCAGCAGATGCGCTCCAGCCACCAAGGTCAGCCAAGGCACCAAGGATGCATTTTCAACGGGATCCCAAGCCCAGAAACCGCCGAAACTCAGCGCTTCATAGGCCCACGCACCCCCCATCAGAATTCCGGTCCCCAGGATGCCAACACCGAAGAAGGACCACCGAAGCGCGGGCCGCATCCAGCTCCGGTCTGTTCGATCGAACAATCCCGCCATCGCGTAGGCAAAAGGCACCGTCGTGGCCGCAAACCCTAGGAAGAGGGTAGGAGGGTGGATGGTCATCCAGTAGTTCTGAAGCAGGGGATTGAGCCCTTTTCCGTCTTGGAAGAGCGGGAATGCTGTGAGGTAATCCGGTTGACGGGTCCAAGGCAGTCCCAAGTTCTCCGGGGCCTCCCGAAGCAGCAAAAACGGGTCCAGTCCCAGCATGAAATCACCAAAGTAAACCCCCAAAAGCATCGAGCTCAGGAACAACATGATGCCCGATAACCAAGCCATTACCGGCATCGTCCAACGGCTCTTTTTGCCGATCAGGACCACCGCAGCGAGCACCGTGTTCCAAAACATCCAAAGCAGAAATCCCCCTTCTTGGCCACCCCAGAAAGCACTGAGAATGAACCGCATGGGCATGAGGTTGTTCAGGTGCTTCCAGATGTATTGAAACTCATACCGGTGGGTGGCAAACAGCAAGAAGATGAGCCCAATCGTTCCCAGCAAAGCACCAGCATGGGTCCAAAAGGCCCAGCGACCCAGACGCTCCCAGCGATTGGCAAATGCAAAGGTCGCCACGAAGGAAGAGCCCAGAGCGATTGCCACCAAGGTCCGTCCCAGATGCCCAACCGCCGTCCACTCGTTTATGTATTCCATGGTTTCAAAGTTCGGCCGATGCCGAATCCATCATCACATGGTTGTGCTCATTGTACTTCGAGGGACATTTCATCAACATCTCCGTAGCTGTAAATGAATCGCCGTCAAAATGTCCATAGATGTCCACAGATTCGCTGTTTTCAAGTCCGGTGGGCTTGGGCTTCTTCAGCAGGACGCGCTGCACATTCCCCTCTTTGTCGCGCATGTGGAATTCCGTTCGGTTCGGATCTACTTCGGGGTCGTACACCACGGGTTCTTCCCGCACCAGCGTTCCCGAGATTTTGTACTCCTCCCCAGGGTCTGCTTGTGCGGTCGCAAAACCTACTGAGCGGCTGCTGGAAGAAAATGTGGATATCACCGTGCCGACCACAGCAGCAACGAGAAGCAACAGAATGATGTGGCTCCGTTTCATGGCTTCATTTGTTCAGCATTCATTGCTTTGATGTGTTGCTCCAATTCCTTCAATCGGATTTGCGCACGCCAAATCCAACCCACCAATCCCAACAAGATGGTTGCCCCTACAGCCAGTACCACCCAAGCTTTTCCAGAACCGAAAAAGACCTCTTCCATCGGTGTGGCTTGTAATAACAGGATGCTTAACAGGTTCATGGTATCGGGGAATTTGGGGATCCGGATGGGCTTGGAACCATGGGGGCATCCAGGGAATCCATCCAGCGGGTGACACGGTCCATGCGCAGCCTCAGGCGGTAAATGACCCAACCCAAGAGGCCCCATCCTACCACCGCAGGGTAGAATACCAGCCTCAAGGTGCTATCCAGGTCATAGGCATTGAACCCGGGATTTCCTCCCTTGCCCGGGTGCAAACTCTCGGAAAACCGGGGCAAGATGAGCAACAGAATCACCAGGATAACGAATGCAAACAGATTGTAAACAGAGGCCAGCCGCGCCCGAAGCATCGCATCCTCCAGCGAGGCGCGCAGCACACTGTAACCGCCATAAACCAGCACCGTCACCAAGGCACCATTCAACTGGGGATCGTCGACCCACCAAGTGCCCCAGGTGAACCTTGCCCAGATGCTCCCCGTGATCAGACCCAAGACGCCGAAGAACAAAGCCACCCGGCTTGCCGCCTCCGCCTGACCATCTGCAGGTAGGAGCCGGTTGCTGCCCAGCTGCCGGATGGAGGCCACGAATCCGATGCCAGCCAGCAGGAACATGGTGAACCACATGGGAACGTGCCACAGCAAGTTGCGGATGGACTCAAAAATCTGGGGCTGAAACGGGAAGTGCAATCCCAATCCGTCTCCGTTGGGAATGGGTTGGGACAGCGGAGGAAATACGGTTGCGGCATCCACCGGCAGGTGATCCACATGCAACGCATTTTCCAGCAAAAGCAAGCCATCTGTGGGGTGGTAGACAAAGAGATCTAAGGACTTGGATTTGAGCTTTTCAGGCCAAACCGCTTCCACCAACAACCGACTGTTGTCCCGAGCCTCCAACACCCGCCACTCCCATACGGCTCCAGGCTGTCCGGTAAAGACCCGGGTTTGGGTTGTTTGGCCTGCAAAATGGGTCCCCAGCCCGACCACTTCAAAGCGTTGCAGGGGAGAATCTTCCACCGCTTCAAGCGCAATGAGACCTGGTCCCAGCGGAACCAAGCAAGTCATCGCGATGACGTAGAGCAGCAGGGCGCCAGAGGCCACCAAGGCAACGCGGTCCTTCATGGAAATCATTCCCGCCAAAGGTAAGGGAAGAGCACGAAGCCCATGGCGGCAGCCCCCCCCCCAAACGTTCCCAAAAAAAGCAAGGATTCCCATTTCTCAGCGGCCCCCAAACCCGAAATCACGGCTTGACCGAACCGGGCCGACAGCAGCAAGATGGGAACCACGAGCGGGATACCGAGCACAGCCGTGAGTCCAAAGCCCGCTCCGGCCCGCGCGGCAAGGGCACTGAGCAGGGTGATGGCACCAGCGAGCGACCAAGCGGTGACCACCATGCCCAGCAGCATCCAGAGGAAGCGCGTGCCTTCAAAATGCGTCGTGCCCAGAAACAAAGCGAAAGCGAGCCACACACAGCAGGCCAGTGCGGTCAGCAAGATTCCGTGGTAGAGCGTACGCGCTACGATCCAGTCCTGCGGCCGCAACAAGTGTGTGTGGTACTGACGGACCTCTGGAAAATCATCGGCCAATGGGCGGGCGAGGGCATTGAATGCGGAAAACATCAGGACCAGCCAAACCAAGGCATTCCAGGTGCCTGCCTCGGGTCGGGGCCCCACCGAACGATACGCTGCATACACGGAAGACAATGCGAACAAGCCCAGCCCCACCCATCCATGCGCTTTGCGCAATTCGGTCCGGAAGGTATGCAAGAGCAAGACCGCGACCCCATGCCGGCGCGTCCCGTTCATTCGCCCACCAGTTTCATGGGGGCCGCCACCTGCTGGAACAATCGGGCCATGTTACGGGCGTCTTCGATGGCCCGATGCTGGGTGCCGAGATAATCAAGCCCCTCCAGCTGGAGGGCATTTTTCAACCCGATTTGATTTTTGGAACCCTTCCAACGGCTGTAATGCATCTGCAAGCATGCGTGGTAGCGCAACCAGGGCAATTCCAGCTGGTGCAACCGAGCATCCGTGAGCAACTGGCGTTTGTCAAACTCTCCCCAACTCATCAACACGGGGTGGGCGTTGTGCGGATCCAGCCATTGGGCAAATTCCTCAATGACCTCATGAAAGTGACCTGCATCTTCCACATCGTCTTGTGTGATGCTCGTGAGTTGGGTGCAGAAGGAAGAGATCTCGGGGTGCAGCAAGGGGCGGATGAAGGAGCAGAACTCATCGATGATTTCCAAGGACTCGTTCACTTTGACGGCACCGATTTCGATGACCTCCACCGTCTTGGGCTTGCTGCGCCAGCAGGTGGCCTCCAGGTCGTAAACGATGAAATGTCGCTCCTTCATGCTCGATCGCAAAGTTACTAAACCGATCGTCAGGCCCGGGATCGTTGACGCCACCAAGTAGATTCCCGAACCGGCTGGATGGGATGGGGCACGGCAGAGTTGGTACCGGATCCACCGATGGGTTGTTTCTGGGAACTCAGACCCACGGCCAGAGCGGCCAGGTCGTTGTCACTCAGGATGGACGTTCGGTCCAAGCTTTCTGGACGAAAGTATTGTGAGACGAAATGCGTGTCGAATTTGCCGGAGCGGAATGCTGGGTGGTCGATGGCGAACCGACAGAAACCCAATGTGGTTTCGACGCCCACGATTTCGTAAGCGTCGATGGCCCGGATCGCCCGGTCGATGGCGGCTTCCCGGGTGGGGCCTGTGGCGACCAGCTTGGCGAGCATGGGGTCATAGTAGATCGATACTTCCCCGCCTTCTTCAACCCCATCGTCCACCCGGATGCCAGGACCCACGGGGGGGCGGTAGCGCCGCAATGTGCCCGAATCGGGGAGGAATCCGGCCAGCGGACGCTCGGCGTAAACCCGGATTTCGATCGCATGTCCTTGGATGCGCAGATCGGACTGTTGGTAGGAGAGGGGGTGACCCGCTGCGATGCGGATCTGCTCCCGGACCAAATCGACCCCCGTGATTTGTTCCGTGACCGGGTGCTCCACTTGGAGCCGGGTGTTCATTTCAAGGAAATAGAAGCGCATCTGGTCGTCCAGTAGGAATTCTACCGTGCCGGCTCCTTCGTATTGACAGCTGCGTGCGACCTCCACAGCGCATGCACCCATGGCCTCTCGAAGTTCCGGTGTCAGGATGCTGGATGGGGCCTCTTCCACGACCTTTTGGTGCCGCCGTTGGATGCTGCACTCCCGTTCAAAAAGGTGGATGACGTTGCCGTGCTGGTCCGCTAGGATTTGGACTTCGATGTGGCGCGGCGCTGTAACAAACCGTTCGATGAAAACGCTGCCATCCCCAAACGCATTGACGGCCTCAGAAACTGCACGATCGAATTGCGAGGCCAAATCTTCCATCCGCTCCACAATCCGCATTCCTTTGCCTCCACCGCCGGCACTGGCTTTGATGAGCAGCGGGAACCCAATGGACTCCGCCACCTCCCGCGCTGCGTTGGGGTCGGCAATGGCCTCCTTCGTTCCGGGCACGAGCGGAACCCCCCGCGCTGCCACCTTTTCCTTGGCGGCCAACTTGCTCCCCATGGTCTCAATCGCTTCCGCCCCGGGCCCGATGAAAATCAGTCCCGCCGCCCGAACGGCCGAGGCAAAACCGGCGTTTTCAGACAGAAATCCGTAGCCGGGATGGATGGCATCCGCCCCCGACGACAGGGCGGCCTGCACCACCTTGTCGACCACGAGGTAGCTCTGTGAAGAAGCGGCGGGACCGATGAAAACCGCTCGGTCAGCGAACCGGACGAAAGGGGCTTGCGCATCCGCCTCACTGTACACGGCCACCGTCTCGATGCCCATTTCCCGGGCGGTTCGCATGATGCGCAGCGCGATTTCGCCCCGGTTTGCGACCAAGATGCGGCGAATCGGACGAATGGGGTAGGAGGGGGGGCTTTCCATGTTGCGCGCAAAGTTAGGCGGAAGCTGACTTTGGGGCACGAAAAAAGGGCAAGCGATTCCTGTCGCACCGCATCAACCGCCTGCCCTTGCTGCCTTCCGGCCCTGGGGGATTCAGCGGGAGCTGGTCGCAGGAGACTTGCCCCGCGCAAAGGTACCGCAACTTCGGGCCGTGTCCTAACTTGGCACCATGAAAATTCATCCGCTCGTTTGGCAGACGGGGTTCTTGACGGGGGGCCTGGTGGCTACGTTGTATTTGCTGTGTTACCTTTTTCGGTTGGAGTGGGTTCTTTCCCCTGGGTTGCAGGTTGCCCATTGGAGTGTCGCAGTGGTGGGGACGGTTATAGGGCTTCGCGGGATTCGTGCTGAGGAATCGGGTTTTGAATCCCGAGGTGCCATTTGGCGAAACGCTTTGTTCATCCTGCTCACCGCTAGTTTCGTACTGCTCTTCCTCCAAATCCTGGTGCACGAGGGCCTCGACCCGACCATGCGGGACGCCCTTGCTGAGATGCAATGGGAGCAGATGCAGGAATTCCTGGGCGCGTTCGGAAATCTTCCCATTTCGGAGGAATTGATGCAGGAATCCCTGCGTTCAGCTTGGAGCTGGGGAGGCCTTGTGCAGGGATTTTTCGTGGGAGCGCTCGGTTGGATGGCGGTGGCCTTCATCCTTTCTCGGTTCATCTCGCCAGGAAAATCGGTGCCTCCTCGCCTTCCTGACGATTCCACGCCGATGGAGAAGTTTCACGATGCCGACATGTTTCGCTAACCCCGAGATGCAACCCCTGCCTTTTTACCATCGTACCCTTCCCACATGAACCCAGCGGAAGAACCCACCCGGGCGTTGAGCATTGTCGTCCCCCTCTTCAACGAATCGGAGAGCCTGCCTGAACTCAAGGCATGGATTGACCGGGTCTTGGTGGGCCGTTCCTACGAGGTGATTTTCGTCGACGACGGGAGCAAGGATGGCTCCTGGGAGGTGGTGGAACGGCTGGCTGCGGAAGATCCGGAACATGTGGTGGGGATCCGTTTGGCCCGCAATTACGGCAAGAGTGCGGCCTTGCACACCGGTTTTGAAAGCGTTCGGGGTCAAGTGGTTGTGACGCTGGATGCGGATCTTCAGGACAGTCCTGAGGAGATTCTGGAGCTGGAGCAGTGGATTTTGCGCGACGGTTGGGACTTGGTGAGCGGCTGGAAGGCCAAACGATACGATCCGCTGTCCAAAACCCTGCCCACGAAGTTGTACAATTGGGCCACCCGGAAGGTTTCGGGCATCGAATTGCACGATTTCAACTGCGGACTGAAGGCTTACCGATACGAGGTGGTGAAGTCGATTGAACTGCAGGGGGAAATGCACCGGTACATCCCGATCCTGGCGAAAAATGCAGGTTTTCACCGGATCACCGAGAAGGTGGTGCAGCACCAAGCCCGCAAATACGGAACTTCCAAGTTCGGGGTGGAGCGTTTTGTGAACGGATTCCTCGACTTGATGACGATTGGGTTCATGTCCCGGTTTTCTCGAAAGCCCATGCATTTTTTCGGGGCCTTGGGGGTGTTGATGTTCTCGTTGAGTCTCTTGGGTTTCGGAGCCATCGCCTTCAACAAACTCTGGGCCATCTTCCAAGAGGCTTGGTGGGGGATTACCCTCACCGCAAAGAACATCACCGAGATTTCTGCTTTCTACCTTTCCTTGACGGGCATGGTGCTTGGCGCTCAGTTTTTTCTCACGGGTTTTCTGGCCGAGATGATTTCCCGAAACGACCCGCAGCGGACCCAATACCAGGTTCGTCGCCGCATTGGGGCCTGAACACTTTTTCCGCGTCCTCGGTGGTCTCCAGGTCTTACGGTCAATCGGCAATACACCCTGAACCGACAAGTTCCTCACCATCGTACCAGGCAACGAACTGGCCAGCCGCGATACCGGATTGTGGGGCATCGAACAAGATGTACAGCCCGTCTTCACGCTGGTTCAGAATGCCTGACTGCAGCGGCTGCCGGTAACGAAAACGGATTCGGTAGTGCCGAGCGGATTCGCCAACCCTCATCCTCGCAAGCGGCTGAATCCAATGCACGTCCCCCGATGCCACCCGCAAAGCCCGGCGCATCAATCCTGGGTGAGAGGCACCCATGCCGACGTAAAGCACGTTGTTAATGACATCTTTTGACAACACGAAGAGGGGCCAAGCTTTACCGCCAACCATCAGCCCTTTGCGCTGACCGATGGTGTAAAACTGGGCCCCCGGGTGGGTGCCTACGACCGCACCATCTTCTGCATCCCAGCGTAAGGGTTGCACATCGTGCCATGGGTCCATGTCCACATCGTGTGCCCGCTGAATCAACTTGGGGTGGTTCGCCAGAATCTCAACGATGTCACCCGTTCGGGGTACAATGGACTGTTGGAGGAAGTCGGGCAAGCGGATTTTGCCAACAAAACAAAGCCCTTGGCTGTCTTTTTTTTCAGCAGTAGGCAATTGCAGGCTGCGCGCTTTCGCCCGCACTTCCTCCTTGCGCATTGCCCCCAGCGGAAACTGGGCAAAGGCAAGCTGCTCTTGACTCACTTGGCACAAAAAATAACTTTGGTCTTTGTTTTCATCCGCACCCGCAAGGAGCCGATACATCCAACCCGCATCTGTTTCGATGGCTTCGCGTCGGCAATAATGTCCCGTGGCAACCGCTTCGGCCCCCAAGTCCCTTGCGGCATCCACGAAAAGATCAAATTTGATTTCCCTGTTGCAAAGCACATCGGGGTTGGGCGTCCTGCCTGCTGCATATTCCGCCATCATGTAATCCACAATGCGCGCCTTGTAGGCTTCACTCAAGTCCAAAACCTGAAATGGAATGCCCAAATGTTCTGCAACCAACATGGCATCCTGGGCGTCGTCAATCCATGGACAAGCATTGTCCAAGGTGATGCTTTCGTCATGCCAATTGCGCATGTACAATCCTATCACTTCGTGGCCCTGCTCCAAAAGAAGCGCCGCGGCTACGCTGGAATCAACCCCCCCGGACAATCCGACAACAATCCGCATGTTGCCAAAAATACGACAGGGTTGGGGTCCAAGCTGGTACCGGTAAAATCCTTCGCTATTTTCGCGACAATCCATGTTTTGAAAGCTCCTCAGTTCGGAACATGTGTGAGGTCAATCGGCTCGTTTTAAAAATTTGAGGCAACCCTTTACATCACTTTGCGTCTGAATCGAAAGCAATGACCGAAACCGAGGTCCAGCGACACGTGGAAGGCTGCAAAGCAGGCAATCGCGCATCCCAGAAATGGGTGTACGATCGCTACCATCGTAAGATGTTCGGTGTCTGTTTGCGCTATATCCAGGATCAAGATGCGGTTCAGGATGTGTTGCAAGAGGGGTTTCTAAAGGTGTTTGGCAACATCGGTGGATACACTTCGAAAGGTTCTTTTGAAGGTTGGATTCGGAGGATCATGGTGAACACAGCGGTAGACCACTTGCGCAAGCAGAAATCTGCCGCTTGGATCTTGATTGACGATCGCATGGATTCAGGCCTGGAGGTGAACAGCGCCGAAGAGGACGTGGAGGAGGATGTCTACGCAGACGTCTCCGTTGAGGACGTTCATGCAGCCATGGCTTCGTTGACCCCGATGTATCGTTTGGTCTTCAACCTTTACGTGTTCGAGCAAAAAGGACACCAAGAGATTGCAGATCAACTGGGAATCAACGTGGGAACCTCCAAGTCGAACTTGGCCAAGGCGCGTCGAAACGTGAAGCAATTCTTGCTCGATGGCGTCCGGTCACAGCAAAATATAGAAAGATAGGAAATGACGGAGCATAGCAATTGGGAGCAACACATTCGGGCCTTGGTGGAGGGGCATGAGCCGAATGTTCCATCGGGGTGGGCCGAATTGGAACAGGCACTTGATGCCCGCGGCTCTTCTGGTCAGATGGAAAGACGGAGGCAGCGATTGCGTGCGAGAAAAAATCGTTCCCGTTGGCTGGCAGGTGCGGGATTCATGGTGATGCTGGGTTTAGGTTGGTGGGGGAATTCCGTCTACCTCGATTATGTGGCTTCGGAAACGAGACAAGTGCCAGCAGACGCTGGGGCGTCAACTTCGGTTTCAACGGCTGGTGTGCACTCGAGTAAATTGGGGTCGGAGACGGGTTCTGCGGAAGGTCATGACGGCGAGCAAGAGGGAATCAGCATCCTCTTGCAGGAATCCAATGCAGAAGGCGCTGCCCGAACCTCTAACGAATGGGTTTTGCGACCAGGAGGCATAGGTCCCTTGGAGGGTGAAGTCCAGAGCACCCAAGGGAGATCAAATGTAGATTCGAACGCAGGAAGAAATGGATTAGGAGATCTGGCCTCCACCCCAGAAACTTCGGAGGAAACCCTGGGATTCAAGAGTTCGGTTCAAGAGGCATGCCAGGGAACGGAGGTGTCGTTTTCCATGGATGGAAACATAGCGAAAGGATCGTTCCTGTGGAATTTCGGGGATGGTACGTTCAGCAATGATCCAGCTCCCACCCACATCTTCGAGCGTCCAGGAACCTACGATATCACCATTTCGATTCGTTCCCACAACGATGGCATGATCCGGACACGGACGGTAGAGAACATGATCGTGGTCCGCCCAATCCCCGACGCGCAGTTGTCATGGAAATTGCCGGAATCCACGAACTCCAGCAAAGTAGCAGTGGAATTGGTGAACGAGACAGAACGGGCTAGCAGTGCTGTATGGATTGTAGACGACAAGCGGGTAGACCGCAGTGCCTTGGAACTGGTCGTGCCGGGGATTTATGACGTTCACCTCATCGCAAGCAATGCATACGGTTGTCAGGATGATGCCCGCGGCATGCTCAAGCTTGGTGATCGGGTTGCGGCATCAGCACCGGCTGTTTTTTCACCCAATGGAGACGGTAGGTATGACACCTTCCTCCCGGGTGTAGCGACCAGTTTATCGGGAAACTGGTCGTTCGTGGTGGTTGACGAACAAGGAAAAAAAGTGTTTGAATGCCAGTCAGCCCAACGTCCATGGGACGGAAGCCTCAATCTAGGAGGGAAGGCCACCCCGGGACAGTCATTCCGTTGGACTTTGAGCGGCGTGGACCGAAAAGGGCAACGCGTCTGGTTCTCAGACGTTGTCAAGATTGAACGTTAGAACTTCCTTCGGTTGTACGATTTTTGCGGCCTGTGCTGATTCCGGCATTTCAGGGTGCAACCAATGCGTTGGGCATGCGTCTTCTTCGTGTCGGATGACTCTCGATTATAAAGCGCAGCAAGAAGCGAATGGAAGTGATCAAAGGTTTCAAGAAAAGGCGGTTTTGGGCCTTGGTATCGGTTTGTGGCTGGTTCGTATCGGTGGGGTATTTGGGCCAATTGCAAGCCCAAGTGTTCCCTGTAAATGGACCGGACGTCGTAGCTTGTTCTGGATTGTTTGTAGATGATGGTCCGATAGGAGACCCCAACGGTGGACCCTACACCAATGCCGATCACGTGATAACCATTTGTCCCGATACACCGGGATCTGCCATCGCTGCTGAGTTTCTGGCTTTCTCTCTCCAAACCAATGCCAACCCCAACAACAGCGACGTGTTGTTGATTTACGACGGAAATTCCACGGCAGCCCCGCTCATCGGTGAAGGGACGGGTAACAATTTTCAAGGGGTTACAGCTACGGCCTCCCTGAACAATCCAACCGGTTGCCTGACTTTTCAGTTTTTCTGCAACAATGGCGCTACAGCGGGCGCGACCGGTTGGGCCATAGAATTGTCATGTGTCACGCCTTGCTCCTTCCCCCAATCCGCACTGGCCCTGGTAAGCCCGCCTCCCTTCGCTGACAATCCGGGAAGTGTAGGGGTTTGTCCCGAAGAGCCTATTTTTTTCTCGGGTGAGGCGTCTGTCGCAGATGCCTCCCCATTGGTTGAATGGGTGTGGAATTGGGGGGATGGCACAGTCGAG
This sequence comes from uncultured Comamonadaceae bacterium, assembly GCA_964405405.1. Taxonomy (GTDB): domain Bacteria; phylum Bacteroidota; class Bacteroidia; order Flavobacteriales_D; family Sanyastnellaceae; genus CAMCYM01. The sequence goes on along the minus strand of CAYONT010000013.1, from coordinate 13,765 downwards.
AACACCAACAATCCCTCAGCATCTCATGCCTATTCAGAGCCAGGCGAGTATCTGGTGACACTGGTGGTTGTGGATGATAACGGCTGTAATTCCTCCAATTTGGTGCCATTCCAGGTTCTCGTGAGTACACTGCCTCAGTTCAACACCTCCTTTGAGTCCCCCATTTGCACAAACCAAGTTACGGCCATCGATGGCTCTGCCGTTCAGAGCGTTACTTGGACAGCGCTGCCACCTTTGTCGGTTTCTGAAGAACAAAACCTTCCCGACAACTCCAATGTCCCTTTTACATCCAACTTGACTGTAGATTTTTTTGATGAAGGCCAAACCGTCACCTCATGCGACGATTTGCTCGGTTTGTCTGCGGTCATGGAGCACACGTTCATTGGGGATTTGACCATATGGGTGGAATGCCCAAATGGTCAGGAAATGCTTCTGTTGGACAATGGACCAAGCGGAGGTCCCGATGCCACAGGCTGCATGTTTCCGGACTTGGGGGGGAATGACTTGGGCATTCCAGCAACAGGGACGGGATTCAGTTACAACTGGACCATGGATGCTGAATACATCATGGACGATCCCAACAATCCAGCAGTGGCGAACGGAGGCACGGTGCCCGCTGGAGATTATCTTCCTTGTGGAGATTTCTGTGACCTTCTGGGCTGTCCTCTGAATGGCATTTGGACTTTGAACGTCCACGATCAGTGGCTTGGGGATGATGGTTTTTTGTTTGAGTGGGCCATTGAGTTCAACCCGGTTATTGTTCCCGGTGTTACGACTTTCACACCAACGATCGGATTGGAAGCAGACTCAAGCTATTGGGCAGTCAACCCGGGGCAATTGGGTGTTTTGGGCATCGATTCAGAAGCAGATGTGGTTGACTTGGTTTTTGATCTCCCCGGTAGTTATCCCTTCACGTATATCGTGACCAACAATTTCGGTTGTACGTGGGATACCACGATTCAACTCGAAGTGTTGGCGCCGCCCCAGGTAACTGCGGGAGCGGATTTCTTCGCGTGTGACGAGATACAATTGGCAGGAAGCATCCTGGGCCAGCCTGCTGCCGAATGTGGAGAAGACGCGGGGGCATACACGATGTGCTATGGTGATTTTGCGAACATCGTAGAAACTTATTGTCCGGACAATCCGGGTGATGGCAGTTCTTTTATGTCCATTTCGTTCCAAGCCGGACAGGTAGAGAATTTCTTTGACCCCTTTTTCATTTACGATGGTCCCAATACATCATCCCCCATTTTAGCAGGTCCCATTTCAGGGAATTTGGCGGGATTGTCTTACACAGCGAGCAACGCTTCTGGATGTCTCACGTTGGCACTCACTTCAGATGGAAGTGTATCTTGTGGAGGTGGTTTTTATCCGGAATGGGAGTATACGGTAGGATGTACCAATGGGGGAGGGGTTACTTGGGACTGGTCTCCTGCAGCGAACCTGGTCGGGGCGAATTTTCCTTCGCCTCTTGTCCCGGTGCTGACAGAACCCACTTTGTTCACGCTCAATGCAAGTTGGTCTTTCCTGCCTGGTTGCTCAGCGTCGGATGATGTGCTGGTAACGCCTTCCTTTGAAGCCGAAATTCAAGCGGTTTCTGACCCTAGTTGCTTCGGGAATGACGGCACCATCACCGTGGGAATTGCCCCAACCGGTTCCGTTGGGCCGTGGACAGTACAGGCAACCTTGGATGGCGAAAGTGTGGCCACCTTGTACAATGTCACCAGCGCCAGCGTTCAGTTCACGGGTTTGCAAGGGGGAGACTACAACCTTTCTGTCAGTGATGTCAATTGTACAGTGGACTTGACAGCTTCCTTGGCTCTCCCCGTCATACCCGTCCTGACGCTTTCCCAGGACACAACCATCTGCATTGATGGTATGGCAAACTTGGTCCCCGTCCTGACTCCTCCGGCGAGCAATGTCCAGTTCCATTGGAGCACGGGAGCAACCACCACTGGATCTTTGGAGGTCGGTCCCAATGGTCCGGCAGTATATGCTGTATCTGCGACTTATTCCGTTGGCTGTGAGACCAACTCCGCACAGACTTCGGTCAACATTTATCCGCCACTCTCAGCCACGTATTCCGCATCGTCGACCATTTGCGCTGGAGATTCAGCCTGGATTGGTGTGGAAATGGTCTCAGGTGGTCTTGCTCCATACGTCTACACTTGGTCACAGGGGCTCAATGTGGCCGGGCAGTGGATCGAGCCAGATGTCTCGACGGAATACTGCGTGGCTGTTTCAGACGCATGTGAGACACCGAGCATCTCCGGTTGTGTCGAAGTGATCATTCCTCCGCCATTGGATGCAAGTTTTGCTGCAGACAGCCTGGGGGGGTGTTTCCCCTTTACCGTAACCTTTGAAGGACAAGAGGAAAATCTGGGGGCCATAGCCCAGGCTCAATGGACTTTTGGCGATGGTGGTAGTTCATCCGCCATTGGAAATAGCTACCATACCTACATACAGGAGGGTTTATGGGATGTGGGATTGACCCTCACTTCTGTAGATGGCTGTGTTTTTACATCCTTTCAACCAGCTTCGGTGGTGACCGTTCGACCTCCAGAAGCCCGATTTTCGAGTGACCCGGTGATTCAAACGCTTCCAGAAACGCGTTTTGAGTTCAATAATTACTCGGTATTCAATGCCTTTCAACAATGGGATTTCGCTGGTTTGGGAGAATCGGAAGACTGGGAACCGGTGTTCAACTTCCCCCCGGATCGGTCAGGAGATTATCCTGTTACTCTTTCGGTTTGGAACGAGTGGGGTTGCAGGGACTCTTTGACACAAGTGTTGCGAGTGAATGAGCAGTTTACCATGTTCATCCCGACGGGATTCACACCGGACATGGATGGACTCAATGATGCTTGGACCTTTTATGGGATGGATGTTGACGAATCCGATTTCTACCTTGTCGTTCTTGATCGGTGGGGGAACAAAGTTTTTGAGACCCGAGATCTTGACGGTGCATGGGTCGGAAATTACCAAGGGGGAAGCCATTACGTCGAAAATGGGGTCTATACCTACCAAGTGATTACCCGATCCTTGGCCACGGGTGAGAGAAAACGTTTACAAGGTACCGTAACGATTACGCGATGATCAGGAAGCAATTGGAAACAACAGTCGGTGGGGCGCGAGGATTCGCATGGTGGACCACGTGGGCAACCCTTGGGTTGTTGATGAATGGACCAGCTTTTGGGCAGGTGTTTCAAATCAATGGCCCTGATGTCACGGCATGTTCTGGGTTGTTTGTGGACGATGGGCCTATCGGAGACCCCAATGGTGGACCATACACCAATGCGGATCACGTGATAACCATTTGTCCAGACACCCCGGGATCTGCCATCGCAGCGGAGTTTTTGGCCTTCCAACTCCAAACCAACGCAAACCCCAACAACAATGACGTCTTGCTCATTTATGACGGCAATTCGACGGCAGCACCCCTGATTGGTTCGGGAACAGGCAACAATTTTCTGGGTGTTACGGCCACAGCGTCACTGAACAATCCCACAGGGTGTCTGACATTTCAATTCTTTTGTAACAACGGGGCGACCTCTGGTGCCACGGGTTGGGCCATTGAACTGTCCTGTGTAACACCATGCACCTTTCCTCAGTCTCAACTCGATCTCACAGATCCAGAAGCCTTCGCGGACAATCCGAACAGCGTTGGCGTTTGTCCTGAGCAACCCGTTTCATTCAGTGGAGCTGGTTCTACACCCGATGGTGTCCCCTTGGCAGGTTGGTTGTGGAATTGGGGCGACGGTTCCATCGAGACGACAACGGTACCATCAGCCTCTCATGCCTATGATGTTCCTGGTGAGTATTTGGTGACTTTGGTCGTCATCGACGAGAACAATTGTAACTCCTCCAATCTTGAGCCCTTTCAGGTTCTTGTGAGTACGATTCCCATTTTTAACGCAGGTTTTTCGACGCCACTTTGTGCAGGTTCGCCTGGATTTTTGGATGGAAATCCTGTACAGAGTGTGACCTGGACAGCTTTGCCCCCGCTTGCCGTTTCTGAGGAGCAGAATCTACCCGATAACTCGAATGTGCCATTCACATCCGATTTGGTGGTTACATTTTTTGATGAAGGTCAAACCGTCACGGAGTGCGATGACCTGTTGGGACTTTCAGCAGTTTTGGAGCACACCTTCATCGGGGACTTGACCATTTGGGTGGAATGTCCCAACGGCCAAGAAATGCTTTTGTTGGACAACGGACCCAGTGGAGGCCCGGATGCAACCGGGTGTATGTTTCCCGATTTAGGCGGTAATGACCTTGGGATTCCCGCCTCGGGTACGGGGTTTACCTACACATGGAACATGGACGCGGATTACATCATAGATGATCCAAGCAATCCGGCAGTTGCGAACGGCGGAACGGTGCCAGCTGGTTCTTACCTGCCTTGTGGAGATTTCTGCGATTTGTTGGGATGTCCTCTCAATGGAATTTGGACTTTGAACATCCATGATCAATGGTTAGGGGATGATGGTTACCTATTTGAGTGGGCCATTGATTTCAATCCATTGATCGTTCCGGGTGTAACTACATTCACGCCGACCATCGGTTTGGAAGCAGACTCAAGCTTTTGGGATTTGACTTTGAATACGCCAGGCGTCGTAGGGTTGGATCTCAACGCAGATTATGTGGAGTTGGAAATTGATACCCCCGGATTTTATCCATTTGACTACGTTGTAACCAACAATTTCGGTTGCACTTGGGACACAACCGTTATCGTTCAAGTCGTGCCAGGCCTAGGGAACGCAGTAACCGCAGGACCAGACGTCATTTTCTGCCAGGACCCTGTTCAATTGCAGGGCGCATTTTCAGGTGAAGTGACCTCAGCGTGCGGAAATGCAGGAGGTAGTTTCGAATTTTGTTACGGAAACAATGTTTACGAGGAGTATACATTCTGTCCTGACAATCCAGGTGATGGGACCCAAATGACCATTTCGGTCGAACAGGGGCAAGTTGAAAATGCGATTTTTGATCAGTTTTATGTTTACAATGGAGCCAACTCTACCTCACCCGTGCTAGCTGGACCTGTTTCCGGTGACCTCGCGGGATTGTCCTGGACGGCATCCAACACCTCAGGTTGTCTCACGGTATCCATTGATACAGATGGGAGCGTTTCCTGCGCTTCTGGAAACTATGTGCCCATCGAATTCTGTGTTACCTGCGGGGGGGGGTCAAGTTGCGGTTACACATGGACTTGGGACCCTCCTTTGAACTTATCAGACCCGAATAGCCCGACTCCCACGGTAACGGCGTTTGATGGCATCCCGATGACTTACACTTTGCTGGTGGAGCCAGAGGATATTCCATACTGCGGGACCACTGATGAAGTCATGGTCTTACCAGGCTTTGGATTTGATTTCTCTGTGGCTTCTCAGCCAACCTGCTTTTTGAATGATGGTGTCGTAGCCGTAAACTTGACTTCCCCACCTGCTGATGGGCCTTGGATTGTGACCTTGACCAGCGGCGGCACGGTTGTGGAGGAAGTGGTATCAGGAGGAGGCCTTGAATTGTTGGGTGGCCTTTCCCCCGGCAATTACCAACTCACATTGAGCACACCCGACGGAAGTTGTAGTTACAACTTCCCCATCGTTTTGAATGCCCCCATCCCGATGTCTTTTACGCTAACGCCACCAACGACACAGTGCATTGATGGGCAAACAATGTTGAGTTGCGCGTCTGCCATGGACCCCATTGGAAGCTGGGTTTATTCATGGAATCAAGGTTTGGGTGTTGGGGCTACTGTTTGGGTGGACCCTGTGGTGACAACCACCTATACTGTGTTCGCAACCGATGCCATTGGTTGTACTTCAGCTCCGCAATCAGTAACCATAACCGTGTATGATTCCCTTTTGGTACAAACAACGGGAGATGAATTGATTTGCGGAGGAGCATTGGCCAGTTTGCAGGCTGTAGCTGCTTCAGGTGGCTCAGGGGTAGGGTACTCATACGGGTGGACATGGTCTGGAATACCAGTAGGTACGGGAGCGAATTTGTCTTATGCACCTGTGGCTACTGGGGAGTTCTGTGTCACCTTATCTGACAATTGCGAAACACCTGATGTCACAGCTTGTCAGTTGGTGGTTGTTGAGACTCCAATTCCTGCAGCTTTCACGTCTGATACCACAGCAGCTTGTGCCCCCGATGTGATCCAGTTGATTCCTGAGGTTGATCAGAGCCTTCTGTCTTCTTGGATGTGGACATTTGGTGATGGAGAGGGCAGCTTAGATTGGTCGCCTTTTCATACATACAATGCGCCAGGTTCGTTCAGCGTGACCTTTCAGATCGAATCGTTGCTTGGTTGTGAGTATTCATGGACACAACAGGATTATATCAGCATGTTTCCAAGGCCTGCGGTTGGTTTCGTCGCCTCTCCTCAACCGACCACAGTTCCTGAAACTTCCATTGATTTTGAGGCTGTGAACTCTTTGAATGTTGTATCGTGGAATTGGATTTTCGGAGACCATGGTGATTTAGGGATGGCCGTTGAGCCCAATCCGACATTTGTTTTCCCCATTGATCAAGGAGGGCTCTATCCGGTTACTTTGGAGGTAATCGATTTGAACAACTGCTCCAATCAGGTGACTCGGGTGATTGAGATTTTTGATCTGTTCAATGTCTTCATCCCAACAGCCTTTTCACCGAACAATGATGGGGTGAATGATGCATTCCGGGTGGTAGGCTCAGACATCGATCCCAATCGATTTTTGATGCAGATCTACAATCGTTGGAACGAGGTCATTTTTGAGACCACCGATTTGGAGAAACCATGGCATGGTCCTGCCACATCGAATGGGACTCATTTCGCTCAGGATGGTGTTTACTTCTACCGGGTGGTCGCTTACAGTCGAAGTAAATCCGCTGAGCGCAAGGAGTTGACGGGTTGGGTTGAGTTGTTGCGGTGATGAAGTGGTGAAACAAGAAGGGGGGATAGCTCACGAGCTATCCCCTCTTTTTGTTTCTTCGAAGGCGATCTCACTCCTTCGTGAGCAATAGGGGGTCCAATGTCGAGGTGGCCACCTTGTGATATCCTGGGCGAGCTACCGAGTAAATGTCTCGAGCCAAGGCACCTTGGTCCGTTTCTAACATCGCTTTGTACAATGGGGTCAAAAACTTCCTCCTACCTACAGAAGTCAAAAAACGTGTCAGCCGATCGTAAACATCCGTGTTTCCGGTGCGAATGCAACGCTCCAACCAAACAAACAGGATTTCATTGTTGCCTGTTTCCGTTAAGCGAAACGCTTTGTCTAATTCACGCAATCGCTCCGTCGACAACGATTCCGACAACAGAGAAAGGAATCGATATTGTTCTTGATAAACCCATTCATTCCATGGCAGCTCTCGGGTTGAAATCGCCCCCAACTCCCACTGCTTTCGCAGAGAATCCACTTGAGATATCCTGGGGCTTTGAACCACCGGACAATTCGGTGGCAGGCCCGGTCCATACACCCATGCATCAACTTGAACAGCTTCCCACTGGGCGGGGTCTTGAAGCAGTTCTTCCCGCAAGTAAACCAAGAATCTTTCCGTATCCATGCCCGTAAACGCATGCTCCCGGAAATAGGACTTCAAAAAGCTATCCCACTTCTGTCGCCCCACCACCTCTTCAATCCTGCGCAAAAAGAAGTATCCTTTGTCATAGGCGATGGCGTTCATTCCATCATCAGGATCCCGGTCACGCAGATGCAACTTCAAATGGGTGTCATCGGGATTGATGTCCATGATGGCATCAACCTCTTCAATCAAACCTTGGTGGCTCAGAGCAATCAGCATCTCACTTCGCTCTCGTCCATAGACAGCCTCCATGATTCGATTTTCAAAGTAAACCGTAAACCCCTCATTGAGCCAGAAGTCTTCCCACGTGGAATTGGTAACCAAGTTTCCGCTCCAACTATGAGCAAGTTCATGGGCAACCAATGCAACCAAGCTTCGATCTCCTGCTAAAATGGTTGGTGTTACGAAAGTCAATCGGGGATTTTCCATGCCTCCAAAGGGGAAAGCCGCGGGCAAAACAAGCAGGTCATAACGATCCCAGGCATAAGGGCCGTATAGCTCCTCCGCAGCCTCAAGCATTTGTTCCATTTCAGCAAACTCATCAACAGCTTGATCAAGAACATGGGCAGGAGCATAAACTCCCGTTCTTTTTCCAATGGACCGGAACCCCACATGCCCCACAGCCAATGCCAACAGGTAGGAAGGAATGGGTTGATCCATCGAGAAGGCATAGATCCCATTTGAGGAAATACCTGTTGGATTGGAGGCGCTCATCAAGGCCATCATTCCAACTGGAACCCTGACCGTGGCCGTGTAGGTGATTCGATTGCCAGGGGAATCTTGACATGGTACCCAAGATCTAGCGAGAATCGCCTGACTCTGGGTGAACAAAAAGGGAGAATCTCCCTCAACCCAAAGCAAGGCCGCCGCATCTTGGCCTGTTTTGTACCGGATGGTAACTTCTTTCGAGGAGGGGGTTATGGGAACAACAAGCGGTTGTCCCAGGAAGGGCTGTTCAGATCCAATTTGGTAATCGACCTGCAATCCATCGACAAGAACGTCATCAATTAGCAGCCCTTGGATATCGAAGATGATGCGCTTTGCATCTTCAGCCACCAAGATCTTGTAGTGCGCAGTAGCTTGGATGCTTTGTGTCTCAAAATCAACATCGGCATCCCAGTGTAAGTGGGTTGTTTTGGCCTCCTCCATACGACTGTAACTATGGTAATCCGTGGCACGCTGCATGGCAATGGTTTGAGATTTTTTATCAGATGGATGAGGAGCCTGACATGCCATCCAGAAAGCGGTCAGAATGTACCAATGAGATCTGAACGGATTCATGTCTAATGAATGGGCCTTTGAATGGACCGCAATACCCCTGTTTGAAGCTCCAATTGGTTGTTTGAGCGTTGAACATCCATGATCCGTCGATCAGGGTCAACTTCCACCCGAACCACGGGTCCATGAACCTCCGTATTGGTAGGAATGGAAAACTTATATTCTGGATGGGTCCAAGGCCAATCCGGCAGCAAGGTTTCATCAGCACGCAAAGGACGATGGCCTCGCATCATGACCAAAGGGATGTGGAATCTCTGTTGGGTTCCATTTTCAAAGACAACCAAAACGTCTTGAGGCATGGGCATATTGCCCAACCGGACGAGCGTAACATCGACCCCGTTTGGGCGTTCCAAAATTCCGGAAACAGCATAATCAATCGCATGGGTGGTATTTACCCAATATTGAAGGTACCAATCCAATTCCAGTCCGGATTCCTTTTCCATGCAGCGCATGAAATCCTGGGGGCCGGGATGCTTGAAAGCCCACTCCTGAAAATAACGTTGCAATCCCGCGTCACGGGCCTCTGCCCCAATGATTCCAGCCAATTGCGCGAGCATCAGTTCCCCTTTGGAATAGGAAGCTGTTCCGTAGGCTCCATTGGTCATGTAATGATCGGCATGCGTACTCAAGGGTTCTTCATTGCCGTTGTTCACCAATTGGACATAACCTGAGTAAGCCGGTTGGTGGGGCGAGGTATTTCCACCATTGGCAAAAAGATGAGCCATGCAGAGTGCTGTAGCATAACTCGTGAATCCTTCGTCCATATATGGATACAGGGTTTCATTGGTGGCGAGTAGGGCTTGAAACCATGAGTGAGCCAACTCATGTACCGTCACTCCGACCAAACTGCGCAGATTTCGATGTCCCGTCACCAAGGTAGCCATAGGATATTCCATTCCACCGTCACCACCTTGTATGACTGAATAACTAGGGTAGGGGTAAGGTCCGATGAGCTTGCTCAAGAAATCCATCGCCCTTGCCGTATGAGTAGGAAGTGCTTCCCATGCAGCATCGTGTTCCGGATGGGGCTGGTGATAAAAATGAAGCACTGTTTTTCCAACCTGTTGAGAAACATGGACATAATCAGGATCTGCAGCCCATGCAAAATCAATCACGTTCTCAGCCTTCCATCGGAAAACACCCTCCGATGATGACTTTGTGGATTGCTGAACCCCAGTTGCCCCCATTTTCCATCCTTTGGGCAGCTCAATGGTAACGTCATAATTCCCAAAGTCACCATGAAATTCTCGGCCTATGTATGGGTTGGAATGCCATCCCATATGATCATATGCGCAAATCTTCGGAAACCATTGTGTCATGGAATACTCGATCCCCTCGGCGTTACGCCATCCGGACCTTCGGATCTGTCTTGGAACTTGGGCTTCCCAGTCAAAGGATATGGTGACTTTTTTCCCGGGGGCAATGGGTTGATTGAGCGGGACTTGGAGGATCGTCTCATCATGGATGGGTTGAACGAGCTTTCCTTGCACGGTCATGTGGCTGACATGGCTCCAACCCCATTCTGATTCGGGCAACATGAAAATCCGCTCGCCCACACGGGGGTCTGGATCTTCAATGGTCCTGCTTCGAACATCCATCATACTTCCCGGTTGGAAAGCATTAAAAAAAAGATGAAAAAAAAGCTGATTCAGCGAATCTGGGCTTTGGTTATAGTAGATCAACTCCGTTCGACCCTGTACCCGGTGCGAAGCGGTGTCTAGATGAACGTGCATGGAATAATCCGCCCGTTGCTGCCAACCGGGATATTGGCCGCTCATGTAGTCCGGTGCGAGGAATACACCCGTCAAAAAAACTACCATAAGAAAACGTTTCATCACGAAGTGAAAATTTGTGGAGGGTTGATTGGGTTTTATTCTGCGGCACGGTCAGGGCATTCCGTACTGGGGTCGATCCGATAAATCATCACCCTTTCTGCTCGATTGATGGGATTGAGGAATGCAAGCACCCGATCCCATCTCCCGGGAGGGGCCTGCCCAACATAGCTCATGGATGGAAAGACAAGTTTGTATTCCTCAATCCGTTCAGCAATGTGTTCATTGCCATAAAAAAGCAAATAATTTGGGAAAGGCCTCGCGGAGTTTCGACACATCACTCGCTTTTCATTCGCTGGATTTGCTTCCATGGAATGAGCATAGTAAGGAGACCATTGTCCACTGTAAAACCTTGGAGGCATGGAGGCTGAATCGACTTCTACAGCCACAAAATTCATCAGATCCCCTTGCCTGTACAACGTGTCCATCGCCATTACCCGTGCCGCTTTAAACGCTGCAGGAGTCAAAAATGCCAACCCGATCATGTTCACCACCAATGCAAATCGCCAGCTCCATTGATCCCATTTGATCCACGATGATCCAACCGGCACATGGGCCAGAAAGTCCCGCCACCCAATGGTCCCCAACAACACCAGCCAAGGAACCATGGGCAGAATGAACCGCTCTTGTTTGTTGGAGTAGATGCTATGGAAGGCAAAGAAGAGGATGACAGGGAGTGACATCCACAACCACTTCCGGACCATTCTACCGAATCCGAACATCCAAGCAATCGAAACTGGTGGTATGAGCAACCCTCCAAGCGTCAAGAAATATTGATACCAGGGACCTTGTGGATAAGCAGTAGCATGGGTGGTGTTGTAGCCGAAATAGGCACGCAGTTGAACGAAAGGTTCTCCCCAAACCCACCAATCTGCTGCCTGTGTTAAGGAGAAAACTATGCCGGATGAAAGCGCAAGAGGAAGAACCTCGCCAATCCATTTTGGATTGCGTTTGCCATCATCTGTCCAAACAAGTGCCACGCCCAAACCCAATGCGAACAATCCCAACTGGTATCGCAACCCCATGGCCAGTCCGAGCCAAGCCCCTGCAATGAAGAGTGATTTGAAGTTCCAATTCGCCCTAGGAACCCGAACCAACCACCAAAAACTCAGCATGAGGGGGGGAATGCAAACCATCTCCACCAATTGGTGGACAGAAAGCAATGGCATCCAAGCCAACAAAGCCAAGGACCAGCCCACCCACTTGGCGGCCTCATTCCCCGCCATTCTCTCCGCCATTTTCCAACCCAAAACCGGAATGAGCAAACTGTAGAAACCATGAAATAAACGAATCACCAAGGCCAACATCAACGGGCTTTCAACCCCGAGCATTTCGAGCAACCCAAGGACAACAAACTGCGTCCCCACGTATGCAAAATTCGCGGGGTGCGGGCCCACGGGCACACCAGCAGCTTCTTGATTCCAAGGAAACCAAAGGTTATAGTCTTCTCCATCTAACCACGATTTTGCCGCCTCGAGCACCAAGAAGTGGTCATCATGCATCAAATAGCCTGTTGAGCAGAATGCAGATACAACCCGCAACAAGGCGGCAGTCAACAGCATCGCCAACCAAGGTGGGCGGCGGGTCCAAATCCCTTTCATGCGATGGTGGAGGAGGAGACTGCCCGATGCGCATGCATCATTTGAAGGCAAGCTACCGCACATTCGATGCCTTTGTTGCCATGTTTACCACCGGATCGATCTCTGGCTTGATCCCAATTGTCATCCGTCAGGACACAAAAAATAGCTGGCTTCCCAAATTTAAGTCCTACTTGCATGACTCCTTGGGCGCAAGCACCGCAAACGAAATCAAAGTGGGGAGTTTCTCCACGAATTACACTTCCAATGACGAGAACCCCATCAATTCCTGCGTGTTCGAACAACCAATTTGCGGCAAGCGGAAGCTCGAATGCTCCGGGCACCCGTTGAATCATAAGTTGCTCTTCGGAGATCCCTGCAGATGCGAAAACGTCCAGGGCGCCTTGTAAAAGAGCCGTGGTGATGGTTTCATTCCATTCAGAAACAACAATGCCCACTCTGAAGTGGGCACTGTCCGGCAGTTGCTGCCGATCAAACAAACTCATGTTCTTGCCTTCTGTTGCCATGCCTCAAAATTAGGCATCCTGAGAGCAAGCCGACAATTGGAGACAGGGCTCGTTAAGTTTGGAATTTCACAGGGAAGCCGCCAGACCCTGCGCAGAGGCAAAAGCTTGGCTCGCTGGATACTCTTCCACAATGGTTTCCAAGTCAGCTTTGGCTCCGGACTTGTCTCCGAGTTCCAATTTTGCCAAAGCAGCTTTGTACAAGTAGATAGGAGCAATGACGTCCCGGGCTTTTCCAGCTTCACCGATGGAAACTGCACGATCAAACGCTTTGGCAGCCTCCTCGTAAGCACCTTTTTCCACATGGCAATCCCCTGCACCTCCAACGGCAAGCGCCTGAACCACATCGTCGTCCACGTCAACTTGCTCAAAAGCATCCAAGGCCTCATCATACTGCCCCATGCTGCGGTAGTAGATGCCCAAACGGTAAGCGGCACGAGAAGCAGCCTTGGTTCCGCTGTGCTTTTCCATGACCTCGATCAATCCCGCTGAAAATCCATCACCATTCACAGCCAGATCCAAAGAGTCCAATTCAATGTAGTTCTCAGCGCGCCAAATGGCCTCTTCTGCACGGATCTCGGCAGGAAGGGCAACGAAGTACTTGTATGCCAACAATCCGATAATCACTGCCAAAACACCTCCTCCTGCATAGAGCAAAGGCTTGCGGTTTTGGTCAACAAACTTCTCGGTGCGGGAGTAAACCTCTTCTACCTGAACCATCAAAGGTTCTTCGTTCGAATTCTTCTGGGCCATGGGGTCCGTGTAGGTTAGTATCGTCAGCTCATACGACGGAAGTTCCACGAAGGTTCTACCGAATCGGGCGCAAAATTAGAGAAATTTGCGAGATGCACATCCAGCGGTTGCAATTGCATTGTTTCAAGTGCCACGTTGAAGCGGATTTGGCCTTCTCACCCCATGTGAATTTGTTCGTAGGACCCAATGGAGTCGGGAAAACCAACGTGTTGGATGCGGTCCATTACCTCTGTCA
>CAYONT010000012.1:38208-48365 GCA_964405405.1 uncultured Comamonadaceae bacterium | reverse complement strand
GGAGGAAGCAGAGCGGCTTTGTGGATTCATCGAGGGTCGCACCCCTTGGTCGCAGTTCTTCGAGGTGTTTCCAGACCGTACCAGTGCTGGATTTGTGCCTGAGCGCGATTTGGTCCGCGTGGGGGTGGTAAACCAAACGACGATGCTGGCCTCCGAAACGCAAGCCATCAGCGACCGCATCCGGCAGGCCATTGAAGGCGCCCAGACTGCGGGCCGTTTTGCGAACACCCGGGACACGCTTTGCTACGCGACGCTGGACAACCAACAGGCGACGGAGGGGGCGCTGGCTTGGGGGGTGCCCGACTGGGCCATCGTGGTCGGGGGCTACAACAGTTCCAACACATCCCACCTTGTGGAACTCATTGAACAGAGAGCCCCTACTTACTTCATTCACAACGAGAAGTGCATCTTCGATGAAGGGGGCATCGAGCACTTCGATTTGCACGCGGGGTCGGTGGTGGTGTCCCCGGGTCCCTGGTCCCAACGGACTCCTGGGCGGGTGCCCACGGTTTTGTTGACGAGCGGAGCTTCGTGCCCCGATGCGACGGTAGAGCGGGTGTTGGAGCGGGTGTTGCAGTGCTACCCTGGCGCCAAAACCGTGGAGGAGGTTTGGGCAGCTTGGTCGACCCAAGGCACGGCCGGTTGACCTAACTTCGTGGCAATGCAACCGCCCAAGTTGAAGAGCATCATCCGGAATGTCCGGACCCAGCCGCGGGAGTTCCGGTTCCGGTCCCGGCACGCGCCGGCGTCCCATCCAGAGTGGGAGGCCCGCAAGGCCCGGATCGAAGCGGAGGTGTTGGGTGCCGATGTTGCAACAGGGGAGGCCCACTCGTCACAGCCCTCGCCCCAGGCGATTCGGTTTCGCCGGGGCCGCACCGGCGCTCCGGCCCCAGGGTCTCGGGAGGAACGCCGCCGCGCGGTCCAACGGGGCGCCCGGTTGTACGCCCTGCGCGTGACGATGTGGATTTTGGCGCTGGGGTATTTGGTCTACCGCGGCTGGAAATGGGCCGAAGAAAAGGACTGGGACACGCTGCTCAAAGGGTTGCGGGATGCGGGATGACGGGCAGGTAGGCACCGCGCAGTCGGTCGGAGATTGCATCGTGCAATTGCCGGACCATGTGGCGAACCAAATCGCCGCAGGGGAGGTCATCCAGCGCCCAGCTTCGGCTGTGAAGGAGCTGATGGAGAATGCGGTGGACGCGGGTTCGGAGCGCATCGAGGTAAGGGTCGTGGATGCAGGACGGACGCTGATTCAAGTCTTGGACCAGGGTTCCGGAATGACTTTCGCAGACGCGTTGCGGTGCTTTGATCGGCACGCCACGTCGAAGCTGCGATCCGCAGACGACCTGTTCCAGCTCGCGACCAAGGGGTTCCGGGGCGAGGCCTTGGCCTCGGTGGCGTCCATCGCCCAAGTGGAATTGCGCACCCGCAAGCGGGGGGAGGAGTTGGGGACGCGGGTGCAGATGGAGGGTTCCCAATGCACCGCCCATGAACCCTGTGCGGCACCAGAAGGCACGGTGATTTCGGTCAAGAACTTGTTTTTCAATGTCCCAGCCCGCCGTCAGTTTCTCAAAGGGGATGCGGTGGAACTGCGGCACATCATCGACGAATTTCAGCGCGTGGCCTTGGCCCATCCGGAGATTGCGTTCAAGTTGTTTTCGAACGGCTCGGAGCTTTTTCACCTCAAGCCCGGTTCGCTGCGACAGCGGGTGGTCGGCGTTTTCGGGGCGAAGTACGACGAACGTTTGGTGCCGGTGGAGGAAAGAACGGATGTGGTCAATGTCACCGGTTTTGTGGGAAAGCCCGCCCATGCCCGCAAAGTCCGTGGAGAGCAGTTCTTGTTTGTGAACCAGCGGTTCATCAAGCATGCGGGCATCCACAAGGCCATCCTGGAGGCGTACGAAGGGGTCTTGCCGCCCGGTAGTCACCCCTTCTATGTGCTGTTCTTGGAGATCGATCCGGCGCGGGTGGACGTGAACATCCACCCGACCAAGGTGGAGGTCAAGTTTGAGGAAGAACGGACCATCTACCAGTTGCTGTTGCCAGCGGTTCGCCGCGCCTTGGGCCGTTTCCACGTCGCCCCCTCCATCGATTTCGATCAGGAATCCGCCTTTGACATTGCGCTTCCGCGGGCGGGTGCACCCCTGCCAGAGGAGCCCCGCATCGCGGTGGACCCTCTGTACAATCCCTTCAAGCCGCAGCGGAATTTGGGCGGCGGAGCCCCCGGGCGTGGAGTGGGTTCGGTGCCCGGCGCCCCCGCGCGCCAGGCATGGGGAGAGGTGATGCGCTGGCCCGATGCCCTGCCGCCCGCCGCCGAGGAATCTACCCAAAACGAGGGGTTGCAAGGGGAGGACATCCGGCCCATGTTCCAGTTTCGACAGCGTTACATTGTGACCTCCGTGCGGTCTGGCCTGGTCCTGGTGGACATCGCCCGGGCACACACCCGCGTCCTTTTCGAACGTTGGGTGCTGGCCTTGGGAGCGGGAAACAACAAACCACTCGTCCAGCAACTGCTGTTTCCGGAAACCATCGAGTTGGGAGCGGCTGAGCGCAACTGGCTTGCCGACAACCAGTCCTGGCTCCAATCGCTGGGGCTCCAGATGGAAATCACGGAGGGGGGCGTTCAGGTGTCTGGGGTTCCGGCCGAAGGAGAAGCCTCCGTTCGCCAGTTGATCGAAGCCGCCCTCGATCCAGACTGGGACCCAGAGACCGGCATCACCCGGGCGGAGTGGGTGGCCGCCCAGTGGGCGCGGGCCGGGGCCTACCGACCGGGACGCAGGCTGTCCACCCTAGAGATGTCCGATTTGCTCGATCGCTTATTCGGCTGCTCTGTTCCCGGGCTCGACCCTTTCGGCCGGCCCGTCCTTGTTACCTTTGAAGCGGCCGAAATCCAGGATCGGTTCCAGTAAATGTTCAACAACACCCCGCCCGTCGTCAAGCAGCTCATCATCCTGAACATCCTGTTCTTCTTGGGAACCTGGGTGGTCGGAGAAGACGTGGCCATTCCCATGCTGGCCGGTACCTATCCCGGTTCCCCCTTCTTCAGGCCGTGGCAGGTCATCACCCACATGTTCATGCACGGGGGCCTGTCGCACATCTTCTTCAACATGTACGCCCTGTACATGTTCGGCAGCCAGTTGGAGCGCGTTTGGGGCGGTCAGCGCTTCCTGAAATACTACATCATCAGCGGACTCGGCGGATTTTTCCTGCACGAGCTCGTCATCGGTTGGGAGATCTACCTGCAATACGGCAGCTTCTTCCCCGCATGGGAGGACATCCTCCAACCCGGTTGGTCCGATGCCCAGGCTTATCGGTTCACAGAGAACTTGTTCGGACGAGTGGTCGGCGCATCTGGCGCCGTTTTCGGACTTTTGCTCGCCTTCGGCATGCTCTTCCCCAACACCCAACTGTTCCTGCTTTTCCCCCCGATGCCCATCAAGGCCAAATACTTCGTCCTCATCTACGGTCTGCTGGAACTTTTCCTAGGACTGCAATCCGGCCTGAGCAGCCAGATTGCCCACTTTGCCCACCTCGGGGGGATGTTGTTTGGATTTATCTTGCTGCGGGCATGGCAACGGGACCGGGGAACCTTCTATTGATGCAACAGGCGCATGGTTTGGGGTGAAGCAAAGATCATTTGGCGCCGGGGGGATTTGCTGACTCGGCTGGTCATTTTCCACGTGCTGGTTTTCGCAGCCGTGATGACATGGCAGTTGTTGGTTCGTTTGGGCTTGGGGGGCGGTGGTTCGTTCGGAGCAGGAAGCAGCGAGGGAATCGGGTTGGCGACCTCGTGGCGGTGGGATATCCTCCGGGAGCGGCCATGGTCGGTTTTCACGCATGTTTTCGTGCACGCTGATGTGTGGCATTTGGCCTTCAACATGCTGCTTTTGTGGTGGATGGGACGGATGTTTCAGCAGGAACTCGGAGCGCGAAAGCTGCTGGCGGTGTATCTGGCCGGTGGTTGGGCGGGATGGCTCTTTTATGCGCTGATGCTCAATGCTTTTCCGGGGCTGCGGACGGGGGATTTTGCCCTCGGGGCCAGCGCCGCAGTGATGGCGGTTTTTGTGGCGGTGGCGACGTATGTGCCGGAGCGACGGGTTCACCTGATTCTCCTGGGACCGGTTGCGCTGAAGTACATCGCCCTGGTTTATGTGCTGCTGGACTACTTCGCTCTGGGGAATGGGGAGAACGCAGGTGGCAACCTGGCCCACTTGGGCGGGGCCTTGTTCGGTTATGTTTGGACCAAGCAATGGCAATTGGGCAGGGACTTGACACGCTGGTTGGAACGCATCCTGGACCCATTGTTTACTTGGTTGCCTTGGGGGGGCGGCATGCGCGTGGTATCTGGGCCGCGCCGCAATTGGTGGAAGCGCCGGCCGGCTCCGGGGCCACGCTTCAAATCAGACGAGGATTTCAATCTCGAAAAGCGGGAACGGGAAGCCCGGTTGGACGCGATTTTGGACAAAATCGCCCGTCACGGCTACGACCGACTCTCCGCTGAAGAGAAGGACTTTTTGTTCCGCCAGTCGAACAAAAGCTGATGGGCAAGGCAGGCAAGGCAGGCAAGCCGGGCAAAGGGGGGAAGTCGAGTCGGACGTCCATGGGCTGGTCTGGCTGGGGGAGTGGTTTGCTCTTGGTGCCTGGTCAGTTGGGAGTCATCTCGGCCGAAGTTGCCACCCGGGTGAGCCCTGCGGAGTTTCCCTACCTCGCGCCGGCAGGCCTGGTCTATCCTTGGGCCCTGCTGCTGCTGGTTTTGGGGATGATGTGGCGGTTGTTGCAGGGCCGGTTTGCAGGGTTGGTGGTGCCGCTGGTGGTTTGTATCATCACCTGGTCCCACGTACGGGTTACCTGGGGCGGCAGTGGCAGCGAGAACGAAGCGCTCCAAGGGGGGCACCAGGTTTTGGATGCACCGTTGCGGGATTCCCTTCAAATCATGAGCTGGAACGTGCGTCAGTTCGATCGGTTTGGTTGGTTGGGCGGAGCCCAAACCCGGGATGAGATTCTCGCCACCATGGAAATGGCGACTCCCGGCATTCTGTGCATCCAGGAATGTTTCCTCGAAGCCGGCAAACAACCATTTCTGACGTTGGAAACTTTGAAGGAGCGTCTGGGACTAGAGCACGCAGACACGGAGTTTGGAACAGGAGTTTCCCAAGAAAAGCGGATGGGCTTGGTGACCCTGAGCCGCTATCCTGTGGTGGGCTCGGTGCAGGTCCGCTTTGAGAATGACAAAGACAATGCGGCTCTGGCCACCGATTTGAAGATCGGTGAAGACACCATCCGCGTCATCAATGCCCACTTGAGTTCGATCCGTTTCGATCAGCAGGATTATGAAGCGGTGCGTCGGGGTCCTGATGCCGGAGAGCGCGCCCGGTTGTGGCGCCGGATGCGAAAAGCGTGGGAGAAACGCGCCGTTCAGGCGGAGCAGTTGGCGGATTTCGTCGAGGCCAGTCCCCACCCGGTCATCGTGTGCGGGGACTTCAACGACACCCCAGTTTCGTATGCCATGGCACAGTTTCGGCGACATGTGGTCGATGCTTTTGCGACCCATGGGTCCGGATTGGGAGGGACCTATATCGGAGACCTGCCGTCCTTGCGCATCGACTTCATCATGCACAGTCCAGCGCTTGAAGCGGTTCGATTCGAAAAAGTCGGGGCCCGGCTAAGCGATCACCACGCAGTGCGGACCACCCTCATCGGCCGGACGGGTCCCGTGAAGGACTGACGGCCTCGGTCAGTAAGAATCGTAGACACGTCCGAGCCGCCGCCGTTCCAACGCCTCGAACAGTCCCACGTTCAGACCCAACAGCAGAAAACCATAGACCAAATCATCCGCAGGCATCGAGAAGATGCGCCAGCCGGTGTTGTGGTCCGGGTTGTACCAAACGATGTGGTCCGCAATCGAGGCGGCATCTCGATGCAACAGCGGATACTCCCAGAAGGTGATTCCGGTGAGCACACCGTTGCTCAGGACGAAGGGCACGATGAGCACGAGAAAGGCCAGCCAGAACCAAGCCATCCAAAGCTGACGGGTGGCCATGACCCAGAGCAGGCCAGCAGCGGTGAGCCACGCAGAGGTTTCGATGTACCGGGCACCTTGGAAGTGAATCGCCAGCCAAATGCAGACCACAAAGGCGGCAAAGGACAGCGAAAAGTGGCTCCATCGAAAGGGATTTCGGTGCCGGAGGTAGGCCTTGAGGGTGGCGTACGTGAACACACTGGCATAGGGCACAACGATGAAAAACAACCACTCTTCGATGGGCAATCCGGCCAAGTTTACCCCGATGAGGTGGTCCGGATTGAATCCCCAAATGCCCGCCCGGGTGAAGGAGATGTCCCATGCGATGAATCCGGCGAGAACCAGCAAGTTGGCAGGCCAGAACGAACGCCAACTGCTCACAAAATGTACCTTCCGATCGAAGCTCAGCGCGAAGGGACCAGCGAATACCGCGAGATCCACCAGCAAGTAAAGTCCCTTCATGCAATCGGTTGTTGACGCTTCGATTTCAGGGCCTTACGTGCCTCACGTAAGTAACGGGGCGGGACATAGAGCATTCCGAAACACTCACCATCCTCCGGTCCGAGGTGCTTGTGGTGCACCTTGTGGGCCTTGCGAATCGCCATGAAGTAAGCGTTCTCCGTGCGTTTGAACCAAGGAAACCGCTGGTGGATGAAGACGTCATGGACCAGAAAATAGGCCAAACCGTACAGCGCAATCCCAGCCCCAATCCAAACGCGCACATCCCCACCGGCCATCATCCCGGTTGCAATGCACAGCGCACTGGGTACGGCGAAGATGAGGAAGAAAGCGTCGTTCTTCTCGAAGAACCCGGGTTGGTGCACATGGTGGTCCTCATGGAAGTACCACATCCATCCGTGCATCAAGTACTTGTGCGCCGCCCAGGCGACGCCTTCCATGGCGACAAAGGTCGCCACCACCACCAAGACAGCAATCAGCGGGTCCATGGCAAGCAAATTAAGGTCAAAAAGAAGACAAAAAAGGTGATCCAGAGCCCGATGGCCACCCGACGGGCCGCCCGGGTGTTCGGGGTGGCTGGGTAGGGTAGGAACAGGGCAGACAGCAAGAAGGAGACGGCCCACCAGCTGATATAGTTGGAGGCGGGGACGACATCGTCGGCCCAGGTCCACCAGCCGGCGCGTATGGCCACGGGTTCGAGCAGGAAGTCCAGGGCGGTCATGGCCGTGGCCACGCCGGCGGCCCGGAGCCAGCGGCTACTGGCGGCCCGGAGGGGAACCCGGCGTGCCAGATGGGGGAGGAGGGCCTCCGTTAGCGCGTGGGTGCACAGGAGCAGGACGAGCCAGAGCCAGCCGAGGAGCCAGGGCACACCCATCCACCCCGGTCCCAGCCCGGTCCCGTAAGCGTAGGTTCCGTAGAGCCAGCCGGTTTGGACGCCGACGACCTCGGACAGGAAGCCCCCGGCGGCCACGGCCCACCAGCTCCAGTGGGCGGACCGGCGGAGGTGGTACAGGACCAGGCCGCCTGAGACCAGCAGCGTCACCGGCGTGAAGGGCAGGAGCCGGGCCGCCTCGCCCAGGGCCATGCCCGCGATGCCGACCGCATGCAGGATGCCGATGATCCAGAGCGCCATGCGGCCTGGTGCCCGGTGGGATGCGGTTTCCACCAGCTCAGCCGTGATGCGGGCGCTGAGCAGACACAAGGGGATGCCCCCGCCCGGATGCACACTGCCGCCACAGAAGTACAATCCTTCGATGTCCGTGGAGCGATTCCGATGCCGGAGAAAAGCGGACAGGGCATTGTTGGAAGCAGCACCATACAGCGCCCCCTGCCAAGATCCCGTCTCCCGCGCGATGTCCTGTGGCATGCGCACCCGCTCCCCGACGATGCAATCCTCGAGCGAGCCGGGAGCGGACCAAGCGCCCGCAGCGCGGAGACTGCCCTCGATGCGAAGGAGCGTTTGGGAACGGATTTGGCCTAAGCGCAAGTCGTCCATCGGGGTCTCCTGCGCGGCGACGTTTACCAGCACAAACCAGTTTTCATAGCCCTCAGGCGCATCCTCCGGGGTCAACTTGGAGGTTATGTTCAGGTACACAGTGGCATCGGTGAGCGGTGCCCCATCCTCCCGGATTTCCTGGAACTCACGGGCATAGTCCGCGCTGAAGAAGAGGTTGTGAAGGTGCAACGCAGGGAAGGAGCCAGCCACTTTCCAGTAAAAGATGACTCCGCTGGTAGAGCGAGGTTGTTGGAGAATCCGCTCAGGAGAGCGCACGTCCGGCAACAACTTCCGGTAGGTGGGTTGCAGGTCCGCGCCTGACACCACGACCTCAGCGGGATGTACCGTGCCGGCGACATCGCGAACGCCTTGGACACGACCGCCACTGTGCAAGATGCGCTCTGCCCCTGTCTCAAATCGGTAGTTCACGCCCAGTGCCATGCCCAGCGCATGCAGGTGCTCCGTGATGCGGTACATGCCGCCCCGGGGGTAGAACGTGCCCATGCCGTATTCCAAATGCGGGATCACCTGCATCATGGCCGGGGCTTGGTATGGGTCGGAACCGTTGTAGGTGGCGTAACGGTCGAACAACTGCACCCAGCGGGCCTCCCCGAGGTACTTGCGGTTGCGGTCATGCAGGGTTCCCAACCAGGGCAGCCGGTGCAACATGCCCCAAACGGGCCGCAACCGACGGGCCACCCCGGTGTGCCATTCGTGGATGCTCTGCTCGAGGAAGACCCCCCGGGTGGCCTCGAAGAAATCGGCACTGTCTTTCAGGTACCGGGTCATCGCTTCCTGCTCCTCGCGAGACAGCCCTTCTCCCCGTCGGTCTGGATCCGCCCACGCCACCCAACTTCTTCCCTCCGGCCAGAAGTAATGCGTCGACCGGTCCAGCCGTTCATAAACGAAGTTCGGTGGCAACCGGTCCGCCCAGGCTTCCCCCCACCGACCCGCTGCCTCCCGGGCACAGGCGTCTACCTCCTCGACCAGGGCAGGCCAAGTAAACAACGAGGGCCCCAGGTCAAACCGACAGCCACCCCACCGGTCCTCCCGCAACTTGCCGCCGGGCCCGTCCGCAGCCTCCAAAACCGTGACCGCCCACCCCGCCGCAGCCAGCCGCACCGACGTCGCCAGCCCCGCTACCCCGGCGCCAACGACCACAGCCCGCCCCCGCTCCCCGGCCCTCACCCCCCGCTCCATGCCGCCCCCATTTCCCCCGATTCCACCCTGCTCCGCGCCTCCGCGAAGCAAATCCGGAACCAAGCCGTGAACCGCTCCGGCGCCTCCGCCATCTCCCGCGCCACCACCTCCCAACCCGCGTACCTGAAGTCCGCCACCTCCGCCCGGTTCACCACCGGCACCCCATCCGTCCGCCCGATGAACACATGGTCGAATTCGTGCTCCACCAGCCCGTGGTCCAGCGCACTCCGGTAGACGAACTGGAAAGCCGGCTTCAATGCGCAGGCCAAACCCATCTCCTCCCGCAAACGCCGCACCGCCGCCGCCTCCACCGGTTCCCCGGGTCTCGGATGGCTGCAACACGTGTTCGTCCAAAGCCCCCCCGAATGGTACTTCTCCCAAGCCCTTTGCTGGAGCAACAGTTCCCCCGCACCGTTCACCACAAACACCGAGAACGCCCGGTGCAATTCTCCGGCGCGATGGGCCTCCATTTTCTCCATCTGGCCCCGTTCGCGGTCCATATCATCGACCAGGACCACCCATTCGGTGGCCGCTGCAGACCGTTCTGGCGCTGGGGACATATGGGCGGAAGAAGAGGGTGCGGTGGGCGACGGGTTAGACATCTTCAAGGCGTGGGACTGTCCAAGGTACGTTGCACGAACTGTGCGAAAGCCGGCTGGTCAGCCCAGTGCCCTTGGCGCAGGGCTTCTCGACAACGGCGCGTGTCTTCTGCGATTTGGCCTTGGTATCCCAGAAACCCCGGAGCATTGCGCTGCACCCCGAGTCGGATCAACCGCAGGTCCGGCTGTTGAGGGACCCGCTGGATGGCGTTTTCCAGTTGATCTCGGTACTTTGTAAACGATTGCCATTTCGCCAGCGGACTCCATCCGTGGTTCGCCAGAATCAACCCTGCCGCAGCGTGAAACCCCAGCAACGTGGCGTCGTTGGGACGTTGCCGCCGCGCGCGTTCCATTTGCTCAAAAAACCGTTCCGCAGAGGCCTCAT
>CAYONT010000012.1:29902-38108 GCA_964405405.1 uncultured Comamonadaceae bacterium | reverse complement strand
ACGATGTAGGCATCGTAATCCGCTCGGTCGTATCGCAAGCGGTCCAGGTCCCACTCCATGCTGCGCAGGAACAAATCCACGTGCTCACGCTCGAGACCATACGTGTGGTAGGTGCGTTGGAATGCGTGCAAAATGGGATTCATGCTGATGCGCACCTCCAATGCTTCGTAAGTGTCCGTCTTGAAGCGGGCAAGCAACTGGGCCTTGTCGTGTCCGTGGAACGTGTCCACGATTTCGTCCGCAAAGCGCACGAATCCATAGATGGCATAAATCGCTTCCCGCAGTTCAGGCCCCAGAAAACGGATGCCGAGCGAGAAAGACGTGCTGTACGCCTGGGTGGTACGGACGCTGCAATCCCTGCAAACGCGGTCGTATAAGGCCAAACTTCCCATCGCGCAATTTAACCCAGCGTAGCGGCCATCGGTTCACGCGCCGCATCGGATTTAACATTTGGACCGGGCGCACGCCCCGCTTTTCGCAGGTACTTGGCTGCTTCGGCTGCCACCACTTCGCCGCTGATGAGGCTGGGCGGAACGCCGGGTCCGGGGGTCGTGAGTTGGCCCGTAAAAAACATGCCGGGCAGCTTGCTGCGCATCCGGGGCTTCAGGAAGGCGGTCTGCAGCAGGGTGTTTGCCAGGCCGTAAGCATTGCCGCGGAAGGCGCTGTAATCCTCCGTGAATTCGCGGTGTGCGTAGCTCCGCTGGTAGACGATGTGGGGCCGGATGTCGACGCCGGTGTGGTGGGCCAAACGATCGCAAAGCTCCCCGAAGTACCGGTCGCGCAGCGCAGGGGTGTCGGTCAGGCCCGGGGCCACCGGGATCAGGAAGAAGAGGTTCTCTCCCCCGGCTGGGGCCACGTCGGGGTCGGTCACGCTGGGGGCGCTCACGTAGAACAGGGGGCGTTCCGGCCAGCGGTGGGTGTCGTAGATGGTCTCGGCGTGGGGACCGAAGGGGGTGTCGAAGTACAGGTTGTGGTGCAGCAGCCCGGGGACGCGCCGGTCCAGGCCCACGTAGAAGAGGAGGGAGCTGGGGGACAGGGTCCTTTGGTTCCAGTAGGTCTCGTCGTAACGGCGCCAGCGCTGGGGGAGCAGCTCCTGCTCGATGTGGTGGTAGTCCCCCGCGCCGATGACGACCGGGGCGTCCCACTGGACCCCATCTCGCGTGGTGACACCGGAGACGCGCCCCTGCGCCACGGTGATGGAGGCCACCTCCTTCCCATAGCGGAACCGGACGCCGTGGCGCTCGGCCACCCGCACCATGGCCCGGACGATTTCGTGCATCCCGCCCATCGGGTACCAGGTCCCCAAGGCCGAGTCGGCGTAGTTCATCAGGCTGTAGAGGGCGGGGGTTTTTTCGGGTTTGGCCCCCAGGAAAAGAACCGGAAACTCGATGATTTGCAACAACTTCGGGTGCTGAAAGTACTTGCGCGCGTGCGTGCTGAAAGAGGTGAACAGGGTCAGCTGCATGGCGTCGCGCAGGGTCTGCCAACTGGCGAATTCCCAAACGGAGTGGGCCGGCTTCCAGACGAAGGTGCCCATGCCGATGTCGTACTTTGTCCGCGCTTCTGCCAGGAAGGCCCGCAGCCGGAGTCCAGCGCCCGGCTCCAAGGACTCGAACAAGGCCTCCAGCGCCTGCATGTCGGAGGGGATGTCCACCGGGCCATCCTCGAACACCACCCGGTACGAAGGGCTCAACCGAACCAGGTTCAGCTCCGCCGTGACCTCGGACCCAAACCGGGCAAAGTACCGCTCAAACACGTCCGGCATCCAGTACCAACTGGGCCCCATGTCGAAGAGGAAGCCCTCCGCTCGGAAGGACCGTGCCCTGCCGCCGGGCTGGTCATGGCGTTCGAGTACGTCCACCGAGAATCCGTCGGCCGCCAACGCGGTCGCAGCAGCGATGCCGGCAAAACCTGCGCCGATGACCAGCGCGTCGGTGGGAGAGTGGGCAGCAAGGGAAGGGGCCATGGGCAATGTGCAATGGGATCTGTGCAGGGAACAAGGTCGGACGCATTTGGTTCAAAAGCACCCCCTGCGCTCAGGTAAAGTAACTTTGCCCCATGGAATTGCATTCCCCAACGGGACCGGGCTTGGCATTGCTGGCCTTCGGAGCCCATCCGGACGATGTGGAGCTCTCCGCCGGAGGTGTCCTGGCAAAGCTCGCTTCCCAAGGGGCCGCCACGGGCATCGTGGACCTCACCCGGGGCGAACTGGGTACACGCGGCACAGCGGCCACCCGGGCCGCTGAAGCGGCCGAAGCGTCCCGGATCCTCGGGCTCAGCTGCCGGGAGCAACTGGGACTTCCGGACGGTTTCTTCGAGACGGATGAGGCCGCGCTCCGCCAGGTCATCGAGGTGTTGCGGCGGCTGCGCCCTCAGGTGGTGCTGGCAAATGCCCGGAGCGACCGCCATCCCGACCACGCCCGGGCTTCAGAGCTGGTCACCCGGGCCTGTTTTCTCAGCGGCTTGCGCCGCATCGAGACCTCGGACCGCCTCACGGGCCAGCCCCAGCATCCGTGGCGCCCGCCGCAACTCTATTACTACATCCAGGACCGCTGGCGCGACCCGGATTTCGTGGTGGATGTCACCGGTTTCGCCGAGACGAAGATGGCTGCCGTGCTGGCTTTCAAAACCCAGTTCCATCGGCCCGATGCCGGACCCGATGCCGCTGACGAGCCGGCTACGCCAATCAGTACGCCGGATTTCCTAGACCAAATCCGAAGCCGCCTTTCCCAGATGGGACGCCTCATCGGATGCGAGGCCGGCGAAGGCTTTGAGTCGGAGCGCCCCCTCGGGGTGGTGGACTTCCGGGACCTGAAGTGAACGGGCGGTCAGCGGAGCCGGTTGTAGGACAGGGTTTGGCCTAGGAACTGACCCCAACCCGCCACGGAGGCAGCCCAGGCAGCACCCACGGCACCGTGCTCCGGAATCCACCACGCCCCGCACGCCACGAGCAGGGCCAAGCCCAGGCCCGAGGTCCAGGCGTTCACGTGGTGGGCCCCCACGCCGCTCAGGTGGTGGGCGAGGATGGAGGCGCCGGCCCCCGCCATCACCGCGGGGAAGAGGGCGCGCAGCACGGGCTGGATGCCGGCCAAACCAAATACAGCTTGGTACGCCTCATCGGGGAGGAAGGCGGCGAGAGCGGCCAGGGGGAGGGTCGCAGCCCAGGTGAGGGCGAGCATGCGCCGGGTGAGGCGGTGGCGGGCGTCCCGGTTCTCCGGGCCGGGGAGGGCGGCGATTTTGCCGTGGACCACGGGCGCCCACCCCCGGGCCAGGGTCCACATGGCCTCCATCCCGAGGTAGGCAACGGAGTAAACGCCGGCGGAAGCGAGCCCGGTTCCAGCGGGAAGCCAAGCGGTCAGCAACCGGACGTTGAGGCGTTGGGTGAGCAGCTGGAGCAGCGACCCCACCTGGGCGAGGCTGCCCTGCGCCAACAGGGGCCGCCATGGCCAGCGCCCTCCCGGCGCAAGGGGAGGGTGGGGGAGGGAGCGCAGCAGGGGAAGCGAAGCGAGCACGGTGATGCCGAGGGCCGAGCCCAATGCAACCAGGAACCCCTCGATGCGGTGGATGCCCAGCACGCGGTAGCAAACCAGCAAGGCCAGGGCCAGGAGGCCGGTCTGCAGCAATTGGAGGGCGTTGTGCCAGCGAAACTGTTGCATTGCGATGGCGATTTGGCCATGGAAGACGATGACGCCTTGCAGCCAAGCGAACAGGCTCACGGGCAACCACTTGTCTCCCGGGATGAGGTCCAGCGCCACTTCGGCGGCGACGGTGGCGAAGGAGGCGGCCACGAGCCAGAGATGCCCCGGTGCAAGCAGGGTCCGCAGGGGATGGGTTCGCTGCAGGTGCACCACGGCGCCCCCCGCCACGATGCCGTTGACGGTCCCGGCGATGAGCATGCCGAGCTGCAGGAGGGCGATGGTACCCTGTCCGCTGGCACCGAGGTACTGGGTGGTCAACAGGACGCCGGCAGCGGTGAAGGCGAGGACGCCCAGTCGGGAGGCCACAGCGCCGAGGAGGAGGAGACGGTTCATCGGTTCACGGGGTGGCTGCCTTCGGCAGGGTCAAGCAGGGTCCGGTAAACGCGGTCGTAGGCCTCGGCGACGGCGGGGAGGGAGAAGCGGTCGGTGGCGGTGCTTCGCAGCCGGACGGGATCCCAGCGCCGACCGTTCACCCAGTCCCGCAAGACCCGGGCGAGCCCGGCTTCATCGCCCGGCTCCACGAGGGCCCCGTGGGCTGCGTCCAGGTATTCGGCGATGCCGCCGACCCGGGTGGCGAAGACGGGAATTCCGCTCGCCCAGGCCTCCCCGATGACGCACGGAAAGTTCTCAAAGTGACTGAAGAGCACCAAGGCATGGGCCTGTCGCATCTCAGCGGCTACTTGAGCGAGCGGAATCTCGGTCCCCCAATGGATCCGATCCCCGATGCCCAGGGCCTCTGCAAACCTTCGGTGCGGTTCCGGATCGCCGTCCCCGATGATGCGCACCCGCAACCCCGGCAGTTCGGGCAGGCACATCGCCAGGGCGCGCAACAACCCCGAGATGTTCTTGTGGTGGTCCACCAGGGAACTGATGTGCAGCAAGGTCAGGGGTTCCTCCGCCGCGCCCGGCTCCTGGGGATGGAAGAGCCCCGTATCGACCACGTTGGGTACCGGCACAAAAAGCCCGTTCCTCCCCACGCCAGCCGCTTGCATGTCCTCCCCCAGTCCCCGGGTCACCGGACAAATGCAATCGGCTGCGGCCCCCGTGCGCCGCATGTCCCACCGCCGCCAAGCCGGACAATCGGCCCACGCAGCCCGCCCATAAACCGTCCAGTGCTCCGTGAGCACCAGTGGCACGCCCCAGTACGCCGCAAGCCGCCGCGCCGCCGCCCCCGCCGGATAGGCCACATGCAAGTGAATCAGATCCGGCCTTTCGAGCGTTCGCCCCAGGTCGACCAAAGCCCGCGTGGCAAAAAAGGCATGCGGCCGCCGCGGCGGCAAATGGATCCTGTGTGTGCGAATCGTTTCCCGACCCGCCCCACCCGGCCGGTCCTCCGTGAACCGCACCACCGACCCAACCCCCACATCCTCCACCGCCGCCAACACCTCACACCGGTGCATCGTCGCCACCGCCTCCACGTGCCGCTGCACGAAGTTGCCCAACGTGCCGTGCACCGCCGTCGGGTACCAACTTGCCAAATGCAGCACCCGCAGGGGCTCCTTCTCGACCGATGCCATGCCCCAAATATCCGACACCCCAGCGTTCCATGCGGAGTGACAAATTTCCACCCCCACCCGCTTGCATTTTGCATCCCCATCTTATCTTTGCGCTCCCTTACGGGGATACGGTGGCTATAGCTCAGCTGGTTAGAGTACTGGATTGTGGTTCCAGTGGTCGTGGGTTCGAGTCCCATTAGCCACCCACCGAAGGCCGCCTGTGAAGGCGGTCTTTTTTTTCACCCAAGCCGACCCAGCATTCACTGCCTATGCAAGCCCTGCATCGAAACCTGCCACCGGGGCCGCCCGTGCACGCGGAGAACCACCTGGGCGGCACCAACCGTGAGGCATTGGGGAACCTCCGGATGGTCTTCTGGCTCAACACTTCGTTCGCTGTGCTGGAAGTCATTGGTGGGCTTTGGACGAACAGCGTCTCGATTCTCTCGGATGCCTTGCACGATGCGGGCGATTCGGTAGCCATCGGGCTGGCTTGGTGGTTGCAGGCCAAATCCGTTCAAAACCCAAACGACAATTTCACCTTCGGCTACCAACGGTTCTCCCTGCTCGGCGCGTTGCTCAATGGTTGCATCCTGCTCATCGGCGGCGTGTTCATCCTCCGCGAGGCCATCGACCGCCTCGCCCACCCCGAGCCCGCGCATGCCGTGGGCATGTTCGTTTTCTCCCTGGTGGGCATCGCGGTCAATGGCTACGCAGCCTGGCGAGCGGGTCGCGGGAAGTCCCTCAACGAGCAGGTCCTGAGCTGGCATCTCCTCGAGGACGTCCTGGGCTGGGTGGCCATCGGCGTGGCCTCGGTGGCCCTCTGGTTGCGCCCCGACTGGACCTGGCTCGACCCCGCTCTGTCCCTGGCGATCACAGCCTACATCCTGTGGAACGTGGTGCGCCGGCTTCGCGACACGTTGCAGGTGTTCCTGCAGGCCCGCCCCACCGACGTGGACATCGCGGCCGTCCGTGCCGCGGTCGAGTCGGTTCCCGCGGTGCACTCCATCCATGCGTGCCGGGTTTGGTCTTTGGACGGCGAGCGCACCGTCTTCTCCGTCCACGTCGTCCTCGAAGGGCTCCGACACGTGAACGAGGTGGCGGCGGTCAAAGCCCAAATCCTCGAAGCGGTAGCCCTCTGGTCCTTCCACGACATCACCCTCGAAACCGAGTTTCTCGACCCCGGCACGGCACCCGCCCCCGGCCCTGCGGCATGATGTGTTGATGTATTTTTGTTAAAAGGTATTTTTTCGTCGATTGGTGCCTATCTTCAAGCCACCAATCTACGCTTGATGCACCCCAAGACCCACACCTTGGAGCCGATGTTGTGCGCAACACTGGCTCCCACCGCACCCTCCTACCCCCTTTTTTGGGCATCGATTCTGATGGCTGCACTCTCTTTGCTGCCCTGGGTCGTCCTTTCGCAAATGACCGGCATTCATGTAGAAACCACGGCTGTGCATGGTGGCGTTGTGGGATCCTCAGACCTCACAGGCATGCGCACGTACCGCATCTATGCCCAACTCTCCCAACCCACGGACTTCCTGCCCGCCGTCTTTGGGAATGACGAGCAACCCTTGGATATCACTTCTTCGACCACCTTTTGGCACCATGGAGCCGGCGGAAACTTTGGGACGGACATCAATCCCTTCTTCTTGGGGATGTTCCCGGACCTGAACTTCGATTCCTGGGTGACCATTGGTTTGGCCTCCAGTTCGTCCGCTTCCGGAAGCCAAAGCATCGGAAACATCGGCATCGGGCCGGCCCTGGGGGCATTCCAAACGGGTGCGCCCCTGGTGGTCAACAGTTCGACGGGAGGAAGCTGGTTCGTGCTGCCCGGTGCCACCAACGGCACCCCCAACGCCCAAAACCGGGTCCTCCTCGCCCAACTGACCACGACGGGTGTCGTGACGGGAACGCTCAATGTCCAGGTGTTCGTCGGGGGCAATCCGTTCAACGAGCAGATTTTCACGGGTTCGTTTACCACCGGGGTGGCGGGCTGCATGAATCCCCAGGCCTGCAATTACAACCCCGTTGCGACGGGAGACGATGGCTCCTGTGTGTTGCCCGCAACGCACTACAACTGTGCCGGTGCCTGTCTCCAGGACACGGACGGGGATGGGGTCTGCGATCCGGTGGAGGTGGCGGGTTGTCAGGATGCGACGGCTTGCAATTACGCCCCAGCCGCCACCGACCCTGCATCCTGCAACTACCCTGCCACGGGTTACAACTGTGCAGGCGATTGCCTCCAGGACACGGATGGGGATGGTGTTTGCGATCCGTTCGAAGTGTTGGGATGTCAGCAGGTTTCTGCTTGCAATTTCAACCCTTTGGCCACGGATCCGGCCGCCTGCACCTTCCCGCCTACAGGATACGATTGCGCGGGCAATTGCCTCCTCGACACGGATGGAGATGGCATCTGCAACCCCTTTGAGGTACCGGGTTGCACGGATGCAGCTGCGGCCAACTTCAACCCCTCTGCCACCGACGACAATGGCTCTTGTGCCTACGTAGGATGCTTGGATGCATCGGCTTGCAACTTTGCACCGGGAGCCTCCATTGCCGGCACCTGCACCTACCCCACGGCTGCCTACCTCGACTGCGCGGGCAACTGTGTCGCGGACGTGGACAACGACGGTGTCTGCGATGCGATCGAGGTATTCGGATGCACCCAATCGATTGCGCTCAACTTCAATCCTGCGGCCACCGAGGACGATGGTTCTTGCGACATCCATCCCTCTGCCTACTGCGGTGAGGGTACGGTTTGGGATGCAACATCCGAGCGCTGCATCGCCTCCGATCCAGGCTCGGGTTCTGGTTCCGGTTCCGGTTCCGGTGACGGTGGGGTAGGGGGTTATGGCTCTCCCTGCTTCGGCGATTTCAACGGCGACAGCACCGTGGGGGCAGGTGACCTGCTCATGTGGCTCGGGGTGTTCGATACGTCTTGCGATTGAGATACTGCGGCTTCGCCGCTTGAGATCGCGCTGCGCGCGGAAATACCGCGGCTTCGCCGCT
>CAYONT010000012.1:14859-29802 GCA_964405405.1 uncultured Comamonadaceae bacterium | reverse complement strand
GCCGCTGGAAATGTCGCGGCTTCGCCGCTGGAAATGTCGCGGCTTCGCCGCTTGATATCGCGCTGCGCGCGGAGACAGCGCCGCTGCGCGGCGGAAGAGCACTCCCGCCTGCCCGTGACGGCCGGAGCCCAACGGAGTCCAGTATAGCCCAGCGGAGCCCAACGGAGCCCAACGGAGCCAATTGAGGCAACCCTTTGCCCCTGCGACCGGAGACTGCTCTGATTTCTGGGGAGGGGAGTGCTCCGAGTTCAGTGGTTGAACGAAATCCGGCGCTCAAGCCGCGCGAGCGCCCGACATCTCCTGTTTCCAGCGCGCGGAGCGCGCAGTGTTTCCCATCTCCGCGCGCGGAGCGCGGAAATGTCGCGGCTTCGCCGCTTGAAGAGGTATAATGATTGTATATTGAGACAAAATAAACTATTTTTGTATGAATATTCATTTGTTATGCCCAACAAGGCTCCCGTCATTTTGCCCCGCATGCAGCGCATCCTCACACAATTGGGGGAGAACATTCGGCTCGCCCGATTGCGCAGACAGTTGAGTGCGGAACAGGTTGCCCAACGTGCGGGCATGGCTCGTTCCACCTTGGTGAAAGTAGAAAAGGGAGAATCGGGTGTGGGCATTGGTCATTACCTCAATGTCCTGAAGGTGCTGGGTCTGGAGGGAGATTTTGCGTTGCTTGCAAGCGATGATGTTCTCGGCCGAAAGATCCAAGACATCGGTCTGCAGCGTGCAAAGCGTGCCCCCAAAAAGGACATCCAGCCATGAAGGATCGGGTTGGGAAACGCAGCTTGTATGTGTTTGCGGACTGGGTGGGCATGGAGGGTCCGAGGGCGGTAGGCGTCCTCTACGCTGATCGCATCCGGGGGAAGGAGGTGTTTGCTTTTACGTATGAGCTCGATTGGTTGCATTCGAGGGAGTCCGCTCAGATAGACCCTACGTTGGAGTTGTTTGAGGGGCGTCAGTTTCTGCAAAACAACCATCCCAATTTCGGCGCTTTCCTAGACTCGGCCCCTGACCGGTGGGGCCGGGTGCTGCTGCAGAGACGGGAGGCTGCGGTGGCTCGGTTGGAGGGAAGGATGGAGCGCCCGCTGTTTGAGAGTGACTACCTGCTCGGGGTGTACGACGGGCACCGCATGGGAGGTCTTCGGTTCAAACGCGTGCTGGAGGGGCCTTTCTTGGACGACAACGCAAAGGAGGCCACCCCGCCATGGGCCTCTCTGAGGGAACTGGAATCCGCCTCCTTGCTTCTCGAGGGGGAGAATGCCCCAGATGATCCGGAATACAACCATTGGCTCAACCTGCTTGTCGCTCCCGGGGCTTCCCTGGGTGGTGCCCGTCCGAAGGCGAGCATCGTGGATGAGACGGGGGCTTTGTGGATGGCCAAATTCCCAAGCCTCGGCGACGACTTCGACGCCGGAGCGTGGGAGTTTGTGGCGCATCGGCTGGCAAAAAGGGCGGGAATCGAGGTGGCGGAATGCCAAATCAGGAGATTTTCCAGCCAGCACCACACGTTTCTTGCCCGACGATTTGATCGAAGTGAAAACGGGGGACGCATTCATTTTGCTTCTGCCATGACCCAGCTCCAACAGGAAGATGGACAAGAGGGGGGGAGCTACCTGGATTTGGTGGATTTCATCACATCCCGTGGGGGGAAGGCTGATGCGGATTTGGCCCAGCTCTTTCGCCGAATGGTCTTCAATCTCTGCATCTCCAACGCAGATGACCACCTTCGGAACCATGGCTTTTTGTTCCAAGAGGGCAGTTGGGTGCTCTCGCCCGCTTACGACCTCAATCCTGTTGAGACGGCAAGGGGGCTGCATTTGAATGTTTCAGAGACGGACAACGCGTTGGATTGGAAGCTGGCCATGCAGGTTGCACCATACTTCCGCTTGGAACATGGGGAAGCGCTGGGCATCCTCGAGGAGGTGCTTGTCGCGGTCCAGGATTGGCGGGAAGAAGCGCGCAACGTGGGGCTTTCGGTTGCCGCCTGTGAACGGAAGGCCCCGGCCTTCCGAGTTCAGTGGTTGAACGAAGTCCGGCGCTGAAGCCGCGCGAGCGCACAGTGTCTCCTATTTCCCGCGCGCGCTGCGCGCGGCATCTCCTATTTCCCGCGCGCGCTGCGCGCGGCATCTCCTATTTCCCGCGCGCGGATCGCGCGGTCAGTGGATGCCCCGCGCGGCCAGGTAGCGCTCGGCATCGAGGGCGGCCATGCAGCCCGTGCCGGCGGCCGTGATGGCCTGGCGGTATTGCTTGTCCGCGGCGTCACCGCTGACGAATACGCCCTCGATGTTCGTGCGGGTGGTACCCGGCTGGGCGTACTGGATGTAACCCTGCTCGTCCAGGTTGATCCAGCCTCGGAAGATGTCCGTGTTGGGTTTGTGCCCGATCGCCACGAAGAAACCCGTGCAGGGGATGACCGACTCGGTTCCGGTTCCGTGGTCCATGACGCGCACCCCTTCGACCCCCTGGTCCCCGAGGACCTCGAGCGTCTCTGTGTTCCAGCGGACCGTGATGTTGGGGGTGTTGAGGACCCGGTGCTGCATGGCCTTGGAGGCGCGCATTTCGCCGCGGCGGACGAGCATCGTGACTTGGGTGCAGAGTTTGGCCAGGTAGCTGGCCTCCTCACAAGCGGTGTCACCGGCGCCCACGATGACGACCTCCTGGCCGCGGTAGAAAAAACCGTCGCACACGGCGCAGGCACTGACCCCGCCGCCCAGGTCCCGCAGGCGCAACTCGCTCTCGAGGCCCAGCCATTTTGCCGACGCTCCGGTGGAGATGATGACCGAGTCCGCATGGATTTCGTGGCGCTGGTCGCCCTCGCCGATCCAAACCTTGTGCACCGGGCCCGTGAAGTCGACCTCGGTGACCCATCCGTTGCGGACGTCGGTCTCGAAGCGGCGGGCCTGGGCTTCCAGGTCGGCCATCATTTCGGGACCGCGCACCCCGGTAGGGTAGCCCGGGAAGTTGTCCACCTCGGTGGTGTCCATGAGCTGACCGCCGGGCTGGACGCCCTGGTAGAGAACGGGTTTCATGTCCGCGCGGGCGGCGTAAATGGCGGCGGTATATCCGGAGGGGCCTGAGCCGATGATCAGGCACTTGACGTGTTCAGGGGTCGCTTGCATGCCGCAAAGATACGACCGGCTCCGGGGCAGTCGGTGTGACCGCGGTCCCCTTCGGAACGCAGGTCAGCGCCCTGCGCGGGCGACCTCCTGGCGCACCCATTCGTTCCAGATGGCGTCCTCCGGCGGCGGCGCGATGATGGATATGGGTTCCCGGCGCACCGGGTGCATGAAGTCGATCCGGCGGGCGTGCAGGTGGATGGAGGCGTTGTCGTTCGTCCGGCGCGCGCCGTATTTGATGTCGCCCTTGATGGGACTTCCGAGCGACGCCAGCGTGACGCGGATTTGGTGGTGGCGGCCGGTTTTAGGCCAAACCTCCACAAAAGTATACTGGTCCGAATCCCCGACCACCCGGTAGATCAGCTCCGACTCGCGGCGCCCCGGCCCTGGCGCATCGAAGGCGTAGCTCTTGTTCGTCTGTTCGTTCTTCGCCAGGTAGTTGATCACATGCCCCTCTGCCTGGGCCAGGGCTGGCCGGACCACGGCCCAGTACGTCTTCTGGACTTCGCGCATCCGAAACATGTTCGTCAGCCGGGACAGGGCCTTGGAGGTGCGGGCGTACAAAATGACTCCGCTCACGGGACGGTCCAGCCGGTGCACCGTCCCGATGAAGGCATCCCCCGGCTTTCCGTACTTCTCCTTGACATATGTGGCCACCACCCGGCACAGCGACGCATCCCCCGAGGCGTCCTCCTGGACCACGTCCGACGGCCGCTTGTTCACCGCCAGGAGGTGGTTATCCTCGTACAAGATCTGCAGGTTCCCCGGATGACTCCGCAGCGGCATCACCTTGGGCCGTCGGACAAATCCCGACCCCGCTCCCGCTCCCGCTCCCGCTTCCGACCCCGGAACATCACGTGCCTCCTCCATGCCTCAGTATTGCTCGTGGGCGTTGGGGAAGTCCCCGTCGCGCACATCCCGGACATAGTGCTCGATGGCGGTTGAGATTTGGCCTGCCAAGTCCAAATAACGTCGCAAAAACCGCGGCGAAAAGGCCTGGGTGAGACCGACCATGTCGTGCAACACGAGGACCTGGCCATCGCACGCCCCGCCCGCCCCGATGCCGATGGTGGGGCAGTGCAGCTTCGCACTCACCTCCGCAGCCAACTGCGCCGGAATCTTCTCGAACACGACGGCAAAGCAACCGAGCGCGTCCAGCAAGTCGGCATCCTCCCGCAACCGCTGGGCCTCCGCCTCCTCCTTCGCCCGCACGGTGTACGTGCCAAACTTGTAAATCGACTGCGGCGTCAACCCCAGGTGGCCCATCACAGGGATTCCCGCGCTGAGGATGCGCTCGACGCTCTCCTTGATTTCCCGGCCGCCTTCGATCTTCACGGCATGCGCGCCGCTCTCTTTCATGATGCGGATGGCGGAATTCAGGGCTTCCTTCGAGTTGCCCTGGTAGGTGCCGAAGGGCAAATCCACCACGACGAGGGCGCGCTTGGCGGCCCGCACCACGCTGGTGGCGTGGTAGATCATTTGGTCCAGGGTGATGGGCAGGGTGGTCTCGTTGCCCGCCATGACATTCGAGGCACTGTCACCCACCAGGATGACATCGACCCCGGCCTGGTCCACAATGGTGGCCATGGTGTAATCGTACGCGGTGAGCATGGCGATCTTCTCGCCGCGCTGCTTCATCTCCTGCAGCACCTGGGTGGTGATGCGTTTGGCTTCTTGGTGGATGGACATCGCCCCGAAGTTACGACGCTCGGCTTCGCCTCGCTGAATCCGCAACCCACCCCGCCCCGTCGTTCCACTCGCCCGCATCGTGTCCCGCTGAAACCGAGCACTTCAGAGTGACGTTGAACGTTCTGCCAATGGACAGTCAGAGAAATCTGGCGCTTCTTTTTCTGTTGGAGTACGTCCTTAAATTTGAATTGATATTTTCACTTTTCCGCCCAAACCTTTTTCAACGATGTCAAACAATGTTTTGAGCGTCATATTGCTCCCATCATTTTCAACCCTCGAAATGTAACTTCTTTTCTTATCCACCAATTCCGCAAGTTGTTCCTGTGTTAAGTGTTTTTCTTCGCGTGCCTTTTTTAAAAGCAATCCAATCTTAAATGTTTCGAACTCAAGCTCTAACTCATCACGTCGAGAAGAGCCTTTTTTCCCATAAACTTCGTCTTTGATCTCTTTCCAACCTCTTGTGCTCACGTCATTTGGTCTTTGTGTCATGGTATTTCTGCATTAATTGAAGAGCCTTTTCAATTTCATTTTTTGGAGTCTTTTGGGTCTTCTTGATGAAACCATTTAGCAAAATGACCAGTTTCCCATTGTCAAAAAAGCAAAACACTCTCCAGATGTCAGTTCCTAGCTGAATCCGTGCTTCATAAAGTCCATTTGTCCCAACAAGCATTTTTAGATAATTGCTCGGCACTCTTTCGAGTGTTTCTATGGCTTCAATGATCTTAAATAGTTTGTTTTGAACCTTAATGGGTTGCTTCTTGAGGAATTCACTGAAGTGATTTTCAAATTCAACAACTTCACGGACTTTTTGATTGACCATACAAACGTAACTTATAAGTTACTATTTTCCAAGTTTGTTTCAGGAATGGGATGGGAGTGGGGGATGTACATTGTAACCCGCCGGTAACGGGCGTATTGCCGTTGTGCGGAGGATGATGTGTTCCCTCCGTTACTGGGCCTCTGTGGCCATCTCCTCGTTCTCCTCGAGGAAGTATTCTTCGGAAAGTCCTTCGAAGGGATCGGTCATCGGCTTCCAGTTTGACGGGAAGGGGGAGGGGTATTCGAAGGGTTTGGTGGCAGGGAGTCTGATGAGCACATCGGCCAGCCATTCTGTGGGGTTTGCGTCATGGATTTTGCACGCGGCCATGAAAGAGTAGATCTGAGCGATGATTTCCGCGGATTCGTGTGAGCAGGCGAATAGGTGGTTTTTGGGTCCGATGGCGACAGGGCGGGTGGCCTTTTCGATGGCGTTTTTGTCGATTTCTAGGTCTGGGTGCTCGGTGTAGTGCAGGAGCTTGTCCCAGCGTTTGAGCGTATCGTCGAGGGCTTGCCTCAGCGGTGTCTTCGGTCGCAGGTCCGTGAGCAAGTCCAGGAGTTTTGG
Organism: uncultured Comamonadaceae bacterium; assembly: GCA_964405405.1. Taxonomy (GTDB): domain Bacteria; phylum Bacteroidota; class Bacteroidia; order Flavobacteriales_D; family Sanyastnellaceae; genus CAMCYM01. The sequence goes on along the minus strand of CAYONT010000012.1, from coordinate 23,613 downwards.
GCGGGCCTTGTGGATCATGGTTCGGGCACGAGCCCGGAGCCGAAGCACCTCATCAGGTGAAGCCTGCTTCTGACGGATTTGCCGCTCGATGGCGTAAAGCATGCCGATGCCGCGCAGGATCACGGCCACCGCCTTCGGGTCAGACTTCTCGGCCTCAACGAACTTCCGCCGGGCATGCGCCCAACAACCCGCGAGCGCGATGCGCCCCTCGGACGCCTGCGTCACCGTGTCGTAGGCTGGATAGCCATCCGTTTGCAAGACGCCCGAAAAATGGCGCAGCACACCCTTGGGAAATTCTTGTACTCGAACGTGTTGGTACTCAAAAAAGACTTTGTCGTTACGAGAAGCAAGTCTCCATGGGTCGCCTGTTCGATATCTCCGTCTTCGCAACACGACAGTTGTGCGATGGGCCTGGTCGATCTTCATTCGGCACAATTTGAAAACCAGATGCGCGCCGCAAACAAACAATTCACCGGCGGGGGACTTGGGTTTGCAGTTGGAGGGGAGTGCTCACAACGGGCTCACTCCCGAAAGGCGAGGTCCAGCCCATCTCCCATCTCCCATCTCCTATCTCCCATCTCCCCGCACGGATGCGATGTGCCGGAAAGTGAAGTTGATGCGCCGGTCTTGCACGCGGAGCCGGCGCGGCAGCGCATGTTCATGGTCGTGCTGCAGGTGGTACATTAGGAGCAAGTCGCCGTGGGCCAAATCCACTTCCCACCGCTCGCTGCGGTCACGCCGACGGATTTGGAAGGTCCGGGCCGCTCCGAGGCTCAGGCTCGCAATGCAACTGGGGTCCATTTCGGGTTCGTTGTCCCGGTGGAAGCCCATCGCGTCTTGGCCATTCCGGTAGCCGTTGATGAGCACGGAGTTCAGGGAAAATCCCGGTGCCACCCGGCTGGGATCGATGAGGGCTTCCACACGTCGGGCCAGTTGGGAGAGGTCGTCGGGTAGGGGGCTCGCCGGCCACTCCACCCCGGCATACCGGTACGCAGGGCCAAACCAAGCGCTCCAACGTGGCTCGTCGTGCCACCGTCCGAAGACCCGAATTCGGTTCTGTCGCCACGGAATTCGGTCCCACCAGGAGTCCACCTCAGCCTGAGCGGCCCACCCGGGCCACAGCAGGCAACTGGGTTCCTTCCCGTCCCCGGGAACCACGGTGCGCATCATGCCTTCGGGGCCGGGTCCGCCGCGACTGCCGCGCCTGCCGCGCCCGCCGCGCCCGCCGGGTCCGCTGGGTCCGCCGGGTTCGACTCCGGCGAGGCAGGGGGAGACAGCGGCGCGGGTGCTGGCTCGCTCGGGGGCGCCGTCGGCGCGCCGTTGAAGGGGGACGTGCCGGGATCGACCGCCGCCTGCGTCGTGCGGCGCACCGACCTCACCTCGTCCTGCACCTCGTGGGCGCTGCTGAGGATCTCGCGCTGGATTTCGTCCGTCGCCGCACGCACTTGGCGCATGGCCGTCCCCAGCGACCGGGCGAGCGTGGGCACCCCCTTGGCTCCGAAGAGCAGGAGGTAAATGAACAAGATGAGGACAATCTCCATGGCACCCATGTTGCAAAGGTACATTCCACCCCGGTTGTAACTTGCACGCACTCCAAGCGTCTGAACCAGCATGAACCCAACCTTTGAATACACAGCCCGTCGCCTGGCGGGGCTGTCCTCTCGTGTGACCACCGTGATCATGGCCCTTTGGGGGGCCGGGGCATGGGCCCAGGATGCACCTCGGGCGCCTTACTTTCAGCAGCAAGTCGACCATGAAATTGAGGTGACCCTCGACGACGTGGAGCACGTTCTTCGGGGCAGGATTCGAACCACGTATGAGAACAATAGTCCGGAGCCGCTGAAGTTTTTGTGGATCCATGTTTGGCCTAACGCCTACGCGAATGGCAATACGGCGCTGGCCCGGCAGCTCTACCGGGACGGGAATCTGTTCATGTTTTACGCCATGCAGCGCGACCTCGGTGGCATCGATTCGCTGGATTTTCAGGTGAATGGGGCGGATGTGCAATGGTTGTTCCATCCGGAACACAAGGACATTGTCCAACTGCAATTGGCGCAGCCGCTGCGGCCGGGCGAATCGGTGGTTTACGAGACGCCGTTTCGGGTGAAGCTGCCGTCGGGCAGCATCTCGCGGCTGGGCCACATCGGGGAGAGCTACCAGATCACCCAGTGGTACCCGAAGCCGGCCGTTTATGATCGGGAGGGATGGCACGAGATGCCATACCTCAATCAGGGTGAGTTCTACTCGGAGTATGGGAGTTTCGATGTCCAAATCACCTTGCCAGAGAATTACACAGTGGGGTCCACGGGGGACTGGGTGGAGGGTTGGGAGGACAACGCCCGGGAGCAGCGGCGGCTCGATTCGCTGTCCGACTGGACGACGGCGCAGCTGGAGGCGTCCCAGGACAAACCGGCGTCGAATGCTTTTCCGCCCTCGGCGGAGCGAACGAAGACGCTGCGTTATCGGGCGAGCAATGTGCACGATTTTGCCTGGTTTGCCGATAAGCGGTGGTGGGTGCTCAAGGGGGAGGTGGAACTGCCGCACTCCGGTCGGACGGTGACCACTTGGTCGATGTTCACGCCGGAGTCGGCCCGGTTGTGGAAACGGGCGCCGGAGTACCTCGCGGATGGGACGTACTACTACTCGCTCTGGAACGGGGAGTACCCCTACAACCAGGTGACTGCGGTGGATGGCACCATCTCGGCAGGTGGGGGGATGGAGTATCCGAATGTGACTGTGATCGGCGGGGTGGGGAGCGATTTGGCCTTGGAAACGGTCATCGTCCACGAAGTGGGGCACAACTGGTTTTATGGCATCCTGGGATCGAACGAACGGGTGAACGCGTGGATGGACGAGGGCATCAATTCGTTCAACGAGACCCGATATTTCACCACGAAGTACGGGGATTCGCTGCGGCTCGCGGGTTTTGTGAAGGAGGATCCGGGGTTTCTTTGGGACTGGGCGGAGGTAGGGGAGTGGTCGTACCCTTGGCGGGACCAGTTGAGCTACCTGCTTACGGCGCGCTTGGGGCTGGATCAGCCGATGCAGTGCCACTCGGATGCTTTCCGGTCCCTGAACTACGGGGCCATCGTGTACAAAAAGACGGCAGCGGCGTTCACGTACCTGCGCCACTACCTGGGGGATGCGCGGTTTGATGCGGCGATGCAAGCTTATTTCGAGGCCTGGAAGTTCAAGCACCCGACGCCGGTGGACCTGCGCGCGGTGCTCGAGGCGTCGACGGGGGAGGGGCTGGGCTGGTTTTTTGAGGACCTGGTCAAGACGACCGGGCGTCAGGATTACCAACTGCAAGGGGTGCGCCGAGAACGGGACGGGGGGTACAAGGTCAAGGTCCTCAACTGGGGCGACATTCCCGGTCCGTTTTCGCTCAGCTACATCACGGACGCGGGTCCGGTGCCAGCGGGTTGGTTTGCGGGTTTGCCGAGTGGCGAGCGCACCGAAGTTCGGTTGATGCCGCCGTCCGATCGGGCCTCGGAAATCCGTGAAATCCGGCTGGATGCCGAGGGGGTGATGTTGGAGTACGACCGGAAGAACGATGGCATCCGGACGCGGGGGGTGTTGCGGCGCGTGGAACCGGTTTCGGTGCGGTTGCTCACGCGGTTAGACCGGGGCGATCGGACGCAGTTGTTCTGGGTGCCGGTCGCCGGCTGGAACCGGCATGATGGGGCCATGACAGGCCTGCTGTTGCACAACACAACGTTGCCGACCCGGGATTTTCAATGGCGGATGATGCCGATGTTCGGCTGGGGTTCGGAGCGGCTGGTGGGGACGGCGGCCTTGGAGTACTTCCGGGGGCCTTGGGAGGCGGGGTTGGATTACCGGACCTTCAACCACGGGGCTTACGGCCACTACCAACGCTCGGCGTTCAACCTGCGGCGGGAGTTCAACGCGGTGCCCAACTCGGGCCTGTCGTCGGCGCTCGCCATCGAAGGGGCGCGCCTTGTGGCGGAATCCCACCTGGACGACCCGCTGGGCCTGCCCTATTTTGACCACCGGCAGACCCGGTCCTTGCGCGTGGACTATGTGCTGAAGGTGAAGGCGCCCCGCACCCGTGGGGCCCTGGCCCTGGGTTACCGGGGCGTGCAAACCCTGTCCTTGGGCACCGGCACCATCGGGTTGGACGGGCTCTGGGACGATGGTTTTCTGCCGTGGACCGATGGCGGCACTGCGCACATCTTCTCCGCGGAGCTCACCGGAGGCCAAACCTATGACAAAAACAACCACCAACTCAGGTGGCGGGGGTACATCGGCTGGCTCGTCGGGGAACAGGAGGTCTTCCCGCTCCAGGCGATGGGGGCTTCTGGGCTGGTCGATCCGCTGGCGGACCACTTGTTCTTCCAACGGGGCGATGCATCTGGACTCTGGGGCCGGCAGGTCGCCGGAGACCAAGGGGGGCTCCCTTTCCTCCCAGGGGAAATCGCATCCGGCCGGCGCCTCGCTTCGGCACGCATCGACTGGGATTTGCCCATCTCCTTGCCCTTCGCCGTTTACGCGGGCGCCCTCCTCGCCGGCAACCAGGACGTCCACGCCTCCACGGGTCTGGCCCTGACGCTCGGAAACGGCGCCTTGCGCATCCAGATGCCCCTCTGGGACGACCTGCAGACGGCGCCGGGAGGTCAGTACGCCCCTTGGAACCGCGTCACCTGGTCCCTCAATCTCCTGGAGCTCAACCCCTTCGACCTCGTTCGGTCCACCCTCCGGCGCTGACGCGCCGCCCCCGCGCCCCCTCCGGCGCTGACGCGCCGCCGCCGGGCCGCCTCCGGCGCTGACGCGCCGCCCCCGGGCCGCCTCCGGCGCTGACGCGCCGCCCCCGCGCCCCCTCCGGCGCTGACGCGCCGCCCCCGCGCCGCCGGGAACAAAAAAGGCGCCAGACCCAACGGTCTGGCGCCTTTTTTCTTGACTCAGTTCCTCAGCAATCAAGCGGCCTCACCTTCCTTCTTCCGGCCCAAATCCAGCACACTCGGTGCCGCTACAAAAAGTGAACTATACGTTCCTACAGCCACACCAATCATCAAAGCAAATACGAAGCCCTTGATGTTGTCGCCTGCCAGCAAGAAGATGGTCAACAAGACCACAAACGTGGTCAACGACGTATTCAAAGTCCGGCTCAGGGTTTCGTTCAGTGCATCGTTGGTGTTCCGCTCGTCAGAGTGCTTGTTGCCATAGATACCGATGGTTTCCCGGATTCGGTCGAAGACAACCACCGTGTCGTTGATGGAGTATCCAATCACGGTCAAGATGGCGGCGATGAACGCCTGGTCAATCTCCATCGTGAAAGGCAGGATGCCCGTGAAGATGCTGAACACACCCAGCACGATGACAACGTCGTGTACCAAGGCCAAAACCGCCCCCAATCCATACTGCCACTTCCGGAATCGGATGAAGATGTACATGAAAATGATGAGCAGCGAGAAAATCGTCGCATAATAAGCCCCTTCCCGGAAGTCATCGGAAATGGTCGAATCCACCTTGTTGTACTGTTCAATCTGGTATTCCGTTCCGAGAGTCTCCAAGCCCTTGGTGAGGGCTGCCTGGATGTCTTCGTCCTGGGTGTCTGAAGGATTGTTCATGAGGTAATTCGTCATGACCCGGAATTTGTTTCCGCTGTCCTTCGTTTGTACAACCGGATTGCCGGGCTTTCCGCCTTCTGAGAAGGATTCAGACAATGCACTCCGCACAGCGTCAATGTCCACGGGTTGAGAGAACGCGACATCGAAGGTTGTACCGCCCGAGAATTCCACGCCCATTTGCAACCCTCGGGTCAGCAGGGAGCCAATGCCCAGGACAATGACCGCTCCACTGATGAGGTAGAAGCGCTTGCGCTTGCCCACGAAGTCAAAGCTTGCGCCGGTCATCAAATTCAGGGTCGCCGGTGATCCGAAAGCCACCCGCTTTTTGCGGTCCAACAGGTTGAAGAAAATCAACCGGGTCAACACAATGGCACTGAAGAGCGAAGTAAAAATACCGATGATCAGCACCGTGGCAAAACCGCGGATCGAGCCGGTTCCGAAGCTGTACAGCACGATGGCTGTCAACAACGTCGTGATGTTTGCGTCGATGATGGAGCTGTAGGCCTTGGAGTAACCCTCACGCAATGCGAGGGAGAACGCCTTTCCATTGCGCATCTCCTCTCGGATGCGCTCAAAAATCAACACGTTGGCATCCACCGCCATCCCGATGGTCAACACGATACCCGCGATACCGGGCAGGGTCAAGGCCGCGCCCAGGGAGGAGAGGGCACCAATGAGGAACAGCAGGTTCGCCAGCAGGGCCACGTTGGCCACCAAGCCCGCCCCGCGGTAGTAAAACACCATGTACCCCAGTACCACCAACAAGGCCAACACGAAGGCCCACATGCCTGAACGGATGTTGTCATCCCCAAGCTGGGCACCCACCGTGTACTCGTCCACGATGCGCGCAGGAGCGGGCAGGGCGCCCGCCTTGAGCAAGCCGCTCAGGTCCTCTGCTTCCCGCAGTTTCTCTTCGACCGATTGGTCAGAGCCGAAGCTGATCTGCGAGCGTCCATTGAGGATGGCAGTTTGCACGTTGGGAGCGCTGAAAACCAAGTTGTCCAACACCACAGCCACGGCCCGCTGGTTTTCGCTGGCGCAGCGTTGCGTCATGGCGCCCCAAATGGCCGCACCATCGGAGTTCATGGTCATGGACACCACCACATCACCGATTTCGTCATAGGAAATGCTGGCGTCAACGATGGACTTGCCAGAGAGTTCGGGCTTGCCTTTGCCGCTGGCATCCTTGATGGCATAGAGGCGGGCGATGTTGTTGGTGGGTTTGGCCTCCCACATCAAACGCAAATCTGCACCCAGCGCCGCCAAAGCTTCGGGGCGGTTGAGCAGGGCATTCACACGGCTGGTATCGGACACGGCACTGTAACCCACCACGGCCGAACGCTGTTGAACCTCAGGTTGCAAGTACGCAAACAGGGGATTTGCGGCCCGGCGCTCTTCGAGACTCAAGGAGTCCGCTGTTTTCGTCGTGTCTGCCGTCAATTCAGGGGCCATGGCGAGCCCCAAGGCATCGTTGGCAGCGCTGATCCGCTGGAACACCTCGTCGTTGAAGTAGGTCTCCCAGAACTCCAAGTTCGCGGTAGACTTCAGCTGCTTCCGCGCACGCTCCTTGTCACTGATTCCGGGGAGTTCGACCAAAATCCGGCCCCCGCTTACACGCTGAACATTCGGCTGTGCGACACCCAATTGGTCGATCCGCTTGCGGATGATGTTCTCGGTGTTCTGGATGGCCGTTTCCGACTCCTCCCGGAGAATTTCGAGAATCTGGTCATCGGTGGATTCTGCTGGGAACAGGTCTTTGCTTTCGATGTTGTGGAAAATCCGCCACAGATCTTGGGTACCCGTGTCCGTGGATTTCCAGGCCTTGCCGAAGAGGGAAACAAAGTCCTCGCCCGTAGACGATTTCTGTGCTTCTTTCGCGGCGCTGATGGCGTTCACAAAACGCTCATTGGTGGCGTTGTCACTCAAAGCGACGAGCAACTCGGGCACGCTGACCTCGAGCGTCACACTCATTCCACCCTGCAAGTCCAGACCGAGGTTGAGCTCGCGCTCCTTGACCTCGCGGTAGGAGAAGCCCAGCAAGGGATAGATCTCGGCATCTGCGCTGTCGCGCAAGAAGGCGCGTGCCGCCCGGTCTGCCTCCGCTTCTACGGCGGACTGTGGAATCGCTTTCTGCTCGAGCAGGGTGTCTGCCACGTACTTTCCGTGGTCGTCCGCCTTCTTCTCAAAATTGTTCGCTACCCAGCTGAAGCTCAATGTATAGAGCGTGGCCAAGATCAGCAGCGAAGTAAAAAGGAGGACTGCGTTTTTGTTTTGCATGACGCAAGTTTGTTTTCAGGGGCGCAAATATAACCGAAATCCCGACACCGGCCGGGATGACTGCAACCTACGAACTACCTTTGGGTTATGTTTCGCTCCTGCGCGCAATTTTTCGTGAAGTATTGGGCATCAACCCGCTGGAAGCCGGCTGTGCACACCGCCCTCTCCTGCGCGGTGCTCGCATCTCTCCTTGGCCCCGCGCCCCTGTTGCGTGCCCAGGTCCCATCCTCATCACCATCTGGCTATCAGCTCGCGGTGCTCCAATACCGGGGGGGAGGCGACTGGTACAGCAACCCCACCGCCCTCCCCAACCTCGTGGCCTTCTGCAACAACCAACTCGGCATGCAGCTATCCTCGGAGACCCCCTATGTTGACGTTGGTTCCCCCGAACTCTTCGACTATCCCTTCGTCCACATGACCGGCCACGGCAACGTCGTCTTCTCCAACGCCGACGCCCGCAACCTCGCCGCCTACCTCCAATCCGGCGGGTTCCTCCACATCTCCGACAACTACGGCATGGAGCCCTTCATCCGCAAGGAGATGCTCAAAGTCCTGCCCGGCACCGACTGGGTCGAGCTCCCCGCCTCCCATCCCGTCTTCAGCGCCGCCTTCCCCTTCCCCCGGGGGCTGCCCAAGATCCATGAGCACGACGGCGATCCTCCCCAAGCTTATGCGCTCTTTCATGCAGGCCAAATGGTCTGCTTCCTCGATGTCCAGTGTGACCTCGGAGACGGCTGGGAAGACCCCCAAGTCCACCGGGACCCCGAATCCGTGCGCCAATCGGCCCTGAAAATGGGGGCAAACCTGGTGACTTTCGCGCTCTCCGGGGCGCTGGAGCAGCGCTGAATCGCGCTCGGCTTCGCCTCGCGGAGATGGCGGCTGCGCCGCC
>CAYONT010000012.1:0-14759 GCA_964405405.1 uncultured Comamonadaceae bacterium | reverse complement strand
TCGGCGCGCAGCGCCATTTCCTTCTAAGGGCGTGCGGAAGGAGGGAGGTTGCGACGGATTTGGACTACATGCTGCTGGTGGGACAACTGGAAGCCCTGGGTGTGGAAGGCGGCGACGAGGTCTGGCCAGGTGTCGTCGGTGCCGTCGCAGAAGCGGGCGCGGAGGTCGGCGAGGGCGCCGGGGGTGCCGGCAGCTGCGTCGAGGGCGGTCCAGTAATCGGTTTCGGTGAGGCCGATGCGGGGCTCGCCGTGGGATTTCCAGAGGGCGTGCATGGCGGTTTGGAGGGAGGCCTTGCCCTGGGAGCGGGTCAGGATGCGGACGTCGCAGAGGAAGGCGAGCACGGCGCCTTCGACGTAGATGGACCCTTTGCGGCCGGGGATTCCGGGGGTGTAGCCGTCGAGCCAGGTGTCGAATCCGCTGTCGGCCACGGAGAGTTGGAGGCGTCCCGGGTTTTCGAGGTGTCGGGTCAGGAGCGTTTCCATGCGGCGGCACCAGCCGGCTTCGTCGATGACGCCCGCTTCGAGGAGCATGAGGTCGCCCATGTACGTGGTCACGCCCTCGGCGATGTAGCCCATCCGGCTGGTTTGGGGCTGGCTGAAGTCGTAGGGCATCCAATCGGCGGGCCGGATGCGCTTGACGTTCCAAGCATGGTAGAGTTCGTGGGAGCCCACGTCGATCAGGTGGGCGTATCCCTCCTCTGAGCCGGTCAGTTCGTCGGGGCCGAGGACGATGACCGTGCTGTCGGCGTGTTCCACGCCGTGCCTGACGGGAAGATCGGGGAGCAGATAGAGGTAGTGGTAAACGGGTTCGGGGAAGGAACCACCGAAATGGGCGACCTGGGTGGTCGTGAACCGGATGTGGTCCGCCAGGAGCCGGTCCCAGTCCACGGATGGGCCCCGGTAGGCCCAGAGGTGGAAGGTGGTGTTTGCCACGTCGAATGTGGCGTGGCGCAGGTTGGGGGAGGCGACGATGGGGGAGTCGAAGAGTTGGTCTGCGTCGCGGGCGGACCAGCGGGGCCGGGCAGCCGGGGAGACGGGGGAGGCGGGGGAGTCGTGGGGGTCGGGGGAGACGGGGGAGATGGGGAGTGCGGTGGCGACCGTCCAGTCGGGGGGGAGATCCGGCAGTTCCAGGTCGAAAGTCCAGTGGGGGTGATCCGGCGCGTAGAGGATGCAGTTGACCGGATTCACGTAGACCAAATCTTCCCCCACCCAGGTCGATCCCGCATCCAAGATGCCCGCATAAAACGTCCAGCGCAAATCCGTGACCGCCTCAGGAATGGGCCAGGAGTGGAGGTCGGACTTGGGCAGCAGTTGCCAGGTACCGTCGGGGAACCGACCTTCGAGCCGGTAGAACAAGCGGCCGTATCGTTGGAGTTCGTAACGCCCGGGGCGCCAAACCGGCAACTGGGCGGTCCAGCCTCCGGGCACCCGGGGGTACCGGCCCTCGACCAAGATGCGGGGTACCTCGCCCGGCACCCGGCGGATGGACAGCGCGACCCTCATTCAAAAAGGTCTGTTATGACCCGGCCGGTACACGCGTTGGGCATCGGACTGTGGATCATCGCCGCCACCGTGGGCGCGATGTCCCGGATGTGGGTCCGGGCGTAGGTGGTGCCGGGCTTCACCCCCCAGCCGTAGAAGACGAGGGGGGCATGCGTGTCGTACGGGAAAGGAGAGCCGTGCGTGGTGCCGGTTCGGCCGTATTGGATCCACCCGGGCCGGGTAACCACCACCACATCGCCGGAACCATAGGCGTGGTGGCCCATGCGGAGCCGGTCCCGGAAATCGTCCCCCAGGCCCCCGCCGCCCAGCAGTTCCGTGGACGTGACGGCGAAAAGTACCTCGGGTTGCTCGAGCGCTGTTTGCTGGATTTGGCCTTGGATGCGGGCCAAATCCAACCCCAGCGCGCGGATCCGGGGCCGGTCCAGGAAAAACTGATCGTTGCTGTACCGCAACAGCAGGTCCTCGCCGTACCGGGCCACCAGGTCGGCGCGGACGGCATCGACCATGTTCCCGGGCTTCCAGTACCCCACGGGCCACTGCTGGGCTTCCACGAGCGAGGGCACGGGCGCACCCGCGTGGTCCGCCGAAAGCCAAACCAGCCACTGGCCTTCCCCCACCCGCTGATCCAGGGCCTCAAAGAGCCGGGCAAGCTCCCGGTCGAGCCGGAGGTAGGTGTCCTGCGTCTCCCGCGCGTGCACCCCGAACTGGTGCCCCACATAGTCCGGCGAGGAGAAGCTCACGGCGAGGAGGTCGGTGAAGTCGTCTTTTCCGAGCTGTTCGCCCTCCAAGGCGGCGATGGCGAAGTCCACCAACAGGACGTTGCCGGCCGGGGTCGCTTTGAGGATGTCGTAGCCGCCGTTTGCTTCGGCCAGGTCCTGCAGGTTGTACGGGAAGGTCGGGGAGGGGCTGCCTTTGAACGGACCTTCGTAGGGGTTGTTGTCCGGGTAGCTCTCGTCGTAGCGGTCAGCGGGGAGCAGGAGGTCCCAGCCGGCGCGCAGGAGCTGCTCCGCCCGCCGCTTCTGGTTCCAAGCCGCGGCCCAATCCGGCAGGGCGTCCATGTAGTGCGTGCTGGAAATGAAGACGCCCTCGTCCTTGCCCCGGAACCAGTAGGCACCGTCGGCCGCATGGCCCGCCGGCAGGATGGCGCCGCGGTCTTTCATGCTGATGCCCACGACCCGGCTGCGGTGGTTGGAGGCCAATTTCAATTCATCCCCGAGCGTACTCGCCTGCATCCGGTGGGGCGACATCCGGCCGTCCTTGTCCTCGGGGTAACGGGTGCCTACGCCCCGCACCGCGGAGTCCTCTGCGCAGTACACCGACGTCCCGGACTTCCGGTCGTACCAGTCGTTCGCCAGGATGCCGTGGAAAGCCGGCGTGGTGCCCGTGAAGATCGAAGCGTGCCCCGGCCCCGTGAAAGTAGGGGCGTAACCGAAGTGGTGATCGGCGCAAACGAAGCCGCCGGAATAGAGTCGCTTGAAGCCACCTTCCTCGAAATCATCCCAGTAACGGAAGATGTAGTCGGGCCGCATTTGGTCTACCGTGATGCCCACCACCAGGCGGGGACGGGCATCGGCTGGCAGGGACATTTGGCCCGTGGATGGGTTCCACACCCCACATCCCACCCCGAGCATCCCGACGAGTGCCCATCCGAACTTCGCCAACGTGCGCTGCCCGCGCCGCCTCTCGATGTGCTGAATCATGCCCCCAATTTCCAACTTAATCCCCACAACCCCACGCACAGACAGCCGATCACGTTGATGGCCACGTTTGCCAGCGCCCACTGGGTGTGACCGTCGTTGTAGAGCCGAACGGTGTCCGCCGCGAAGGCTGAGAAGGTCGAGAATCCGCCACAGAATCCGGTGGTGGCGAGCAGCCAGAGGGCCGCGTTGCGCCCTTCACCCGCTGCGCCGACGGTAGGTTGCCAGCGGGTCAAGAGCCAGACCAGCAAGGCCGTTGCGGCCAAATTCACCACCGCCGTGGCCGCTGGTCCGGCCAGCCAACCCGCCGCTCCCCGGCCCATCCAGGCGGCCACCCCCCGGCCCACGGCATAGCGCGCCATGCTCCCCAGGCCCCCTCCGACAAAAACCGCCCAATACCCCATCATGTCGCTGACGTTTGACCTCGGTTCCAACGCTGCCAACCCCGTTCCACCAACCAACCCCACAGGCCCCCCAGCAGGAACCCGCCCAGCACATCGCCGGGAAAATGAACCCCCAGGTACACCCGGCTGTATCCGATCACGATGGCCCAAACCACCAAGCCCCACCGCCAGACTCCGCCCCCCAAAAGCCCCCCCACAAAAACAGCAATCCCCATGTGATTCGCTGCATGGGAAGAAACGAATCCGAACGCCCCGCCGCGATAGGGTGCCGATTCCCCCGGCGGCACCACCAGGTGCAATCCGTCCTGCAGCTCCGGCGTGTGCGAGGGGCGCGGCCGCTCAAACGTCGGCTTCGCCCACCGCGCAGAAAGCGCATCCGTCCCTGCGATGCACACCGCGATCCCGGCCAGGGCCCAACCCCACCGCACCCAGCTGCCCAACCGTTGCCGGAGCAAGCCGAGCAGCACGAGGTAGAGGGGGAGCCAGGTGAGGGTTTGGCTTGTCCACCACATGGCGGTATCTCCCCCCGGCCACGGTTGGTTGAGCCAACGAAAGGCCGCCCAATCCCAATGGACCCAGGGGCTCGCTGCGCCGGCGGTTTCGGTCACGCGTAAATGGATGCGATTTCTGCGGCGTAACGCTCTGCGATGGGCTTGCGCTTCAACTTCAAGGTCGGCGTGAGTTCGCCCTTTTCGATGGAGAAAGGCTCAGCGAGAATTCGGATGACCTTGACCCGCTCCCATTGGGCGAACGGTTCCATGAGGCGCTCCACATCCTCCTCGATGCGGCTCCGCAACCGGGCGTCCGAGGCGATGCCTGCCGCTCCCGGGAACGGATGGTCGTGCAACCGGCACCAGTTCTCGACCGCTGCGGCATCGGGCACCACCAGCGCTGCGGGGTGCCGCTGGCCATCCCCGACCACCATGACCTGTTCGATGAAGAGGGAGGCCTTGAGGGCATTCTCCAGCAACTGCGGCGCCACATATTTGCCGCCCGACGTCTTGAACATCTCCTTCTTCCGGTCGGTGATGCGCAAGAAACCGTCCTCCATCACCCCGATGTCCCCTGTGGCAAACCAGCCGTCGCGCAACACCGCCGCCGTGTTCTCGGGGTCCTTGTAGTACCCCATCATGACATTGTGGCCCTTCACCTCGATCTCGCCGTCCGCAGCAAAACGCACCTCCACCCCGTCCACAAGCTTGCCCACCGCCCCGATGCGCAACATGCCCGGCGCATTCAGGGTATTGACGCTCACCACGGGCGAAGTTTCCGTCAGCCCATAGCCCTCGAAGACCGGGATGTCAGCGGCATTGAAAAAGCGGGCCAAACGAGGTTGCAACGCCGCCGATCCACACGCCACCGCTTGGATGTTGTCCAATCCCAGCGCGGTCTTCACCTTGGAGAAGACCAACTTGCGGGCAAGCCGCAGCTGGAAGTTGTACCACGCCCCATTCGCCCCATCGGGTTCCCACCGCAGAGCCACACCGACGGCCCAATTGAAAATCACCGCCTTCACGCCGCCGGCAGACTTGCCCTTCGCCACGATGCCGTCGAAGAATTTCTCCAGCAACCGCGGCACCGCCGTGAACATGGCGGGCTGCGTCGCAAACAGGTCCTCCTTGATGGTCTCCATGCTCTCCGCAAAGTGGATCTGGGCCCCCACGTACATGTAGAGATAGTGCAGCATCCGCTCGAAGATGTGGCAAACCGGAAGGAAGCTCAGCACCCGGTAGTCGGTGTTGGGGTCCACATGGGGCAACCGGGAGATGCTCACGGCCACGTTCATGGCGATGTTCCGGTGGCTGAGCATGACCCCCTTGGGCAACCCCGTCGTGCCAGAGGTGTAGATGATGGTGGCCATCTGTTCCGGGGCGACCGCTGCTGCCCGCTCCCGCAAGGTGGCCTCGTGGTCTGTGGTGCCCAGAGCCAGCACCTCCTGCCAGTTCGCCGCACCGGGCACCTGTTCAAACGTGTAGATGCCGAGCAAACTGGGCACCTGGTCTTGGATGCGCTGGACTTTCTCAAACAGCTCCCGGTTGGAGACGAAGCACCACTTGCAGCCACTGTGGTTCAGGATGTACACGTAGTCCTGCTCCGTCATGGTCGGATACAGCGGAACATCGATGCCTCCCGCCTGCAGGATGCCGTGGTCCATCAAATTCCACTCGCACCGGTTGTTGTGGGAGATGAGCGCCACCCGGTCGCCAGGCTCCATGCCCAGGGCGATGAGCCCGCGCGAAACCCGATCCATCTCGGTGACGAATTCCTGCGTCGAATACCGCAAACGTTGACCGCCGTTGGGGCTGGTCATCATCAGCGACAAAGGCTTGTTTTCCAGCTGGTAACGCGGAAAATCAAACAGGCGGGTAGGGGCTTGCATCGGCATTTTCAGGATGGAAAAGTGGAGGTTTTCGGGCCAAATTAAGCACAATTCACCCTCCCCGCCACGCCTTTTCCCATCCGGGGCCTCAAGCGAAGCGTGGAGACACCTTCAACTCCTTCGATCCGGGGGTGTGCAGGTAGAAGCCCTCTCCGGACTTGGCGCCCAGTTTGCCTGCCGTGACCATGTTCACCAGCAGGGGACAGGGGGCGTATTTGGCCTGGCCCAGGCCGTCGTGCAGCACGCGCAGGATGCTCAGGCACACGTCCAACCCGATGAAATCGGCGAGCTGCAGCGGTCCCATGGGGTGGGCCATGCCCATCCGCATGACGGCGTCGATGGCGGCCACATCGGCCACCCCTTCGTTGAGGGTGATGATGGCCTCATTGATCATGGGCATCAGGATGCGGTTCGCCACGAAGCCGGGGTAATCGTTCACCTCGACGGGTTCCTTGCCCAGCGCTTGGCTCCAGGCCATGACCTGGGCGCATACCTCGTCCGAGGTACTGTAACCCCGGATGACCTCGACGAGCTTCATCACGGGAACCGGGTTCATGAAGTGCATCCCGATGACCTGGGCCGGGCGCTGGGTGGCGGCGGCGATGGTCGTGATGGAGATCGAGGAGGTGTTGGAAGCGAGGATGCAGTGCGCCGGGGCAGCCGCGTCGATTTGGCGGAAGAGGTCGAGCTTGAGGTCCAGTCGCTCGGTGGCCGCTTCCACCACCAGGTCCGCCGCCGCCACGCCGGTGGCGAGGTCGGTCGCCGTGGCGATGCGTCCGAGCGTGGCCGCCTTGTCTTCCTCCGTGAGGCTCCCCTTGGCGACCATCCGGTCGAGGTTCTTGGCGACCGTCGCCAGCGCCCGGTCCAGGGCTGGCTGGGAGACATCGATCAGGGTGACCTGGGAACCCAGCTGGGCGAAGACATGGGCGATGCCGTTGCCCATGGTACCGGCACCAATGACAGAGACGCGTTGCATGGCAGGTGAGGGGTTAGCCCGCTTTGCGCGGGGTGGAAGTCGTTTTGCGGGGCGGTGCCGAGGCCTTCGCTCCAGCCTTCGAGCCGCCCTTCGCGGGGGCTGCACCCTTGGTCGGGGTCGCCTTCGCAGCGGGCTTGCCTGCCGCCTTCGCCTTGGCCGCCTTGGCCGCCTTCGGCTCCCCGGCCGCTGAGGCCGATTCCGCAGCCGCTTCCCCTTCTGCCGAAACCCCGGCGTCGTCCTCAGCTTCCGCCTCATCCTGCCGGGATTCCAACGGGAACGCATTCGGATAGTCGACCAGGGCGTTGAACCACTGCACCAACTTCTTCAGGTCCGAGTTGTACACCCGGTCGTGGTCCAATTCGGGGACGATGCCGTCGATGAAAGCACGGATTTCCCCTGGTTGGGCCTTGTGGCTGACCCCTGGGGCCCCACCCGTGTGGGCGTGCATCCGGTTGAGCACATCGCGCAGGAGGATGTCCTCTCCGGTGGTGTACATCGTGATGTCCCCGAGGCTGCTCACCCGGCTGGTGGCGGGAATACCCATCTTTTTACCGTCCCCAAGGGATTCGACAATCAAGTTGCTGCGTCCGTTGTTGATGACCCGGTAGAGCCCTGGTTTGCCAGCGATGGCGATAATTTCCTGAATGATCATGTAGGCCAAATTCGGCGTCAAAAATAGCGCATTCACCCGCACGCATCGACTTCAATCCGCAAAGACCGGAATTCCCGTCAAGGGTGCCGCCTCCCCCCCGGGGTCCGGGAGCCGGTAGGCATGGTGGGACATCCCGTTGGAGATGAGCACCAAGGGGGCGCAGATGGACAGGTTGTAGGTCAGGGTTTGGTCTAGAACGGCCTGGTCCAACCGGATGTTCGGCGCCTTGAACTCCGCGAGCAACCGGGGCCGGCCCTGGCGATCATGGCACACCAAATCCGCCCGCAGCCCCTGGTCGTTCAGGGCCAAGGTGTGCTCCACGGACATGCCGCCCGCCGGGTACCCCAGGCCCATCAGGTACGCCAACCAATGCTGGCGCACCCACTCCTCCGGCTCCAGCTGAACGAAGCGCTTGCGCGCCAGGCACAGAACCGCTCCGTCCCGCACCACGAGGTCGGCCGGCGGCAACCGAAGTACCGGGAACCCAGCCGCCGCGGAAGGAAGGGAGGAATCGTCCATGCGCCTGCGAAGTTAACGGCTATCTTCGCGACCATGCCGCACCGCCAAATCCTGCGGGAAATCCGCGCCGGCCAGTTCCAACCCATGTACTTTCTACACGGGGAGGAACCCTATTTCATCGACCTCATCGGCCGTGCCCTGGAGGAATCTGTGGTGGACCCGGGCCTGCGCGACTTCAACCAGTCCATCTTCTACGGCCGCGATGCCGACCTCGATGCCATCCTCGATGCCGCCCGACGGTATCCCATGATGTCGGACCGTCAGTTGGTGATGGTGCGGGAGGCCCAGGATTTGGCCGCCTGGCGGCGCACCACCGAACTCGCCCAACTCGAGGCGTACGCCACCGCGCCGGTCCGCTCGACGGTTCTGTGTTTCTGCTTCAAGGGCAAGAAGGCGGACGGGCGGCTGAAGGCCGTCAAGGCGATGAGCCAGCACGGCCTCCTGTTCCTCAGTGAAAAGGTGCGGGACTACAAACTCCCGGCCTGGATTTCGGAAGCCGTGGGGGAGGTGGGCCTGAAAATCGACGGTCCCTCCGCTACCCTGCTGGCCGAACACCTCGGCAACGACCTGTCCAAGGTCATGAACGAGCTGACCAAGCTGTCCATCCTCCTACCCGCTGGCACCCGCATCACGCCCGCCCACATCGAGGAACACATCGGCATCTCCAAGGACTACAACGTGTTTGAACTCCAGAACGCTCTGGCAGAGAAGGATGTGATGCGCGCAAACCGCATCGTACAGTACTTCGAAGCAAACCCCAAGGACCACCCCATCGCCATGGTGGCCCCGTTGCTCTCCTCCTTCTTCGCCAAGGTCTTCATCTACCACGGGCTCAAGAACCCGGGCGATGCCGCCGCCGCCGCTGCCGCGCTCAAGTGCGCGCCCTTCGCGGTCAAGCAGTACGCCGCTGCCGCCCGCCACTACCCACCCGCCAAGTTGGGCCGCATCTTTGGCTACCTGCGCGAGGCAGACCGTCGTTCCAAGGGCCAGCAAAACGTCTCGCTGTCCGACGGCGTGCTGCTCCGCGAAGCCGTGTTCAAGATCCTGCACTGACCTCCGGCGCCCCCCGCGTTGTAGACCCGCTCAAGGCTTGTGGGGCAGGAACGCATGTTCCAGCACCTCGAATTCTACGCGCCGGTTTTGCCTGCGACCGTCGGGCGTTTCGTTGTCCGCAGCGGGCATTCGGCTCCCGTGGTAGGCCAAATCCATTCTCCCAGGCGCCACGCCCTGGTCGGTGAGGTACTGCATCACGGCCCGAGCCCTGCGTTCGCTCAATTCCAGGTTGTACCCGTCCGGGCCTACGATGTCCGTATGGCCGTTCACTTCGATGGACAGGAAGGGGTTGTGGCGCATCCGCTGGGCGACTTCGTCCAACTGGAGCCGGGCTTGCTCGTCCAGCACAGACTGGTCGAAGTCGAAGAGCACGGCCTCCGGGTCCCAGCGTTCCACGAGGTAGACCTCCCAGGGCGGATCGGTCACCTCGGCACGGTACTGGTCATTCAGGCACGAACAGGCCTCGGGCCCCGACACCGGTTCCACCGACACCTCGTCGACATACAGGTACGCCCAGTTGCTCGCCGTGACCGAGGTTCCGGCCCGCTCCAACAGCACCAGAGAGGCGGGCGGCCGGAAGTTCCCCAACGTGATCCAAGCCTCCCCGCCCCCCGCCTGCACCGCATCGCTCAGCTTGATCCAACTGTGCACATCGCTGAGCATGTGGAGCCGGGGGTTGTCGACCTGCGGTTGCACCTCGATGCGGTGCTCCCCCTTCTGACCCACCGGTTTCTCCGACAAATACGCCCCCATGCCATCGCACACCAGGCGCCCCTCCTCAGCCACCGACACCCACCACGACACGCAGACCCACTCTCCCCGCCGAAGCGGGCGCGTCAGCGGCGCCTGCAGGTACTCCCGGTACTCCCTTTTCGAATCGCTGTGCACCACCAGACCGGCATAAGCCTGTCCCACCAAGGCATCCTGCTGCCCGAAGGTGTTCCTCGGCACGCCGGCATCCGACCCGCAGGCATCAAAGTGGTCGGGCGTAGCCGCTCCCGGTTGCGTCCAGTTTTTGAGCGTCCGTAGCTCCGACGTGTTGTACTGCGCGGGGCACCAGCTTCGCTCCTCGAAGCCGCCATTCGCCACGAGGTTGACCCTTGCCGTCCCTCCCTGGCTCAAGGCCGGTCCCGCGGGCGCCACCAGGAGTACGCCCAGCACCACCAGCCAGCCTCCCCGGCGCAGCCACCCTCCCCGGCGCAGGACCCTGGCCACCCCCAGCTCCCCCTGCAAAGTGCCTTACTTGACGAGCGTGAACGTGACCCGACGGTTCTGGGCGCGGCTGATTTCTGTATCCCGGGTCGACGCAGGATCCGCGTTTTCCCGGCTCTCCACTGTCAACCGGTCCGCCCCGATGCCCTGCTGGATCAGCGCCTCCCGGATGAACTCCGCTCGCTGCATCCCCAGACCCTGGTAGCGGGCATTCACCTTGCCCTCGTTGAATTCATCGTCGTCCGTGTAGCCCACCACCGTCAACTTCCAGCTCGGATGCGCCTTGAGAATGGTCGCCAGAAGCGCCACCGTTTCGTCTGCGGCCGAGGTGGCATTCCGCTTCAAGTAACCGAAGTAAACGGCTGATACACTGAGTTTTTCCTCATCCGTCATGTTGTCGTTCAGCACGATGGATGCGCCGTAAACCATGCTCGAGCGCGCTTCGTTGCCTTGTCCGCAGCTGCACTGGCTCTTCGCCGTTACGGGGTAGACCCGGATGTTGTCCACATAATAGTAGGCGTGGTTGAGCTGCGTGCCCGTGATGCCAGCCGGACGCTTGGGCTTGGTGGTCTTGGTGCCCGCGTCGCTTCCGAAGCCACCGAGGATGAGGTACGCCTCGGTGCCCGTACCGATGACCGTGCCGCAAATGGACTCCCAGCCTTCAGAGAACTCCAACACCTTGTTCGTGCTGTGCCGCACCGCCACGTCCCGCACGATGGAGCCCGTGTTGTTTTGGGCCAATTTCCGGTCACTGAACACAACCCCCACGTCGTTGCAGGCCATGCGGGAGTTTTCAGCGAACGAGATGTCGAACGAGACGCAATACATTTGGCCTGCCTCCAGCTTCTCGCTCAAGGCGATCTGCAGGTAGGTGCGCGGCAACTTCACGTCCTTGCTCAGCGCACGGATGCCGGCGTAGTTGCTGCCATCGGTGGCTTCTTGCACGCCGTAGAGGTTCTTGGGGGCATTCACCTTCTCCGACTTCATGCCGGTGCCGTAGAGGTCGGGTTGCGCGGCGGTCGGGCTGAGCCAAGGTTTGCACAACGCCACCAACTCGCCGTACGCCTTGAGTCGCTTCACATCGGCTTCTTCGAAGCTGCCATTGGGAACGAGGTTGATTTCTGCTTCCTCGTCCTGGCCCCAAACGGGCAATGCTGCCCCCCCCAACATCAGGCCCAACACCAGGGCCCAACCGCCCCGAACTACCGATTTGAATTCGTTCATGTTCAATGCAATGAATGTGTTTGTACCCACCCCCAACCGCAGACCTTGGGGCCGACGGAAGCGGACTTTGACGGCGACCAAGTTAACCATGTAAGTTCAATGCCCCAAACTCCGTGCCAGCCCATCGCCTGCGGGGTCCTTGCTGCGCATGCCCCACATCAGGACGGCCAAGGCGGCCCCGAAAAACAAGATGAGCACCAAGACGCTGTCCCGCATCGAGCCGGTGAACCCTTCGATGTATCCCCAACTGAACATTCCGATGATGAGGCCCCCTTTTTCCAACACTTCGTAGAAACTGAAGTAGGAGGCATGGTCCTCGGTATCGGGGAGCATCTTGGCGTAAGTGGACCGGTTGAGGCTTTGGGTTCCGCCCATCATGAACCCGATGACGCCCGCCGCCACATAGAATCCCTCCACCGACTTCACCCCGAAGTACGCATAGAGGCACACACCCACCCAAACAGCGATGCAGCCCATCAAGGTGGGCAGGTTGCCCCAACGTCCCGACAAATGGGCCACAAGGAAGGCCCCGGGGATGGCGAGCAACTGGACCGCGATGATGGCCACAATGAGCTGGTCGCTTGCAAGTCGGACCTCCTTGATGCCGAAGGACGAGGCCATGAGCATGATGGTCTGCAGGGCCATGGACAGGATGAAGAAGGAGAGGAGGTAACGCTTCAGGACCGGTTGACCCCGCAACTCCCGCGCGACGCCCCGCAGTTCCTGGAATCCGTGGAGCAGCAGGTTGCCCTCCGGCTTGTGGTGGTAAGGATTCGATGGCAGGTACCGGAAGGGCCATTGGGCCCAGGCGACCCACCAAACCCCGACCAACACGAAGGCCCAACGTGTCATGTGTGGCCCCACGCCCAGGATGAGCCCGAGGCAGATGACCAGCAACAGCAGGCTCCCGAGGTAGCCCATGATGTACCCGCGGGCCCCAAGCCTGTCTTGCTCCGACCTGGGCGCGATTTCGGGGAGGAAGGCATTGTAGAAGCCCAAACTCCCCCAAAACCCAATGTTCGCCAAGAACAGGGACAACATGCTCCACTCCAACTTCGAGGGTTCAAAGAAGTACATGCTCGCACAGGAGGCGCTGCCGAGGTAGCAGAAGACCTGCATGAAGAACCGCTTCTTGCCTGCGTAGTCGGCCATCCCGCTGAGCAAGGGGCTCAGGAGGATGACCACGAGGAAGGAGGAGGCGAGGACGTAAGCGTAGAGCTGGGTGTTCAGGAGTTCGGTGCCCCAAAACGAAACGGTGTCGATCTGCCGGCCGTCCACTTCCCGGGTGGTGACGTTGTTGAAGAAGATGGGGAAAATGGCGGTCGTGATGACGAGGGAGTAAACGCTGTTTGCCCAGTCGTACATCGTCCAGGCGCGTTGGATTTTTCGGGTTTGGCCTTCAGAAAGGCCGGCCAAGGCCAGAGGATTCGCGCTCATGGACGGCGAATATACGTCCCCGGACCCCAGCGCCTAATTTTGCCGGCAATGAACGCAAATCAATCCGGGACGCATTTCGACGCGGTGGTCGTCGGAGGGGGCATCGTGGGGGCAGCCACTTTTTACCAAATTCAGCGCCAGCATCCAGACTGGCGGCTCTTGCTGGTGGAGAAGGAGGGGGGGCTGGCCCACCACCAAACGGGCAACAACTCCGGGGTGATCCACTCGGGGCTGTATTACAAGCCGGGTTCGTTGAAGGCAACGAATTGCGTGCAGGGGAGGCGGGAGTTGGTGGCCTTCGCCAGGGAACACAAGGTCCCGCACGATGTCTGTGGCAAGGTCGTGGTGGCGGTGGATGCGTCGGAGGTGCCCCGGTTGGAGAAGATTTACCGGACGGGTTTGGAAAACCAAATCGAAGGGCTCGAACGCATCTCCGCCGCCCAGCTGCGTGAAATCGAGCCGCACTGTGCCGGGGTGGACGCCCTGTACGTCCCCTGCACGGGCATCATCGATTTCCGGACGGCCACGGAGCGCATGGCCCAGGTCGCATGTGGCATTCAACCGGAAAGCAGGGTCCTGCTCCAGCGCGAGGTGGTGGACATCGTCCGTGAGGGGGCACTCACGCGGCTCCAAGTCCGCCCCACGCCACGCCTCGCGGCGACGCCGGGCATCGTCCATGGCGATCGCCCCTCCCAATCCTTCCCGGTCCCCGAGACGCTCGCCGCCGCATCGTCCATCACCTGCCGGCACCTCGTGGTCTGCGGCGGGCTCCAAGCCGATCGCCTCGCCCGCCGCGACGGCGTGGACCTCACCGAGCGGGTCGTCGGGTTCCGGGGTGACTACTACGAACTGGAATCCCACGCCCTCGACAAGGTTCGCAACCTCATCTATCCCGTCCCCAACCCCGACTTCCCGTTCCTCGGGGTGCACTTCACCCGCATGGTCCACGGTGGCGTCGAATGCGGTCCCAACGCGGTCTTCTCCTTCAAACGAGAAGGGTACGGCAAGACGGACTTCGACCTGCGCGACACTTGGGAAGCCTTGACCTACAGCGGCACTTGGCGTCTCTTCCTCCAGAACATGCGCTTCGGAATCGACGAATACCGCCGCGCCTTCTCCAAGCGGCTCTTCCTCCAAACCCTCCAACGGCTCGTCCCTTCCCTCACCGATGCGGACATCAAGCCGGGCCGCGCAGGCGTCCGAGCCCTACTGCTCGCCCAAGACGGAGACACCCGCGACGACTTCCGCATCGTGTCCGCAGGCGAAAATATCCACGTCCTCAACGCTCCATCCCCTGCGGCCACGGCCTCCTTGGCCATCGGTTCTTACGTGGCGGATCGGGTGAAGGCGTAAGCTGCGTGGAAACACCGCGGCTGCGCCGCGGAGATAGGAAATAAGAGATAGGAAATAGGAGATGCCGCTCGGCTGCGCCGCGGAAACATGGCGCCTCGCGCCGAAATAGGAGATGGGAAATAGGAAATGCCGCTCGGCTTCGCCTCGCGAGACACCGCGGCTTCGCCGCGGAAACATGGCGCTTCGCGCCGAGACGAGAGACAAGAGATGCCAGTGGCTCTGCCGCGGGGAATCAACAAAGGTGGCGCGCAGGGCGCGCACATTCTGGTGTGATATCGGTCCATCAAGCTGGATTCCGGTGCCGGGTCACAGGGGATTCAGCGCCAGAGACTTACGGTTTTTTGGAACCG
>CAYONT010000011.1:38352-48494 GCA_964405405.1 uncultured Comamonadaceae bacterium | reverse complement strand
AGGCAGCCTCCTGCCCCCCATCGATCACCTCCACCCGAATCCCAGTCGCCCGCTCCACCCCCTCCAAAAACTCCCCCCGGTTCGAGGCATCCCGCAGCGCGCTCGTGCCCAACGCGACAAACCGCTCCACCCCGTAATTCCGCGCCGCCTCCTGCAACACCCGCATCGCATCCACCCCGCGCGCAAAACGTTCCGGCCGAATCACCCCGGCCTTGAACCCGCCCGAACCCAAACGCACCGGCACCCGCATCGCAAACCGTTCCACCCAAGGCGCCACCTGAAACGAAACCACCGACATCGTGAACGTATTCGTCCCACAGTCAATGACTGCAGTCGTGCCGGACCTCCTCACCCCCTCCACCATCACCCCTTGTACATCAGCCACCGGAACAACTCCCGAAGCGTGGGCCGCTTCCCATACATCAACAACCCAGTTCTGTAAATCCGTCCGGCCACCCACAGCAAGCCCCAAGCGGTCAACAACGTCCCGACCGCCGCCACCCCGAACTGCCAGAACGGTACCCCCACGGGCAAGCGCATCAACATCATCACCGGCGCGGTGAACGGCACCATCGACCCCACGACCGCCAGCGTACCTTCCGGATTTTGCAGTGCCATGGAAGCCAACACATAAGAAGCCATGAGCGGCGCCATGACCGGCATCAACAAATACTGGGCATCCGATTCCTGCTCCACCGCCGCGCCCACCGCCGCAAAAAGTGCTGCGTACAACCCAAACCCTGCGACATAAAAAAACAGCGTCGCGGCCACCATCAGCCCCCAGTTGACATCCAGCAAGAACGACCATTCCGGTTGGGCCGCCAACCACGTCTGCCAATCTAGGCCCACCGCTGGCTCTTCCAACCCCATCATCCCCCCGGGAGCCAAGGCCCCAGATGCCTCCAACCACCCACCCCCCAAAGCCACCACCGCCCATCCCAACAGTCCGAACCCAACGATTTGCGTCAGCCCCACCAACCCAATGCCGATGACCTTGCCCGCCATCCACTCCCACGGCTTCACACTGCTGATGATCACCTCCACAATGCGATTGGATTTCTCCTCCACCACCCCCCGCATCACATGCATTCCATACACCGTGATTTGGAGAAAGAGCAACAGCGAGAAAGCAAATCCAATGGCCGCCCGGCCGTTTGCCTCTCCGGTGCGCGTGACCACATCCTGCCCCACCAACGCGATATCTGTTTTCAGCCGCTTGTACGTCGCATAATCCAAACCCGACTCCTCCTTCACCCGAAACCGTTCAATCGCCTCCGACAAATCCCGCTGCATCCGCGATTGGGCCGTGAGCGACGGCACCTCATCGTAGTACATCAATCCCTTGCCGTGTTGGAGAATCGCATCATCAAACTCCACCATCACATCAAAATCAGAGGCCAGAAAATCAGCCTCTTCCATGGACTTTTCGCCGAAGCGATAGGCCAAACCTGGCCGCTCAGGAAAACACTCAGGACAGTTGGGTACCCAAGCGTTCCGGACCGAATCCCAATGCGTCACCAACCCGCCCAAATCCGCGACATAGGCCTTGACTGGCTTCTCCGATTCGAGCCCAGCCCAAACCGCCGCCCCCATCACCAACGCAACCACGAAAGGCCCCAACAGGGTCCCGAGCAAAAAAGCCCGGCGCCGAACCCGGGTCGTGTATTCGCGGCGAATGATGATGCCGATCATGCTTGAGAAGGAAGGTGCTGCACCGCGTGTATGAAGATGTCCCGCATCGTGGTCACATGGGGTGCGACCGACCAGAGATCCACGGAACGGGAAACTTGGCGAATCCAGTCGGGCAACTCCATACCGGGGGCCAACTGCACCACCGCCTGTTGGAAATGAGGATCCTCCTCCAACTGGGAGGAAAGCAGCTGCGCCGTTGCTCCGATGGCATCCGCAAAACCGATCGCATTGCCTCGGTACCGGACTGCAATGCGGCCATCCCGTGCCCGTTCACGGAGCGTATGGACCGGTCCGCTCAACAGGACCTCACCGTGGTGGAGCAAAGCCACCGCATCGCACAACTCCTCCACACTCCCCATGTCGTGCGTGGACAACAGGACCGTCGTGCCCCAGTCCTTGCGAATGGCCAGGATGGCCTCTCGAATGCGCTGGGCATTGATGGGGTCAAACCCGCTGAGCGGCTCGTCTAGTATGAGCAAGCGAGGCTGATGCACCACCGCTGCGATGAACTGAATCTTCTGGGCCATGCCCTTGCTCAAATCGGCCACCTCTCGGTTCCACCAGCCATCCACCTCCAGCCGCTCGAACCATGTACGAAGCCGGACCTCCGCCTCCGAACGGGAAAGCCCTCTGAGCCGGGCGAGATAGAGCGATTGTTCTCCTACCCGCATCGACTTGTACAACCCTCGTTCTTCGGGCAAGTAACCCACCGAACGGATGTGGTCCCGGGTCCAAGGGACCCCGAAGAACCCGATCGTCCCCTGGTCAGGAGCCGTGATGCCGGTGAGCATTCGAATCAGGGTCGTTTTGCCTGCACCATTGGGGCCGAGCAATCCGAAGACGCTCCCCTCCGTCACCTCCAGGGAAACCCCCTTCAACGCGCGGTGTCCGCCGTACTCCTTGACTACGTTGCGAATCTCTACTGCCAGTTGCTGTGCCATCGTTGCAAGAAGGAATGAGACGCGGACGCCTCGGAAAAATTACGAGGAGAACATGTCCCTGACCTTGTCGAAGAACCCCCGTTCCTTGTGGTTCTGATCCGGTTCAAAGTTGGGCGAAGTACGCAACTTTTGAAGCAGTTCGCGTTCTTCTGACGAGAGTTTCTGCGGAGTCCAAACATTGATGTTCACCAACAAATCTCCCGTGCCGTACTGTTGAACAGAAGGCAACCCTTTGCCCCGCAGCCGGACAATTTTCCCGCTCTGCGTCCCCGGGTCCAATTTGATCTTTGCCTTCCCCTTGACCAACGGCACCTCCGCCTCCGCTCCCAGCGCGGCATCGACGAAGTTTACATACAAATCGAAATGCAGGTTCTGACCATTGCGCTGCAGCTGCGCGTGCGGGACCTCCTCAATGATGACCTGCAAATCGCCCGGAACCCCATCCATGGGAGCATCGTTGCCCTCGCCGGCCACATTCAACTGCATGCCGTCTTCCACACCTGCAGGCACCCGAATGGGAACCACCACCTCTTGGCGCACAAGCCCCATCTCGTCGGAGCCCGCAGGGCGCTTGGTGAGCCGCTGTCCGCTGCCCTGGCAGGCATTGCAGGTTGCGGCTGTTTGCATTTGGCCTAAAATCGTGTTCGTCACCCGGCGCACCTGCCCCGTACCCCCACAAGTCTGGCATTCGGAAAACTCCGCACCCTCCGCACGGACCAAACGGAACAACTTCACACGCTTCTCCACGCCCTCTGCAATCTCCTCCAGGGTCAACTTGACCTTGATGCGCAGGTTCGAGCCCTTGAGTCGCCGCTTCCGCCCACCTCCGCCGGCGGCCCCCCCGCCAAATCCACCGCCGAACATGTCCCCGAACTGCGAGAAAATGTCCTCCATGTTCATGCCCCCGAAGCCCGCGCCGCCCCCAGCAGCGCCCCGCACGCCGTCGTGACCGAACCGATCATATTGGGCGCGCTTCGTGCTGTCACTGAGCACCTCATACGCCTCTGCCGCTTCTTTGAACTTCTCCTCCGCGGCCTTGTCCCCCGGATTTTTGTCTGGGTGAAACTTCAAGGCCAATTTCCGGTAGGCCTTCTTGATCTCCCCCTCGTCTGCCTTCCGGTCGACCCCCAGTACCTCGTAATAATCGCGCTTTGCCATGAGGTATTATTGGCCAACCACCACTTGGGAAAAACGAACCACCTTGCCCCGCATCCGATAGCCGGGCACCAGAACCTCCACCACCTTCCCGGCAAACTCCGGATGGGGGACCAAGGTGATGGCTTCGTGAATGTCTGTATCAAATACATCCCCTGCCGAGGTGGCAATGGGCTCAAGTCCAACCCGCGTCAGCGACTGCTGCAATTTGTTGTGAATGAGTTGTTGACCCTCCAAAAAGACCGAGACATCCTGCAGATTTTCCGTGTCCTGTGAAAGCGCACGGTCCAAGTCATCCAAGACAGGCAACAGAGCTACTGCCACCTCCTGCGCACCCTGGGCAGCCCGCTCCAAAGCCTCCCTGGCTTGGCGCTTGCGGTAATTATCAAACTCTGCGTACAGCCGAAGATACCGGTCTTCCCAGTCGATGGCGGGTGCCGATTCGTGCGTAGCCTCTGTCGCCTCCGCCACAGGCTCCGTGGCATCCGAGGCCTCCGTGGCCGCGGTTTCGTTCACTTCAGGATCGGTATCGGGGTGGGGAAATGAATGCATGGGTTCTGTTTTCGCAGGCGTGTACAAAGTGCCTGCCACGCAGGGCAAGAACCCGTCCTTGCGACATCCTGTCAGTTGATGGTCGGTGTGACGTCAGAGTTTGGCCACAAAGCGGTCAATCTGTCGGTGCAAATCCAACCCCCGCAAATTCTTTGCCACAATCACCCCCTTCTCGTCGATGAGGAAACTCATTGGGATGGAGCTCACGCCGTACAAAGCCGCCGCCTCACAATCCCAACGCTTCAAATCAGAAACATGCCACTTCCAGGACAACCCATCCTGCTTGATGGCATCCTGCCAACGCGCCACGTCACTGTCCAGGGACACACTGTACACTTCGAATCCGGAAGCCGTCTTGAAAGTGGCCTTCTTGTATTTGTTGTAAGCCTGCACCACGTTGGGATTTTCCCGGCGGCAAGGTCCACACCAGGAAGCCCAAAAGTCCACGAGCACCACTTTGCCCCGCAACTCACTCAGCCGCATCACCTTCCCCGCCGGGTTCGACAGGGCAATTTCCGGAGCGGTATCGCCCACGTTTGTCCCCACCTTCCCAGTCGGAACCACGGGCCCCGACTGTTCCCATGCCGCAGAGACGCCTGCGTTCGATTCGTTACCCCGCACCTCCCAACCCCACCATCCCAGTGCCGCTGTG
Source organism: uncultured Comamonadaceae bacterium (assembly GCA_964405405.1). Taxonomy (GTDB): domain Bacteria; phylum Bacteroidota; class Bacteroidia; order Flavobacteriales_D; family Sanyastnellaceae; genus CAMCYM01. The sequence continues at coordinate 43,502 of CAYONT010000011.1, read as the reverse complement.
GCCACCAGGGCGCAACCCATCCAAGCGAATTTCGTCATGATGCGAAAGATACGAAATCAAGCAACGCGTTCAATGTGTGCACCCACCGACTTGAGCCGCTGCTCGATATCCTGGTAGCCCCGGTCGATCTGGTGGATGTTGTGGATGACCGATTGCCCCTCTGCAGACAAGGCCGCAATCAGCAAAGAGACCCCGGCACGGATGTCGGGAGAGGTCATTTGTACGCCGCGCAAGGGACTCTTCCGGTCCAGCCCGATGACCGTGGCCCGGTGGGGATCACAGAGGATGATTTGGGCCCCCATGTCGATGAGCTTGTCCACAAAAAACAACCGGCTCTCGAACATCTTTTGGTGAATGAGCACGCTGCCCCGGGCCTGGGTTGCCGTCACCAACACGATCGACAACAAGTCCGGGGTAAATCCGGGCCAGGGAGCGTCAGACACCGTGAGAATCGAACCATCGATGAACGTATCGATTTCGTAATGATCCTGGGCGGGAATGAACAAATCGTCTCCCTGCAACTCCATCTGAATGCCCAGCCGTTCAAAGGTCCTGGGGATGATGCCGAGGTGCGGGTATCCCACGTTTTGAATGGTGATTTCGCTCCGCGTCATGGCGGCCAAACCGATGAAACTCCCAATCTCAATCATGTCCGGCAAGCAACGGTGTTCCGTGCCCCCCAACCTCGAAACGCCCTCAATGGTCAACATGTTGGAACCGATTCCGGAGATGTTGCCCCCCATGCGGTTGATCATGTGACATAGCTGCTGGAGGTAAGGCTCACAAGCCGCATTGTAAAGCGTCGTCGTCCCCTCGGCCAACGCCGCAGCCATGACCAAATTCGCGGTTCCCGTGACCGAAGCTTCGTCCAGCAACATGTACGTCCCCCGCAATCCCCCCGGTGCCGAGGCCCGGAAAAATCCCGTCTGTGCCTCGTAATCGAATTGGGCACCCAAGGCCTCAAACCCCAGGAAATGCGTATCCAACCGACGCCGGCCGATTTTGTCTCCGCCCGGACGTGGAATGGCCCCCACCCCAAACCTCGCCAACATCGGACCGAGCACCATGATCGATCCCCGCAACGCACTTCCCTTGGTCCGGAAGGCCTCGCTCTGCAGAAAGTCCAGATCCACATCATCCGCCTGGAACACCCAAGTTCCTGCACCTTTCCGCTGGGTCTTCACTCCCATTTCTGCCAGCAGGTCGATCAACTTGTTGACATCCACGATGTCCGGCAAGTTCGAGATGGTCACTGGCTCGGCCGTGAGCAACACCGCACACAGGATCTGCAGCGCTTCGTTTTTGGCACCTTGGGGCACCAGCGTTCCGCGCAAGGCGTGACCGCCTTCGATCAAAAAACTCGACATGGCTGGATGGGAATCAGGGGTGAAAAATTCAGCGGTTCTTCTTCTTTCCAGAGCGTTGCCGCTCCAGTGCATCACTGGTTTTGCGCATGGTGCGCAGGATTTCTGCTGTTTGGGCCAACTCCGTCCCTTCCGGCAACTGCAGCGCCCCTCCCGACAATTCGTGCAACTGCTGGGCGATGAAAGCATCCTCCACCGTGGGCCGGTTCCAAGTCAGGAAATGCCGCTTCAACAGATTCGCAATGGACAAAACCAAGGCATCCTTTTCGGGTCCAGGCTCATGCACGCGCGCCTGCTCCACCAATTTCCGCGTCAACGCACCGTAATGCCCCAAACGCGAAGTCTCCCCGGGGTACTGAAGCCGCGCTGGCGCCTCCAAGCGACTGTCCCGTGAAGGCATAGGAAAGGGACTGTCCACGTCCAGTGCATAACCCGAAATCACTGCCAAATGCCCCCAAAGCCGCTTCTTCACCTCCTCGGGTGTCCCCTCTTGAGGAGCCACCGATCCCATGATGCTCACGATGGCCTCGGCACACCGCGTGCGCTCCTCCCGGTCCGCGAGTCCCAGAGCATGCGCAACCATGAGGTGCACCGCCCGACCATACTCTGGAATCGCCAACTCCTCCCGAACGCTGTTGTAGGTCAAATCCGACATGCCGCGAAGGTACATCACTCCCCCGACAAGGAAAAACCCCTCCCTTCTTCCTCGGCCAACCGCACCCGCAAATCTCCCCAACACCCCAAAAACCGCTGCTCCCAGACCGCCGGGGACGCATGTCCCTCCCATACCTCCCACATTTCTTCAAGATTGGACTTCACCCCCATCCGCACCGAAACCCGACGATCCATGGCACGGCACACGTCCCGCATGACCTCCCGGTCCGCGTATCCCCGCAACCAATCCTGCTCCACCATGGCATCCAAAAACCCCCGGCTCCGTTCGGGCATGCGGTGCCGTTGTGCCAACAAAACCCCGTGCGCCTCCTCCACAAAGGCATGCAATCCGCCCGGATGACCTGTCACCCGATCGAAATCCTTCGCCAAGAAATGGTCGTGCATCAAATCCAGCGCCACCCCCGACCACCGTCCCAGACGTGGCCGCAAATCCCCCCGCGTAGCCTGCGCTGCCGGATGCGCATCTGCCAGCGCATCAATCCGCCGGTGCAACCTGATTCCCTCCTGCACCCGTTCAGGGTACGACCTCCAAGCCGAACCCTTCACCGCATCGCCCACAAAATTGCCCAGGGCCCGCTCCGGCTCCAGCCCGCCCAACACCAAGTGCGCCAAATAATTCACCCTTCAAATATCCCGCAACACCACCGCTTTTCCACCCCGGCCGCGGCCCGGCATCAAAATTTTTTAGGCCAAATTTGGGTCACCAAACGCGATTGCGTAATTTTGCCTCCCGTTTGAACGAAACGGCGCTGCGAGAATAGCTCAGTTGGTAGAGCACAACCTTGCCAAGGTTGGGGTCGCGAGTTCGAGTCTCGTTTCTCGCTCACAGCATCAGCCCTCCGGAAATCCGGAGGGCTTTTTTTTTGCGCCAAGCCGCGGCTACGCCGCTGGAGATAGGAGATAGCGCGGCTGCGCCGCTGAAGACAGGATATAGCGCGGCTGCGCCGCTGGAGACAGGAAATAGCGCGGCTGCGCCGCGCAGGAGACAGGAGATAGCGCGGCTGCGCCGCGCTGAAGATGATTATGCTTGATACTAACCTCCCAGTCCCCCTAGGAATCAACCTAAGCCACCAAGAGCGGCATGAAACCAATGCTCATCTATCACCTCAATGGTAATTCCCTTGGATTTGAACTGCATGGCCTTCTCGACCTTTCTGCCAAAGGAACCAAATCTCCAATCACTGCTGCCGTTTGAGCCTACAACCAAGTAGTTCACATTTTTCGTCATGGCTCCTACAACAACTCCGCCCCTACTCTGAATAATCCCCTCAATTTCCGATTTAGAACCAAACAATTGAAAACTACCTGACAAGCAAAAAGATCGATTCTCAAAATCCACTGGCGGTTGACCATAAATAGCTGTCGGTACATCACTTTCTATCTCGTTCGAAACGAAACAATTGCGAGCCTCTTCATTCAAATGCGAGACAAATTGCAACATAAAAGAAACCAAATCATTGCGCTCCTCATCATGGATTAATCCATCCAAAAGAACCTTCTTGATTCGAGCATCCAATTCATCGAATAAGAAATTTCCCGCCAACAGTCGATGATCTTTCAACCAGGATTGCAACTTCACAACTTCTGAGTCCCTCAAAATGCCGTCCGAAAGAATTCCGCGAAACAATCCTTCCAAATTCAACAACTCAACAGCAACTCCCTGAAAATGTTGACTCTTTAGCCTATTCACCAACCAAGACAAGTCCTGCACGGCCTCTCTCAAATCATGAACAGATGAGGAAAAAACCTCTTCAACGCACACGAGAATCTCATTCCACGGGGGCAAATCCAGCCATAACGCATTGGAAGAAACCCATGTTTTCAATTCGTGCATTTCAAGATCTACCACTACATCATCCGCCAGAAAGCCCTCCAAAATTCCACTCAATTCACCCAATCCCTTCTCGAAGGAAAATTTCGCTGGTCTTCCTGTAGATGACGAGAAGATGATCCCAAGTCCCAATCCATGGTAGCGGGTCGAAAAATGTCTCGCATCTTCCTTTTCAACCTTGCGACCGAACTGCTTCAAATGGACGATTCCAAATCCTGACTTTGATACGATTCGGCCACAAGCCTCAGCATCATGCAAAGCGTCGTGATGTGCCTGCAAGGAAATCCCGAGTTGGCCACAGACAGAATCGAGTTTGTAATTCGCCCAGCCCGGCCAACGAAACTCGCTCATTTCTTGCGTGTCCACCCACAACCAGGAAGGCAAAGTCAGGTTATTCAACAAGCAAGCATGAGCAAAAGACTGCCAATCAAAAGAACCATGATGGGCAATGAAATCACAAGTCAAGTCTGCAACAAGCCTTGAGAATAAAGTCGCAAATGTTGGGCTCCCTTGAACATGCTCCGGTGTTATTCCATGAATGAGGATGTTCCTCTGAAGAAATGGTGATTCCGGATTAACCAGCGATCTAAAGGAATCAACTGGCTCTCCATCCTGGAACCTGACCCATCCAATCTGACATATCGACCCACGATCCGAATTAGCTGTTTCAACATCCAAGGCTACAAAGTTCATGTTCAATATATTTTAAACAAATAGACATAAAAAACTTCATTCCCACAGTGAATTCGTTTCCTGCATGTAGGTAAGCAAACGGAAGCACTGCTCGGCTCTCTCCAGACTCATCAACGTGTATCCATCCTCCTCCTTTGACTTAAGTACCCGATTCGTGATGCAAGCCCCCCGTTTGCAGTGATAGACCAACCTTCCTAACCTAGGTGCAGGTTCACCTTGAAGTGAAGTGCCTTCTGGGAGGACTTCGAGGGTAACCTCAACATCGGACAAGCGGAATTCAGGCCAACCTCCGAATCCACCGGTTTCAGCATCAATCCGAATGTTTCCATAGTTATCAATTGAAGATTCACCCCCAAACAAAGACGAAAAATGCACTTGGAGATCATCCAAGGATTCTAGGCAAAACACTTGAGCTTGGGTTGCAAAAGACAGAAAGGAAAGCAGGAAAAATCCAATTGTTTTCATGATGCTTTTCCTCAAAAATATCTCAACACTCACCACAACTCCAAACTCAAACTCCAAACTCAAACTCCAAACTCCAAACTCAAACTATCTTCGCGCCATGCAAGCAAAAATCACCACCGACC
>CAYONT010000011.1:21903-38252 GCA_964405405.1 uncultured Comamonadaceae bacterium | reverse complement strand
CAAACTCCAAACTCAAACTATCTTCGCGCCATGCAAGCAAAAATCACCACCGACCGCGGAGAGCTCATCGCCGAGTTTTTCCCGGAGGATGCGCCCAAGACCGTGGCGAATTTTGTGGATTTGGCCCGCAAGGGCTTCTACAACGGGCTCAAGTTCCACCGGGTCATCCCCGGCTTTGTGGTGCAGGGCGGCTGTCCCCATGGGACGGGAACCGGCGGACCGGGTTACAAAATCGACTGCGAATTGACGGGCGGAAACCAGTTCCACGACAAGGGCGTCCTCTCCATGGCGCACGCGGGCCGCAACACCGGCGGGTCTCAATTCTTCATCGTCCTCGACCGCGCCAGCACCTCCCACCTCGACCGCAACCACACCTGCTTCGGGAAGGTCGTGTCCGGACTGGAATTGCTGGACCAAATCAAGCAAGGCGACACGTTTTCTGTGGAGATTGTCGACTGATTGTCCCGCAACTCCGTATTCAAAAGGTGTCGCTCTGGGGGCACCTTTTTTTTATGACCTGCGGCGGGCGTAGTGCAGCTGGACCAAACCCGAATCGTACGTCTGACACTGCAAAAGCTCCAAATCCCCACCCGGTACCTCACCCAAGAAGAGCCGCTTGCCCTCCCCGAGCAAGACAGGAACGATCGAAATGATGAACGCATCGATGAGGGCCTTCTCCATGAGACTCTGCACCGCTCCTCCCCCGCCGTCGCAGTATATATCCTTGCCGGGAAGATGCTTGAGGCCCGCGATCAGCTCCTCCAACGACCCGCTGTAAAACTTCACGCCCTCCTCGGGCTCAAACTGCTGGCGGGAGAGCACATAACAATCAAGGGAATGCGCATGGGGAAAGGTCCCACCCGTCAGCGATTTCACCACCTCATAGGTCCGACGCCCCACGATGTAGGTGTCCACCTGGTCCAGGAAAGCACTGTAACCATAATCCTCCCCTGGGACCTGCACCCGACTGAGCCATTCCAGGCCATCCTCGGGCGTCGCCAAAAAACCGTCCAAACTCATGCTGGTGTACAGCACAACCCTGCGTTGTTCATTCATGCCGGCAAGAAAAGAAAAACCCTGCAACACACGGTTACAGGGCTTGTGTACCCGGAGCGGGACTTGAACCCGCACAGCCCATTCGGGCCAACAGATTTTAAGTCTGTCGTGTCTACCATTCCACCATCCGGGCATGGGGCTTTTCCCCGAGCGGGGGCGAAGATACTGCAATATGAAGGGGCATCAGCGGCGCAATGCAGGTGGCGGAGAAGAAGTGAGTTGGACAAGGTGGGACGCGATGGCGGGTGCGGCGCCTGTGTTTGCTTGGACCCAATTCTGGGCCTGCCGCCCCGCTGAGGCAGCGGAAGCGGGGTCGTCCATGGCTTGGCGGGCGAGGGAGGTCAAATCTTCTGGACGATTGGCCACCCGAAGCCCGCCACAGGCCACCAAGGCCTGGGCCTCCCGGAATCGGGCGATGCGGGGACCCGTGAGGACGTAAAGCCCGTGGGCCGCCGGTTCGAGCGTGTTGTGCACCCCCTTCCCGAAGCCTCCACCGACCACCGCAACCTGCCCCAACCGGTACAACTGGGCCAGTCTGCCCACCCGGTCCACCACCAAAACCTCCGGGTCGGACATAGCGGGGTCGGCAGGCGCCGCAGCGGTGAGCGCCGACCACGTCACCCAGCGCAAGCCCGCACGTCCCAATGCATCCGTCAGGCTCCGGATGTGGTCTTCATCCGTCTCGTGCGGCACACAAATCCAGCAACGACCGCCGCCGGGGGGCCACCCCACCTGCATAAGCGCCTGCTCCTCCGGCTCCCAAGTGCTCCCCGCCACCAGACAACGCCGGCCTGCCACCCACTGCACCACCCGCATCCACTCAGCATCCGTCGGCGAATCCGACGCTGCAATGGCGGCCACCCGATCCGCACGTGGATCCCCGACCGCCAGTGCGGGCACCCCGCAATCCCGCCAAAGCCCCGCCGTTTGCTCATCTTGGACAAGCAGGGTCGTTAAGCCACGCCATGCATCGTGCACCACTCCGGACAGCCGCCGCAACGGCCAGGCGCCCGGGGGATGGTAGGCGGCGAAGACCGCGGTGGGAATGCCAGCGCGTTGGAGATGACGGATTTGGTCTGGCCAAACCTCATACTTGCTCAACGCCAGGAACCGCAGCCGCGGCCGCGAACCTCCGAGCGCCCCCAACCACCTCTGCACCACGGGATAAACGTCCCAGGGCGAGGCCGCGAGATGATCCCCCGGAAGCCACCAAGCCGGGCGCCGGTCCGCCAGTGGCTCGAAGCCAGACGGACTGAAAAACGTCAGCAAAATGGGGTCCTCCGGACGCATGGCCCGGTAGGCTTCGATGACCGGACGCGCCTGTTCATACTCCCCGAGCGAAGCGCAATGGAACCAAGACCACGCCGCATCCGGCGGCAAGGCAGCCGTGGCCTCCGCCAGGGCCTGTCGCCCCCCGGCCCGCATCCGCCACCACCGCCGGGCCTTCGCCACCCCCAGGCCTGCGGCCAGCGCCAGCAACCCGCCATACCCCCACATCGTCAGCCGATACAGGGCGAGGGATACCGCCACCCAGAGGGGCCAAATCGCCCGCGTCACCGCCAGTGCGTTTTCGTACCCAGTTTGTAAACTTGGAACACCCACCCCACCTGCAGTCCCACAGAGCTGTCGCGCCGCCGGGACGGATCCGTGAGGCCAGTGTCGAAGTTCACCGGACGCATGCTCCCGAGCCAGCCATACCAACCCGTCAAGCCGGCGTAGGCGTTGACGCGGCCGGAGGAGCCCATGTGCCAGTACCCCGCGAAGCCGGTGGCCCCGAGGCCCCAGGTGAGGCGGTCGTACCCCGCGAGGTAGGGCTCGCGGAGCTGGGTGATCTCGTTTTCCGTGTTCTCGAAGTGGACCCGGTGGTGGATGGAGGCCGCGCCGAGTTTGACCAGCCAGCCCGAATTCGCGTTCGCACGGAGGCCCGTCGTTCGGAACACCCGGCCCAGCTCGGCCCCGAAGACGCCTGCGCGGCCCGAAGGGGTGACGAAGGCCACTTGCCCCTCGTTGTCGATGAGTTCGCCGGCGGGGGTGAGCAAGTTGCCGAGTAGCCCCGGCTCCTTCACGGGCGCTCCGAACATCCAGGTGGCGTGCACGCCCCACATCCAGCCGCTGCGTTCCTTGACGTGGAAGCCCGCCCCGAACGTGCCGCCCGGACCGAAGCGCGTCGCCCAGTCGCCGGAGGGAACTGCGACCCCGCCGTGCACGTGGAAATGCGGCGCCACGAGGGCGCTGTCTCGGACATTGCGAAACCCCTGGCCCCAGAGACTTGCGGGCGCAACCAGCAAGAGGGACAGCAAAAACCGTCGAGGGAGTATGCGAACCATGGTTTGCGAAGGTAAGCACCGCGGACGGGAGGCATTGCGGAATAAATTTGGCCTATGAATTCCATTCAAATGGTCGATCTGGTCGGACAGCATGCCCGCATCCAGGACGAACTCGACGCGGCCCTGCTCGCCGTGAGCCATGCCGGAACGTATATCAAGGGCCCGGACGTGGACGCCTTCGCCGAGGAACTGGCCGCGTTCACCGGTGCCCGCCACATCCTCCCTTGCGCCAACGGGACCGACGCGCTCCAGCTGGCGCTGATGGCACTGGACATCGGCCCGGGCGACGAGGTCATCACCACCGGCTTCACCTTCATCGCGACCATCGAAGTAGTGGCCCTGCTCGGGGCACGGCCCGTGCTTGTGGACGTCCATGCAGATACGTTCAATATCGATGTGGAGCAGGTGCGCGCGGCGATTACACCCCGGACACGGGCGATTGTGCCGGTGCATTTGTTCGGCCAAATGGCGGACATGGATGCCCTGCTCGACCTGTCCGCGGAGACCGGCATCCCCATCATCGAAGACAATGCCCAAGCCATCTCCGCCCGCTGGTACGGCCGGGCAGGGAAGCGGCCCGATGCGCCCCAGGCGGGCACCCTAGGCCACCTGGGCACGACCAGCTTTTTCCCATCCAAGAACCTTGGTTGCATGGGCGACGGCGGCGCCGTGATGACCTCGGACGACAACCTGGCCGAACGGGTTCGCATGTTCGCCAACCACGGCATGAAGGTGCGATACTACCACGACACGGTGGGCATCAACTCCCGACTCGATACGTTGCAAGCCAGTGTTTTACGGGTCAAACTTCGCCACCTCGACCACTTCGTGGCCGCCCGGGTGGCCGCCGCGGACCGTTATGACACCCTCCTCCAGGACCTGCCCGGCGTCCAGACCCCTTTCCGCGATCCTCGGGGAACCCATGTCTTCCACCAGTACACCCTGACGCTCGATGCCCAGCTCGACCGGGACGGCCTGGTCAAGGCCCTCGCTGCTGCCGGAATTCCCAGTGCAGTCTACTATCCCGTGCCCGGACACCGGCAGCGTGCCTTTGCCAACATGGGACTCGAAACCGCCCATTGCCCCGTCAGCGATGCCCTCTCCCAGACCGTGATTTCGTTGCCAATGCACACCGAATTGAACCCGGAACAGCAAGCCTTCGTTTGCGCAGAGATTGCTAACTTCGTGAACGCTTAGAATTTTATTTTTTTCAAATGAAAATTGCAGTCGTAGGGACGGGATATGTGGGCTTGGTTTCTGGAACTTGCTTTGCTGAGACGGGAAACGAGGTCATTTGTGTTGACATTGATGCCGCCAAGGTGGCCGCCATGCAGGCTGGGAACATCCCGATATACGAACCCCACCTCGACGTCCTTTTCGAACGCAACATCGCCGCTGGGCGGTTGACGTTTACCACGGATTTGGCCTCAGCGGTGAAATCCGCCCAAATCATCTTCCTGGCCCTGCCTACCCCGCCAGGGGAGGATGGATCCGCCGACCTCCGGTATGTCTTGGGCGTGGCGGACGAATTGGGAAAATTGATGGAGGACTACAAAGTCATCGTCGACAAGAGCACCGTGCCCGTGGGCACCGCCGAGAAGGTGCGCGAGGCCGTGGCGCGCCATGCACGGGTGGACTTCGACATCGTTTCGAACCCGGAATTCCTGCGCGAAGGCTTCGCCGTGGACGACTTCATGAAGCCCGACCGCGTCGTGGTGGGCTGCTCCAGCGAGCGGGCGCGGAAGGTCATGGAAAACCTGTACCGCCCCTTTGTCCGGCAGGGCAATCCCATCCTGTTCATGGACGAGCGGAGCGCAGAACTGACGAAGTACGCAGCGAATGCCTTCCTAGCCACCAAGATCACGTTCATGAACGAAATCGCCAACTTCTGCGAGCGCGTGGGCGCGGACGTGGACTTGGTGCGACGTGGCATCGGCACCGACACCCGCATCGGTTCTCGCTTCCTGTTCCCGGGCATCGGGTACGGCGGCAGCTGTTTCCCGAAGGACGTGCAAGCCCTGCACCGCAGCGGCCGCGAGTCGGGATTCGACTTCCACATCTTGGAAAGTGTGATGCACATCAACGAGACCCAGAAAACCGTGCTCTTTGAACCCCTGCGGGATTTTTTTGCAGGCCAAACCGCCGGCCGCAAAATCGCTCTCTGGGGCCTCGCTTTCAAACCCGAAACGGACGACATCCGGGAGGCACCCGCGCTCTACATGATCGACAAGCTCCTCGGCGCAGGGGCCTCGGTGGTGGCTTACGACCCCGAAGCCATGCCCAATGTCAAAGCCCGTTACGGGGACCGCATCACGTTTGCATCCAGCCACCTCGAGGCCCTCGATGGCGCTGACGCACTGCTCATTTGCACGGAGTGGCAGGTATTCCGGAACCCCGATTTCGAAGCCATGAAACAACGCATGGCCCAGCCCGTCATTTTTGACGGCCGCAACCTATACGACCTCGACCGCATGCGGGAAACCGGCTTCTACTACAAAAGCATCGGCCGGACCACCCTCCATCCCCAACACGCCTGAGGATGGAACGGGTTCTCATCACCGGCGCCGCCGGGTTCTTGGGTTCTCACCTGTGTGATCGGTTCATCGCCGAGGGGTTCCGGGTCGAAGCCATGGACAACCTCATCACGGGCGACCTGAAGAACATCGCCCACTTGATGGGCCACCCGAACTTCACGTTCCACCATCAGGACGTCACGAACTTCATCCACGTGGAGGGGCCCTTGGACCACATCCTCCACTTCGCTTCCCCGGCGAGCCCCATCGACTACTTGAAAATCCCCATCCAAACCCTGAAGGTCGGATCGCTGGGGGTGCACAATTGTTTGGGTTTGGCCAAGGCAAAGCAAGCCCGCATCACCATCGCTTCCACCAGCGAGATTTACGGGGATCCGGAGGTACATCCGCAACACGAGGAATACTTCGGACATGTCAACACCATCGGACCCCGCGGCGTGTATGACGAAGCGAAGCGTTTTCAGGAATCCATCACCATGGCGTATCATCGGTTCCATGGGTTGGAGACCCGCATCGTCCGGATTTTCAACACGTACGGCCCCCGGATGCGGCTCAACGACGGTCGTGTGCTGCCGGCCTTCATCGGCCAAGCGTTGCGCGGCGAGGACCTGACGGTGTTTGGGGACGGCTCGCAGACCCGCAGTTTCTGCTACGTGGACGACCTCATCGAGGGCATCTTCCGGCTCCACTTCTCTGACGAAACGCGTCCGGTGAACATCGGCAACCCGGATGAGATCACGATTCTGCAGTTCGCTGAGGAAATCATTCGGCTCACCGGCACCCAGCAAAAAATCGTGTTCCGGGAACTGCCGGAAAACGATCCGAAGCAACGCCGTCCGGACATCACGCGGGCGCGGGAGGTATTGGGTTGGGAGCCCCAGATTCAGCGGGCGGCAGGTTTGGAAATCACCTACCGGTACTTTCAGACCCTCACGCCCGAAGAGCTGCACAAAGCAGAGCACAAGGACTTCGCCCAATTCAACCGCAAATGAATCCAGCGAGCGAAACCGGCGACCGGGATTGGTTCGCCCACCCCACGGCCTGCATCGACGCGGGGTGTACCATTGGGGCAGGGTCGAAGATTTGGCATTTCAGCCACGTGATGCCGGGGGCGGTGTTGGGGCCGGGCTGCAACCTGGGTCAGAATGTCGTCGTGTCGCCGGGGGTCCGGTTGGGGCGCAACGTGAAGGTCCAGAACAATGTCAGCATCTACGAGGGGGTCGAATGTGAGGACGACGTGTTTTTGGGGCCGAGTTGTGTGTTCACGAATGTCATCAACCCCCGAAGCGCATTCAACCGCCGGGGCCAGTATCTGCAGACCCGGGTGGGAAAGGGTGCGACCATCGGAGCGAATGCGACGATTGTGTGCGGACACGACATCGGGGCCTATGCCTTCATCGGGGCGGGCACGGTCGTGACCAAAACGGTTCCTGCATACGCGCTTGTGGTGGGGAACCCTGCCCGGCAGATGGGCTGGATGTCCGAAGCGGGCCACCGGCTGCATTTCGATGCACGCGGTCAAGCGACCTGTCCGGAAACCGGAGCGATTTATTGTCTGTATCGGGAGCCTGAGGGCGATCGCGTCGAGCGGGTCCCGGAAAACGAAGTAGCATGAAAGATTTGTACCAACGGTTGGTGGATGGCGAAGCTGCGCTGTCCTTGGTGGGACTGGGATATGTGGGATTGCCGATTGCTTTGGCCTTCGCGAAGCACATCCGGGTCATCGGTTTTGACATCAACGCGTCGCGCATTGCGTTGATGCAGCAGGGCATCGACCCGTCGAATGAACTGGAACCCGAAGCGTTTGAGGGCTGCAACATCACGTTCACCTCGGACCCGGCGGTCCTGGCCGAGGCGGCGTTCCACATTGTGGCGGTGCCGACGCCGATCAATCCTTCGAACCAACCGGACCTGGGGCCGCTCATCTCCGCTTCGACCACGGTGGGGCGCATCTTGAAGCCCGGCGACTATGTGGTTTATGAGAGCACGGTGTATCCCGGCTGCACGGAGGAGGACTGCGTGCCGGTTCTCGAAGCAGAGAGCGGCTTGAAGATGGGAGCGGACTTCAAGGTGGGGTATTCGCCCGAGCGCATCAACCCGGGGGACAAGGTGCACACCGTGGAGACCATTGTGAAGGTGGTCAGTGGCTGCGATGCCGAGAGCCTCGATGTCATCGCCCGCACCTACGAATTGGTGGTGAAGGCGGGCACGTTCCGTGCGTCGAGCATCCAGGTCGCGGAGGCTTGTAAGATCATCGAAAACACCCAGCGCGACGTCAACATCGCCCTCATCAACGAGCTGAGCATCATCTTCAACCGGGTGGGCATCAACACCTTCGAGGTGCTGGAAGCCGCGGGAACGAAGTGGAACTTCCTGAAGTTCTCGCCGGGTCTGGTCGGTGGACATTGCATCGGCATCGACCCCTACTACCTGACTTGGAAATCCAGCAAACTGGGGTACCATGCGCGGGTCATCAATTCGGGTCGCTATGTGAACGACTCCATGGGGTTCTACGTGGGGAAGCAAACGGTCAAGCGGATGCTCGAACACGGCAAGAACCCACTGGAGTCCAGGGTGTTGGTGATGGGGTTGACCTTCAAAGAGGACGTGGCAGACATCCGAAACACGAAGGTGGTCGATGTCATCACCGAGCTGCAATCCTACCACCTGCAGGTCGATGTGGTGGATGCCATGGCGGATCCGGCCGAGGTGCAACACGAGTATGGCCTCACATTGCTGTCGGCGCCCACGCTTGGCAGCTACGACGCGGTGATCGTGGCGGTGAACCATGCCCCTTACAGGACGTTAACGGAATCCGACTTCCAAGAGCTGATGCGCGATGACCGCGGGGTGCTCGTGGACCTGAAGGGCCTGTTCCGAGGCCAAATCCACCACCTCACTTACTGGAGTCTCTGAGCCATGCGAACGTTTCAATCGCTGCTGATCACCGGGGGCGCCGGATTCATCGGATCGCACTTGGTTCGTCGCCTGTTGCGCACCATGCCGGGGGTGCGGTTGGTGAATTTGGACTTGCTCACCTACGCTGGGAATTTGGCGAACCTTCGTGACGTTGAGGACCGGCCGGAGCACATCTTCGTCCGCGGGGACATCCGCGACGCCGCGCTGCTCGACCGCCTGTTCTCAGAACATGCTTTCGATGGGGTGGTGCATCTCGCTGCGGAAAGCCATGTGGACCGGAGCATCGCCTCGCCCATGGCGTTTTTGGAAACGAACATCCTGGGCACGGCCACCCTGCTCGACGCCGCCCGGCGGCACTGGACGACGCCCGGGCAGGGACTGTTTTACCATGTCTCCACCGATGAGGTTTACGGATCGCTGGGGGATTCGGGATACTTCACAGAGGAAACGCCGTACGATCCACGCAGTCCCTACAGCGCCTCGAAAGCCTCGAGCGACCACTTGGTCCGGGCTTGGCACCACACGTACGGCTTGCCGGTGGTGGTCTCCAACTGTTCGAACAACTACGGAAGCCACCAGTTCCCTGAAAAGCTCATTCCCCTGATGGTTCGCAACATCCGGGACGGACGGCCGTTGCCGGTGTATGGCGCTGGCAACAACGTACGGGACTGGCTCTGGGTGGAGGACCATGCTTCCGCCATCGAACGGGTGCTCCTCCGCGGTGCGGTGGGCCAAACCTACAACATCGGTGGGCTCAACGAATGGCGCAACATCGACTTGGTGCGCACGCTCATCCGGCTCGTGGACGAGCGTTTGGGGCGTCCGGCTGGCACTTCAGAGTCCCTGATCACGTACGTGAAGGACCGGGCCGGTCATGACTTGCGTTACGCCATCGACGCGTCCCGCATCGCATCCGAACTCGACTGGAAGCCCTCCATCGATTTCGAGACGGGGCTCGCGGCGACGGTGGACTGGTACCTCGCGAACGGGGAATGGCTCGATGCGGTCACCTCGGGTGCTTACGCCCGGTACTACGAGGAGCAATACCACCGGCGCTGAGATGGGTTGGCTCAAGGAACTTTGGAGCCGGGCAGGTGGGGGCCGGAACGACCGAAACAGGCGGGGTCCAGACTTCAGCGCCGAACCCCGGTCCATCGGTTCCGACCTCGGCTGGGACCTCCACTCCCACATCGTTCCGGGCGTAGACGACGGGGCGGCGGACCTGGTTGCCAGCCTCGCGATGCTGAACGGTCTGCGCGATCTCGGTTACCGCGGAGCCATCCTGACCCCCCACGTCTACGCTGATCTCTACCCCAACACCCCAGCATCCCTCGCTGCCCCCTTCGCCGCCCTCGAAGCCGCCGCCGCCGCCTGGGACCCGTCCTTCCGACTCCATCTCGCCGCAGAGTACCTCCTCGACGAGCACTTCGCCCGGCTCCTCACCGCGGGAGACGTCCTCACCTTCCCGGCCACCTCCCCCCAAGGCGAGCCCCTCCGGTGCGTTTTGGTCGAGTTTGGCTTTGTCGAAGCCCCCATCCAAGCCCGAGAAGTGTTCTTCGAAGCCCAAATGCAAGGGCTCACCCCCGTCCTCGCCCACGTCGAGCGCTACCCCTACTACTACCGCGACCTCGCCGCCATCGAAGCCCTCGCCGACCGGGGCGTCGTGCTGACCGTCAATGCCGCCTCCCTCGCGGGTGCCTATGGCCCGGAGGCCTACCGCGTGGCCGCCCACCTGCTCGACCGCGGTCTTTGCGGGACCATCTGCTCGGATGCCCATGCCATGCGCCACATCGAATCGCTCGCAGCCATCCAGCGCTCCCCGGTGGTGCACCGTGCCCTCGATCGGGGCACCGCCCTGCGGTTCGTTGCGTCTCCATCCTAGCTCACCGTCATGCCGCCAGACAAGGATTTGCTGTGGTTGAAATTCGTCTTTGGAATCGGTGACCGAATTCACCACATCGCACAAGCCATGCAACGGGCTGAGGAGCACGGCGTTCAGTTCCTCGTTGACATGCGAGATCAGATGTTCAGTCCGGATGGATCTGACGTTTTTCAGAGGTACTTCTCGGTCGATCACCCTGCTTTTGTCTCGCAACCCGATTGGGAAGGGTTGGAAAACGAAAAGAATAGAACCTGGGTGCCAGAAAACAAGGACGTCTTTAAGCAAAAAGAACTTCTGCCCTTGCGCCTTTGTGGTCCCTGGTTGTTCATCCCAGGGCTCAACCGCCCCGTGTTTCGAACTTGGAAAAGCGTACGTTGGTTGACCCAATTGGGCCAAGGACACCGATGCCATTGGCGTTTGCATCCCGATTTTCAATTCCATTGCCCCATCGGGCACCAACTTCCCATCCCTTCTGCGGAGGGACGAACGAATTGGCTGTATGTAGACATGGTTCTTCCAAAAACTGATCCCCATCGAATTGCGCGCATTCTACCCAGACAAGAGATGCTGAACCGCATCGAAGCCCAGTGGGCCCAGGATGCCTTTCATCCACGTTCTACCCTTGGCATCCACATTCGACAAACAGACAAATCCCAAGACCCTTGGTGGGAACTCCTCATCGAAAAACTGCTTCGAGAAGGTCAGCATGGCAACAGCACGGGCATTTTTGTGGCCACGGATTCCTGGAAAGTCCAGCAAGCGTTTCGAACCGCGGGTTTCGCACAACCCGTATACTTTTCGCCGTGGACTCCCCTCGAGCCCGGTGAAAAACCCCTCCATTTGTCTGCTACCACCCAGGGCATCCAAGCCTTGGAATCCGCACTATTCGACCTTTGGACCCTGACCCAATGCCAGCACTTTGTGCCCACGCAGTTCAGCAGTTTCTCCAGAGTGGTGGACGCTTGGAGGCAGGCCGGCATCGGACGAAAACAACAACCATGAAGTTACTCAAAAAACAAATCCGTCGATGGCTCCAGAGCCAGGGCTGGGCGCTTCTGCCCTTGTCTGATGTTACCTACCTCGGTTGGGAGAAAACCAAACGACAGAGACAAGCGCACGATGAAATCGCGGGCCAGCCCTCCCCGAGCTTCTACTCCCAATTGGGACAAGACTACCTCGCACTGAGTTTGTTCGGCAAAAAGGGCTACTTCGTTGAGTTTGGGGCCTGCGATGGCCTTCTGCACAGCAACACCCGAACTCTAGAATCCCTGGGTTGGCACGGAATTCTTGCAGAGCCCGACCCCCAATGGTGGGACGCATTGGAACAGAACAGGCCCGAGTCCATCCGGTCAAAGCAATGTGTCTGGCAAGAATCTGGAAAAACCATGGAGTTTACCAGTGCCACGAACGGCGTGCTTTCCACCCTCTCCCAGTTCGAGAACGGAGACCATCATGCGCGCAAAGCACAAAACCGGCAACCCGTGGAGACCATCAGCCTATTGGATTTGTTGAAGAAGCACGAAGCCCCCGATTTTATTGAGTTCCTCAGCATCGATACGGAAGGCAGCGAACTGGACATCCTCGAAGCATTTGACTTTGAGCAATATAGCTTCGGGCTTATCTGTGTTGAGCACAACTACACCCCTGTGCGGCATGGCCTGCATCAGTTGCTTCGGAGCAAAGGCTACATAAGGGTCATGGAACCCCAATCCCAATGGGATGATTGGTACCTCCATCCCTCCGTTTACGCCCGCACAACCCCCGAGGCTCTCGAAGTCCTCATCTGAACAGATCATTTCTAAGCTTTCCACCAACAATCCGGAAGACGCATGTCCGGTTGGTTGGGAACATTGCGCGCATCCAATGGATGCGGGAACCGGGCACAGGGCTCGAGACCGGCCGTCACCCAATCGCGCCGAAGAAATGTAAACTCCATCACATCCGGGACCTCCAAGCCTCCTTGGGATTTGGTACCACAAACATTGTTGGGGTGGATGTGAACACATACATGGTCCTGCAACAACGTGGAAAAGGCCAATTCTACAAAACGGAAAAAGGCCTCGTTCCAGACCCCGTCAAAAAGTGGAACTCCACACAAATGACCCGGAAACGATTGAGTAAATCCGGCGAGGCTTCCACCAACACTTCATATTCTCCTCCCTCGATGTCCATTTGCAGCAACCAATCTCCATCAGATACACCCGAAGCTTCCACCCATGCTCCCAAGGTCATGAAATGCGGAAGCGGTTGTGGACCAATGAACTTCTTCCTAAAATCAAAATCGGCCCCTTCCAATTCGGGCCCTACCTGGTCGACAGAATGGTCGGCCAAATACAACCGCATCCCACGGTCATAACAGGCCCGCTCGAAGCTGCTGGTCCCGCTCACTCCTGGAGAAAAACAAGCGGAAACTCCTTGCAAATCATCGGGAACCAAAGAACCACCGTCGCCACCTCCACCCAACCGAATCAATGGCATGCCCGCATCCATGGGACGAAGCGCTTGCACCCAACGCTTCAATGTCGCAGTCCTCGTCGCTCGCACTGCCACTGCCCCTCTCCAATGAAGAACACGTTGAATGGCCTGCAACACCCAACCCAAGATCCGTTTTTGCATGGCCCGATTTTAAGCCACCTCCATCCTCTCCACCACAGGTCGGAAAATGGGATTGCCGGCAACGGCCTCTGTGCCGTGGTGGTAAAGCCGCCAGCCCCCCGCATCGTACTCCAGCGCCGTCAAACTCTCCACCCAATCTCCAGAGTTGAGATAGACCACCGACCCCGAAGCGTTCGAGATCCGTTCCATTTTCGGCTGATGAATGTGTCCGCAAACCACATAATCATACCCGTTTTCAATGGCCAAATCCGAGGCAATTCGCTCAAAGTCCGCCATGAACTTCACCGCTTGTTTCACCCCATCCTTGACCCGCTTCGAAATGGAAATCCGATCTCGCCCCATCCGAAGCAAAAACAGGTTCGCCGTTCGGTTGATCCAAATCAATAAATCGTAACCCCAACCTCCCAGCCGGGCCAGCCACTTCGCATGCTGCATGGTGACATCGAAAACATCTCCATGAAAAAACCAAGCCTGCTTCCCATCCAATTCCAATACCAGCTTGTCTCGCAAATGCAAGTTGGACAACTGAAGGTCTGATAGCTTGCGGAGCAACTCATCGTGGTTGCCCGTGAGATAGTAGACGGTCGTTCCAGATTGCATCATATCCAAGATTCGGCCCAACACCCGCCAGTGTGCAGCCGGGAAATAACGCTTCCGGAATTGCCAAATGTCAATGATGTCGCCATTCAGAATCAACCCCTTGGGTTCGATGGACTCCAAGTAATCGCCCAGTTCTTCGGCATGGCATCCATAGGTACCCAGGTGAAAGTCAGAGACCACCACCCATTCTACAGCCCTTCTTTGCATCTAACTTCATCGGGGGAAATCAACCCGATGCGGCCAAAGTTGAAAAGCACCTGTGACCTCCAAAAGGCCAAATCATCAATCTTTTGTGAACCCCGACCGAATCACTGGGCCACCGGCGCCAACCGCACCACCAAGCCGTTTAAGTCTTGGGTCAAGTGCAACTGACAACCCAACCGGCTGTTGCGTTCCACAAAAAAGGCTTGGTCCAGCATGTCCTCTTCCGCATCTCCACGCTCAGGAAGATCGGTATCACTTTCGACATAAAGGTGGCAGCTGGCGCACATGGCCATGCCGCCACAGGTCCCTTCCACGGGAAGTTCAGCACTCTTGCACAGCTCCATCATGTTGAGCCCCATGTCCGTGGGGGCCTCTAGCTCGTGCGGGGTTCCATCGCGGTCGATGACCGTGACCTTGATCATGGGTTCCATGCCTGGCGTGCTTCGTTCGTTGTGTGGGTGCCCCTCAGAAACCGTTGACCCCGTTGACTGTCGTATACTTCAAAACCAAATTCTTCTCGGGGTAGATGCGCTTGAACGCACTCTGCACCATGAGGGTCGCCTCGTGGAAACCACACAAGATGAGCTTCAATTTTCCTGGATAGGTATTGATGTCTCCGATGGCATAAATCCCGGGAACATTCGTGCTGTAGTCGAAGGTATCGACTTCGATGGAATTCTTCGAGATGTTGAGGTTCCAGTCGGCAATCGGCCCCAGCTTGGGACTCAAACCGAAGAGAGGGACCCAATGGTCGCATGCCAGGCGCTGGAGGCCCTCGGTGGTGTGCTGGTAGCCGACCGACTCCAGTTTTCCGTCGCCATGTACCTCCACCACTTCGGAGTCTGTGAGCAGCCGGATGCGGCCCTCCGCCGCGAGGTCCAAGACCTTTTGAACGCTGTCCAGGTGACCCCGAAACTCTTGGCGTCGATGCACCAAGGTGACCTCAGATGCCACACCCTCCGCAAGGAAAATCGACCAATCCAAGGCCGAGTCCCCTCCCCCACTGATCACCACCCGCTTGCCCCGGTAGAATTCCGGGTCCCGGATGATGTACTCCACCCCGTGGTCCTCGTACGCCTCCAACCGCTCCACCGGGGGCTTTCGGGGTTCGAAGCAACCCAGTCCACCGGCGATGGCCACAATGGGAGCACGGTGAACCGTTCCGCGGTGGGTGGTGACGAGGAATTGGCCTTCATCATCCCGTTCAATGGACTCCGCACGTTCACCGAGGGTGAAACCGGGCTTGAAAGGCGCCGCTTGTTCCATGAGTCGGTCCACGAGTTCGCCCGCGAGAATGCTCGGATAGGCCGGAATGTCGTAGATGGGCTTCTTTGGATAAATCTCCGAGCACTGACCCCCCGGCTGAGGGAGGGCATCGATGAGGTGGCAGCGCAATTTGAGCAAACCCGCTTCGAAGACCGTGAACAAGCCACAGGGTCCGGCGCCGATGATGAGGATGTCGGTTTGAATCATACTTGGTGGTTCCTAGCGGGTCCTCCCCGGGCCGCAAAAGTACACACGGAACAAAGTCCGGGCCTGCTTGTTCTCAGGTCCCGCACACAAATTGGGAAACACCCGGTCAAGCCCGCAGATTCACGGCTTCGACGCCCAGAATCTCCGGTGCAGCTTGCCGAACTGCCTGCTCCACACCGCCCCGCATGGTCATGTGCATCATCGAACAATCCGCGCAAGAACCCTGCAATTCCACCAGCACCCTGAGGTCCTCAGTGATTTCCAGCAGACGGATGTCCCCTCCATCCGCAGCCAAGTAGGGACGCAGGGAGGCCAAGGCCTGTTCCACGCGCTCCTGCAGTGCCGGGGGGGTTAAAATATCCATGGGTATCAAATTTCGGAAAGGAAATCGGTTTCTCAATCCACCCGCTTTCCCAATCTCTGCAACAACTGTGCAATCACCGCCTTGAACGCTCCTGCAGCAGCCGTATCGCCTTGCAAGACGGCGGGGCGCCCCACATCCCCTGCCTCGCGGATGCTTTGAATCAACGGCAGCTCACCCAGAAACGGAACATCCAGCGCCTCGGCCAAGCGTTTGACCCCATCTTGACCGAAGAGGTAGTAACGGCGATCGGGCAGGTCGGGAGGCGTGAAGTAGGCCATGTTCTCAATCAACCCCAGCACGGGCACGGCAATCCCCTCCAACCGAAACATGCCTACCCCCTTGCGCGCATCCGCCAGGGCCACCTCTTGGGGCGT
>CAYONT010000011.1:0-21803 GCA_964405405.1 uncultured Comamonadaceae bacterium | reverse complement strand
ATCAGCAACCGATCTCCCACTTGGACGGAGCCCGGTTTCTCTCGGGCCACGTCGAACATGGTGGGCACACTGGGACCATGGATGTCCGCGTCGCAAATCCCCACGCGGTAGCCCAGTTGGGCCAACCCCACTGCCAAATTCGCCGCCACGGTACTCTTGCCCACCCCTCCCTTTCCGCTGGCCACTGCGATCACGGCACCCACGCCGGGCAGGACCTTGCGGGTCTCGGGGGTGCGTTCCTCAGCCGCCAGCGCTCGAATCTCCACTTGCACTTGGTCTCGGGCCGAAGCACCCAGCGCCCGCTCTATGGCAAACAGCACCGCCTCTTGCATTCGGTTGCGGGCGTGCATGGCCGGGTTCGTCGTTTTGACCACGATTCGGGCGCGACCGTTTTGATCCGTTGCCTCTTGCCAGGAAACGAAGCCCAGGGTTACGATGTCCTTCCCCAACTCCGGGTCCATCACCCCACGCAGGGCCTCCCAAACCGCTTCTTGACTGATCATGTTGTCTTCGTTCCTTGACGCTTCGTGCAAATATCCGAAGCTGGGTCGAATCGGACCGCTGCAAAATGCAACACCCGGCCCCCTTCCGTCGCCACCCCTTCCCCAGCAAGCAAAGCCTCCATCCCCCCAGGTCCTGGAAAATGCACTGCGCCCGTCAATCCCCCCCAACGGTTCACCACCCGGTGCGCCGGCACCGGAGGCACGACCCCAGCCGACCGGTTCAACGCCCACCCCACCCGACGCGCCGCCCCTGGCGAGCCCGCCCAA
The DNA here is from genome assembly GCA_964405405.1 of uncultured Comamonadaceae bacterium. Classification (GTDB taxonomy): domain Bacteria; phylum Bacteroidota; class Bacteroidia; order Flavobacteriales_D; family Sanyastnellaceae; genus CAMCYM01. The sequence continues at coordinate 21,033 of CAYONT010000011.1, read as the reverse complement.
CGCGCCACATCTCCATACGTCGCCACCCGACCAGCCGGGATGCCACGCACCACCTCAAAAACCGTTTCGGTGAAATCCGCTCGTGCCCCAGCCGCCATCCGCCCGTTAAAATTGAACCTGCAGGTAATGGATTTTTCTGCCTTCAGCCAGCCAACGCTGCTCGTAGAACGTGCGAATCTCCAACAAAGCGCGCAGGTCCTCGGGCACCCGGTGGACCAATTCCCCATACACATCCGCGCTGTCCCAAACCAGCGAATAACCTGCTTCCAGGTAGCTCTCCTTGGTGAGGGCATACAACAAGGGACTGTCTGACTTGACGTGGATGCGGCCTCCCGGGCGCAGGAATTGCCGGTAGCGCTCCACAAAGTACGCGGAGGTGATGCGCTTGGTCCCCTTCTCGTCCTTCGGTTGGGGATCTGAAAATGTAAGCCAAACCTCCTCCACTTCGTCCGCCCCAAAAAAACGATTCACGAACTCAATGCGGGTCCGCAAAAAACCCACGTTGGGCAACGCCTCCTCGTGCGCGGTCTTCGCCCCGCGCCAGAACCGGTGTCCTTTGATGTCCACCCCGACGTAGTTCCGGTTGGGATCTCGGCGCGCCTGCGCCACGGTGTACTCCCCCTTTCCACAACCCAATTCAAGCACCAAGGGGCGATCGTTCTGAAACACGGACTGCGCCCAACGCCCCTTGTGCTCAAATTCTGCGCCTTCGACCGCCGCTTGCAAGGGTGGTTCGAACACGCGCTCGAAGCCCTTGTTTTCTTGCCATTTGGCCAGTTTACCTTTGCCCATGAAAGGCCAAATTTACAGAACTTCACCGCGATGAACGGCCCCCCTTCGCCCCAACACACGATCCTCTTCGGCATTCTCGACTGGGGAATGGGGCACGCCACGCGGTCTGCCCCCTGGGTGGAGCAGGCTTTGAGAGGAGGGCACCGGGTCCATGTGGCGAGTGGTGGCACGGCGTTGGCTTGGTTGCGCCAACACTTTGCGGGTCGGGGGGTGACGTTCCACGAAAAGCCGGGTGCGGTGATCACATACGCACGGCGCGGGACGCTGGCCCGGATTGCCTGGCAGATGCCGGGGTTTCTGCGATCGGTTCGGGCGGAGGGGCGCTGGGCAGCGCAGTTGGTGCGTGAACAGGGGGTCACCCACATCCTCAGCGACAACTGCTACGGGGTTCGGGCGGCCGGGGTCCCATCGGTGCTCGTGACGCACCAACTGCACCTGCCGGTGCCGGCCCCGCTCCGGCCCTGGGCGAGGGGGATGGTCCGAGGTTGGTGCGCCGGGTTCGGTGAGGTCTGGGTTCCCGATATCGGCGGCCCCACGGGCTGGAGCGGCCGGCTCAGCCGGCCGGCATTGCACCCCGTCACCCGGTACGTCGGGGTCATCAGCCGGCTGGCTGCCAGCGCCCCGCCCCCCCCTGGCGCCGCCAGCGGCGCCAGCGCCGCCCCAAACTTCGGTACGGTGGGCCTCATCAGCGGTCCGGAGCCGCACCGCACCCTGATGGAGACGGCGCTCCGTCAAGGACTGCAGCGGCGCGGCGAACCCGCCCTGCTCATCGTCGGGAACCCCCAGGGAGGCCGTCGCTCAGACGGCTGCGTCACCACCTGGTACAACCCGCCCACCCACGAACTGCGCGCAGCGCTGACCCAGGCCCACACCCGGATCTGTCGCGCCGGCTACTCCACCGTGATGGACCTCGCTGCCTTGGGCCTGCACGCCATCCTCGTCCCTACCCCGGGCCAACCCGAACAAACCTACCTCGCCCGATTCCTGGCCCAGGAGTACGGCTGGACCGTAGTCGAACAGCGGCACCTCCGGAAAGGGGACTGGCCCGCTGCCACCGGCCGCTTTCCAACCGACCCAGATACTCCGGGTGGGTTGTATCATGATTTGGCCTTTGACACTTTCGAACGCTGGCTCCAATCCACATGACCGACGAATTTTACATGCGCCAGGCCTTGCAAGAGGCGCAGCGGGCCGCCGAGCAGGGTGAAGTACCTGTGGGTGCCATTGTGGTGGCCCGAGGCCAAACCATCGCCCGCGGACACAACCTATGTGAACGCCTGCACGACTTTACTGCGCACGCCGAAATGCAGGCCTTCACGGCGGCATCCGAGTTTTTGGGGGGCAAGCACCTGGACCAGTGCACCCTCTACGTGACACTCGAACCCTGCCTCATGTGCGCGGGAGCAGCTTATTGGACGCGCTTGGGGCGCATTGTTTACGGCGCCAGAGATGAAAAGCGGGGCTTCTCCCAGTGGCACTCGGTCCAGCATCGGGTCCTCCACCCCACCACCGTCCTCGAAGGCGGGGTGCTGGCGGAGGAATGTAGCGCGTTGGTGAAGGCGTTTTTCCAGTCCCGCCGGAAGTAGACCTGCGCTTCTCTGCACACCTTACCTTTGCGGCATGCGGCAGTTGGACAAAGCCTTCTTGAAAGACCTCCGGGAGCAGATGGAAACGGGGACCGACGGGGCTGTCCGGGCGATGCTTGCGGACCTTCACCCAACAGACCTCGCAGAAATCTTGGAGTCCCTTCGCCGGGATGACGCAAGGTACCTCTACCGGCTCATCCCCATCGAGGAGCGCGCAGAGGTCCTGATCGAATTGGAGGAGGACGTTCGGGTGGATTTGCTGGCCACGATGACCGCAGCAGAAATCGCTGAGGAAGTTCTGGATGAGCTGGATTCAGATGATGCCGCCGACATGATTGCGGAGTTGCCCGAGTCAAAAGCGGAGGAGATCATCCAATTGCTGGAAGATGGCGCGCATGCCAGCGACATCCGAGACCTGCTGAGCTACGACGAAGGCACCGCGGGTGCGTTGATGGCCAAGGAGTTGATCCGCGCACAGGGAGACTGGACCGTGGCCCAAGCCATCCGAGAAATCCGCTCCCAGGCAGAAGATGTGGACCAGGTGTTTGCCATTTTTGTGGTGGATGCTGAGGGACGTCTAACGGGCCGTTTGAGCATACAAGACCTCCTGTTGGGCCCAAGTTCTACCCGAACCCTCATTCGTGAACTCCAAGATCCGGGCGATTTGGTCTTCATCGAAGCCCATGAATCCGCCGACAAAGCCACGAAGCTCATGGAACGTTACGACCTCGTAGCTCTGCCTGTGGTGGATACCGAGGGTCGGCTGTTGGGCCGCATCACCATCGATGACGCTGTGGATGTCATCATCGAAGATGCGGAAAGGGACTACCAACTCGCGAGTGGATTGGCAGAAGTGGTGGAATCGAGGGACAGCGTTTGGACTTTGACCCGTGCCCGATTGCCTTGGCTTCTCATCGGACTGATGGGCGGCCTCGGCGGCGCCTATGTCATCGGAGCTTTCCGCATCGAAGACAACCCCGGCATGGCCTTGTTCATCCCCTTGATTGCCGCCATGGGCGGGAACGTCGGGGTGCAATCTGCGGCCATTGTGGTGCAGGGATTGGCCTCCAGCACGGTGGACCGAAGCGACATGGCTGCCCGACTTTCGAAAGAACTGGGAGTAGGTTTGATCAATGGCTTGATTTGTTCTACGTTGATTTTGTTAGCCTCCTTCGTCTTGGGATTTGGAACCGCCTTGAGCATCACCGTGGGCATCGCATTGCTTTGCGTGATCGTGTTTGCCGCCTTGTTCGGCACCTTTGTCCCTTTGACATTAGACCGCTATCGAATCGATCCAGCACTGGCCACCGGCCCCTTCATCACCACTGCGAATGACATCATCGGATTGCTCATTTACTTCTGGGTGGGGACGGCCGTTGCAACGTTGTTCTGAATCGATCTTTTCTCCTTGCTCATGAACGTTGCTTTCCTCGACTCCGTTCACCCCATCCTTTGGCAACGTTTGACCGAGGCCGGTCATGCTTGCTGGGATGGAACCCAAACCACGCGCGAAGCCCTGCTGAAGGGCGCCTTCCGAGATGCAGATGGCGTGGTGGTCCGGGCCCGAATTACCCTAGATGAACCCGCCATCCATGCCTTGCCTCAACTGAAGTTCATAGCACGCAGCGGTTCAGGGCTGGACAACATCGACACCGCTTGTGCACACACCCGAGGAATTCAAATATTCAACAGCCCGGAAGGGAACCGCAATGCCGTAGCAGAACACACCTTGGGATTGCTACTTGCGCTACTCCGAAAGATTCACCCAGCCCATGCATCCGTCACCTCGGGGCAATGGCTCAGGGAAGCCCACCGAGGCGTCGAATTGTCCGGGTTGACAGTCGGAATCATCGGATTTGGAAACACGGGGAGCGCCTTTGCCTCCAAACTCACAGGCATGGGTTGCCAGGTTCTCGCCTTCGACAAGTACCGCACCGATTTTGATGGATCCCATGGGGTGCAGGCATGTTCGCTCATGGACATCCAATCCCAGTGCGACGTCATCAGCATCCACATCCCCTTGAATGAGGAATCACGAGGCTGGGTGAATGACACTTGGTTTGCAGCGTTGCGGAAACCGGTGTGGTTCCTACATACCGCGAGGGGACCCATTGCCTCCACAGACGCCATCTACCGTGCACTGTGCAATGGCCAATTGCTCGGTGCGGCGCTGGATGTTCTTGAAGAAGAAGAAGCCAGCCTGGAGGGACTCAAAGCCGGATGGTCTTCCCATCCCATTTTTCAGCATCCCCATGCCATTTTCAGTCCACACATTGCAGGGTGGACGAAAGAAAGTTGGTTCCGGTTGAGTGATGTTCTCGCCGACAAAATACTCGCAGCGTACTGAATGTACCGCCCCGCCCGCTTTCGCAATAAAAGCTTTTACTCCTCAGAACCCGTACGCTTTCGACCCGAAGCGGAGTAAAGAACTTTCAATGCCGATGCCTTTCGGAGCTCTTGCTTGACCTCAGTGACCACCCCCATCTTCGTATCCTTGTCCACCTTGAGCGAAACCCACATCTTACTCTGCTCCGCTTCCGCAAGCGTAAGCCGTTCCTTGTTGATCCAATCCATCACCATGGCAGGCGCAGAAAAAGCATCGTTCAACTGGACCACAGGTTCCGTGCCATAACGGCGGTCCATGGGAGGACCGATGTTCACGTACCGGATCAAATGCTTCTTTTCAATCCGATACAACTCGGATGCTTCTGGACGGATGACGCGGACCTTTTCTTCCTCCGTCCGAAGCACAGTTGCCACCATGAAGAAGAACAACAGCATAAAAACAATGTCAGGCAAAGAGGCTGTGGAGATAGCAGCCATGCCACGTTTACCGCCCTTTCTAAACTTACTCATGACAGGTCAGTAATAGGTTGAACCTTCCCGGGGTTCTGCTTCGGAAATACGCTGCGGATAGACCGAACGAATGGCCGTGATTTTGTTGAGCAGTCCCTCATCTTGAGAATTCCGATCAAATGCATCCTCAATCTCCTTGAAGGTTTGTCCAAACTTGGCCATCGCCAATTCGTCCCTCAATTCATTGACAGCTGACTGCAGCTCATTCTGTACCTGGATGTAAATGTCGTAAGATGTGTTGTTGTCGTTCTGCATGGAAATCATGGCCGATGCCGGCAATTCCTTGAAATCCCCGCCCAACATTTCGATGGCAATTTGCTTTTCCAACCAAACATCCAGGACCGCTTGGTAGGCTTTGCGGTCCTCGTCCGATGCAGAAGCGACCAAAGATTTGTACTCTGCCACCTTGGCATTGACCTCAGACTTTCTGACCCAAATCCTTTCCGGGAAAGCCCCGTTGACCTTTCCACCAGAAGTGGTCACCATCACCATCTCCCGGTTGGCAGGCACAACCTCCCGGCCGACGTTGTGAGACATCAAACCATCCCCTGTTGCAATGAGGAAGTTCTTTGCCTTGTTCTTCAAATCCTCCAAGTCAAGAGGCTCTCCTTCCACCAACAACAAGTCCAGAAAGTTCACCTTCACGTTGAAGATGTTCTGTTCCTTGGCTTGCGGAACATCTACGTCAGGAGGGACCGGAGGGGGCAACTGTCGCTTGATTCCCTCGTCCGAATCGATGGTGGTGGTCACCAACCAAAAAATCAGCAACAGGAATGCAATGTCCGCCATGGACCCTGCATTGATTTCTTGGAGTTCTCGGCGTGCCATGGGTCTTACTTGAACAGACGCGATACTTCAGCAAAAACAATGGCCAACAGGGAAAGTGCGCCCAGCAAGTACACAAAGTACAATCCCCCACCCGCGATGAACTCGTCTTGGGGCGTGACCATCAATCCCGCCAGTTCATAAGGCTCCGAGATGGGATCCTGAAGTCCGTAGAAACCGACCAAGCCCAGAACGGCGAACACAATGATTCCCACCAGTGTTGCCATCCGCTGACGAACATTCATCAAAAAATGTCCGATGCCGAAAAGCACCGCTGCCGCTGCGGCAGCAATGCCCACTGCATAGACCATGTTCAGCAGCAAATCCAGCTTTCCCCCATAACGAGCCTCCCCTTCAACCACCGACTCATCTGCTCCAGAGTTCTGCACAATCAGCAAGGTTAGCACCACCCCCAAGACAATGATGCCAATCCGCAGGGCCGGAAGCCCCATCCGAATGATTTTCTCAACCATGGCGCATTCAGTGCTTGTCAGCCGCACCTGCCTTGCCTCCGCCTTGCAGGTTGTGCTTGTACAACAAATCGACCAAATCCATGGAAGCTTCTTCCATGTCCAGAACGATGCTGTCAATTTTTGACAGAATGTAGTTGTAGAAGACCTGCAAAATCATCGCGACAATCAAACCACCGACGGTGGTAATCAAAGCCACCTTGATGCCCCCTGCTACAATCGAAGCATTGATCGTATTGGCTTCCGCAATCTTATCGAATGCCGAGATCATCCCGATAACGGTACCCATGAAACCCAACATGGGGGCCAAGGCGATGAACAAAGAAATCCAGCTCAGCCCGCGCTCCAATTTGGATGCCTCCACGGAACCGTAGTCCTCAACAGCCTTGGCCACCTCCTCATAAGACCCTGAGGAACGATCCAGACCTTGGTAGAAGATGGACGCAACAGGACCTCGCGTGTTCCGGCAAACTTCCTTGGCAGCGTTCAATCCCCCCTTGCCCAAGGCCTTCTCAATGCCGTCCACGAGTTTCGACGTGTTCGTGGTCGCCATATTCAAGTAGATGATGCGCTCGATCGCGAGGGCAAGACCCAGAATCAAACAGATCAAGACGAAGGACATGAACATGGCTCCACCCTCGATGAACAAACGCTTGACCTCTTGGTGGAAACTCACCACTTCCCGAGACTCCTCTGCCTCAGTCGGTGCTTCAGCCGATGCTTCACCTGCCACAGCTGTGGTATCCGTAGCCGTGGTATCCACTGCACCCGCTGCGTCCGCAGCAACGGCATTGGAGGTAGGTGAATCCTGGGACCAGGCCACTTCGGGGGCGCTGACCAAAACCAGCCCTGCCAGGGCGAGGAGGGCAAACAACTTCTTCATGGGAATCAGGTTGGTGTGTTGCTAGTCAATTTTTCAGCACAGACGGCGCAAATGTAGGGCGAGGCTCCGCAACTCCAAAAATTCGATGTTATTTCTCCCAGGGCATCCTGAAGTCCCAGGTCACGCGGAATCACGGAATACGAAGTACACGGCAGCGACCAAAAAAAGCAACCCCAACCACTGATTCGGGCCCAGCGGGGCGGCCTTGAACCACCACCTACTGACAGCGAGAAACACCACCAAGGTCACCACCTCCTGCAGAACCTTGAGTTGGAGCAGCGAGAACGGCCCTCCGTTGCCCTGGAAACCCAGCCGGTTCGCCGGTACCTGCAGGGTGTATTCGAAAAAGGCCAAACCCCAACTCAGCAGCACGGCAGTGAGGAAGACACGCCAACCCGCACCCTGGCTGGGCACCCATTTCAAATGCCCGTACCATGCGAACGTCATGAAAACATTCGCCGCCAACAGCAACAAAACCGGGACGAAATACCGCATGACACAAAGTTCGTAGAATCCATCCGCCCGAAGTTGGGAGTTTTTGTGAGTTCCACTCATGAACAATGATAGCAAAACTATCATTTTTGTAGGGAGCTACTACGCTTCCTATCATGGATGGATTCAATTTGGCCTTGCATCAAGGACTGTATGTGAAGGACCCAACACGCAGTGAGCTGGGCATCAAGATCTTATCCCATGGCAGCGCCTTGCTGGATACGCTGGGGTTGGAGCACTTCACCTTTCGGAAACTGGCCGAACGCATGGCATCGACAGAGCCCACCGTTTACCGGTACTTCGAGAACAAGCATCGCATGCTGCTCTACCTGAGCACGGCGTGGTGGGGTTGGCAGGAAATGCGTCTCATCAGCGGAATCGCACGGTTGCACGGGCCTCAGGCCAAACTCGCTTTCGCCCTGGAACTGCTGACCGCCCCCGCACCGGAAGAGACCCCCTTGCCCGGGGTGCATGGTCCTACGCTGCAGCGGATCATGGTGGCGGAGTTTCCCAAGGCATACCTGACAAAGGAAGTCGATGCCGAGAACCAAGAGGGCCTGTTCCTGGGCTACAAGCGGTTCTGCGCCCACCTGGCCCTGATCATCGCAGACTTGGCACCGGGGTTTCCGTACCCGCGGATGCTCGCCAGCACCGTGGTGGAGGCCAGCATGGTGCAGCCATACTTCCAACGACATCTGCCGAGGTTGACCGACTTGCCCACCGGTTCGGAAACGGAACCCGGCGCAGGTGCAGCGGAGCTGGCCGACTTCCTGCGGCGGCTCGTGGCCGGCATCGTACACGAAGAAACAAACGCTTAAAACGAACCCCTTGGCCCAAGATCCCCGACCCCTGCGGCGCCTCATGCGCCTGCTGTCCCGCGATCGCCGTGACATCCTGTATGTATATGGCTACGCCATTTTCAACGGGCTCGTAGCCCTGTCCCTGCCCCTCGGGGTGCAGGCCATCATCGGGCTGGTGCTGGCCGAGCGGGTGAGCAGCAGCTGGATCATCCTGACAACCGTGGTCACACTCGGGGTTTGGCTTTCCGGGGTCCTGCAAGTGGTTCAACTCTCCATCACCGAGGTGCTCCAGCAGCGCATGTTCACCCGGGCGGCATTCGAGTTTGCGTACCGCATTCCCCGGCTAGATGGGAGGGCCACACGCGGCATCTACACCCCGGAACTCGTCAACCGCTTCTTCGACATCCTCAATGTCCAGAAAGGGCTGTCGAAGTTGCTTCTCGACTTCTCCTCCTCCGCCCTGCAAATTCTCTTCGGGCTCATTTTGTTGTCTTTCTACCACCCGGTCTTCATCTTCTTCGGACTGGCGTTGTTCTCCTTGCTCACCGCCATCTTTTTGTACACTGGCAAGTGGGGGCTGGCCTCCAGTCTGGAAGAGAGCAAGTGGAAGTACGCCATGGCCCATTGGTTGGAAGATTTGGCCCGTGGCATGCGTACGTTCAAGCTGGCAGGCACCACGGACCTGCCCCTGCGCCGAACCGACGACCTCGTGACGGAGTACCTCTCTGCTCGGAAGGCCCATTTCCGCGTCCTCGTGCTGCAGTACGGCCACATCGTCGCATTCAAGGGCCTCATCACAGCCGGATTGCTGGCCATTGGAGGCTATCTCGTCATTGAGAATCAGATCAATGTAGGCCAATTCGTAGCCTCCGAAATCATCATCATCCTCACGATGAACTCAGCCGAGAAGCTCATCCTGACCATGGAGCCCATCTATGACATCCTCACGGCGGTGGAAAAAATCGCCCAGGTGACCGATCTGCCCCTCGAACCTGAACAAGATGGTGTGGGCTTGGAGGACATTCAGCGGTCTGGGCTTTCAGACAAGGGGTGGGGCCTCAGCTTCCGGGGGGTCTCCCTGGAGGGCTGGGCCGCCGGGGACAAAGGGGTGCTGTCCGGCATCGACCTGGACATTGCCCCCGGGGAACGGGTCTGCGTCTCCGGGCCCACGGGCAGCGGGAAGTCGGCACTCCTTCGGCTGATGGCCGGCCTAGACGATGGAGCCAGTGGCATCCGGCTCGTGAATGGCATCCCGGTGGGCAACATCGATGGCTGCGCCTTGCGATCGCACATCGGCGACGCATTGGAGGACGAAGTCATCTTCCACGGAACGGTTGCGGAAAACATCGCACTGGGTCGCCCGGGCGTGGACTTCGCCGCCGTCCAATGGGCGGCCCAATCGGTGGGACTGGACGCCCTGGTCGCGGCTTGGCCCCAGGGGTATGACACGTGGCTCGAAACCGGCGGCATGGGCTTACCTTCCTCGGCCATCCGGCGCATTTTCTTAGCTCGGGCCATCGCGGCCCGGCCACATCTGTTGGTTCTTGATCAGCCCCTGAAATCCCAATCTCCCGAGGAGCGGATGCGTTTGGCCTCCTACCTATGTGACCGCCAGCACCGTTGGACCTTGGTCATCGCTTCCAACGAACCCGAAATCCAGCGCGCCTGTGACCGGGTCATCCACCTAGCCGCCGGCCGCATCCAAGCTCCCAACGCCAACGCCCAAGTCTGATGCTCAACCTCTCCCCTACCTCCATCGAGGGCCGATTTTCGACCGATCGCTACCGTTCCTTCGGGATGCTGAGCAACCGGTACGTGGGCCGCTGGGCCCGCAGGCTCTTCTTGGTGGTGCTCGCAGCGGTGCTGACCATCCTCGTGCTGCCTTGGACCCAGAACATCCAAGCGGATGGTGAACTCACCCTCCTCGCCCCCACAGAACGACCCCAGGCCATTCCGACCACCATCGCTGGACGCGTGGAGCAGTGGTGGGTACGTGAAGGCGATTGGGTGGAAGCCGGCGACACCTTGGTCCGGCTGTCCGAAGTCAACGCCACCTATGTCGATCCCGCTCTGTTGACACGAAAGCGCGAAAAATGGGAGGCCCAACGCGCCAAGGCCCAAGCCTACCGAGACAAGGCCCAAGCCCTGTCAGAACGCAGTGCAGCCGTTCGCGCATCCCAAGTCATCGCCCTGCAGACCACGGCGAACGAGTGGGAGCGTGCGCGCCTGCAACAAGTATCCGACAGCCTCGAATGGGTCGCCGCCCAGGCCCAGCGCGCGGTCGCAGAAGCCCAATGGACCCGACAGGAAACGCTGTTCAAGCAAGGACTCAAGTCCCTGACCGAAGTCGAAGCCAAGCGCATGGCCCGCCAAGAAGCCATCGCCGCCGAGACCGCCGCCCGCAACGACTGGGAACGCAGTGCGAATGCCGCCAGCAACGCCCGGCTGGCGCGCAACAACGTGGCCAATACCTATGGGGAAGAACTTGCGAAGATCGAAAGCGAGCGCTTCGGTGCCCTCGCGGCAGCGGCAGAAGCCGACGGAGATGCCGCCCTGTTGCTGAACGAGTTGGCCTCGCTGGAACAGCGCATGGGGTGGTACCACCTCCTGGCGCCCCAGTCGGGCCGGGTGATGGAAGTCCTGCCCGCAGGCCTTGGGGAAATGGTCAGCGCCGGGCAGCGTGTCCTGACCATCGTGCCCGAAATGACGCAGCGCGCCGTAGCGTGGTATGTCTCGCCGATGAACCTGCCCCTTCTGGCGGTGGGACAGCAGGTCCAGTTCTTGTTTGACGGTTGGCCTGCCCTGGTGTTTTCGGGCTGGCCGGGCTTCACCTTTGGGACGTTTGCAGGCCAAATCACCGCCATCGATCCCGCCGCTACGCCCGATGGCAAATTCCGTGTGTTGGTCTCCGAAACCCCCCATGATCCCTGGCCCGAAGCGCTCCGTCCCGGCGGCGGGGCCCGGGGGATTGCCCTGCTCAATGAGGTTCCGGTGGCTTACGAAATCTGGCGTCAGCTGAACGGGTTCCCACCGGACTTCTACCGGTACACGGGCTCGTCCACATCCCCAACGCCCAAGCCATGATGCGCGCGGTCCTGATTCCCCCCCGGAACATTGCCCCGGCCGCGCGGGCCAGGCGCAACGGAATCCTCACCCGGGACGGGAAGGAGACTTCGTTTCTCCCCCGCGAGTTGACCCGATGGGGGACCGCTATCGGCACCTTCGCCGTGTTGGGGCTGCTGACAACGAGCATGGCGTGGTCACAAAGGGACCCCTCGAGTCCGGCGGGTATACCGGCGGAACAGGGCGAGGGGTCGAATGAAACGATCTTCACCGAAGCGCAATGCCTCGACCTGGTGGCTCGATATCACCCCGTGGCGCTTCAGGCCCAAACCTATGTCGATGAGGCGCAGGCCGTTCTCATGCGGGCGCGGGGCGGGTTCGACCCCGTAGCGGGGGGGACGGTGGGGTCGAAGGCGCTGGGGGGGACAACGTATTACACGGCGGGCGATGCTTCGTTGCGGGCCGAGCTGCGGGGTCCGGTCGGCGTGGAGCTCGGGTATGGGGCCGCCCAGGGAGACAAGATGAACCCCGAGCGCTACACGCCCGACGGCGGCGTGCTGCGGGCCGGGGTCCGAATCGACCTCGGGCAGGGCTGGGCCATGGACATCCGGCGCGCCGCCTTGGAGCAGGCGGAAGGATGGGGCCAGCTACACGCCGCAACCCGCCTCCAGCGCGTGAACGACCTCCTCCTCGAAGCGACCCGTGCCTACTGGAACTGGCACCGGGACTGGCACCTTCATGCCTGGGCGCTGGAGGCCCAGCGGCTCGCAGAAGAACGACTGCAGGGCCTGCAAACCTCAGTCGAACAGGGTGACCGACCCGCGCTGGATCTGGTCGAAGCGGGCGCCTTGCTCCTGCAGCGACGCGCCCAAGTACACGCGGCCCACGCCGCCCTGCTGAGCGCGGAGGCCACTCTGGCCGCCCACCTCTGGGACCCCCAGGGACTACCCGCCGCCTTGCCCGACGGCGCGCGACCCTACCCCCTGCTCCTCAGACCGGAGACCCCGGACAATGCCCCTGACTACCCAACGAATCCCCCCGCACCCGACGACCCTGAACCCCAGTGGCTCCGCACCCCGGCCGCCCTGCGCTTCGACGGCCGCCACATCCTCCTCGAAACCGAAGCCGCCCTCGCCCGCGAACAGACAAAACCCCAACTGTCCCTGCGGGCTGCGGCCCTCATCGGAGGCCAAACCCTCACCCAAACCGACTGGAATCCCGCCTTGGGACCCGCCGGCAACAACCACCAATGGGGCGTGACGTTCGCCTACCCCTTGCTCACGCGGGATGCGAGGGCTAGGGTTCGTTTGGCCAGCATCCAACTGCAACGCTGGAACTGGGAACAGCAGGATGCCAACCGCCGTTGGAATGAGCTCATCCGGGCCCAGTACGCCGGGCTGCCCCTGCGGCAGGAGGCCACCTCCCTGACCCGAGACGCAGCAAAACAGGCCCGACAACTGCTCGATGGAGAAAGAACCCTCTTCGAAGCGGGAGAAAGCTCGCTGTTCCTCCTCATCCAACGCGAAAACCAGTGGATTGAGTCCCAGCGCCAACATGTGGGGGCGTTCCACCTCTGGCAGATGGCGCGACGAGAATACCTCTGGCGTTGGGAAGGTGGCAGCTGAAATGGACTGGAACCCGGGCTTAACGAGCGCAGGCTCCTGCGCCGACAACAGCGGAGGCAACCCTCACAATCCGATAGCAATCCCATAACATTCCCATAACACAGGACGCACAACCGCGCCGGAGTTTTGCAGCGCAATCAGACGGTTGCATCAAAACCTTACCGACATGCGTTCAGCATTTCTCCTCAGCGCGTTGGGCTTTGCCCTCGCCTTCGCGGGTTGCAAACCCGAAAACACCGACCCCAATCCACCTGCCGCTGAGACAGGCAACATTGTGGTAACCCAAAACATCACCACCAACACCACCTGGACGGCGGACCGCCCCTATCAACTGGGAGGCCGCATCGTGGTGACGGCAGGAGCCACCTTGACCATCGAGCCGGGCACCATCATCAAAGGCGAAGCAGGAACCGGGGCCAATGCAACGGCACTCATCATTGCCCGTGGCGGCAAAATCATGGCGGACGGCCGGGAGGATGCCCCCATCATTTTCACCTCGGTAGCCGATGAAATCAGTCCTGAAGACGTCGCCGCAGGTGACTTTGCCAGCCCCAATCTCGATCCGACGGTCAATGGACTGTGGGGGGGGGTCATCGTCCTGGGCCACGCTCCGATTTCCGCTTCCAACGACCAAGGTGACATCACCCAAGTCCAAATCGAAGGCATTCCCACCTCTGACGCCAATGGACTGTACGGTGGAAACGATGCCACGGACAATTCAGGCGTTCTCCGCTATGTTTCGATTCGCCACGGTGGCGCGAACATCGGTTCTGGCAACGAAATCAATGGCCTAACCCTGGGCGGCGTCGGCAGCGGTACCGTCATTGAGCACATCGAAATCGTCTCCAACCAGGACGATGGCATTGAGTGGTTCGGTGGTTCGGTCAACGCGAACCACGTGGTGGTTTGGAATGTTGGCGACGACGCCATCGACACGGACCAGAGCTGGTCAGGCACCTTGAACAACTTCGTCATTGTGACCCCACAAGGACACTGCTTCGAATTGGACGGGCCCGAAGGCTCCATGGTGGCAGGCCACACCCTGCGCAACGGCTCCATCATCGCATCAGGCGCTGACGGCGTGGCCATGGATCTCATCAACACCGACGACAACAGCGTGGTGATCTTGGAGAATCTCTACTTCACGGAGATCGCCGAAGGCCAAAAAATCAACCGCGTCGCTCACACCGTGGGCACCGTGACCTTCACGGGCATCCTGCTCAACGTGGAAGCAGCCAACCTGGCCAACCATGTGAACGGAGATGTTCCTGCAGGGGTTTCTGCTGGCAACACCCCGCAAGCGGACGTGAGTGTATTGGGTTGGACTTGGGCTGCAGCTGCTGGGGCCTTGACCAATCTTTGATCTGACCTTTCCTCGGACTTCAGGACCCATGGCACAGCGCTGTGGGTCCTTTTTTGCTCTTCTTTACCCCGATTCTCAAAACCTGCCCATGTCTTTGCGCCAAGCTCCGCTGGTGTTCTTGTTGAACGCCGCTCTATTGTTCTTGTTCGCCACCACGGTTACGGCCCAATCCGGCATCCTGCGCGGCAAGGTGCTCGACGCAAAGACGGGAGAATCCCTCCTGGGCGTTTCCGTTTTCCTTCCGGGGACCACCATCGGCACCGCGACCGACCTCGACGGTGCATTTTCCCTCTCCGTTCCTGCGGGCACCCACCGACTCACGGTGTCCTTCATCTCCTACAACACCTTGACCTTGACCGACATTGCGGTGGCTCCGGGGGCCACCGTGGTACTACCCGACGTCCTCCTCCAGGACATCAGCACCGAAATCGGCGTTGCCGAAATCACCGTGGAAGCTGCACGCTCCTCGGAGACGGCCATGATGACCATGAAGCGCCGGTCCGCCGCCCTCATCGACGGCGTCTCCGCGGCGAGCATCCGGCTCAGCGGAGACGGGAACGCCGTCGAAGCAGCACGGCGCATCACCGGCGTATCGGTCGAAGATGGCAAGTACGTCTTCGTCCGTGGATTGGGCGACCGGTACACGAAAATCATGCTCAACCAGGTGGACATCCCCGGACTCGACCCCGACCGGAACACCCTGCAGATGGACATCTTCCCGACCGCCCTCATCGACAACATCTCCGTCAGCAAGAACTTCACGGCCGACCAACCCGCCGACTTTTCCGGCGGTTTGGTGAACGTAGAACTGAAGGACTTTCCCACCGAACGCGTTCGGAGCCTCTCCTTCTCCACGGCCTACAACCCCGCCATGCACCTGCGGTCCGAAGCCTTGGATGCCCAACCCGGCGCCCTCGATTGGCTGGGCATGGACGACGGAGGCCGCGCCCTTCCCCTGGCGGCACAGAGCGCCAACATTCCGACCCCCATCAGCGGCGCCTCCCGCGACGAAGTCAACGCCTTCGTCCGCAGTTTCAACCCCGAACTCGGCGCCCGCCAACGCACGGCAACCCCCGATTTCTCCCTGGGCGCCACTTGGGGCGACCAGCGTCCGCGCGCCCACCGACCCGGCCAGATGGGCTACATCCTGTCCCTCTCCTACAAGCAGGAATCCAAGTTCTACGACGAAGTTACCTACGGAGAATACCAGCGCTTCATCGACCCCAGCCAATTCGCCATGCGGTACGCTACCCTTCAGCAGGGCCAGCTGGGGGAGCGCCAGAACCTCTGGGGCGGACTTGCCGGTTGGGCTTTGAAAGGCCAAACCTCCAAAATCCGCCTCACCCTGCTCCACCTACAAAGCGGCGAACGCCGGGCCGGCCAGTTCCACATCGACAACGATGGCGAAGCCGTCGGGCAATCCGGATACCTCGCGTTCTCTGAAAACTTGGAATACAACCAACGGAGCCTGACCAACCTCCTCTTCCAAGGCAGCCACAAAGGCGACTGGGAAATCGACTGGCGCATTTCCCCCACCTACTCTACTTCCAACGACCCAGACATCCGCAGGACCGCCATCACCATCAACCCGGAAACGGGAAGCACCTTCTTCTCCGCTGGGGCGGGTGGCAATCCCTCTCGGATTTGGCGTTCGCTGCAGGAACTCAATCTCACCTCCCGGGTGGACGTCACCCGGAAGTTCGATTGGGGCACCGAACCAGCCACCTTCCGTGCCGGAGCCTTGCACACCTTGAAGGCCAGGCGATATGAAATCCTGTTCTTTGACATCCAGTTTTTTGGGACACAGGTTTGGCCTGAAAACTTCACCGCCAACGATGTGTTGCGGCCCGAGAACATCTACCCGGCAAACGCAAACAACATCTACTATCAGTCGGGCAACCTCGATCCCAATCCCAACGCCTACGAAAGCACCTCCCAGGTGGCTGCAGGCTATGTGACGCAAGAATGGACCCGCGGGCGCCTCAGGACCATCGCTGGCCTCCGTGCGGAGCACTTCACGCAGCGCCACACGGGGCGGGACCAACGCTACGCCAGCGGCGACCTGGTGAACGGGAACGCGCTGGACAACGAGCGCGTGCTCAACGCCGTCGACTTGTTCCCCAGCCTCAACCTCGTGTTTGCCCTCGACGAGGCCACGAACTTGCGCGCCTACTACGGCCGAACCATTGCCCGGCCCTCCTTCAAGGAGCTTTCCTTCGCCCAAATCATTGACCCCATCACCAACCGGATCTTCAACGGCGCCCTGTTCACTTACCCCGGTTGGGAGGGAGCACTCGGTGAAACCCGGGTCCAGCATGCAGACCTGCGCTGGGAAGTTTTCGGCCGGAACAACCAGTTGCTCTCCGTCAGCGGCTTCTGGAAGCAGTTCCAAGATCCCATCGAACTCGTGCGCATCCCGGAACAGCAAACCAGCACCGAGTTCCAACCGCGGAACGTAGGCAACGGCCAGCTCTTCGGGGCAGAATTGGAAGTCCGGCAGTCGCTCGAACCCGTTTCACCTGCGCTTTCCGCGTGGACCTTGACCGCCAACTTGACCTGGGTGGCTTCCCGCATCGACATGACCGACTTGGAGTACAATTCCCGACTGGCGTATATCAAGGAAGGCCAAACCCTCTCCCCCCACCGCGCCATGGCGGGTCAGTCGCCTTATGTCATCAATGCGGGGGTTCAATACCGTTCCCCGGATGAAGGTCGTTTGGCCACTGGCCTGTTCTACAACGTGAAAGGGCCCACCTTGTACATTGTGGGAGGCGGACTGTTCCCGGATGTCTACCTCGAACCTTTCCACAGCCTCAACTTCAGCTTTGCTTACAAGCTCGGGGAAGCCGGGCGCACCACCTTGGATTTTCGGGCGGCGAATCTGCTCGGAGACGACCTGGAAGCGCTGTATCAGTCGTTTGAGGCACAGCCCGAGGTGTTCTCAAGGTTGTCCCCCGGACGCTCCTTCAGCCTCGGTTTGGGCTGGACCTTCTGAGGTGGGGACCAACCACTGCGACTCGACAAAGGCCTCCCGGTCCACTCCACGGGCACGCAGCTGGGCCCCAATGGGCAGGAGAAAGGCCACCCCCAAAGCCCAAATCACGTAGGCCCCCAACGAAAGGGACAGGACCCAACGCACCCGTGGCCCCCAATCCCCCCGTTGTACCAAGGCCACCAACAGCCCCACCAAGGTACTCAGAAGCAACAAGTTGCCCGCCAGAACCGCCAACCGATTGGGGGTCCAACCGCCTGCAGCCAATCGACTGCCAATGGCCGCCAAAGCCACCAGGTCCGCCACGGCCCCCAAGGCCACCAGCCCCAGCAACAAGGCCCCTGTTGCCCGGCTGCGAACGCCTTCCCATGCTCCTTGTAACCCAACCAGCCCCACCACCGCGAGCAGCAACAAATTGAACACGAGCAGCTGCTGACGGTCCCCGGCGAGCGCATGCCAACCCCGGGACAACAGGAGGACAAAAAAGAACGCCTCCAGCAGCAGGAAGAGCGGAATGAAAATCCGGGCCACGGTCCCCAGCACCCGGTCCAAGGCGCCAGGATTTCGCCACCAGATGTGGTGCGCAAAAAAAGGCGCAGCCAAACCAACCCACCAGCCGAGACAGATGCCCACACCCTCCATCACCTCCTCTCCAGGTAGGAAGGACAACATCAAGAGGGTCAACCCGACAAGCAATCCACCTCCGGCGAGCATCAAACCCGTGTAAATGGCCACCTGGACCCCGTGCCGGATGACATCTACCCTGTCCAGAGCGGGTCTCGTCCGAACATACACCCAACCCAAAACCCCGAGCAAACCCATCGGAAGGTGCAACAAAGTGAGGATGCGGCTCTGGGCGACCCACTCCAGCCGTTCTCGGTCCGCAAGCCACTCGGGCCGGGTCTGTTCCAACAAAGCGATGGACACCAAGCGTTCCAGGTCCACCGCTGCATACCAATGGACCACGGCCCCCAACACGCCCAACAGCAGCACCCCCAATCCCCACCATCCGCGGGCGGGGAGCCTTCCCATGACCCCATGCCAAACCACCATCAACCCCAACCCCGCTGGCACCAAGGCCGGCAAGAACCGGTCCGGGGTGGGCTCCACGTCGGTCGCCCCCAAGACGTAGGGTCCCGCCACGGCGGTGGCTGCAAACCCCGCAACCGCCACCGGAAACCACCACCCGGAAAGCCACCGCCGACCTCCTCCCAAAACGCCAGCACGCAACCCGACCCCCAACCCCGTCCCACCCCCCGACCCGGGCTCCCAGCCATCCGCGCGGAGCCTGGCCACCCAAGCCCGGTCCTCGGGTGCATCCCCGTCCCACCGTCCCGCAGCCTCAAACCTCCGGACAAAGCCCTCTCCGTCCTCCCGGTAGGCACGCTCCTGGGCTTCAAATCGTTCCATCACCCCTGCACAACCCACCGCAAGGTCTGTCCCCAAGCAGGAATGCTCACCAAATAGACCCCCGGTGGTGGGCTGACCGAAACCTCCCACATCGTACCTGCCGCTCGGTCGGCATACAACAACCGCCCCCCGAGGTCCCGAACCTCCAGCGTCCATCCCGCCGCAGACCCCCATTCCTCCGGCACCACCACGCGGATCCCGCCCTGCCCATGAGACGGATTCGGGAACAGCCGAACCTCTGCTGGGTCTGCTTCACCGGAAGCGCCTGCGACTGCGTAAGAGCCGACCCCGCTGGTAAAATCGTACGCACCACACTGGGCCGAATAATCGGGACAAGCCCACGAAGACAGTTTCCCTGCCACAGCTGCCAAGGTCAAATCATACGCCGGCCCGCCAGCCACATGGGGCACATGGTCCGCCCCTTCGATGGGCACCAAACAATGGTCCAAGCCCAAGGCTTCCGCCGTCGCATGAACGACCTCGCTTCCATCCACCTCGATCACCGGAAACCCCATGAGCGAGACCGTGCCCGTGCCGTAGGGCACCGTCATGTCCGCTGTACCGTGAACCGACACCAATGGCAC
This sequence comes from uncultured Comamonadaceae bacterium, assembly GCA_964405405.1. GTDB lineage: Bacteria > Bacteroidota > Bacteroidia > Flavobacteriales_D > Sanyastnellaceae > CAMCYM01. The sequence continues at coordinate 1,292 of CAYONT010000011.1, read as the reverse complement.
ATCCCCAGGAGCAAGCCAGGCCGCCTCCCGAATGGCCCCACAGATGTTGAAGACACCGGCCACCGCAGAGCTGTATCCCGGGGAACCCGATTCCCCCTCGAGCCCACCGCCCATACCGGGTTGTTGGCTGTCGATCGCTGCGGGGATTTCGGAGGTTTGGTCTACATAAGCGTGATGCAAGGCGATGAACCCACCGGCCGAGACCCCTCCCAAAAAGATACGCTCCGGATCGATGCCATGGGGATTTCCCTCCTCCGCCACGGTCCGGCGGAAATGCCGCACCGCTGCCCGACTGTCGTGCACGCCCCGCCACACAGCCCGGGTCAATTCGCCCGGAAGGTCGAGGAAGTTCACCACCCCCAAGCGGTAAGAGATGGATGCCACCACGTAGCCCATCCGGGCAAAATCCTGAGCCAACGGCACCACATCCTCCCCATCGTTTGCACCTCCTAAGAAGAAGCCACCATGCGCCAGAACCAACAAAGGCCGGTCGGTTGCCCCATCCCCCACCGGGGTGTACAAATCGAACACCAAGGTCTCGTTCACCCCGAAGGCATTCACATTCTCACCGTATGGGAGGTCATATGCCACGGTGAAATCGGAGAATGCGCTCGTGTAACGATACCGTTCCCCGTCACATGCGGATTGTCCGAGAACACCCACCCCTGAGCCGAGCCACAGCATGCCGCAAGCCACAACCGCCTGAACGCATTTCCACATGCCAGAAATTCCCATGTTTCCCTGATTTTGTACCCTGCCAATATCGAACAACCCGAGTCAAGCACAAAAAAAAACAGCCCGGGACCGTGCCCAGGCTGTTGCTCACAAAGTCAAAAGGCCCTTCAGTCCTGCAAATCGAAGCGATCGAGCTCCATCACCTTCGCCCAAGCCGCTGCAAAATCCTGAACGAAGCGGGCATGGCCATCCGCACAAGCGTAGACCTCTGCCAACGCGCGCAGCTCTGAATTGGAACCAAAAATCAAATCCACACGGGTTCCTGTCCAACGAACGGCACCGGTAGTGCGGTCCCGACCTTCGAAGAGGTCTTGGTGGGGCCCCGTTGCCGACCAGGTGGTGCCCAAGTCCAGCACATGGACAAAGAAATCATTCGTCAACACCCCGGGACGCTGGGTGAACACCCCGTGCCGGGAACCATCGAAGTTCGCGTCCAGGGCCCGCATGCCGCCGACCAACACCGTCATTTCAGGTGCCGTGAGCGTGAGCAGTTGCGCCTTGTCCAACAGCATCTTTTCCGCTGCAACCCGGTAACGGGCCTTGGCGTAGTTGCGGAA
>CAYONT010000010.1:50371-51713 GCA_964405405.1 uncultured Comamonadaceae bacterium | reverse complement strand
TCTCGCGCGGCTCAGCCGCGCTTTCCCCAGAGCCGCTCCTGCTCCTGCGCCATGGCCCGCTCCTTCGGGGAGTCCCCGGGTTCGAAGAACCGACGTCCCTCCAGCCCCTCCGGCATGCACTGCTGCCCACTGAATCCCCCCGGGAAATCGTGGTCGTAGCGGTACCCCGCTCCATATCCCGCGTCCTTCATCAGCTGCGTCGGCGCATTGCGCAACGCCATCGGAACCGGCAGCGCACCCGAACGGGCCACCTCCGCCAGCGCCGCGTCGATCGCCCGGTAAGCCCCATTTCCCTTCGCACTGCAGGCCAAATACAATACACACTCAGACAACGGAATCCGCCCCTCCGGCATCCCGATGCGCTCGATGGCCTGGAAGGTCGCCGTAGCCAGCACCAACGCCGTGGGATTCGCGAGCCCAATGTCCTCCGCTGCGGCCACCACCAGCCGTCGGGCCACCACCTTGGCGTCCTCACCCCCTGCGATGAGGCGCGCGAGATAGTACACCGAGGCCTGGGCGTCGCTGGCGCGGATGCTTTTGATGAGGGCTGAGAGCAGGTCGAAGTGGTCCTCGGTGGCGTGGTGGAGGGTGAAGGTTTGGACTGCATCCACAACGGCTTCGTCGGTGACCCGCAGCGGATGGGCCCCGGCGGCCCGCTGGGCTTCGAGCACGAGTTCCAGCACGTTGAGCAGGCGCCGGGCATCGCCCCCGCTGGCCCGCAGCAGGCCCGCCCAGGCCTCCGGAGCCACCTCGACCCCGGCCGGCTGGCGCGACCAAACCACGTCCTCCGCCAGCACCCGGTCCACCAGGGTCCGCAGCTCCGCCTCCGACAGCGGCTGCAGGCTGTACACCTGGCACCGGCTCAGCAAAGCCGGGATGACCTCAAAACTGGGGTTCTCCGTCGTGGCGCCGATCAGGGTCACCCAACCCTGCTCGACCGCCGCCAGAAGGCTGTCCTGCTGGGCCTTCGAGAACCGGTGGATTTCGTCGATGAAGAGGATGGCCCGACCGGCGAAGAGTCCCTGGGGGCGTGCCGCCGCGATGGCGTCGCGCACGTCCTTCACACCGCTGTGAATCGCACTCAGCTGGAAGAAGGGCTTGCCGGTCGACTCGGCCAGGATGCGGGCGAGGCTGGTTTTGCCTACGCCCGGCGGGCCCCACAGGACCATGGAAGGCAGGGGGCCACCCCCGCGCAGGGAGCGGCGCAGCAGCGCATCCGGGCCCACGAGGTGCCCCTGCCCCACGTAGTCGTCGAGGCTCCGGGGGCGCATGCGCTCCGCGAGCGGTCCGAGCTCAGCCGACCCTTCCATCCTCCTCGTCCCGTTGAACCCCGGTCCCGACC
>CAYONT010000010.1:2390-50271 GCA_964405405.1 uncultured Comamonadaceae bacterium | reverse complement strand
GTCCCCGTCCCGACCCCGGTCCCGCGCTCCCGCCCGTGCAGCGGCGCCCCCTCCGGCCGGCGGTGCTTCCATCGCTTGTGCGTCCACAGCCATTCCGCCGGCCGCTCCCGGATGTCCCGCTCCAGCCGATCGATGCAGGCCCGCAGCACATCGCCCTCGGCGCACAGGGCCGGCTCCGCGACGAGCACCTCGTAGCGCGTCACGTAATGGCCGCGGTGGGTGCGCTTGATTTGGCCATACACCACTGGAAGGTTGTATTGACAGGCCAATTTCTCCAAACCAAAGTACCACGCCGTTTCCTGATTCAAAAAGGTCGTCCACCACGACTTCCGCGGATCGGCCGGGCTCTGGTCAAACCCGAAAACCACCGCCTGCAGGGGCCGCGCTTCGGGCTGCAGGTGCGCCGCCGCCCAAGCTTGGGCCTCCACGGTCGGCACCATCTTCAACCCCAGCCGCTCCCGGGTCTTCCGCATGGCTTCGTCCATGACGGGGTCCGCCAACCGTTTGTAAATCGCTGTCACCTGATGCGACACCGGGCGGTCCGCCGTCAGCGCGTAGAGTTCCCAGTTGTTCATGTGGCCCCCGGCCACCACCACGTGCCGTCCCGCCCGGTGAAAGGCCTCCAGGCACTCCGTCCCCTCGTACCGCATGCGGCGCTGGGCCTCCGCCTCCCCCATGGTAAAATGGCGCACCGACTCCACCACGATGTCCGCAAAATTCCGGTAAAAAGCCCGCGAAACGGCCCGCACCTCCCCCGGCCCCCACGCCGGAAAAGCTCGGCCCAACTGGGTCTCCACCACCTTCCTCCGGTACCCCACCACCGACCCAAGCCCCCAGGCCAAACCCCGCGACAAAGCGTACATCAACGGTGCCGGCAGCCGCGACAGGGGCATCAGCACCCCGTTCAAAATCCATCGGGTCGGGAGGGGCATGGGGTCAGGAGATTCGCGCGCTCCGCGCGCTGAGATGGGAAATTCCGCGCTCCGCGCGGGAAATCGGTTCTAGGGTTGGAATTGTGGCACGCAATATCGGCCCGGCAGCTCCGGATTTCCTACTCAGACGGAAACAAGGTGAGGCGCAGCCGCGGAGCGGCGGCATCTCCTATCTCCCGCGGCGCAGCCGCGGCATCTCCTATCTCCTGTTTCCCGCGGCGAAGCCGCGCTGTTTCCCGCGGCGAAGCCGCGGCGGCGGCTAGCCATCGAACCCTCGGACCACCTCCTCCGGACGCCAGTCCGGACCCTCGACCTCGATCTGGAGGCCGTCGTAGGCGACGAAGACGCCGGGGGGGAGTTCGAGGTCGAGGTCCGCGTGGCGCCCCATCTGGTGACTCAAGTGGGTGAGGTAGGCCCGGCGTGGGGCCACGCGGCGGATGACCTCGAGCGCCTCGTCGAGCGTGAAGTGGGAGGGATGGGGAGTACGGCGCAACGCATTGATCACGAGCGTATCAACTCCCGAAAGGCGCTCCCAAGCGAGGGGCTCGAGGGCATTGGCGTCCGTGACGTAACCCAGTCCTCCCAGCCGGAACCCCAGGACCGGGAGGGACAGGTGGCGCAGAGGCAGCGGCCACCAGGCCGCGCCGCCCAGTTGAAAAGGGGAATCGTCGATTCGGTGCGGTGCCACCCGGGGGACCCCCGGGTAGGGATCGTCCGAAAAAGCATAGTGGAACTCCCGCCGGAGCGCCGCCTCCACCCGCTCCGTGACGAAGAGCCTGACGTCCCCTCCGTTCAGGTGATTGAACGCCCGAACATCATCCATCCCCGCCACGTGGTCCTTGTGTTCGTGCGTGTACACGATGCCATCCAGCCGACGCACCCCCATGCGGAGCATCTGCTGACGAAAATCCGGACCGCTGTCGATGACAAAAATCCCCTCCCCCAGCGTCAACATCACCGACGTCCGCAAACGGGCATCCCGCGGATCCGTGGAGGTGCAAACCGCACAACCACATCCGATGAGCGGAACCCCTTGCGAAGTACCTGTACCCAAAAAAGCCAAACCCAGCCGCATACAGCGAAGGTACATCCTGCGGTGCGTGGGGAAGTTGTAAATTTGGCCTAACCAATCCCTCTGACCGTGGATCCGAACCGCGTCATCCTCTCCGCGAAGCAAAAGGCGCTGCGCATCAACCTCAACCAGGACATCTACGGCACGTTTGCAGAAATCGGTGCGGGTCAGGAGGTGGTGCGCCATTTCTTCCGCGCCGGCGGTGCTTCCGGCACGATTGCGAAGGCCATTTCTGCATACGACAAGGACTTCTCGGACGCCATCTACGGCAAGGAGGAGAAGGGGCGGTATGTGTGCGAGGCGCGCCTGGTGAAGATGCTGGACTATGAGTACCAGCTCATTTTGGAGCGACTTGACCCCAAAGCCCACCCGAACAAGATGTTCTTCGCGTTTGCGGATACGGTGGCAACCATCAACTTCCACAAGACCATCCAAGGACATGGTTGGATGGGCGTCAAGTTTCAGACGGCCCCCAACCGCCCGCCCAGCGAAGTCATCTTGCATGCCCGCCTGCACGAACAAGATGCCCTGCTCCAGCAGCAAACCACGGGCATCCTCGGAGTCAACCTGCTCTACGGATGCATGTTCCTCCACAAGCGGCCGAAGGATCTGCTCCAATCATTGTACGACGAGCTGGACCGCAGCCAGGTGGAAATCGACATGATCCAGATGAATGGGCCGGATTTTGCCGACGTAGACAACCGCCTCCTCTCCCTGCAACTGGTGAAGAACGGCATGACCGACGCGGTCATCTTCTCCCCGGATGGGCGCAACCTGCAGGCCTCAGATGTCCTGTACAAGAAGAACATCCTCGCCATCCGGGGTTCCTTCCGGCCCGTCACCAAGGTGAACATCGACATGATTGCCAAAGGGTTGCGACGGTTCAAGCAGGAGTCGAAGGTCGACCCGGACAACCTCCAAGTCCTCTTCGAAATCACGCTCAACAACCTGAGCGCAGGAGGAGACATCGACGAACAAGACTTCCTCGATCGGGCGGACATCCTCTGCTCCATCGGCCAAACCGTCCTCATCTCCAACTACCAGAAGTACTACAAACTGGTGGAGTTCTTCTCCCGGCACTCGACCAAGCGCATGGGCATCATCCTGGGGGCGAATGTGTTGGCGGAGATTTTCAACGAGAAGTACTACCGGGATCTCAACGGAGGCATCTTGGAATCCTTCGGCATCCTGTTCTCACGAGACTTGAAGATCTACCTGTACCCCTGGCTCGATCCCTCTTCTGGGGCCCTGTGGACATCGACGAACACGCCCGTGCATCCGCGCATGCAGCCCCTGCTCGAGTACCTCCGGTTCAACAAGCGCATCGTGGACATCGAGGACTACGATCCCGCGGTGCTCAACATTTTCAGCACGGAGGCCCTCCGTCTCATCAAGGCGGGCCACAGCGGTTGGGAATCGATGGTTCCAGACTTCGTAGACCAAATCATCAAAGACAAGTGTCTCTTCGGTTTCTGCGGTCTCCCCGACGGTTCCGCCCGGGAGGCTGTTGTCGCCAACCCCGCCGACGCGGCGGCCCGCGCCATCGGGCAAGCTGACGACTGAGGCAGGCCCCCTCCTTCCTGGCAAAAAAAAGGGGCGGTCCTTGCGGCCGCCCCTTTTTTCTTTCTCGGGGACTCGGTTGCCCCCGTGTCATAGGCTCACGCCAACGGCTCAGACCAGCGTCGTCTCCACGCTCTCCACGGCAGACCCCACAGGTGTCACCTTGTTGTGAAGGAAGGCCCGGGTGCCCGTACCCGCTGGAATCAAGTGCCCAACGATGACGTTCTCTTTGAGACCGCTCAACATGTCCTGCTTGCCTGCGACGGCAGCTTCGTTCAACACCTTGGTCGTCTCCTGGAAGGATGCGGCCGAAATGAAAGACTTCGTCTGCAGCGAGGCACGGGTGATTCCCTGCAACAACGGGCGGGCCGTAGCGGGTACTGCATCCTCTGCGACCACCAAACGGAGGTCCCGGCGGCGCAAAGAGCTGTTGATGTCCCGCAGTTGGCGGGCCGTGATCATCTTGCCGGGACGCAGATCTTCCGCATCGCCCACATCCTTGATGACCACCATGCCGAAGAGCCGGTCGTTCTCCTCGAGGAAGTCCGCCTTCTCGACCACCGCATTCTCCAGGAAGCGCGAGTGCCCTCCTTCCTCTACAATGACCTTCTTCATCATCTGACGGACAATCACTTCGAAGTGCTTGTCATTGATTTTCACACCCTGCAGTCGGTAGACATCCTGAATCTCGTTCACAATGTATTCCTGAACCGCTGTTGGGCCCATGATGTCCAAGATGTCCGTCGGGGTGATGGCCCCATCCGACAACGGCATGCCCGCACGGATGAAGTCATTGTCCTGCACCAAGATGTGCTTCGACAACGGAACGAGGTACTTGTACTCCTCTCCGACCCGCGAGGTCACCGTGATTTCCCGGTTGCCACGCTTGATCTTTCCGTACGTAACGATGCCATCCACCTCAGCCACGACCGCCGGATTCGACGGATTCCGTGCTTCGAACAATTCGGTGACGCGGGGCAGACCGCCCGTGATGTCACCCGACTTGCCTGCAACGCGGGGGATTTTGCAGAGGATTTGGCCTACACCTACCTTGACGCCATCTTTGACGGCCAAGTGGGCTCCCACCGGCACCGAGTACGTCTTGAGCACTTCGCCCTTGGTCGAAACAATCAGAATCGCCGGGTTCTTGCGCTTGTCTTTGGTTTCCGTGATCACAATTTCGCGGAAGCCGGTCTGCTCGTCCAACTCCTCGCGGTAGGTGATGCCCTCCTCGATCATGTCGAACCGGACATGCCCCGCTTCTTCGTTGATGATGACGTTGTTGTAAGGATCCCAAGAGCAAATCGAGTCGCCCTTGGCGATCTTGTCACCTGCGAACTTGGTCAAGGTCGAACCGTAAGGCAAAACCGTGGTCGAAAGTGCGATTCCAGTCTCCGGATCGATGACCTTGAACTCGGCCGAACGCGAAACCACTACGTGCTCCTTTTCTCCTTCGGCGTTGATCCGGATGACTTCACGCAAGTCATCGATCTCCGCAATACCGTCGAATTTGACGGTCATTTGGCTTTCGTCCGAAATCTTCGATGCCGTACCGCCCACGTGGAAGGTCCGCAGGGTCAGCTGGGTTCCCGGCTCGCCGATGGACTGTGCGGCGATGACCCCAACGGCCTCCCCTACCTGCACCATCCGTGCAGTGGCTAGGTTGCGGCCGTAGCACTTCACGCAGACGCCGACCGGAGATTCGCAGGTGAGCACCGAACGAACTTCGACTTCGTCCACCCCAGCTTTCTCAATGTCGATGGCCTTCAATGGTGTGATTTCCTCACCCGCGGCCACCATCACCTCTTCGGTGACGGGGTGTACGATGTCGTTCACCGTCACACGGCCCTCGATCCGGTCTCCAATGCCCTCGATGATCTCGTCGTTCTTCCGCAACGGCGTCGCAATGACCCCGCGCAAAGACAGGCAGTCTTCCTCCGTCACAATCACGTCTTGGGCCACGTCGACCAATCGGCGGGTCAGGTAACCGGCGTCCGCCGTCTTCAGTGCCGTGTCGGCCAAACCTTTCCGCGCCCCGTGGGTCGAGATGAAGTACTCCAAAATCGAGAGTCCCTCCTTGAAGTTCGACAAAATCGGGTTCTCGATGATGTCCTGACCGCCCGTAGCACTGGACTTTTGCGGTTTGGCCATCAAACCCCGCATGCCGGACAACTGGCGAATCTGCTCCTTGGACCCCCGTGCACCGGAGTGCATCATCATGTAAATCGAGTTGAAGCCCTGCTTGTCGGACTCAATCCGATCCATCAGGATGTTCGTCAACCGCGAGTTCGTGTGGGTCCAGATGTCGATGATCTGGTTGTAACGCTCGTTGTTCGTGATGAGACCCATGTTATAGTTCTCCATCACTTCAGCCACTTGGGCAGTAGCTTGCGCCACCAACTTGTCCTTTTCGGGCGGGATGATGACGTCGTTCAAGTTGAAGGACAAACCTCCTTTGAACGCCATGTAGAACCCGAGGTTCTTGATGTCATCGAGGAACTGTGCCGCGCGTGGAACGTTGGTGCAATTCAGCACGTGCGAGATGATGCCCCGAAGCGACTTCTTGGTCAACAGTTCGTTGATGTATCCCGCTTCTTTGGGTACGTATTCGTTGAAGAGGACACGACCTGTGGTGGTATCGATGAGCGAGGTGTTGCCCTTGGCATCGGTCCACCGCACTTTGATCTCGGCGTGGAGATCCAACTTGCCCTCCTGGTACGCAATTTTAACCTCCTCACTGGAGTAGCAGACCCGACCTTCGCCCTTCACCGGCCACTCTGGGGTGGACTTCCGGACCTTGGTGATGTAGTACAACCCCAAAACCATGTCCTGGGAGGGTACTGCAATCGGCGCCCCGTTCGCAGGGTTGAGGATGTTGTGGCTGGCGAGCATGAGGAGCTGCGCCTCCAAGATGGCCGCACTGCCAAGGGGCAGGTGAACGGCCATTTGGTCTCCGTCAAAGTCAGCGTTGAAGGCGGTACATGCCAGCGGGTGCAACTGTATGGCCTTGCCCTCAATCAACTTGGGCTGGAAGGACTGGATGCCCAAACGGTGCAACGTCGGTGCCCGGTTCAGCAACACGGGATGTCCCTTCATCACGTTCTCCAGAATATCCCAAACCACAGGATCCTTGGCGTCAACGATTTTCTTCGCCGACTTAACGGTCTTCACAATGCCGCGTTCAATCATCTTCCGGATGATGAACGGCTTGTAGAGCTCCGCCGCCATGTTCTTGGGCAGTCCGCACTCGTGCAGCTTCAAATCAGGGCCAACGACGATGACCGAACGTGCTGAGTAGTCGACCCGCTTACCGAGCAGATTCTGACGGAATCGACCTTGCTTCCCTTTCAAGCTGTCCGAAAGGGACTTCAGAGGTCGGTTGCTCTCTGTCTTGACCGCACTGGCTTTCCGGCTGTTGTCGAAGAGACTGTCCACAGCCTCCTGCAGCATCCGCTTCTCATTGCGCAGAATCACCTCAGGGGCTTTGATCTCTACCAATCGCTTGAGACGGTTGTTCCGGATGATGACCCGACGGTACAAATCATTCAAATCGGAAGTGGCGAACCGGCCACCATCAAGCGGAACCAATGGACGCAACTCCGGTGGAATCACGGGAACCACCTTCACAATCATCCATTCGGGCTTGTTCTGGTTGTTCATCCGAACATTCGATTCCCGGAATGCCTCTACCACTTGCAGACGCTTCAAGGATTCGGTCCGCCGTTGTTGAGAGGTTTCTTGGGAAGCCCGGTCCCGCAGGTCTGCACTGAGATCCTCCAGATTCAACTGCGCCAAGAGGTCATACAAGGCTTCGGCCCCCATCTTCGCGATGAACTTATTGGGATCCTTGTCCTCCAAGTACTGATTCTCTTTCGGCAAGGTGTCCAAGATGTCCAAGTACTCTTCTTCGGTCAAGAAGTCACCCTGGGCGAGCGCGCCCCCGCCTGCAGCTGAGGCCACACCGGGTTGAATGACGACATAGCGCTCGTAGTAGATGATCTGGTCCAACTTCTTGGATGGCATACCCAAGAGGTAACCAATCTTGTTGGGAAGGCTCTTGAAGTACCAAATGTGGGCCACCGGCACCACGAGTTGGATGTGCCCCATCCTTTCCCGGCGCACCTTCTTCTCGGTCACCTCTACGCCGCAACGGTCGCAGATGATTCCCTTGTATCGGATGCGCTTGTATTTGCCACAGTGGCATTCAAAATCTTTTACCGGGCCGAAGATGCGCTCGCAGAACAAGCCATCGCGTTCGGGTTTGTAGGTCCGGTAATTGATGGTCTCTGGCTTCAGGACTTCCCCAAACGAATCATGGAGAATCTGCTCAGGCGATGCCAAGGAGATCGTGATCGAGTTGAAGTCGCTGGTCAGCTGCTTCGTGTTCTTTTGTTGAGACATGAATTCTGATGCTGTCGTGATCACTCAAATGAAACTTGCAATCCCAATCCACGCAATTCGTGGAGCAGTACATTGAAGGACTCTGGGATGCCAGGGACCGGCATCACATCCCCTTTGACAATCGCTTCGTAAGCCCGGGCGCGCCCCATGACGTCGTCCGATTTGACTGTGAGGATTTCTTGCAGGATGTTGGCCGCACCGAAGGCTTCCAAGGCCCAAACCTCCATCTCACCGAAACGCTGTCCACCGAACTGTGCCTTACCACCGAGCGGCTGCTGGGTAATCAAGGAGTACGGTCCGATCGAACGGGCGTGCATCTTGTCATCCACCATGTGGCTCAGCTTGATCATGTAGATCACCCCCACGGTAGCGGGTTGGTCGAATCGCTCGCCCGTACCACCATCGTACAGATAAGTTACCCCGTAATCTGGAATCTGGGCCTCCCGGGTGTAGTCCGTGATTTGCTCCAAGGTCGCACCATCGAAGATTGGGGTGGCATAGGTGCGGCCCAACTTCTGACCTGCCCATCCCAAGATGGTTTCATAAATCTGTCCCAAATTCATACGCGAGGGTACACCCAGCGGGTTCAGAACGATGTCCACGGGGGTACCATCTGCCAGGAACGGCATGTCTTCCTGGCGAACAATCTTCGCCACGATGCCCTTGTTCCCGTGCCGACCGGCCATTTTATCGCCGACTTTGAGCTTGCGCTTCTTCGCAACGTACACCTTGGCAAGTTTCACGATGCCGGTTGGCAGCTCGTCTCCTACAGTCACTTGGAACTTCTTCCGCTTGAAGGCACCGAGCAAGTCGTTGTACTTCAGGTGGTAGTTGTGAATCAAACGGCGAACCAGTGCATTGGTCTCATCATCCCGTAGCCAACCATCGCTGTTGATGGTCAAGTAATCGAGACCACTCAACATCTTCTGGGTGAACTTGAGGCCTTTCTTGACCTGCTCCTCCTTGTAGTAGTTGCTGACGCCCTGCGAAACCTTGCCACCGACCAACTTCATGAGTTTGTCAACCAAGATGCGCTTCAACTCTGCTGCATCGTGGTCAAAGTCCTTGTCGATTTTTTCCAAGATGGCTTTGTCTGCCGCCTTGGACTTCCGGTCTTTCACGGCACGGCTGAACAACTTCTTGTCGATGACAACGCCAACACCCGAAGGTGGCATCTTCAGCGATGCGTCCTTCACATCACCTGCCTTGTCACCGAAGATGGCACGAAGCAGTTTCTCTTCAGGACTTGGATCTGACTCACCTTTTGGCGTGATTTTGCCAATGAGGATGTCGCCGTCCTTCACTTCAGCCCCGATGCGGATCAATCCGTTCTCGTCCAAATCCCGGGTAGCTTCTTCACTGACGTTGGGAATATCGGCAGTCAATTCCTCAACACCGCGCTTGGTGTCTCGGACCTCCAATACATATTCGTCTACGTGCAACGAGGTGAAAACATCCTCGCGCACGACGCGTTCCGAAATCACAATGGCATCCTCGAAGTTGTAACCCTTCCAAGGCATGAAGGCCACCTTCATGTTTTGGCCCAAAGCCAATTCACCGTTCTCAGTGCTGTATCCGTCCACTAGAATCTGCCCCTCCTTCACTTGCTCGCCTTTGCGCACCAGCGGACGCAAATTCATGCAGGTGCCTTGGTTGGTGCGCTTGAACTTCGCTACTTCATAGACCTTGACATCCTCATCGAACGAAACCAAGCGGTCCATCTCATCCATGTTGTACTGGATGTGGATCTCGTTGGCATCAACAAACACCACGATGCCATCGGCCTCGGCGCGCAGCAGGACCCTAGAATCCTCAGCCACAGCCCGCTCGATACCGGTTCCCACGATGGGGGCCTTGGGCCGCACCAATGGGACGGCTTGCCGCATCATGTTCGAACCCATCAAGGCCCTGTTGGCGTCATCGTGTTCCAAGAAAGGGATAAGTGATGCCGCAATCGAAGCAATCTGATTGGGCGCGATGTCCATGTAATGCAACTGATCCGGAGCTACCTGAGGGAAATCCCCCTCGAAACGAGCCTTGACCACGGCATCCTGGAACTCACCCTGCTCCGTCACCGAAGCGTTCGCTTGTGCTATCAAGGCTGCATCCTCATCTTCCGCACTCAGGTAAACTACATCCTCAGGCTTGGTAGACACTTTGCCTTCCACCACCCGACGGTACGGAGTCTCAATGAAGCCCAACCGGTTCACCTTCGCATACACGCAAAGGGAACTGATCAACCCGATGTTGGGACCCTCCGGGGTCTCGATGGTGCACAGACGACCATAGTGGGTGTAGTGAACGTCACGCACCTCAAAGCCCGCCCGCTCACGTGACAAACCGCCTGGCCCGAGTGCTGAAATCCGACGCTTGTGCGTCACCTCGCTCAACGGGTTGGTTTGGTCCATGAATTGGGACAACTGATTTGTCCCAAAGAAGCTGTTGATGACCGAACTCAACGTCTTTGCGTTGATCAAATCCGTCGGGGTGAAGACCTCATTGTCCCGAACGTTCATACGTTCCCGAATGGTGCGCGCCATGCGAGCAAGCCCCACCCCAAATTGATTATACAACTGCTCTCCTACCGTCCGAATCCGACGGTTGGACAAGTGGTCGATGTCATCCACATCCGCATTGGAGTTCACCAAGTCCAGCAGATACTTGATAATCAAGAGAATATCCTCCTTCGTCAAGGTCCGGCTCTCCACTGAATCCGGAATGTTCAATTTCCGGTTGATGCGGAAACGGCCTACTTCACCCAAATCATAACGTTGCTCCGAGAAAAACAACTTATCTATGACTCCCCTTGCCGTTTCCAAATCGGGAGGCTCGGCATTCCGTAACTGCCTGTAGATGTACTCAACCGCCTCTTTCTCCGAATTGGAACCATCCTTCTGCAAAGTATTGTAGATGATGGCATAATCAGATTGGTTGATATCCTCCTTGTGCAGAATGATGGCCTTGGTACCACTGTCGACAATCATGTCCACATGGTCCTTGTCCAGGATGGTTTCACGATCGATGATTACTTCATTCCGCTCAATGGAAACAACCTCTCCCGTATCCTCATCCACAAAATCCTCGACCCACGTCTTCAACACCCTTGCCGCCAAACGGCGTCCGACCACCCGCTTCAATCCCGCCTTGCTCACCTTCACCTCATCAGCCAAATCGAAGATGTCCAAAATATCTCGGTCAGTCTCATAACCGATGGCCCGCAACAAGGTCGTGACCGGCAACTTCTTCTTCCGATCGATGTATGCATACATGACACTGTTGATGTCAGTAGCGAATTCAATCCAAGACCCTTTGAATGGGATGATACGTGCGCTGTAAAGCTTCGTGCCATTCGCGTGTCGACTCTGACCGAAGAACACCCCTGGCGAACGATGCAACTGATTTACAATCACACGCTCAGCCCCATTGATTACAAATGATCCTTGGGGCGTCATGTAGGGCATGGTGCCCAAATACACGTCCTGGACAATGGTCTCAAAATCCTCGTGTTCCGGATCGGTACAGTAGAGCTTCAGTTTTGCTTTCAGCGGAACGCTGTAGGTCAAACCACGCTCGATGCACTCCTGAATGGAGTAGCGGGGTGGGTCGATGAAGTAGTCCAAGAACTCCAGCACGAACTGATTCCGGGTATCCGTAATCGGAAAGTTCTCACTGAAAACCTTGAACAACCCCTCGCTCTCGCGGTTCTCTGGGTTCGTTTCCAGCTGAAAAAACTCTTGGAAGGAGCGCAGCTGGATGTCAAGAAAGTCCGGCCGGTCAACAGGCAACGCTACAGAAGAGAAGTTCTTCCGTTCGGGATGTTGGTTTTTCACCAAGGTCATGGTGCAGTGCGATCAGGGATGAAACTGGCGACGGTGATGCAGGTTCGCTCAAGGCAAAAGAGGTCCAGGCAGGGACCTGCTCCCCACCTGGACCCTTAAAAGGTCAATGAAATCGATTACTTAAGCTCGACTTCGGCACCGGCTTCCTCGAGTTGCTTCTTAAGCGCTTCGGCTTCGTCCTTTGCTGCTCCCTCCTTGATTGGAGAAGGCGCGCCGTCGACGATGTCCTTGGCTTCCTTCAGCCCGAGACCGGTCAATTCTTTAACTGCCTTAACAACAGCGAGCTTCTGAGCACCTGCGCTCTTCAGGATGACGTCGAAGGAGGTCTTCTCTTCAACAGCAGCCTCGGCACCTCCGCCCGCAGGCGCAGCAATTGCTACTGCAGCAGCAGCAGGCTCGATGCCGTACTCGTCTTTCAAAATTTGCGCCAACTCGTTGACCTCCTTTACAGTGAGGTTTACGAGTGATTCGGCCATTGCTTTCAAATCAGCCATAATTGATGAATGATGGGGTTATTTCTATTCCGTGAATTAGGCGCGTTCTTCCAGCGCCTTGACCAAACCTGCGATGGTTTGTCCACCTGACTGCAGGGCACCGAGGACATTCTTCGCTGGAGATTGCAACAAAGCAATGACGTCTCCAACCAACTCTTCCTTCGATTTCACAGCCACGAGGGCATCCAACTGGTTCTCTCCTACATAACAGGCATGCTCGATGTATGCCGCCTTCAGAACGGGCCGTTGGTTCTTCTTTTGAAACTCCTTGATAAGTTTTGCAGGCACATTGCCTACCGTTCCTACCAAAAGCATGGTCTGGCCCTTCAACGAGCCATAGAGCTCACTGTAGTCCTTTCCATCCACTTGTTCCATAGCCTTTCGGAGCAAGGTGTTCTTCACCACGCGAACCGTGATGTCCTTGCTGAAGCACTCCCGGCGAAAGCTCGTGGTCTGCGCTGAGTTCAACCCTGAGGCATCCGTCAAGTAAACCACATTCCGCTCTTGCAATACCTGGGTGATTTCAGAAATCACCTGATTCTTCTCTTCGCGAGTCATGATTCTTCAGGTTATTGGGTTAAGCGATCGCCGTCTTTTGGTCAATCCGAATACCGGGTCCCATGGTTGAGCTGATGTACACGCTCAAGACATAGGTACCTTTCGCAGCAGATGGCTTCAATCGCATCAAGCTGGACAACAATTCGGATGTGTTCTCTGCCAATTGGTTCGCCGCGAAGGACGTTTTGCCAACAGAAGCATGCACTATACCGTACTTGTCAACCTTGAAATCGATTTTACCAGCCTTCACATCCTCAACAGCCTTACCAACCTCCATGGTCACAGTTCCCGATTTGGGATTGGGCATCAATCCGCGAGGACCGAGGATTCGGCCCAACGCACCTACTTTGCCCATGACCTGAGGGGTCGTAATAATGACATCCACATCGGTCCATCCGCCTTTGATCTTTGCCACATAGTCGTCCAATCCAACGTGATCGGCCCCAGCATCGCGTGCCTCCTGCTCTTGGTCAGGATTGCACAATACCAGTACCCGTACCGTCTTTCCCGTTCCGTGTGGAAGAGAAACCGTTCCACGAACCATCTGATTCGCTTTTCGAGGATCCACGCCCAGGCGCACAGCCAAATCAACGGAGGCATCGAATTTTGTCTTCGACAGCTCCTTCACCAACGAAGTGGCTTCGGTCAGGCTATACGCCTTCTCCGAATCGAACTTCGCGGCAATGGCCTTTTGGTTCTTTGTCAATCGTCCCATTTTGCGCTTGTTGTGACTTAGAAGGGGCGTTCACCTTCGACTACAATGCCCATGCTTCGTGCAGTACCAGCGACCATTTTCATGGCTGATTCGATGGTAAAGCAATTGAGATCGGGCATCTTGTCTTCTGCAATCGCACGGACAACATCCCAGTCCACCTTCGCAACCTTCTTCCGGTTGGGTTCACCTGAGCCGCCCTTGAGTTTGGCAGCTTCCATCAGTTGAACCGCCGCCGGAGCGGTTTTGATGACGAACTCGAATGACTTGTCTGTGTAGACCGTAATCAACACCGGACAAACCTTTCCCGCCTTATCCTGAGTTCTGCCGTTGAATTGCTTGCAGAATTCCATGATGTTCACACCCTTCGAACCCAAAGCGGGACCGACGGGTGGAGACGGGTTGGCTGCTCCGCCGCGGATTTGCAGCTTGATTAGTGCAGCTACTTCTTTAGCCATTTTTGTTTATATAATGAACAGTCCTCGACTCGCGCAAAGGGAAGCATTTAAGGGACATTGCGACCGCCCAGGCTGTCTGTTCCAAATGAATCAGGTATGTTTCGTGACTTGGAGATAGCCAAGTTCTACCGGGGTTTTACGCCCGAAGATCCTTACCATCACCTTGAGTTTCTTCTTTTCTTCGTTCACCTCTTCAATGTTGCCATCAAAGCCATTGAATGGACCGTCTGTCACCTTCACGAGTTCTCCGACCTTGAACGGGATGCTCAACTCCTCTTCTGAGTCAGCCATGTCGTCAATAACTCCCAAGATCCGATTGATCTCAGCTTGACGAACAGGCAAAGGATCACCTTTCTTCTCGGCACCCAGGAATCCAATGACTCCGGTGACATTCCTAATCAAGTGCGGCACCTCACCTACCAGGGTGGCTTCAATGTACACATAGCCCGGAAACAGATTGCGCTCCTTGCTTACCTTCTTGCCATTCCGGATGATAAAAACCTTCTCTACCGGAATCAAAATCTGGCCTACGAAGTGCTGCAACCCTTCAGCAGCAATGACCGCTTCGATGGTCTCCTTGACCTTTTTCTCCTGGCCACTGATCGCCCGGACGACATACCACTTTTTCTCTACGTCGCTCATGGTTAACATGCTCAACGAATCAGAAAATACTGTAGATCAAACCAACTACCCCTTGCCAGATGGAATCTGTGGCATTCACACCAAAGGTCCAATCCATGAGGAAAACGACCCCTGCAATGATCAGTGAGGCAACGAAGACCAACACCGCTGAGCCTTGCAGCTCTCGCATCGTAGGCCAAGACACCTTGGTGACCAGCTCTTCGTACGAATTCTTGAAATACTGTAGGAAATCAGACATCACAAGTGTTTTTGGGGTGGCACGGGCGGCAGGACTCGAACCTGCAACCAATGGTTTTGGAGACCACTACTCTACCAATTGAGCTACGCCCGTAGATGAGGAAGAAGGCACCCCCCAAGGGCGCCTTCTTCCGGAAAAATCACGCTGGATTGAAGGTGGCGCTTAAGCCAATACCTCGGTAACCTGACCAGCACCTACCGTACGACCTCCTTCACGGATGGCGAAACGGAGTCCACGGTCCATAGCTACTGGGTTGATCAACTTGACGTCAATGGACACGTTGTCACCCGGCATAACCATCTCACGACCAGCTTCCAAAGAAATCTCACCCGTTACATCCGTGGTACGGAAGTAGAACTGTGGGCGGTATTTGTTATGGAAAGGCGTGTGACGTCCACCTTCTTCTTTCTTCAAAATGTAGACCTCAGCCTTGAAGTGGGTGTGGGGCGTAATCGAACCTGGCTTCGCGATAACCATACCGCGACGGATGTCCTTCTTGTCGATGCCACGCAACAACAAACCAACGTTGTCACCTGCCTCTCCCCGATCCAAAATCTTCCGGAACATCTCCACACCGGTGACCGTGGACTTCATCTTGTTCTCTTGCATTCCCAAGATATCCACTTCATCACCCGTGTTGATGATTCCAGTCTCAATACGTCCCGTAGCAACCGTACCACGACCCGTGATCGTGAAAACGTCCTCTACTGACATCAAGAAAGGCTTCTCGTTGTCGCGGGGTGGGATTTCAATCCAAGAGTCAACCGCCTCCATGAGGTTCACTACGGTATCAACCCACTTGGGCTCACCATTGAGTGCACCCAACGCAGATCCTTGAACAACGGGACCATTGTCGCCATCATACTCGTAGAAACTCAGCAATTCTCGGATTTCCATTTCTACGAGTTCCAACAACTCAGGATCGTCGACCATGTCCACCTTGTTCATGAAAACAACAATCCGAGGAATGCCTACCTGACGTCCGAGCAGGATGTGCTCACGGGTCTGAGGCATCGGGCCATCCGTAGCAGCAACAACCAAAATGGCACCGTCCATCTGAGCAGCACCCGTTACCATGTTCTTTACATAGTCAGCGTGGCCTGGGCAGTCAACGTGAGCATAGTGACGGTTCGCGGTCTGGTACTCGACGTGCGACGAGTTGATCGTGATACCGCGCTCCTTTTCTTCAGGAGCATTGTCGATTTGATCAAACGAACGAGCTTCGCTGAAACCCTTGTCAGCGAGAACCTTCGTGATTGCCGCGGTAAGCGTCGTTTTACCGTGGTCAACGTGACCAATGGTACCGATGTTCACGTGCGGCTTGGACCGGTCAAATGTTGCTTTTGCCATAGCCTAACTGTTTTTGTTTACGGATTGCACTTAAAGACTCAAGAGCCAATGACGGGAATTGAACCCGTGACCTCATCCTTACCAAGGATGCGCTCTACCCCTGAGCTACATCGGCTTAAAAACACCCACCCTTTCGGGAGAGCGGAAGACGAGATTCGAACTCGCGACATTCAGCTTGGAAGGCTGACGCTCTACCAACTGAGCTACTTCCGCATTTACGACTTGGCACAAACCTTTGGGGTCTGACCAATCTTTTGGTGTGGGGGTAATAGGATTCGAACCTATTCAGTCGTAGACAACAGATTTACAGTCTGCCCCGGCTCTCCAACTCCGGCGTGCCCCCTCGTTTCGTTTGTTTTTGAGCCGATGAAGGGATTCGAACCCCCGACCCGCTGATTACAAATCAGCTGCTCTGGCCAGCTGAGCTACATCGGCAAAAACGCTTCAAAGAACGGAAATCTCGACCGGCTCAAAAAAAACCGCCCTGATTTCAGGACGGCAAATGTAGTCAAGAAAAACGTCAGAGCAAATGCCCGGCACAACTTTTCGCGTAGAAAAAATGATTGTGCCGGGCAATCGCTTGGATAACGGTCAATCCCTGTGCTTTCGCTGCTTTCGCAATTGACGACGCAACGCTTCTACAACCTCGTCACAAGCCCCTTCAAAGGTGGCCGCATTCCGCTTGGCAAACAAATCGGCTCCTGGCACATGGATCTTGATCTCTGCAATCTTGTTCCCCTTCTCATGGTCTTTGTCAAGGCGGAGAAACACCTCACCCGAAATCAAGTGGTCGTGAAAGGTTGTCAATTTCTGCATCTTGGAGTGAATGAAGGCCAAGAGCTTCTGGTCGGCATCAAAATGAATGGAGTGAATCTGTACTTGCATCGTTCTGAGATTAAAGTTCCCCATTGGGCCTTCGGTCCAATGGACTACCCTGATGAAACGCTTTGAGTTTAGAAATCGTATGGTGGGTGTATATCTGGGTGGACCCCAGACTCGCATGGCCCAACATTTCCTTCACAGCTGTGAGTTCCGCACCTCGGTTGAGGAGATGCGTAGCAAAAGTGTGACGCAACACGTGCGGGCTGCACTGCTGCAGGGTGCTCACCTCACCCAGATAGTGGTTGACGCGACGGTACACAAAAGATGGGTACAAACTTCGCCCCGCATCCGTGACGAAGAGGTATTCCGATTGAAAAGGCCGAGATTCCAAATGCGCTTGAATCCCTTGCATGGTAATGGGAAGAAGGGGAACCCGACGTTCTTTAGACCCTTTTCCCCAAACCCGCAATTCGGACCTGCCCGTATCCACATCGACAAGACGCAACGCGATCAGTTCTGACAACCGGATTCCCGTTTCGTACAACAAGGCAATCAAGCTACGATCTCTCCTCCCCTTCCAATCATCTGGAAACACACCCTCCTCGAACAAATCTGTCATGGCGTGTTCTGGAACGACCTGTGGCAACCGTTTTTCAAGCCGGGGAAGCACCACGCTTTCCCCTGCATCGGACTGCAATATGCCCATTCGTTTTGCGTAACGCGCGAAGGTTCTGTACGCCGACACTTTTCGATGAATGGTGCGGGGCGCCATTCCTTCTCGCATCATCTCCACTACCCAAGAGCGGAGCCATTCCCCTTTCACCGTATGCAAATCCCCATGATCATACCGTTCGACCAGAAAACGAACCAATTGGTTCAAGTCCGATCTGTAACATCGAAGGGTGTGTACCGAACCCCGCTTTTCCTTCTGCAGGAATGCCAAAAAATCGGCAATATGTTGCTGGGTAGGGTTCAAATGTGGCGGGTCTTAAAACGAGAAAAGGAGCGAATGTCGTTCGACAATATCGCTCCTTTTCGTTGAGATTCCAAACTTTGCCTCAGTCGTGTTGCAAGTTCAGGGTATTCTTATAAACCGCTTTCTTTTCAGCTTCCCGCTTCAGGACACTGGGCTTGACAAATTCACGGCGCACGCGCAACTCCTTCATCCGCTTGGTGCGGTCAAACTTCTTCTTGAAACGCTTCAGCGCGCGCTCGATGTTATCGCCTTCCTTAACGGGAATAGAGAGCATGGTAGTCAAAATTGGAGTGCGAAAATAGCATCTCAAAACTCGAAATCCAAAATTCCCCTGAAAAAAGTGTGGGACATCGGCATCCAATGGTCGCTGGCTGCTCGCACACTCAACGGGATTTCAGTACCTCTCTGCCAATCACCAATTTCTGAATCTCACTGGTGCCTTCACCAATGGTGCAGAGCTTGCTGTCCCGAAAGTACTTCTCTGCCGGATAGTCCTTGGTGTAACCGTATCCACCCAGCACTTGCACAGCATCGGTGGCCACGCGAACGGCCACCTCACTGGCCTCATACTTCGCCATTGCCGATTCCTTTGTGACGGGCAGCCCCTTGTCCTTGAGGCAACAGGCATTCAACACCAGAAGGTTCGCTGCCTCAATGGCCAGGGCCATGTCCGCGATTTTAAATGCGATGGCCTGAAATTTGGCAATGGGTTGGCCAAACTGCTCCCGCTCCAAAGCGTAATCCCGAGCGGTCTCATAGGCGCCTTGAGCAATGCCCAAACCCAACGCGGCAATGCTGATTCGCCCCCCATCCAGAACCTTCATGGCTTGCACAAATCCATCCCCCACCGCCCCCAACACCTGGGCATCCGGAACGAAGCAATCCGTGAAGATCATCTCAGCCGTTTCGCTACATCGCATGCCCAACTTGTTCTCCTTCTTCCCACCTGCAAATCCCGGCATGCCGCGCTCCACCACGAAGGCTGTGATTCCGTGGCTGTCCAACAACTCCCCTGTCCGGGCAAGAACCACTGCCACCTCACCACTGATTCCATGCGTGATCCAATTCTTGGCCCCATTCAACACCCATCCACCACGGGACGCATCCCGGGTGGCCACGGTGCGCATACGTAGCGCATCCGAACCCGTGTTTGCCTCTGTCAAGCCCCATGCGCCGATGTGTTTTCCAGATGCCAAACTGGGCAAATAACGCTTCTTCTGATCCTCACTCCCGAACATCAAGATGTGGTTGGTGCACAGGCTGTTGTGCGCTGCCATGGACAAGGCAACCGAACCACATACCCGGGCAAGCTCCTCGATGGCCAATTTGTATTCCACATACCCCAGTCCGGCCCCACCATAGGTTTCTGGAACCAACATCCCCATGAGTCCTTGTTCCCCCAACTTTTCAAAGAGTGCCCGGGGAAACATTTGAGATTCATCCCATTCCATGCGGTGAGGCAAAATCTCTTGCTCCGCGAAAGCCCGAACACTCTGCCGGATGAGGGCTTGGTCCTCTGTCAAATGAAAATTCATGGTTCCTGATTCTATCGATTCAAACACTGCACATGGGCGGCAACACGGCCCCCCTGTCGAGCAAACGTTCCCTTCCTCCGAGTGCTGCAATTTCCAGGAGGAAGGAAAAGCCAGCTACACGCCCCCCTGACATGTCAATGAGCTTCGCAGCTGCCTCTGCCGTACCACCTGTGGCCAATACATCGTCATGGATCCAGATGCGTTTGAGACGGTCCAAACCATCGCCTTGCAATTCCAGCACATCCTCTCCATACTCCAAGCCATAAGTCATCCGAAGCACGGGGCCGGGGAGTTTTCCGCCTTTCCGAGCCGGTAGGAAAGGCACCCCCAAAACCATGGCGAGCGGCATCCCCAGGAGGAAACCACGGCTTTCGATGCCTACCACAGCGTCAGCACCACCCGCTGTCTCAATGTCATTGGCAACGGATTCCACCACCTTCTGACACAAACTTGGATTGCGCCAAACATCCTTGAGGTCCTTGAACAAAACCCCTGCCCGTGGAAAATCCGGCACATCCCGCACCGCCTCAGAAAAAGCCCTTTGAATAGAATTGCTCACAACCCTGGATTGGATAACTGAACAAATTTCGGGATTAATCGACGGGTTCACACAAACGAAGGTAGGGTTTCCATACACCCAGCAAGCTATCTGATACCGCAGGTGAACCGAGCAAGTCCTCAATCTGCCGCAAGGGATGATGTTTTCGATAGCGTTCAATGAGCCGTGCCCCTTCGGCTCGAATGTAGGGATGCTTGCGTAGGCTGCTCCAAGAAGCCGTGTCCGCACAGAGCGGAACCACCGCAGCTGCATCCACCCAACAACGCTGCCCCAACACATCCAATGCCTCCGGTCCGATGCCCCAGACCTCGCCCAACTGGTTCATGCTCCAGAAGCCTCCCAGCGAGGCCCTGTATTTGCAGATTCGGCCTGCCAATCCGGGGCCCACCCAGGGCAAGCCCTCGAAGGCTGCACTGTCAGCTCGGTTGACCTCCAAGGGCGTAAAGGCGTGCACTGTGGTGCCTCGACCCCAGGTTGGTACATCCACCCGCTTCCGGGCCCGTTCCCGTCGGCTTATGTCAAAAGGATGGGAACCAGGTCCCTGCTGGTCATTGAGCCACTCCAACAAACCCGTCACCTCGTTCCCGCCCTGGTCAGGCAATTGGGACAACCAATCTCCCGCTCGCACGTGAAACTCATTCCGGTTGAACCAATGGGCACACAGCCACGAAACCAGCAGCAACAACAGCATGCCCATGCGCTCTCCTCCCCTGCCCCGAAACCACTTTCCGAAAGACGCTAACTTCATATCACTCCTCATTTCTCCTCCTTTTCCTACCCCTCATTTTCCCACCTATGCTGGCCAAATTGGGTTGGCCGTGCACTTCACCTTTCCCAATCAGGAAGTACGCTGGATGGCGCCGGACTTCACGCGCCCCAAGTAATCCTTTAAATCTCTGTAAAGTTCAGGGGCTAACATGAATAAGCCCAGCAGATTGGGGAAGCACATAGCAAAGATCATCGCGTCACCAAAGTCAAAAACACTCTTCGCCGAAATGGCCGAACCCACCACGATGAACAAACAGTACAACGCCTTGTAAGACAAATCGGCAACACGTGACTCTCCGAACAAGAACGTCCATGCCTTGAGACCATAATAGCTCCAGCTGATCATCGTGGACAGGGCGAACATGACCACTGCAAAGGAAAGTACGTAGGGGAACCAGGACATGGTTTGCTCAAAGGCGGAAGACGTCAACTCGATCGCCGATAGTTGACCACTCTGGGCCAACTCATGCACCTCATTCGCTGTGAATTGTCCGTAGTCCGTGATGACAATCACCAGGGCTGTCATGGTGCAAATCACCACCGTATCGATGAAGGGCTCCAACAGCGAGACCACCCCTTCTGAGACGGGTTCGTCAGTCTTTGCTGCGGAGTGTGCAATAGAAGCCGAACCTATGCCTGCCTCGTTGGAAAACGCGGCCCGCTTGAATCCTTGGATCAAAACGCCGACAATTCCTCCATACATCGCATCGGAATCAAAGGCACCGGCAACAATTCGGGAGACTGCAGTGGGGACAGCGTCCAGATTTCCAAAAATCACCACCAATGCACCCGCAATGTAGACCCCTACCATCAACGGTACAATCTTGTCCGTAACCCGGGCAATGGATTTGATGCCACCAATGATGATGAAAGCCACCACCGCGGCAGTTAACACGCCAAACATCCAGCCCCGGCCGTAGAGAATGCTGTCTACCCCACCTGTGACTTGAATAAGCTGAGAAGTCGCTTGGTTGACTTGAACCATGTTTCCTCCACCGAAGGAACCCCCGATACACGCCACAGCGAACAACACCGCGAGCACCTGCCCCAGTGGGCCCCATCCCATGCGGGCGAGTCCGTCTCGCAGGTAGTACATGGGCCCCCCACTTACGGATCCATCGGGATTGTTCTTGCGGTACTTGACGCCCAGTGTGCACTCGGCGAACTTCGAGCTCATGCCGAGGAGACCCGCGACAATCATCCAAAACGTTGCACCCGGACCGCCCAAGCTCACAGCAACCGCAACTCCAGCGATGTTTCCAACGCCCACCGTGCCGCTCAATGCTGCCGTCAATGCCTGAAAATGGCTGACCTCGCCTTTGTCCATGGGGTCATCATACTTCCCGCGAACCACATCCAGCGCATGTCGGAAGGCCCGCACATTCACAAAGCGGAAGAACACGGTGAAGAAGACCGCACCCGCGAGCAACCAGAGTAGGACGAAGGGCACCTCTACCCCCCCACCTATGGACACCGTGAAGAAGATCACCTTCGAAATGGCTGTGGTGATGGGCTCCATGACACCGTTGATTCGGTCGTCCAAGGTGACAGCGTCAGTGGTTTCGGAGGAGGTTGTTTGGCCTACCACCTGGCTCATGGGTCCAGAAAGCAACGCAAAAAATAGGCCCAGAGCGAGGATGAATCGTGGCATGGCTCAGCGAAAAAGGTTCTAAGCCGCCGAATATACAAAGTGCATCCAGGATGCGGTCAATTTATTCCCCGGCTTTCACGATCGGTGGCCGGGGTTTTGTGCATGTCAGGTAGGCGCCCCCCAGCCGCGGGCCCTGCCCAGCTCCGCCATCTCGGACTGCATCTCAGCGGCGGCTGTCCGGGCGGCAGCAGCGAAATCGCTACCTGAAGAAGCATAGAGGATGCTGCGGGACGCGTTCACAAGCAGGCCCACGTGGGCGTTCCAGCCAGCTGCCGCGACCTCCGCAACGGTTCCGCCCTGCGCACCCACGCCCGGGACCAGGAAGAAATGATCGGGCACCAGGGACCGAATCCGGCCGAGTTCCGCAGGTCGCGTGGCGCCCACGACGAACATGAGTTGGTCCGGCGTGCCCCACGCGGACACGCGCTCGAGGACCCGCTCGTACAGGGGGGGCGTGCCGTGGAACTCAAAGTCTGCGGCTCCTGCATTCGAGGTCAGCGCCAAGACCACCGTCCAGTGGCCCGGCACGTCCAAAAAAGGACGGACACTGTCCTCCCCCATGTAGGGAGCCACCGTAATCGCTCCCGCGCCCAAAGAACCGAAAATCGCCTCGGCGTATCGGGCCGATGTGTTGCCGATGTCGCCTCGCTTGGCATCCGCGATGCACAGGACATCGGCCGGCATCCTGGCCACCGTCCGCTCCAGCGCTGCCCACCCCGCCGAACCGAAGGCCTCGAAGAAAGCGAGGTTGGGCTTGAACGCTACCGCCAGATCCGCAGTCGCCTCGATGATTTCCGCGCAAAACCGCTCAACCCCTGCGACCCCCGTCCCACAAACCGCCGGAATTTTCGCCGGATCCGGGTCCAGACCCACACACAAAAAAGACTCCTTTGCCCGGATGGCGGCATGCAATTGGGCCCGGTTTTGAATGGCGTTCACGCGTTTTTGAGTTTTTCAGTTTGTTCGGCCAAATGCAGTGCATCCAACATCCCGTCCAATTCCCCCTGCATCACCCCGGGCAAGTTGTGCAACGTGAGCCCGATGCGGTGATCGGTGACCCGACCCTGAGGGAAATTGTAGGTTCGGATTTTTGCCGACCGGTCTCCAGTCGAAACCAGGGACTTTCGTTCAGCAGCCTGTGCAGCGCGCTGGCGGTCGCGTTGGGCCTCAAAAAGCCTCGACCGAAGTACCTCCAGGGCCTGGTCAAAGTTTGCATGCTGGGAACGCCCCTCTTGACATTCGACCACAATGCCCGTGGGCAAGTGGGTGAGACGCACCGCTGACTCCGTCTTGTTCACGTGCTGCCCACCCGCACCGCTAGACCGGTAGGTATCCCGGCGCACATCCGCCATGGACAACTCCACATCCACCGGCTCGGCCACGGGCAACACCGCCACCGTGGCAGCGCTCGTGTGCACCCGACCTTGGGACTCCGTATCCGGCACCCGTTGGACCCGGTGCACCCCACTCTCGAATTTGAGTCGACCATACACCCCTTCTCCATCGAGCCGGGCAATGACCTCCTTGAACCCACCCACCGTTCCCTCCTGAGCAGACACCAGCACCACCCGCCAACCCTGCTGCGCCGCATAACGCTGGTACATCCGGAACAATTCGCCCGCGAACAGGGCCGCCTCATCCCCACCCGTGCCAGCCCGCACCTCCAACAAAACCGACCGCTGGTCGGCCAAATCCTTCGGCAACAACAACAACCGCGCCTCCTCCACCGCATCCTGCAACCCCTCCTCCAACGCCGCCATCTCCTCCCGTGCCAACCGACGCAATTCCTCATCGCCGCCAACGGCCCACTCCTTGGCCAACTGCCAATCCTTCCACATGCCTTCCATCTTGCGATAATGCGCGACCACTGGCTCCAACCGGCTCCGCTCCTGCATCCACTCCCGAAGCACTGTGGGCTGGGACAGAACCTCAGGATCCGCGACCCGTTGATCCACCTCTCGAAACCGGTCTGCGATGGCCAAAAGTCGGACCATCAAGTCCTGCACCTGCTCCATCCCTCAAGCCCTCAACGGCGGTATTCAAACATTCCGTGCTCCCCTTGAATCCGCACCGAAGCTTCTGCCGCGGCGACACAACGCCCCACCACTTGCGCCGCCACACCCATCGAGCGGGCCTCGGCGATGATGGCCTCAGCCGCCTCTGCATCCGTGTAGATTTCCATCCGGTGCCCCATATTGAACACCCGGTACATCTCCCGCCACTCCGTGCCCGACTGGGTTTGGATGAGTCGGAACAGGGGCGGAGTTTCGAACAGGTTGTCTTTGATTACCTGGATGTTCTGGATGAAATGGAGGACCTTGGTTTGGCCTCCACCCGAACAGTGGACCATGCCGTGGATGCGGTCCCGCCACCGGGGCAAAATCCGGCAAATCAGGGGCGCATACGTCCGGGTGGGCGACAGCACCAAGGCCCCCGCGCGCAGGTCCGTACCCGGCACGGGATCCAGCAAATCCATCGCACCGGAATAGACCAAGGATGGATCCAGGCCAGGATCGAAGCTCTCAGGATAACGTGTTCCCAGCCCCGCCCCAAAGACATCGTGGCGCGCACTGGTCAACCCATTCGATCCCATGCCCCCATTGTACCCCGTCTCCCAAGCAGCTTGCCCAGAACTGGCCAGGCCCACCACCACATCTCCAGGTGCAATCCGCGCATTGTCAATGACTTCGTCCCGCCGCATGCGCGCCACCACCGTACTGTCCACGATGACCGTGCGCACCAAGTCTCCGACATCAGCGGTTTCGCCCCCCGTGGAGCGGATGTCCAGACCGTAGCCCCGCAATTCCTCCAACAGGGACTCTGTGCCTTCTATGAGCGCTCGAACCACCTCGCCTGGCACCAACCGCTTGTTTCGACCGATGGTGCTGGACAGGAGGATCGGCCCTGTGGCCCCGACGCAAAGCAAGTCGTCCACGTTCATTACGATGGCATCTTGCGCAATCCCGCGCCAAACCGACAAATCGCCCGTTTCTTTCCACACCATGTAGGCCAAGGCAGACTTGGTACCGGCCCCATCGGCATGCATCACCACACAGTGCTCAGGACTCCCTGTCAAATCATCGGGAACCACCTTGCAGAAGGCATTCGGAAACAACCCCTTGTCCACTCCGGCGATGGCCGCATGCACATCCTCCTTGCCCGCAGACACCCCGCGGGCCGCGTATCGCCCTCCCTCCGTCACTTCGTCGGGACGAAATCGAAACGCAGAATCCGGAACACCGTGCGCCGGTTCGCCTGGTGGGCCGCATCCTTCTCGGCCTCTGTCTTCAACTTGGCAATCTCGGCATCCGAAATCAACAACTGGTCCTCCCCCTTGCCCACAGCCACCAACCGACGGGGATCAATGCCCTTTCCGATCAGGTAGTCAACACAGGTCTGGGCACGACGCTGACTCAGTTCCTTGTTGTACTGGTTGTTGCCCCGGCTGTCCGTGTGCGATTCGAGCTGAATCACGAAAGTGGGGTTCCGCTGCATGATGTCCAACAAGAAGTTCAGCGAGTCCGCCGAATTGACCTCCTTGTTGATGAGCAGGGTGGCCTGATCGAAGGGATAGAGGACCAAAGGCATCTCATACTCCTGCTCCAAGATGATTTCCTTGAGGAAATACTCCCGCGCAAAGTCCAAATCCTCCGTCAAACCCACCGTCGAAAACCGGTCACCCGTTCCGATGTAACCCGTCTTTTTCACGTCAACCGTGTACGTGACCCCGGCCTTGACCTTGCCCTCGAGCAGTTCCACCGAGCCCGTACCATCGGCAACGAATTCCCAGGACGATCCATCCGACCCCGTGATCGTCACGGTCGCCATCAAAGGATTGCCCGTAGCTTGGTCGTAAACCGTTCCCCGGTAGGTGAACTTCAAGTCGGGCATCCGGAATTCATAAATGTCATCCTTGCCCTTCCCGCCGGGACGGCTGGAGGTAAACATCCCCCGGTCCTCTTCTGGGTAAAATACGATGCCGAAGTCGTCCGAAGAACTGTTCAATGGGTAAGGCAAGAGCTCCACCTTGCCAAACTCCATGGGGCTCCCCTGCTTGGGAACCGCCCGCACAATGTCCAGCCCTCCCATGCCTCCATGTCCATTCGATGCGAAGTACAACACCCCATCGTAACGAAAATGCGGGAACATGTCGTCGCCCTTGGTGTTGATGCCCGGCCCCATGTTCTTCGCCGTTCCCCAACGCTCCTCGCGCACGTCGTACGTGATGTACCAAAGGTCCTTGCCACCCTGCCCACCCGGCATGTCGGAAGCGAACACCAAGATCGAACCCTCCGGATTGAACGCCGGATGCCCCACTTGGGAACTGTCGTTTTCATCTCGGTTGATCAGAGGCACCAGTTCAGCCGGTCCCAAACGCGTTCCCATCATCGGTGCCCGGTACACGTCGCAAGCAAAAGCCGACTTCTTGTCCTCTACGCACCGCGTGAAATACATCATCTTGAACTTCGGGTCGAAAGTCACCGTCCCCTCGTTGAACGGCGTGTTCACCGTATTGTTCAACGGCTCCGGTACACTCCACTTGCCCTTCTTGTCCGCCGAGGAGCGAAACAAATCCATGAAGCTCTCACCGGTGATGGGGTCTTCGCCCGATCCGGTCGAAGATTCGCGAGAGGAGGCAAAGATGACCTCATCCCCCTTCTTCGCCGCGAAAGCCAAACCGAAGTCGTAACCTGCCGAGTTCAAATTGAGAACGTTTGACACCACATACCGAGAAGGCGGCTCGTCCTGAGCCAAGGCCCCAGCCTCTGCGGCAGCAATGCGCGCCCCAGCAACACTTCCATCGCCCCCCTTTTCCTGATAGCGGCGGTAGTAAGTCAGCGCCTTCTCATATTCCTGCAGCGTCTGCATGATATCCCCGTAAGAGAGGAACAACTCGGGGGCCGTATCTCCGTATTTCAGTCCCACCGCTTTGTCATACCATTCCCGCGCTCCGAGTGGGTCCATCATCAAGCGGTAGCACTCCCCCGCCATGAAAGCCGCACGCCCTTTCTGCTCCAGGTCCTTCTTGATCTTCGCGTATGCCTTGATGTATTCCTGAGCGGCCTCGAAGTAGCCTGTTCGGGCGAATTCGGCATCCGCCGCCATCGTGTAGTTGACTTGTGCAGAAGCCGAAGGAGCAACCGAAAGCACAACGAGGAACACCAAGGCGGCCCCCATCGCGCGGGTCATGGAACGTTGCAGGTAGTTGAGCATGCTGAATCGCTTGATATCAATCGCCGAAAGTAAGACAACGCCCGCACCCAACACCTTCCTTGTGCACAATTTCACAAAAAAAGCTCCCGCCATCAACGGGTGAAGAGCAGCTCCGTGAACTTGGGCAACGGCCAGACCGCGTCATCTACCACCGACTCCAAGGCCGCACAGCTTCGGCCCAATTCCTCCAAACGGGGCATCACCTCCCTCGAATAAAGATGGGCGCGTTCCAACAAATCGGACGCAGCTTCCGCACGGTCTTGCTCCGCTGCGAGCGCGTGCGCGCGCTGGTGCAAATCCTGAACGAGTTCGCTGCACTGCTGCAACACCTCCCGTTGTCCCTGGGAAAGCCCCTCGGCATCGGGACCGAAGACCCCGCGCAGGCCTGAAATGTTTTCAATCAGGGCGTTTTGGTATTTTACCGCTGCCGGTAAAATCGTGTTTTGCGCCATCGACCGCAGGACGCGGCACTCGATTTGGCGTTTCAACACATATCCCTCCAGTTCCACCTCCGCCCGGGCGTGCAACTCCTCCCGGCGCAGGACATTCATCCGCTCAAACAGGGCTTCCACATCCGGGCGCATCATCACTTCCAGCGCTTCCGGCGTGCTCCGGAGATTCGCGAGGCCCCGGCGGGCTGCCTCCTCAACCCATTCCTGGGAGTAACCGTTGCCCTCGAAACGAATCGCCTTGCTCTGGATGATGAGCTTCTGCAGCTCCTTCAGGATGGCGTCGTCCTTCTTGTCTCCTCCCTCGATGCGGGCGTCCACCGCCACCTTGAACGCTTCGAGCTGGTCCGCCACGATCGTGTTGAGCACCGTCATGGGCAACGCGCAGTTCGCCGAACTGCCCACGGCCCGCAACTCAAACTTGTTGCCCGTGAAGGCGAACGGCGACGTCCGGTTGCGGTCCGTGTTGTCCAGCAGCACCTCAGGGATGCGGCCGATTTCCAACTTCAGCGCCGTCTTGTCATCGGGGGACAACGGACCCTCCCCAACCCCCGTCTCGATGGCGTCGAGCATCTGCTCGAGCTGGGAACCGATGAACGCACTGATGATCGCCGGCGGTGCCTCATTCGCCCCCAGCCGGTGCTCGTTCCCGACCGATGCAAACGACGCACGCACCACATCCGCATGGCGGTGCAATGCCGCGAGCGTATTCACGAAGAACGTCAGGAAGCGCAGATTCGTCTTCGGGTTGTTCCCCGGCTTCAGCAGGTTCACGCCCGTGTTGGTGCCCAGCGACCAGTTGTTGTGCTTGCCGCTTCCGTTCACCCCGGCGAACGGCTTCTCATGCAGCAGCACCCGGAAATCGTGCTTGCGGGCGACCTTCTCCATGAGCTCCATCAGAAGCAGGTTGTGGTCGTTGGCCAAATTCGCCTCCTCAAACCGCGGCGCGCACTCGAACTGATTGGGCGCCACCTCGTTGTGACGGGTCGTCACCGGAATGCCCACCCGGTGCGCCTCCAGCTCGAACTCCTTCATAAAGGCCGCAATCCGTGCGGGAATGCTGCCGAAGTAGTGGTCATCGAGCTGCTGCCCCTTCGCTGGCGCCGCACCGAACAGCGCGCGTCCCGTCATCTGCAGGTCCGGACGGGCCGCATGCAGCGCCTTGTCCACCAGGAAGTACTCCTGTTCCCAGCCCAACGTGGCCACCACCTTCGTGACATTTTTGTCGAAGTATTGGCATACCTCCGTGGCCGCCCGGTCGATGCGCGACAACGCCTTGAGCAGCGGCATCTTGTTGTCCAGTGCAAATCCCGTGTAGCTGATGAAAATCGTCGGGATGCACAGCGTATTGTCCCAGACAAACGCCGGAGAGGTCGGATCCCACAACGTGTAGCCCCGGGCTTCGAACGTATTGCGGATGCCCCCGCTCGGGAACGAACTCGCATCCGGTTCCTGCTGCACGAGCAGCGAACCGTCAAACTTCTCAATGGCGCG
Source organism: uncultured Comamonadaceae bacterium (assembly GCA_964405405.1). Taxonomy (GTDB): domain Bacteria; phylum Bacteroidota; class Bacteroidia; order Flavobacteriales_D; family Sanyastnellaceae; genus CAMCYM01. Next base: position 20,547 of record CAYONT010000010.1, on the reverse strand, counting down.
TCCATCGCCCACCGGGGAGATGAAGCTGTCGTGCTTCTCCGCTGTGGCCCCCGTCAGAGGCTGGAACCAGTGTGAATAATGGGTCGCCCCCCGGGAAATGGCCCACTCCTTCATCGCGGAAGCCACTTGGTCCGCCACCCGGCGATCCAGCGGAGTGTGGTGCTCCATTGCCTGTACGATGCCCGCATAAGCCTCCTCGGTGAGGTACTCCTGCATGTTGTGCAGGTGGAAGGCATTTTCTCCATAGTAACCGGAGATGCGGTTGCTCGGGCGTTCCTGCACCTTGGGGACGCGGTGCAACACATCTTGCAGGGCTTGGCGGCGATCGATGCTCATGACAGGTGAGTTCGTTGGTTTGAAGGCCAAATTTACTCCAACCCCCCTCAACCAAAAAGGGGGTGCGCCGAAAAAAAATAACTTTTTTCTCAGCACCCCCCCTTTTTTTGAATGGGTCAGTCCGCCTGAAGCAAAATCCACTCGCCGCAACGCAGTTCGCCTTGGGTCCATTCGATGTGGACCAGGCCGGTGCCGAGGGAGGCAAGGTCGAGGCGCATCCGCTCTCCGAGGCCGCCGCGCCAGCTTCCCTGCGCTTGGAGCCGGCCTTGGGCATCCCGGACCGTCCAAGCCACGGGGGTGCCGGGCTCGAAGCCTTCGAGGCGGGCGTAGACCGTGCCGTCGGAGGGATTGGGGTACGCCTGGACGGACCCCTTCCGCGCCGTCGTGGCGTGTTCCGCGACATCGACCAGGTTCGTCGCGAAGTAGAAAGCCTGCGAAATCGACCGGCCGAAGTCCGGTTCGAAGGCGATGAAGTTGCCGCCGGCGACCCGCTTGAGCCGGGTGTACCCCGAGCCGTCGTTGTTCGCCCAGAACGCCTGCCCATCGTCGCCCGAATCGCGCACGGTGAAACGGTAGCAGCCGGCGTTCAGGGCCAGGGTGTCCTGGTAGGTCGTGTTGGCGCCGGTGTAGCCCCGGGACCAAACGATTTCACCATCGGCATCGCGCAGTTCTACGGTGGTCTCCCACGGAACCAAATTCGTCTTCGTCCAAACGATGATGCGGTTGTCGTCCAAGTTCGGGTAGGACCAGGTGGGGACCCGGTGGAAGGCGATGGACGACGCGTTGTTGTTGGTTTGGCCGTCGGGGGTCGCTGCGGGCAGGTCCACCCGGACTTCGAAGCGCTGCACCTCCTCGTCGTCGCCTTCGGTCAAGGACGGATCGTTGTAAGGCAGGGCCACCTCGGCCGAGGCGAGGTAGGGGAGCTCGCCCGTCCAGGTGTAGGTGGCCTCCGCCCCGCCCACCACGCGGTAGGTGAAGGTGCAAGACGTGACCGTCTGCGTTCCGTTGTTGCGGATGCGCACCCGGGGCGACTCGCAAATGGGGTTGAAGCGGCTCTCCACCTTCGCGTCAGAGGGCGACAGGATGTCGCTGATTTCCAAGTCGTGCACGAAGTTCGAAGGCCCGTAAGCGATGATTTGGCCTTCCATCACATAGTTTCCATGAGGGTCATACTCAATCCCATAGGCCACATCAAAAGGGGCCGATGGATCGACCAGCGGGGTGAGCTCCCAATCCCGGGTGTCCACCGGAGCGCCGGGACACCAGCCCGCCCGGTCGTAAATCCAGGTACCGCCCTGGGGGTAGAGCGGGTTGTCTGCGCACTCCCGCATGATCTCCCACGACCACTGCGGGGTTCCGTTCACCGCCACCGAGTGGGTGTTGTAGCAGAACTCCGCGCAGTTGTTCCCGGTCCCAAACCCGTGACCGCTGGCCCGCGTCTTGAGCCGGAACTGCTCCTCGCCCGGCGCCGGGACATAGGTATGGGGCAGCACCGCCTCCGCAAAACCGGCCAGCCCGAAGGAACCGCGCCAGAAAGCCTCCACCCGCTCCACGTCGCGCGCCGGGGTACCGTGGACAAAGGCGAACTTCATGTCCAGCAGTTCCTGCCAGTTCCCCGCCTCCAGCTCGACCCAATCCCGCAACAAGGGGGCATAATCCGTGACGTCAAACACCCAGGTCCAACCATCGTCTCCGAGGGTCAACCCGATGCCGTACGGCGTGATGTACCTCGCCAACTCAATTCGCTCCACCACCTCGAATGGCGGGCTGTAGTAACTGAGTTGCCCCTGGGTGTAGGACGTTGGGGATCCCTCGATGGGATGGGTGGCCAGCACCGTGCCGTCCTCGAGACGCGTCCGGGCGACGCTGCCCACTGGCCAGCCGTAAGCCAGGTCCGTCATCACCACCCCGTTGCCCGCCACCGCCCAGCCCGTCACGCTCACGGGCGGCACCGCCTCGAGCCGGTCGTACACCGTCTCCACCGTCCCCGACGCCGTCCCCCCCTGCACCAGCCGAAAAGCGGGCCGCAGTGCGCCTTCCACCGGCCCCTCGCGCCAGAACGCATCGCGCCCCGCGTGCGGCACACGCCCCGCATTCCCGTGGAGAATGCCTTCCTCCGATGACGTACCGTCGGCTCCGTCGAAGGCCAAATCCGCCCGCAAATCCGCCCAAGCGGGATGGGACGCATCCACCGCCTGACTCCGGTAGGCTGCCACCACCTCGGGCGCCAAAGCCGCAGCCCAAACCCGGAACCCATCGACATCGCCCCGGTAATCGTTGCCGCCCCAACCGTCGCAACCGATGTGCATCCGCACAACCTCCCCGATGGGATTGTCCCGGTCACTTCCGGCATGGAACAGGCTGCCGTTCAGGTACATGGACATCGTCCCAGCGGTCGCATCTTTGACGAAGGCCCAGTGGTTCCAGATGCCCTCGTACTGGTTCTCCGCGGCTTGCTGGTCGATGCGGTCGTATCCACCCTCGTAACCTGCATCCCAGTAGACCCGGCCGTTTGACCAGGGCAGGTGCACGTTCAGCTCCCGCTCACCCGCAGGCCCGTGTGCTTCAAAGAGGGTGGAGTTCTCGGGCTGAAACTGGGCGTTGCCGCGTTGCCAGAACTCCACCGTCACGGCCTCGCCAATGCCGTCCAGGGCAGCGGCATCGACCTCGAAACGGTCGCCGCCGTCGAACCGGATGAAGTTGCCGGCAGCCACGGCAGCCCGGGTTTTTCCGGGTGCCACCTCGGCCACTGTTCCATGCAGAAACGCCTCGGCTTGCTCAAACACCACCTCCACCAGCAGGGCTTCGGTTCCATCCCAGTTCCAGGGGGTGGCGAGCGGAACGGTGGACACGCCGGGCTGGGCCAGCCAGCGCGTGCTGACTTCCCACCCGCTGTTCACCAGCCCGGAGAGGGTGGACGCCGAGGTGCCCAGCAAGCGCAATTCGACGGGACGCCCCACGCCTTCCGGCTGGATGTCCCAAGGCAGCTCCAGGGCCTGGACGGCACCGGGCACCAGTCCCATCGCGGCCAGCTCAGCCCCGGTGAACAGGGCTTGCAACCGGGCTCCGCCGGGCGCAGCACCCTCTCCGGCCGTCCAGAAGGGAGCGCCAGCCGTCCAAGGCACGGCAGCGGAAGCCTCCCCTGCGGCCCAAGTCGCCCCCGTCCAATCGTACACAGGCAACGACCAAGTCGCCCGAACCGTGTCCTGGGGCGTCCCGCCGACCGGCGACAGCACCAACGCCTGGGTTCCCGTGAAGTCCAGATCGTCGATCTTCCAGCGGGGGTGCGACACGAGGTTGGAATCCAGCACCCCAGTGTGATCGAACAGATACGTATAGGTGAGGTAGTCCCATTCGCCGCACGCGTACCCCAGTCCACCCGCAGTGCCATCTTCGAAACACTTGAGCGTGTAATACATCAGAATCTTCTGGTACGATTCCCCGTTCTCCGATGCGGGGAATTCGAACCAACGGCGGCCCGGGCTGTCGTAGGGGGTGGCCGGGTTGTTCTGTTCTTCCCAGGTGAAGGTCTGGACCCAGGTGGTGTCGGCGTCGGATTGGCCCCACGCCCCGATGTTCAGACCGGTGAGGGCAAGACACAGGGCCCAGGTGAAGAGGGTGCAACGCATGAGGAGGTGGGTTTGGGATTCGTTTGGCCTGAAAAAGGCGCTGCAAAATACCGCATCCCGGCGACATCCGGGCGATACCTGGGGGACATCCTTAACCTTATCGCTACATCCAATCCCCCAATCCTATATGTATCTTCGCGCGCCCCAAATCCCGGCACCCCCCTCCTATGAACGTCTGCTTCCTCATGTATCCTTGGGAGAAAATCACCGCTCCCTCGGACAGCACCCTGCGCATGATCCACGAATGCGTCATCCGGGGACACCATGTGGCCTTGACCACCGGGGCGAACCTGACCATCCGGGACTCCACCACCATGGCGTTCTGCAAATTGTTCGACACCAGTGCCTTCAAGCCTTCGAAGAACATCGAGCTCTTCCACAAGCAGGCCCGGTTCCGGGAACAGATGCTCCCCTTGGCGGGGTTTGACGTCCTGTTCATGCGGGCGAATCCGCCCTTGGACAACTTGGTCCTGAACTTTTTGGACTCGGTCAAGGACGAAGTCTTCATCGTGAACAGCGTGGAGGGGTTGCGGGAGGCAAACAACAAGTTGTACACGGCGGCCATGAACGATTCCGCCCACACGATCACGCCGCGGACCTTTGTGAGCAAGAACAAGGAGTACCTGTTGAAGGTGGTCCGGGAGAGCGACGCGCCGAAGATGATTCTCAAGCCCCTCAACGGCTTCGGAGGCAGCGGGGTCATCGTGATCGAGAAGGGGGCCATGCAGAACATCAACTCCCTGCTCGACTTCTACATCAGCGGAAAGGACGGCGAGTCGAACTACGTGATTTTGCAGGACTTCGTGCCGGGTGCAGAACAAGGCGACGTGCGCGTGCTGATGCTCCACGGGGAGCCCATCGGGGCCATGCGCCGCAAGCCGGCCGAGGGCGATGCCCGCAGCAACGTGCATGCCGGCGGGAGCGTGCACAAGCACACGTTGACGAAGGAGGAGCTGCGTGTATGCCAAACCATCGGCCCCAAGCTCGTCCAGGACGGGCTGTTCTTCGTCGGGGTGGACCTGATCGGGGGCAAGCTCATCGAGGTCAACGTATTGAGTCCGGGGGGCATCGTGAACATCAACCGGCTCAACAAGGTCCGGTTGCAGGAGCGCATCATCGACTGGGCGGAGGACATGGTGCGGCGGCGGTCCGAGGCGCATGCGCGCCGGGCGCGTTTGCGGCAAGCGGTCACCGAGGCATGAGTGGGGTGCCCACCCTGAGCACGGCCGAGATCATCGGCCGCATCCGGGCGGGACGGGACTTCGAAGCACAGGCCTCGGACACCGGACTGTACATCCGCATCGCGCAGTATGTGCCGCATGTCGCTACGGCGATTCACGCCGGCAGTTCCCTGCGGCATGAACTGCAGCTCAAGTGCGCCCTGGACGCCTTCTCGCGCTGGCAGGAGGAGGATCCGGACACCGACCGGTTCATCGAGGGCCTTCCCATCACGGTGGTGGGCACCGATTCCCGCTATGCGTACGACCTCAACCGGGCGCCGGATGCCGCCGTCTATGACGAGGCCTGGGGAAAGAAGGTGTGGACGCGGGCGTTGACTCCGGCGGAGAAGGCGCGGAGTTTGGCCCGCCACAAGCGCTTCCACGAGGTCCTGTGGGCGTTGACCGAGGTGTTGCTGCAGCGATTTGGGGCCTGCGTGGTGTATGACGTGCACAGTTACAACGGGAAGCGCTGGAACCGGCCGGTCCCCACCTGGAACCTCGGGACCGATCGCCTCGCGGCGAGCTGGGCGCCCGACGTGGCCCAGTTCGCCGAACTCCTCGGCCAACAGCCCCTCCCACCCAGCATCGACCCCCGGTGCGCCGTGAACGACGTCTTCCTGGGCCACGGGTACAACCTCGCCCACCTGGCCCGGCCGGGGTGCCTCGTCCTGGCGACCGAAGTCTGCAAAGTGTACTGTGATGAGGAAACCGGAGACCGGTTCCCCGCCGTCGTCGAAGCCGTCGGCACCGCCCTACGGACCGCCATCCTCGCCCATGCCCAAGGCTTCGCCGAGCGGCACACCCACGCCCCGGGCCAGGCGGTCCCCTGGGTCCGCCGCCATCCCCTCGACGCCACCGTCCGGAAGGTGGACCAAGAACTCTACGCGTGCGTCCGCGACCTGGAGATCCTCAACCGGGTCAACCCGACCAATGCGGACCGGGAAAAACGTGCCTTCTTCGCCGCACGCGCCTCCGTCAACCCCCAATTCACCTACCGGCCCCACCACCTCGAACCCCTCCCCCTGAAGCGCCAGTTGCTGCGCATCCCCGTGGAACGCATCGAAGACACCGGCATCCGGCACCTCTTCGAATCCACCGTCAGCGCCTACCTCGACAAGGTGGACATGCTGGCCACCGTGGGCACCGACGCCTTCCGCTACAACTCCCTGCGATACTACGGCGCCCCCACGGCGACCGACCTCAAAAACGCCGCGTACCTCCTCCACTTGCCCGAACTGGCGTCCGTCCGTCCCCAAAAGCGGCTCGGCACCGACGATGCTGTGCGGGCGTTTTCCGAGGGCATGGCGGCCTATGGTTTGGCCGGCAAAATCGAAACCAGCGACCAAATCGTGGCCAGCGCCATGGTCCTCAACGCCCAGCGCAAAGTGCTGGTGCGCAAAGGCGCCACCTTCACCCCCGTGGAACTGCGCTACCTGGTCCACCACGAAATCGGGGTGCACATGGTCACCACCGCCAACGCCTGGGAACAACCCCTGAAGTTGCTGCGCATCGGCACGCGGGTGAGCACCCGGACCCAGGAAGGCCTGGCCGTGCTCGCGGAGTACCTCAGCGGCAACATGACCCTGGATCGGTTGCGGGAATTGGCCTACCGGGTGCTGGCGGTGGACAAAATGGTGCACGGAGCGGACTTCGTGGAGACCTACCGGTACCTGACGCGTGAGTGGGACATGGAGGCGCACGCGGCCTGGGCGCTCTCCACCCGGGTGCACCGCGGAGGGGGGTTCACCAAGGACTACCTCTACCTCCAGGGGCTGCGCGAGGTCTACGGTCTCTGGCAGTCCGGGGGCGACTTGCGGCCCTTGCTCATCGGCAAATGTTCCATCGAGGTCTACGACACGCTGCAGGAGCTCATGGGCCGGGGGGTGTTTGCCGCTCCACGGCACATGCCCATCCCGTTCTTGCATCCGACGCCCGAGGCAAACGACCCGATCTTCGGCTACATCATGCGCGGCATCCGCTGAGGTTGAGTGTAGGTCAAACTTCAGACAAGCATGGGCGTCGGCACCGCCACAGGTCCCAGCCCACGGCCAGGAATACCGCCCCCCACGACAGCGCCCAAGCCCCGTCCCATGCTGCGGCATCGGGCGCGTGCAATGCCTCACCGGGGATGACCACGACGTAGCGAACGTAGCTCACAGCAGCCGTCGTGGCCGCCACCCATGGCGCAATCCAGCGGGAGGCCAAACCCGCCGCAAACAAAGGAATGAAGTACCAAGGATGCACGGTCGTGGCGGTGCACAAGATCATCCCCCAGCCCAAGGCAAAACGCTCGCCCCAATGGAACCGCTGTCCCCAGAGGGCCACCGCGGCAGCGCCGCACCAACCCAACAAGCCCAAGGCCGGCCCGAGCCATGCGATGGGATTGTACCCCAGCCATGCCATGCCCGCTGCCCGCAGCGGCGCATACAGTCCCGGGTGAAACTCAAACGTCCGAAAAAACAAGGCGGCACTTTCGACCCAGCCCTGCATGCCCGGTCCGCTCCCCCAAACGAACCACCCGCCCAACCCCAACCCCACCGCCCCCGCAGCCCACCAGAACTCCCGGCGCCAACGGGCCATCCCCAACACCCCGGGCAGCAGGAAAACCGGCACCACCTTGATGCCGACCGCCACTGCCCAGCTCCCCCCCGCCCACCCGCGCCGCCCCTCCGTCACCGCCAGCCCAGCCACCACCAAAGCCGCCGTCCACAGCGGCTCCAGGTGCAAATTCACCGTCCCCTCCATCAGCACCAAGGGGTGCAAAGCGTACCCCCAAGCCCACCGGGCATCCCGGCCCCAGCGTCGCAACAACCGAGGCAACCCCCACAACACCAGCCCCTCCGCCAGCACCATCCCGCCCCGAAACACCGCCAGCCACGCCATCAACCCACCGCCCCACCACCCGCGCACCCATTCCGCCAGCGCAAACAGCCCCTGCGCAATCGGCGGATACACAGCGTGATACGACGGACTGTTCATGCCCGCGAGCAGCCCCCTCGCGTAACCGTTTTCCGCCAGCAGCCCTTCGTGGGCTGAAGACCAAACCGCCGGCGTCACGGCATAGGGATTTTCGCCCCGCACCACCAGCCAACCGTCCCAGGCGTAACGAAGGACGTCCTCACTCCAACCCGGAACCAGGCCCGCCCCCCAGATGCCCAACCGCAACGCCATCCCCACCCACAACAAGGTTCCCAGCCCCCAACCCCGCTTCCACCCCCACGCCATCCAACCCGCGGCCCCTGCACACGCAACCGACCAAGCGACCAGCAGCATCTCCGGTTCCCCCCGTGGGATGTGGGCCAGCCAAAAGAACACCGCCCCGAGCGAGAGCCCTGCCCCCACAGCGCCGACCACCTCCTGACCCCGGCCCCCTGCCGCCTCCCGACTCACGGTGCCGCCTGCAACCCGTCCTCCGCCATGCGCCAAACGCCCCCCCCATCCTCATCGTCCCACGGGAAATCAAATCCCCGCTCCGGTTCCCAGTAAGCTTCCGCACCGGGGTCCAACCGGATCTTGTGCCCGATGGGCAAGTACAGCACCACCTCCACATGCTGGTCTCGAAAACGGTCCGCCTTGGGGAACCCCAGGCAATCCCCCAAACCGATGTGCCCCGTGGAATCCACCGCCACCGGGTACGACACATGCTCCGCGCGGGCGCGGGCGGCGCGATGCGATCCTCCTTGGGCGAACGCCGACCACTCCAGGCGAGCCACCGAATCCTGCGTAGAGCGGATGTCCCAGACGATGTCATCGAAGTACACCGAGTCTTCCGTCCACCGCCAGGCCGACTCCAGCAAGGTGGCGCTCCCATCGGAGGAACCCATCGAGCTGAGCGATCCTACTTCGCCGGGCATCGCCGACATCCCCCACCCCAGGACCCAATCCGAGCGGCCTGCCGGCAACTGCACCACGTGGGCCACCTCCGCATCTTCCTCATGGTCCAAGCCCATGCGCACACCGATCACCACCCAAGTAGCAAACCCCAACCCTGTCAACAACAACAACGGCAATACCATTCGCCTAAACAGCAACCCTTTGCCCTTCCCCAACAACCGAGCCACCCCCATCACCAACAGCCCCAACAACCCCATCACCAGCATTTGCCCCGCGACCAAAACCCACATCCAACCCATCCCCGTGGGCAAGAACAATTCCAACGATTGAACCGATGGCAAGGACCAAAACCCGCCATCCCCCACCGCCACCAACACCGCCCCGGCCACCAACAGCCCCAGGAACATCAACAGCAAGAAGAACACCCCGATCCCCCGAAGCACAAGGGCGAAGACCTCGATCAGCCCGGCCAAGAACCCCCGCAAGTTCCGTTCCACCACCCCGGCCTCCCGGGCACCAGCGTTTCTGCGTCCCTCCGTCTCCACCGTCCGCCAGATGTTTTCAAAAGTGGCCGGCTCCCCCCGCATTGCCAGCCGGTCTGCAGCCGATTCTGCCCGTGGCGTGATGCCCCAGAGGATGAAGTACAAAACCAAGCCCATCCCCGAGAAGAGAATCGTCAACAAAAACGCCGCCCGAATCCAGACCACATCGACGGAGAAATAATGGGAGAGACCGGAGCACACTCCGGAGAGGATTTGGCCTTCGCCATCCCGAAAAAGCCGACGACGAGACGGGGGCGGCGGCTGCGTGGCCTCCCCGAAATCCTCCGGCTGGCCCAAGGCCTCTCGCGCGAAGGTGACGTCCGCCATGCCCAGCACCGTGCGCTGGCCTTCCAGCCGCGCGTGGAAAATCTCGGCGATCCGCGCTTCGATGTCCGCCAACACCTCGTCCCGGCTCTCGGTCTGCTCCAAATGCTTTCCGAGGGCCTCCAGGTAGGCCACCAAAGCGATGTAGGCGGGCTCGTCCAAGCGGAAGGTGATGCCGCCGAGGTGAATGTCGATGATCTTGTTCATGGGGTTTTCAATGCGTTTACAGCTTCGACAAAAGCGGACCATTCCGCGTTCATGGCATCGAGCAACTGGCGCCCGATCGGGGTCAACTGGTAGTACTTCCGGGGCGGGCCTGCGGGCGATTCCTCCCACCGGTAGGTCAGCCAACCCGCATTTTTCATCCGGGTCAACAATGGATACAAGGTGCCCTCGACCACCAGCAAATCCGCCTTCCGCAGGGCCTCCGAAATGTCCGAAGCGTAGGCCTCCCCGCGGCCGATGACCCGCAACACACACAGGTCCAGGACCCCTTTGCGCATCTGCGCCCGGGCGTTCTCGGTGTTCATGGCGCGAAGTTAGGCCAAACCATTGGTACTATGCTAAACAAAGTACCTATATTTTTTAGGTTGCACTGGAGCCAGGGTACCTTGGGGCGGGTTGGCCGTGGTTCAGGCGGTGGAGCGGCTGGCGCGGACGCCGGTGGCCACCCAGGCGTAGCCGCCGGCCAGCAGGAGATGGAAAGGGACCAGGCCCCACCGGCCGGCGGAGACGCCGAGGGCCGCGGCGGCAACGAAGATGACGGCGTGGAGCCATTCGGCCCAGGGGAAGGGACCGCGGGCGAAGGCGCCGCGCGGGAGGGGCGGACCGGGGTCGGAACCGCGTTTCGGGGTGCGAACAAACTCGGCCGGGACACCCCGCCATCCCGCCCACCAGGCCCGAACGTGCCACCAGGCCATGCCCGCCCCGAGGAGCCACAGGGCGAACATTCGGGGGAGGAACCAGCGCCACCCCTGGGCCCAGTCCCGCAGTCCGGGGCGCGCCGGGGCGCCGGGTGAGGCGGGCGGGGCGGGCGGGCGCCAGGGATGCCGGCGGTTCGCCGCGGTTTTGTAGACCGTGGCGAACGAGACCAGCAGCAACCCCATCACCACGCCGGCATCCAGCGCCCGGTCCGCTCCCGGGACTTCGCGCACCGCCCCCCAGGTCAGCCCCACGCTCGCCGCCGCCATCGCCCAGATGGGCAGGTGGATGGAGGAGGCACACAGCATCGCCCGGGCGTGCCAACGGAGCCGACGCGGCCCGAGGCGGCCCGTGCTACGCAGGTGCTTCCGGGCACACGCCGCTCCTCCCTGCGTCCAGCGCCGTTGTTGGGCCCGGTACGCACCGAAGTCCGCGGGCAACTCCGCTGGGACCCCCCATCCATCCACGTACCGGATCCGCCAGCCCGCCAGTTGCACCCGCACACTCAGGTCGAGATCCTCCGCCAACGTGTCCGCCTGCCAGCCCCCTACCGCCCGAATCGCCTCCGTCCGCCAGAGCCCGGCCGTGCCGTTGAACGCATTCCAAACCCCCAGCACCTCACGCCCCTGCTGTTCCACCGCAAAATGCGCATCGAGGTTGAGCGCCTGCGCCCGCGTCAACCCATTGGCCCCCGCATTGAGGTGGTCCCACCGCAGTTGCACCGCCGCCGTATCCGCCTGTACCCATCGGAAGGCGTAGGCCAAATCCCCCATCCCCGGCACAAAATCCGCATCGTAGACCATCACCCACGGCACGTCTGGCGCACGATCCAGCCCCGCTTGCAGCGCCCCTGCCTTGAAGCCGGCTCGGTCCGCACGGCGGATGTGGTCCACCTGAAAGGCCGGCCGGTGCTGGGCAAGCCAGCGTTCGACCCGCTCCGGCGTGTCGTCGGTGCTGTCGTTCAGGATTTGGACTACCAGTCGTTCCGCCGGCCAATCCAACCCCATCACGGCATCCAACAACCGGTCCACCACCGCGGGTTCGTTGAACAGGGGCAACTGCACCAAGACCCGGGGACGATCGGTGGCATCCTCGGGCTCAGGTTTCCGACCCCGCCGCGGCGCCCAAAGCAGGGTTCCGTGCCAGCAGGCCTGCAGAAACAGCGCACAGCCCGACAATACAAAGACGGCCGCAGCGCAGGCCACTACCACCTGCTCCATCAACGATCGCCCCAAAAATGCACGACGAAAATGGTCCGCAGGATCTTGTAGCCTGCGCCCAAGGTCCCGCGAACGGTGCCGCTGACCTTCGATTCCCCCACACGAACGCGGTAGTCCGCCGGAACTTCCCGCCAACGCAGGCCTCGGCGCACCGCCTTCACCTGCATCTCCACGGTCCAGCCATAGTTTCGGTCCCGCATCCCCAACTGTGCATAAGCCTCCCGCCCGATGGCACGGAAGGGGCCCAAGTCGGTGAACCGGGCTCCGTACATAAATCGGATGAGCCCGGTGGCCAGTGCGTTCCCCCAGCGCTGCTGGGGCATCAGCGACCCCGCGGCAGCCTTTCCCATCGTCCGGGAACCCAGCACCATGTCCACCTCACCCCGAACAATCGGTGCCACCAGCGCCCCCATCTCCTCCGGATGGTCGCTGTAGTCCCCATCGAGAAACACCAGCACCTCGGCGGGCTCGGGCCCTGCCAGGGCCGCAGCCACCCCACGGAGACAGGCGGCTCCATAGCCCCGCTCCTCTTCCCGCAGCACACACGCGCCGCCCGCACGCGCCACTTCCGCTGTGCCATCGGTCGATCCATTGTCCACCACGTACACACAACGCACCCACCGCGGAATGTCTGCCAAAACCTGACCGATGGCCGCCTCCTCATTGCGGGCGGGAATCACCACATCGACCCGGACCGGTCTGGGGAAATCAGGAGGGAAAATCGGGGCAGTTGACTCCATGAGGGGGATGCAAATTTGGCCCAAAAAACGAACCCTTACCCCCTGGGTCGTGACTCAAATGCCTGCCCACTGCGGACCGCGCACCCAGGCGGTCAAAAGGCGCAACAACCGTGCCCACGACCAGCGCCCATCCGTCACCCCTTCTTCCCGCCAAACCGGTGACGAAAATGCCTCCCGTGGCTTCGAAACAGGCACCTCCGCCCCGGTCCGTGAAATCGGCGTGGACGGCGCATCCAGCGATTGCACGCGCTTCACCAAGTGACACGTGCCCCGGCAGGTGTTCTGAGGTTCGGAGCGTTGCTCACATCGTTCCGCCGCAATCTGGTCGCGGTTTTGCAAAAACAACATCACCTCTAGCGCCTGCCGGCCACTGTGGAACAACATCAAGGCGCTCAACGCGCCTACAGCCCATGCTTTTTGCTTCATGCCCGCAATCTCCGCCGCTCCCGCTGCCCCCGGCCTGACCCACAACAGGGCCCGGTGAACAAAAAACTGATCGCAATCAGTTCGACACCACGGCCCTCGCCCCCACGACCTCTTGCTTACCGGGATAAACCTCCAAGGCTGCGCGCAAGCAAGCCACCGCCTCCTCGATCATCGAAACCTCCAATACATACGCCAGCCGAACCTCCTGCTTGCCTGCGCCCGGCGTGGCGTAAAAACCCGTGTTGGGCGCGAGCATCACCGTCGTCCCCGCCAAGTCGAAGGACTCCAACAACCAACGACAAAACCGGTCCGCGTCATCGATGGGGAGCCGAGCCACTGCATAAAAGGCACCGCCCGGCCGCGGACATTCCACCCCCGGAATCGCCCGCAAACCATCCACCAAGGCGTCTCGCCGGGCCAAATAAGCCCCCCGAACCGCCTCAAAATAAGCGGGCGGTGTGCTGAGGGCAGCCTCCGAGGCGATTTGGGCCAAAGTCGGCGGACTCAAACGGGCCATGGCCAATTTCATTGCTGCCCGGTAGACCGCCGCATTGCGGGTGACCAAGGCCCCGATGCGTGCACCGCACATGCTGTACCGCTTCGACACGCTGTCAATCAGGACCGCATGCTCTTCCAGACCCGGCAGGGAGAGCACGCTGCGGGGCATCTCCCCGCTGTACGAAAACTCCCGGTACACCTCATCTGCGAAGAGGAACAGGTCATGGGCCTTGACCAATTCGCCCAGCGCCGCCAATGCTTCATTGCTGTAGACGGTCCCCGTCGGATTGCCGGGATTGCAGATCAAGATGGCCCGGGTCCGCGGGGTGATGCGCGCCGCAAAATCCGACATGGGCGGCAGCGCAAATCCATCCTCGATGCGGGCCGTGACCGGCACCACCTCCACCCCGGCCATCAGAGCAAAGCTGTTGTAGTTCGCATAAAACGGCTCCGGTATGATCACCTCATCCCCAGGGTTGAGGCAGGACATGAAGGCAAACACCAGTGCCTCAGACCCCCCGGTCGTCACCAGGATTTGCTCCGGAGTGACCTCAACGCCCACCGAGGCATAGTAGGCCGCCAACCCGGTCCGATAGCTCGCATATCCTTCGCTGGGGCTGTACTCCAGCACCTTGCGGTCCAGGGTACGCACAGCCTCCCAAGCCACCTCCGGCGTTGCGATGTCGGGTTGACCGATGTTCAAGTGGATGACCCGCTTTCCCGCGGCTTTGGCAGCAACCGCAAAAGGAGCGAGTTTGCGGATCGGGCTGTCGGGCATCCGCTCGCCCTTGGTGGAGATGTTTGGCATAACAGGCCAAATTTACATCCCCAATGCCCCCGGCCTTACACTTGCAAACAACGAACCATCATCCGGTGGGGTCCAATTTCGGGTACGTCATAGGTCTCCGAAACAAACTGAAATCCGATGCGCGCATAGAATCCGAGGGCCACCTCGCGTGCGTCGCACCACAGCCAGTGCGCCCCGAGCTCAGCGGCCAAGGCACAGGCGTGCTCCACCAAGGCGGCCCCGGCCCCCAAGCCCCGTACCTCCGGAAGGGTGCCCATGACCCGCAACCTGTAAACTGGTTCGTGGGGCGGCAGGGCTTCCGGAAACCGCTCGGACCGCTGCGGGAACAACGAGCACACCCCCACCAACCGACCCGCCGCATCGAACGCCCCCAAGTGCCGGACCCCGGCCTCGTCCTCCCCGGCGATGGTGCACGCCGCCGCGTCCGGCTTGTGCGGCCACAAGACCGCGTGCCGCACGGGACGCGTCGCCTCCGACCGGATTTCCCGGGTCTCCCATCCCCCCGCTGGCACCTGCCCCTCCCCCCTCACGGCTCCCCCTCGAATTGACGTTCCCAATCCCGCCGATCCCGTTTCGTAGGTCGGCCCACCGGCCGCAACAGGTCCCGCTGGGCCGCCCGGATTTCCGCCAACTTCAACCGCTCCGACTCCGGCGTCACATCCCGAACATACATCGGCACCCCCGCCGCCCCCACCCGCGACGGCGGAAATCCCAACACCTCCCATGAAAAATGCACCGCCCCCATCCGAACCCGGATGCACTCCCCCCCCTTCAACTCCATGGCTGGCTTCACCGCATGCTCCCCCACGAACACCTTGCCACTCCGGCAGTGCTCCGTCGCCAGCGTCCGGGTCTTGAAAACCCGCACACACCAAAGGAATTTGTCCACACGCATTGGCTGGCCAAATTACCAAGTTCCCGCTTCCTCACGTGTGAGACGCTTTCCAATGGCCTCCCACCTCAATGAATTTGAGACCCGAAACTTCGTCACAACTCAATGATGATCCCCAATGCAGGCAGAACATTGCCCGAACCCGTTTCCAAAACCCGCGCGTCATAAAATCCGGGCTGCATCACCGATGGAACCGGTGCACCCGTTTGGGGATTGCGCACCACGTCCGTCACCGGAGGTTGAGGAACCGCAGCCCCTGTCGCATTGACCACTTCCAGGAAGATGTCCAACGACCAAGCTTCAAAGAACCACTTCTTGTCCACCCGGATGTCCAGCTGGTGGAAGGCCCCATTCCGACCCGTGTTGAGCCGTCCATAATCCGGTAGGGGTCGTCCATAGTAATCCCAAGATTCCACGGAAAGAGACGCCGGGTCAATGGGCGTGAAGGGCAATCCGCCGCTGGCCAGCAAACGCGCACCGATTTCCCACCCCCCTTCGAACTTTTTGCCTCCAGTCATGGACAGAATGTGCCGGTTGTCCCAGCTCGATGCCACAAAGTCCGATGCACCGTCGGCCGCATATTCACTCCTGACAAACGTGTAAGCCAGCAACCCGTAAAATCCCTTGTACAAACGTTGTTGCAGGAGGAACTCCGTCCCATACGCTCGACCGATGCCCCCAAACGTCACCCGCTCATTGCCCACCACACCGAAATCAGCTCCCAAGTTGGCCAGCGGAACTTGGGTTCGTTCGCTGATGGGCGCGTGCCGGTAGTCCTTGAAAAAACCCTCCACCGAAACCAAGAAATTTCGGGCGCTCCCATCCCACTTGACTCCAGCCACCGCCTGGGCGCTGGATTGATACCGGGTGTCTGACGTCGCATTGACCCGCATGCCCGACGCATCCGCAAAGCCCAGCACCGTATATGCCGGCAACTGGTGGTACACCCCTGCATTCGCATTCAGCGTCCAGCCCGGGGCAAATGCAAAACTCGCCGACATCCGGGGCGAAGCTTGCCGCAGGGGGTTGCGCAAGCCGGGGGCTGCATCCGAGCCATCGAAACGCATGCCCGCGCTCAAGGTGAGCCGCTCTTGGGCCAAACGCCTGCTCGCCTGGGCAAACAGTCCCCATTTGCTGGCCCGGAACCCCGCCTCAAAATCCACTGCCTGCAATTGGCCCAACTCCGGGATGAAACGCTGTTCCGCGGTTCGGTTTTCGTATTTCACGAACTCGTAGGCCCCGCCCCACATGGCTTCCCATCCCGAACCCCCTGCCCACTTTCGTTCAGCCCGGAACTTGTTCTCCATTTCCCGCGACAAATAGTCCCGCAACAGCAAGGAATCCGAGTTGTTGTCCAAGTGCTTGTAGGCCCGGTTGTTGAGCATGTTCCGACTCGCCACGAACGTCCAGCGACCATCGTCCAGGTACCGATCCCATTTGAAACCCTGGGTGTAGTTCCACTGGGTTTGGACATCCAAAAAGCCCAAGATGGCCACCCGCTCCAAGTAATCTTCTGCCGCTGTATCCGCCACCAAGTCCAAATTCAGTTCAAAGTCATCCAACGCTCCCAACCCCAAAACCGTGATGACATTCTGGTCATCGGGGCGCCAAGTCCACTTGTATTGATAGTCGTTGTAAATGGGCAGAAACGGAAGCCCCAACTGCTCAAAAAGGAGTTGCAGGTAGCTCCTGCGAACACTGGCAATCAGGGTGGAATTCTCCCCCGTCGGACCCTCCAAGGTCAAACCCAAATCGCTCGTTCCCACCACCAAGTTCGCAGTCCACTCGTCGTTCCGCCCCTCCTTGATGCCAAACTCCATGACCGACGAAAGGGCATTGCCTCGCGCCGCCGGGAAAGCCCCAGCATAAAAGTCAATGTTCTCCACCAAATCGACATTGATCATCCCCACAGGCCCCCCACTCGCCCCTTGCGTCGCAAAGTGATTGATGTTGGGCACCTCAATGCCATCCAAGTAAAATCGGTTCTCGTTGGGAGCCCCGCCTCGGATGACGATGTCATTCCGGAAACTGGGGATCGCAGCCACCCCCGGCAAAGTCCGCAACGCCCGGCTGATGTCCCGTCCTCCCCCGGGGTTGCGCTTGATCTCATTCGTGCCGATGGTCCGCACACTCAAGGGAGCCTCCGCTTGGGTCGTTCTCCGGCTCTCCACCACCTCTGCAGCCTCGATGGCCACTGCCTGGGCTTGCAACCCCACCTGGATCACTGCAGGGCGTGCCGGCGTCACCTCAATCTCAAACACCGTACGGGTGGCATACCCCACAAAGGACACCACGACATTCCGCAAACCGGCGGGCACACCCGTCAATTCAAACGCCCCATCCAAGTCCGACGTGGTGCCTGTCAAAGCGCCCTGCACCAACACATTGGCGAATGGGATGGGCTCGTTCGTCGAGGCATCGAACACCTTGCCTCGGATGATGCCCGTTCCTTGCCCGAGTGCCACAGCACCCCACATCGCCCACATCATCCCCACGCACAACACCACCAGCCCTGTCTTTACATTCCGATTCATGGGCTTAGAAACCCTTTTCCGGGGCATAGGTTCAAACCGTCCTCAAAAAATGAGAAACGCCGCGGCTGCGCCGCGGCTGAAACACGAAATGGCGCTGCGAGCCGAAAGGAAACAAGAAATGGCGCTGCGCGCCGAAAGGAAACAAGAGATGGCGCTGCGCGCCGAAAGGAAACAAGAAATGGCGCTGCGCGCCGAAAGGAAACAAGAAATGGCGCTGCGCGCCGAAAGGAAAC
>CAYONT010000010.1:0-2290 GCA_964405405.1 uncultured Comamonadaceae bacterium | reverse complement strand
GGAAACAAGAAATGGCGCTGCGCGCTGAAAGAAACAAGAGATGGCGCTGCGCGCCAAAAGGAAACAAGAAATGGCGCTGCGCGCTGAAAGAAACAAGAGATGGCGCTGCGCGCCGAAAGGAAACAGGAAACTTTAAACTAAAAACTCCAAACTCTCAAACTCCAAACTCCAAACTCTCAAACTCTCAAACTAAAAACTCCAAACTCTCAAACTCCCAAACTCCAAACTAAAAACTCTAAACTAAAAACTCCAAACTCCCTCACCCCCAATCCAAGTCCAGCGCAGTCCGCAACTGTTCCAAGGCGGGATACTTTTCGGCCCAGAGCGCATAACGCTCCCGGTCGGTCAGGAAGCGCGTGGTTTCCTGTTGGGGCCGGTCGGCAGCCAGACGCACGTCGAGTTCCAGCGAAGCGTTGCGCAGGGTGCGGCGCAGGTGGTCCAACAAAGACGTTCGAACCGTGTCGAGCTGGTCGATTTGGACTGCATTGATTACCTCCAACACGACACGGACCTGGTCCTCGAGCAGCAACCGCCCCGTCCGCAAGGTCAAGGCCAGCGCCCGCTTCTCCTCCAGCTCCTTTTGATCGGCGTAGGCGGTCCAAACCGCTTCCAAACGCTCCCACTCCACCGGGTCCTGCCAATCTGCAGGAATGGGAGCCAACTCCGCGTCCGTCATTCCCCCATTTCTAGCTGGATCCGTGGGGGTCATGGACACCAGCTTTTTGCCCCACAACCCACCGACGGCAACGGGGGTGGGCAGGGCCGCGGGCGAAGAAACGGACGAAGCAACAGGCGAAGCAACGCGAGCCACGGCGGCTGGTTCCGATGTGGGTGCCCCCGATGCCGCGTACTGGGCGGAGGGCACAGGCGGAACGGGAGGAACGGGAGGAACGGGAGGAACGGAAGAGGTCGAAGGGACCGAAGGGGTGGACGGTGCCGAAGGAGCTGGCGCTGCAGCTGGCGCTGGAGCCGCTGCAGCGGCGGCGGCTGCCTGCGCCGCCAGGATGGGAATCAGGCTATGTTTTTTTTTTGTCCGCTTCCGGGAGGGAGCAGATTTGCATCAAGGTCAGCTCGACCAGCAGCCTTTGGTGCTGGCTGCCCCGGTATTGCACATCCGCCTGGTTCACGTATTCCATGGCCCGCACCAGGAAAAGCAGGGAGCAGCGGGTGGCTTGCTCGGCAAACTGGGTGCGCAAATCCTGGGTGCCTTCGATGAGTTGGGTGGTCGTGGCATCCTTCGAGACCAGCAAGTTCCTCAGGTGTTCGCCCAGCCCCGTCAAAAAATGGTGGGGGTCGAAGCCCCGCTGGACGATGCCATCCAGAATCAACATCGTCCGGGGAATGTCCTGCCCGAGCGCGGCATCCACCACTTGGAAATACGTCTGATGGTCCAAGACGTGCAGGTGGGCCGCCACCACCTCATAGGTCAGTTCCCGACCGGCAAATGCCACCAACTGGTCGAAGATGCTCAGGGCATCCCGCAGTGCGCCATCCGCCTTCTGGGCCACCACATGCAGGGCAGCCTCTTCTGCCTGGATTCCCTCCTTGCCGCAAATGACCTGCAGGTGCTTCACCATGTCGGTGACCGTGATCCTGTGGAAGTCAAAGATTTGGCATCGGGAAAGAATCGTAGGCAAAATCTTGTGCTTCTCAGTCGTCGCCAAGATGAACACCGCATGTGGAGGAGGCTCCTCCAAAGTCTTGAGGAAGGCATTGAAAGCCGCCTGGCTGAGCATGTGCACCTCATCGATGATGTACACTTTGTAGCGACCTTGTTGCGGGGGGATGCGCACCTGGTCAACGATGGAACGGATGTCCTCGACCTTGTTGTTCGAAGCCGCATCCAGTTCGAAAACGTTGAACGCCAGCTCTGCATCCGCCCCGACATCGAACGCGTTGATGGCCCGGGCAAAAATCCGGGCCGATGTCGTCTTCCCGACCCCCCGGGGACCGCAAAACAAGTACGCCTGCGCGACCTGCCCCTGCGCGATGGCCTGCTGCAGCGTCCGCGTGATGCCCGCCTGGCCCACGACCGTATCCCAGTCCTGCGGACGGTACTTGCGGGCGCTGACAGTGTAGGTGGGCGTCTGTTCCATCGGTGGAAGTTGGGGCTTGCTGTAGGCCAAACCGAATCCCAAATATCGGCACATTCCCCACCCCAGCGGGGCTGAGTTTTGAACACTTCTTGCACACCCCGCGACCCAGGGGCCAAATTGCCCCCGCGAAGGGTTGGATTTCAATGGTCTCCTCCGTACTTTTGCCCCCCAATTCATAAAATCGTTCCCATGAA
>CAYONT010000009.1:46446-68683 GCA_964405405.1 uncultured Comamonadaceae bacterium | reverse complement strand
ACCTCGTTCGAGATGGCGATTACGTTCGCACCGATGGCGTTTGCGTTGGCAGCGTCACCGAACTGGCGGGCGAATACTTCGTTGCTCAAAGACAACTGCAGCGCAGCAATGTCTCCGTCGTTCGAAGTGATCTGTCCCTGCAGGTTGTTGTCTGCAGCAGCGCGGGCCGTAGCCTCAGCGATGTCCGCAGCAGAACGTGCAGCAGCTTCCGCATCGATGTTGCCTTGGAGTACCAAGTCAGCCGCGTTGCGGGCAGATGCCTCAGCGGCTACCGCAGCGATGCGGTCCGCTACTTCATCGTTGATCAAGTTCGTGAGCAAGGTAACTGCAGCAGCGCGGGCAGTGGCCTCAGCGGCGTCCCCAGCGATGCGTGCCGCTTCTTCGGTGTCAATCTCACCTGCGAGGACCAAGTCCTGTGCAATGCGAGCTGATTGCTCAGCAGCGATGGCTGCAGCGCGAGCGAGCGCTTCAGCAGCGTCTCCAGCGATGCGGGCAGCCGCCTCGTTGTCGATGTTCGTTTGCAAGGTCGCGTCGGCGTTTGCACGGGCGGTAGCCTCAGCACCATCCGCAGCGATACGCGCAGATTCCTCGGCTTCGATCAAGCCCTGGAGGGTCAAGTCTGCGTTCGCACGGGCCGTAGCTTCTGCGTTGATGTTGCTTTGGAGTACTCCGTCGGCAGCAATCGAGGCAGCTTCGTTGGCATCGATGTCAGCCTGAAGCGCCGCCTCTGCGAGCAGAGCGCGAGAAACTTCAGCAGCAAGAGCCAATTCCAAAGCATCGACATCCAAGTTCAAAGCAGCGATGGCGGCAACGTTGGCAGCGATGCCAGCGGTGTGAATGCCATCAGCAGCAATGCGGGCATCAGCCTCTGCCTTGAGGGCAGCATCCAATGCATTGTCCGCATCCACCAGTGTCATGCCATCGTTCAGGTAGTTCTCGCTGGTGTAGCCCGGGTGAACGGGAACCAACGTGGTGGAACCTGCGGTCTCAGAACCGAAGCCCATGTCCGCAGCGGCAGCGCTGATGCGGAAGAGGTTGGCAGCAACACCAGCAGCCAAGGTGGCATCCTCTGCAATGCGGGCAGCTTCTTCAGCGTCCAAGCCTTGTTGCAACAAGATGTCAGCAGCGATGCGGGCAGCGACTTCGTTGTCCAAGCCCAATTGCAAAGCCGCGTCAGCAGCGATGCGGGCAGCGACTTCGTTGTCCAAGCCCAATTGCAGCGCAGCGTCACCCGAGATGCGGGCAGCGACTTCGTTGTCCAAGCCCAACTGCAAAGCAGCATCACCAGCGGCGCGTGCAGCGATTTCATTGTTCAGACCCAACTGCAGCGCAGCGTCCGCAGCAATGCGGGCACCTGCTTCAGCGTCCAAGCCAGCCTGCAGTGCGATGTCAGCAGCAACACGTGCTACTTCCTCGGCCGTGATGGCTCCCTGGAGCAACGCGTCAGCAGCATCCACATAAGCCTTGGTGGTCAAGTGGTTGCCAGCCGTCGGTGCAGCAGCAGATACATTGCCAGCAACCGTGAGGTTTGACCCCATGGTGGCAGCGCCGTCTACATTAAATGTACCGTCGATGTCCAACGTGCTCAGCGGGCCGAGTCCACGGCCGTTGATGAAACGCAGGTCTTCGATGGTGGCAGATTCAATCAATACTTCTTCGAAGTCAGCGTTGCCAGCGGTCAGGTAGTTGAACAAACCATTGGCAGCCGTGAAGGTGCCGGGGATGATCAACGAGCCATTCACCGTCAAGGAGCCATCCACTACCGCTGCGCCCTGAATGTTCAGACCGCCGGTGGAGGTGATGTTTCCGAGGAAGGTGGTGCCGCCTGGACCGATGGACATCACGGAGAAAATGTCCATGAGGTCCGCGGTGTTTTCGCTAACGGCGATTTGCAGGACAGAGATGTCTCCTGCGTTGTCCTGAATCAAACCGAGCAGGGCAGCATCTTCTGCTGCGACCTCTCCCGCCAGTGCAGCGATCGCATCCGCGTTGGCATCGATGCCCGACTGAAGTGCACCGTCCGCAGCGATGCGGGCGTCTTCTTCAGCGGCGATGGCGCCAGACAGCGCAGCCAGGTTGTTGTTCGTCGTCGTTACGAACGCATCGAAGTTTCCTTCGTGTTCGCCCAACGCCGTCCACAAGGCAGCGATTTCTTCCTCCTGACCATTCAACGCATAAAGCGCAACGGGTACGGCTTGGACAGCTACGTCTCCAAAGGAGGCATAACCCGCACCGGCGTTCACTTCGATTTCGAAGTGCAAACCGGCGGACGACCAATCCACATCCGTCAGCGACGTGCCCGCCGTAAGCGTGCCCGAGCCGATGGTGAAGGCCAGGTTTCCGAACTGGTTGGTTAATACGCTGGCATGAACTTCCTGCCACAATGTGGTGGACCCGTCTTTCAACGTGACCCTCACATCGAGTTCGGCGCCCGCCAGTGGGTCGCCGTCGGCATCACGCGCAACCGCCTGGTAGGCGATGCCGTAGCTCGAATCCTGCGCTTGCAGAATTGTTAGTGCTCCGAATAAACAGAGCAGGGAGAGGAAAAGTGTACGCATCACTTTTATCTTGGTTAAGATTTCAGAACTCGAATATACGAGAAAATTCTCGACAAACAATCAACTTGCTGCGACAAATTTCTATTAAGCATCGGTCAACATGGTTCTATACAACGTCACCATCAGCGTGGACCCGCGCAAATCAAGGGAATGGCTGCACTTCATGCAGCAAGAACACATCCCTGAAGTCATGGCTACCGGGGCCTTTCGCGATTATAAAATTTGTCGAATGCATGCAGAAGAGGAAGGGGGTGAGACCTTTGCCGTCCAATACGTTGCGTGGTCGCATGAAGGTTTCAACCACTATGCAGAAACCCACGCCCCCGAACTGCAGGCAAAACACGCCGCAAAGTTCGGAGATTGCACCGTCGCCTTTCGCACCGTGCTGTCCATCTTGGGCGAGGGGCGAGAAGCGCAGTAAAGCAAGGAGCAACGATGGGACAAGATTCTCCGGTTCGACCTAAGAAACACCTGGGCCAGCATTTCTTGCGGGACGGGGCGGTGGCGGATCGCATCGCGGACGCCATCGCCGATGTGGCCCGGCCCTTGGGGAGCGACGTGATCCAAGTGGAGGTGGGGCCGGGCACTGGGGCGCTGACACGCCCCCTCGCGGAGCGGGCGCTGGGTCCCTTGTTTGCCCTGGAGGTTGATGGGGAGAGTTTGGCCTACCTCACCCACCAGCAAGTGCTTCCGGCAGACCGGTTGTTCGCGCAAGACCTGCTCGCCTGGAACCCGGCTCAGCACCCCGACTTTGGTGATAAGTCGTTCCTGCTTGTCGGCAACTTCCCGTATAACATCTCTTCGCAGATCGTTTTCTGGGCGTTTGATCAGCGCGCACGCGTGCACGCGCTCGTGGGCATGTTCCAAAAAGAGGTGGCGGAGCGCATCGTTTCGCCTCCGGGATCCAAGGTCTATGGCATCCTGAGCGTCCTGATGCAAATCCACTACGAGCCCGCGTATTTGTTCACGGTGTCGCCCGGTGCCTTCCAGCCCCCTCCGAAGGTCCAGAGCGGTGTCATCTCCCTGGTTCGGCGGGAAGTGCCCCTGGGACCGGCGGTTTCAGATGCCACCCTGAAGCGGGTGGTGAAGGCCGCTTTCAACCAGCGGCGCAAGACCCTGCGCAATGCACTCAAGTCCGCCGGCTATGATACCCAGTCCTGTGCGCCCGAGCTGCTGGATCTGCGCGCGGAGCAATTGCCGCCTGAAGCCTTCGCAGCCCTTGCCTGCCAGTTGCAAAGCAACCCTTGACACATACATATTAATGTAGGGGGTTTTTCGTAGGCCAAACCCAACGTCCTATCTTTGGGAAAAGGTTTTGAAATGAGCAAGACCGTTACCTTGCAGGAGTTCATCATGGACCGTCAAGCGGCTTTCCCGTTTGTGTCTGGTCAACTCACCCGCGTCCTCACCGATCTCGGTGTTGCGGCGAAGATTGTCAACCACCAAGTGAACCGCGCTGGCCTCGCGGGCATCCTCGGGGGCACAGAGGTTTACAACGTCCAGGACGAGGCGCAACAGAAGCTCGACGTTTTTGCGGACCGAACCTTCCTCAGGATCTTGTCCGCGGGCAAGTCCGTGGCAGGCATCGGTTCCGAGGAGCGAGAAGACCCCGTCATCTGCAACGAGGGGGGCCGTGAAGGGAAATACATCGTCTTACTCGACCCCCTCGATGGAAGCTCCAACATCGATGTCAATGTCAGCATTGGGACCATCTTCAGCATCCTGCGACGAACCACCCCGCTCGGTGAACCATTGACTTTCAATGACTTCATGCAGCCTGGAAGCGCTCAAGTGGCTGCGGGATACATATTATATGGTTCATCCACCATGCTCGTTTACACCACGGGACATGGTGTCAATGGGTTCACACTAGATCCGGCGGTCGGGGAGTTCTTCCTTTCCCACCCAGCCATGACCTTTCCACCAGAGGGTCCTACGTATGCTGTCAACGACACCCTCCTCCCCGAAACCGCCCCAGCTGTCCAAGCGTACATCGCCCATTGCCGAAGCGTTCCGGGGGCACGGGCACGCTACATCGGCTCCTTGGTCGCCGATTTCCACCGCAACCTCATCCACGGGGGCATCTATTTGTACCCATCGCTCCAAACCAAGCCCCAAGGGAAGCTCCGCCTGCTTTATGAATGCGCTCCGCTTGCCTTCATCGCCGAAGAAGCGGGTGGACTCGCTGAGGATGACCAGGGCCGCATCCTAGACCGGGTTCCTCAGACGCTCCATGAGCGGTCGCCCTTGTACATCGGACAGCGCAGCTCCGTCGAGTTGTTGCGCCAATTCCGGGAGGCAGCCACGAACTAAGGCAAGGCGAACCGCCCTAACTTCGCGGCCATGCGGCCCCATGAGCTCCTCGAACGGTACGACCTAGACCCCCGGACCGAAACCCTGCGCTCATCCCTGGCCCCGCCCCGTGCCCGGGTGGAACTGAAAGGCATCGTTGGATCCGCCACAGCCCTGGTGGCTGTGAACGTGATGTTGGGTCCTGGAAAACTGCGAACTGCCCCTGACAAACCCGGTCGATACAGCGAAGGACAGCGCATTCGCGGAAACCACCTCTTCGTATTGGATGACAAGGAGACCGCTGCCTATTTTCTAAATGACCTTGAACAACTGCTTGATAATCAAGTTAAACCGCTGTTTTTTCCTCGGTCCGCGCGCGTGCCTTACCAAGAGGAGGTAACCGAGAATGCAAACATCGCCATGCGCGCGGAGGTCCTACACGAAATCCAACGCGACCGGGGTGGCCTCGCGGTGGTGACCTACCCAGAGGCCCTTTCAGAACGGGTCATCAGCCGTCAGGAGTTGGAAAGCTCCACTTTCACCCTCCAAGTCGGAGAAAAGTACACCTCCGATTTTCTGGACGAGGTGTTCATTGAATACGGATTTGAGAAGGTCGATTTTGTGTACGAACCCGGTCAGTACGCCGTGCGAGGTGGCATTGTGGACATCTTTTCCTTCTCGTTTGAGCACCCCTACCGGTTGGAGTTTTTCGGGGATGAGTTGGAGAGCATTCGAAAGTTCGACCCCGTCAACCAATTGAGCATCAGCAAGATGACTCGTGCTGTGGTGGTGCCCAACATCCAGGACAAGGAACTTCATACCACGGTGGAACCCTTTTTTGCCTTCCTGCCAGCGGATACGGTGGTCTGGATGGTGGACGTTGCCCGGTGCCAAGTGGGGCTGGAGAAGGCCATGGAGAAGGCCCAAGCCGCCTTCGCAAGGGTCACAGCATCCTCTCCCCTGAAACACAGTCCCCCTGAGGAACTGTACCTCGATCCTTCTGGCCTCAACGCACTCCTTGCCCCCTTCCGCGTGGTCGAATTCGGCGGAAGCAACTTGCCGCCCGACCGGTCCATCCTGTCGTTTGACATGCTCCCGCAGCCGAGTTTCAACAAGAATTTCGACCTGATTTCATCGAATTTGGCCGCCAACCACCGCCAGGGGTACCTGAACGTCCTGGTCGCAGGCCAAGCGACCCAGCTCGAGCGCCTCCACGACATCTTCACCGACCGGGGCGAAGAGGTTCCACACCACCCCATCGCCTTGGAGTTAAGCGCTGGATTCGTGGACAAGGATGCCCGCATCCTGGTTTACACCGATCACCAACTCTTCGAACGGTACCACCGCTTCAAGCTCAAGGAGCACTTCAAGCAGAACAAGCAAGCGCTGACTATCAAGGAGTTGCTGGCTCTCGAGCCGGGGGATTACGTGGTGCACATCGACCACGGCATCGGTCAGTTTGGGGGTTTGCAGAAGATTGAGGTGAACGGGAAGGAGCAGGAGGCCATTCGTTTGGCCTACAAAGGCGGTGATGTCCTGTACGTGAGCATTCACTCGCTCCATCGGATCGCGAAGTATACCTCGCGCGAAGGGGTGGCCCCCAAGGTGAGCAAGCTGGGGTCCGGGGCCTGGCAAGCGACCAAGGCCAGCACGAAGACCCGGGTGAAGGCGCTGGCTTTCGATCTTTTGCAACTGTATGCGCGCCGGAAAACCACGCCCGGGCACGCCTTCCCACCGGATGGATACCTGCAGCATGCGCTCGAGGCCGGGTTCCTGTTCGAGGACACGCCGGACCAACACGCCGCTTGCGAGGCGGTGAAACGGGACATGGAGAAGCCATCGCCCATGGACCGCCTGGTGTGCGGGGATGTGGGCTTCGGCAAAACCGAAGTTGCCATTCGGGCGGCGTTCAAGGCGGCAACGGACGGGAAGCAGGTCGCGGTTCTCGTGCCTACGACCATCCTCAGCATGCAGCACTACCGGAGTTTCAGCCGCCGGTTGCACGATTTTCCGGTCACGGTGGACTACATCAACCGGTTCAAAACGGGGAAAGCGCTCTCGGAAACCTTGAGCAAGGTGGCCGAGGGCAAGGTGGACATCTTGATTGGGACGCATGCCATCTTGGGTTCCAAGCTGAAATTCAAGGACTTGGGTCTGTTGGTCATCGACGAAGAACAGAAATTTGGGGTGGGGGCGAAGGACAAGTTGAAGACCCTGCGCGCCCAAGTTGACACGCTGACGCTGACGGCCACGCCCATCCCCCGGACGCTGCAGTTCAGCCTCATGGGCGCACGCGACCTGTCGGTGATTTCGACCCCGCCGCCCAACCGGCAACCCGTGGAGACGACCTTGGCACCGTTCGATGAGGGCCTCATCCGGGACGCCATCTCCTACGAGGTCAGCCGGGGCGGACAGGTGTTTTTCGTGCACAACCGGGTCCAGAACATCGCCGAAATGGCCGGCATGATCCAGCGGTTGCTCCCAGACGTGCGCATCGGCATTGGGCATGGCCAAATGGAGGGCAAACAGCTCGAGGAGGTCATGGCGCGCTTCATCGAGGGCAGCTTCGATGTCCTCATCGCCACCACCATCATCGAATCCGGTATCGACATCTCGAACGCGAACACGATGATCATCCATGAAGCACACCACTTCGGACTCAGCGATTTGCACCAGTTGAGGGGACGTGTGGGCCGGTCCAACAAGAAGGCTTTCTGCTACCTGCTGGCCCCTCCGCTCCACCTGCTGCCCGATGAGAGCCGGAAGCGGCTGCAGGCCATCGAGCAGTTCAGCGACCTCGGAAGCGGCATCCAAATCGCCATGCGCGACCTCGACATCCGGGGAGCCGGCGACTTATTGGGCGGGGAGCAAAGTGGGTTCATTTCCGAACTGGGCTTCGACATGTACCAAAAAATCCTCGCAGAGGCCGTTCAGGAGCTCAAGGATGAGGAGTTTGCGGCCGTTTTCCAAGAGGAACGACGATCGGGGCGTCGGTATGTCCAAGAGGCCGTTTTGGAGACGGATTTTGCCCTGTTGATTCCCGACTCCTATGTCAGCGACATCCCTGAGCGCATCGCGTTGTACCGGGAATTGGACGAATTGGACAAGGAGGAGGACCTCGAGGCCTTCAAGGCAAGGCTGGAGGACCGCTTCGGCCCCTTGCCCGAGGAGGCAGAAGGCCTGATTGATACCATCCGCATCCGATGGATTGCAGAATACCTGGGGATGGAAAAGGTGGTCCTGAAATCGGACAAGATGATCACGGCCTTTGTATCAGACGCCGACAGTCCGTTCTATGCGGGGCCCGTTTTCCAGCGCATCCTCGACTACCTCAAGGAGCATCCTAAAAAAGCCCAGATGTACCAGCGGAACGGCGGATTGCGCATGTCATTCGACGCCGTTACATCGCCCCACCAAGCCCTGCACATCCTCGAGGACATCGCAGGCCTTTCTGCCTCGGAAGCAGCTCCGGAAGCAGCCCAACCCGCTGCGCACTGAGCGCACAAGAGGTCTTGTTCACACCTTAGCCCAAGCATCCGCATGGATTCTCTGTCCCACCACCCCGGCTTGTTGACTGCTTTCGGCATCGGCATCGTACTGTTGCTGGCCCTGGACCTTGGCGTATTCAACCGGCGGAGCCATGCCATCACCAACCGCCAGGCCCTGGGCTGGACCGCCGTCTGGATCGGGTTTGCGATGGGGTTCAGCGCGTTGATTTACCACACCATGGGGATGGAGTCCTTTGCGCAATTTCAGAGCGCTTATTGGATCGAAAAGGCCCTGTCTGTGGACAACCTTTTTGTGTTCATCCTCGTGTTCCACTTCTTCAATGTCTCGGAGACCCTGCAACACAAGGTGCTGTTCTACGGCATCTTGGGGGCCATCCTGTTGCGGGCTGTTTTCATCTTCAGTGGGGTGGAGTTGATTCGAATGACCTACCTGCCCGCCTTTGAATGGATGGGCAAAACCCTAGAAGTCAACTTGTTGCTGACGGTCTTTGGATTGGTCTTGGTGGTGGCGGGTTGGAAGGCTTGGTTCGCCAACACCCAAGATGATGGCGAAAAGGACTTTGCCAAGAGTCCCGGAGCCCGCGCAGTGCATGCGCTGTTCCGTGTCTCAGAGCACTACGACGGAGACCGATTCTTCACCCGGGAAAATGGGGTCCGCGTGGCCACCCCATTGCTCGTTGTGGTGGCGGTGGTGGAGTTCACGGACCTGTTGTTTGCCATCGACTCCATCCCCGCCATTTTCGCCATTGCGCCCAACGACCCTTTCATCCTTTATACCTCCAACATCTTTGCCATCTTGGGTCTCCGGTCGTTGTACTTCCTCCTGGCGAATTCGAAAGACCGGTTCTCCAAGCTCAAGTATGGCCTGGCCATCATCCTGGCGTTCATCGGGTTCAAGATGGTGCTTTCCCCGGTGTTCCACGTGCCCACGCCCGTCAGCCTCACGGTGGTCGGTGGGGTGCTGGCTGTGTCGGTGGTGGCGTCCCTGCTTTCTGGCCGGCCGGGGGCAAAAGAAGCCGGCGGTCAGCGGCCGGACTGAAGTCATCGTCTCGAAGGCGGTCAGCGGCCGGACTGAGGCTCCTCCCTGGCGAAGGGCGAGCAACGCCAACCGCGCTCCTGGAGCAGGGCCAGGACCCCCGTCGGGCCCGATAGGTGACCTGCCCCCACCGCAACAAAAACCGTTCCTTCGGCCGCGAGGGCCTCAATCTGAGGGATCCAAGCCCGGTTTCGGTCTTCCAACAGGGCCTTCTCCAGGCCCGGAAAGTCGGTTTCCATGCCGTCACTGATGAACGCGTGCAGAGAATCCAAGCGCTCATGGGCATACAGGTGGGCCATTTTTTCAAACTCCATGAGTCCCCAAACATCTGGGCCATCGAACATCTTCAATTGCTGCTCGATGGGGATTTGGGAGAGTAGGTTGAGCTGAAATTCAGCCGTTTCAAATCCGTGCAATGCGCACTTCTTCTTGCGGGCATATCGGTACAGCGCTCGGTCCACTTCTGAGGCGGGATCCAAGGCCATGGCCAGAACGGCCGGCGCCATGAAAATGGGTTGAAAGGTGCACAGACGGTCGAAGTTCGCCGGCTTCAAGCCCAAGGCCAAAGCTTCGGCACGAACCTGCTGGAACTTCACCGGGTCAAGGCGTTCCTGCAGGGGTGGGTCCATCATCATCAACCGAGCGAGTTCCACCTGATCGGCGAGGGACAGGTCCAACAGCACTTCCATGGCAAAGGCATCGCTGGCCGCGATGGCTGATTTCACTTCATCAGAGGGGGTGTACTCACCTGGAACGAGGTGCATGGTTCCGAAGAGGTAGGACGGTGCACCGCCCCCCGGAGGGTACAGGCTCCATAGGAGTTGGGCCGGGGCTTGGAGGCCCAGCGCAAGCAGGGCAAACGAGGCGATGAGGCAGCGGGCGCGGGTTGGGGTCATGGGCATGAGATGCGGGAAGGGGGGTGGAAATTACCGGGCCGGGGTTTCGGGGGCGTCATTTCCGGCAGGGGCGAGGGAACGAATGCGGGCCAGGAGGGTCTCGAGGGGCCAGGTGTCGGCGTCGGTGAAGGTTCCGGACGCGGTCCGGTGGAGGGCGACGAGGGTTCCACCGACGCCGAGGGCCGCACCGAGGTCGCGGGCGAGGGACCGGATGTAGGTCCCTTTGGAACAGTGGATCTCGACTGTCACGTCGAGAACCGGATGGCCGTCGGTGACCGTGGGCTGGAGGTCCTTGAGGTCGAAGCGGTGCACCGTGACGGTCACCGGTGGCAGGTCCGGGGCAGCGCCCGCCCGGGCCAGGGCATAGGCGCGCTGACCATCGATCTTCTTCGCGGAGAAGGCCGGCGGGCGTTGTAAGATGACCCCGGTGAGGGTGGGTAGCGCGGCCGCCACCCGGTCCCGGTCCAGTGCCAAGACCGCGTCGGAGGGACCCCAGGAGTCCACCTCCGTCTCTGCGTCCGAAGAAGCCGTGGTAGCCCCCAGCCGAATCACGGCGCGGTAACCCTTGTCCGCGGACAGCAACCCATCGATTTGCTTCGTCATGGCCCCCGTACAAACGACCAGCACCCCCGTCGCCAACGGATCCAAGGTGCCCGCGTGACCCACCTTCAACTTCTTCAAGCCCAATGACTTGTAAAGCGTAGTGCGCACCTTGTTTACCACATCGAACGAAGTCCAACCCAACGGCTTGTCAATCAACAACACCCTACCTGCGGTGAAATCCTCCGGCGCTTGGAACTGCATGCCGCGAAGGTAATGCGCTAACTTCAGGCCCAGAAAGCCAGCAAAAAACCAGCAGAAAGTCATGATTGTGAATGCATTGAGGCCTGTACCCCGCGGGGCCATCGCCTTCCTCGGGTGCATCGGTGGGATGTCTGTCCTGGGTTGGGCCCAAACCCCCTCCCCCATCGCCCCGCTCTGGGACTACCGCGAAGCCCATTCGCTGACCTTCCATCCTGGGGTCGGCGTCCTGGCTGTGGGCGGGTTTGATGGCGGAATGACTCTTTCCAGCACAGAAGCATACGACCCGATTGAGGATGCTTGGAACCCCCGGGCATCCCTCCCTGCGCCCCGACAGGACCATACCGCACACCCGACGGAGGACGGCGTGGTCATCATCGGCGGCTGGGACGGGACGAGCAACTACCCCACCGAATTGATGCGGTACAGCGCCGATGTGGACGGTTGGACCCCCGGCCCCAGTTTGCCGAGCGGGCGGGCGGGCCATGCCAGTTGCGCCATGCCCTTCGGCCGCATCTTGATCACCGGCGGCTACGATGGAACCTCCGACCAAGCCGGGACTTTCTGGCTCAACACCCTGAACAACACCCTCGAAGCCGGTCCTGACCTGAACATCGCTCGCTCCTCCCATGCCTTGGTGGCCCTTTACGACGGCAGTGCCGTGGCCATCGGCGGCTTCAACCCCGATGCTGGATACCAGCTCGCGTCGTGTGAACGATACGACCCCATTTCCCTCGCTTGGCAACCCATCGCAGACCTGCCATGGGCTGCAGACCACCTCGCAGCGGTGGCGATCGATGGCGGCGCTGGGCCGGGCATTGTGGTGCTCGGAGGAAGGGTGTACAACCCCGAACTCAACCTCTTCGAAGGAACACCCCAAGGAGCGTGGTATGACGTGGCAAACGATGTTTGGTGGGGGTTTGGCCTGCAAAATGGCCACAGCTACCACGGGGCGTTCGCCTACAATACGGGGTGGTTCAGCACATTGATCGTGTCCGGAGGCGCGGACGAAACCGGTTTCAATGTGACCACTACCTACGCGCCTTTCGAATCCTTGCTTTGGGACGGTGCCAGCCAATCGGCAGTCGGGACGGATGTCCTCCCGAATTTCCCCGGCAGGTTCCGGGCGGCTTCAACCACCTGGACTTCGGGCGGTAGCACCTGGGGCATGGTCTGTGGAGGGGATGCCGATGGCCTCGGTACCGGCTGGATCATCGACCTCACCCCCATCGGCTCCACGGCCAGCCCCGGACTCCCCTCCGAGGCGCAACCGCCCTTGACGGCCTTCCCCAACCCCGCCATCGACCGGGTCATCCTACCCCAACTGACGGCCACCACCCCCTGGACCGCCCGCGACCCCCAGGGGAAGGCCGTGGCCCGCGGTCAGGGCCCCGCGGTCCCGGTCGCCGGTTGGCCCCCCGGAACCTACACCATCCACCCCGAAACCGGCGGCTTCGCCCGCATCCAGGTCGTCCCCTCCCCGCGCCCTTGACCTCCGTCCCGAAATTGACTACTTTCGCACACCCTTGCCAGGCCCCGCCCACGGGGGGCGGTCGCCGCTCGGGTCGCTCTTGATTTCCCGTAGGCCCATGAAGCTCTCCTCGTTCAAGTACGACGTGCCCAAGCACCTCATCGCCCAATATCCGTTGGAAAACCGGGACGACAGCCGCCTGCTCGTCATCAACCGGGCCTCCGGAACCTTTGAGCACAAGATGGTCAAGGACCTCATCCACGAATTCGATGAAGGTGACGTGTTCGTGGCGAACGACACCCGGGTTTTTCCGGCCAAACTCTACGGAAACAAAGAGAAAACCGGCGCCGTCATCGAGGTGTTCCTCCTGCGCGAACTCAACCGGGAGAGCATCCTGTGGGACGTCCTCGTCGATCCCGCCCGCAAGATCCGGATTGGCAACAAACTGTACTTCGGTGAAAACGACGAACTGGTGGCCGAAGTCATCGACAACACCACCTCACGCGGACGGACCTTGCGCTTCCTCTTCGACGGCTCGTACGAAGAGTTCATGGAGATGGTCGTGAAACTCGGCGAAACCCCCTTGCCGCGCTACATCAAGCGGCCCGTGGAACCCCTCGACCAAGAGCGCTTCCAGACCATCTATGCGAAGAACCTCGGGGCCGTGGCCGTGCCCACCGCGGGGTTGCACTTCTCGAAGCAACTGCTGAAGCGATTGGAAATCAAGGGGATTGATTTGGCCTTCCTCACCTTGCACATCGGGCTGGGCACCTTCCGGCCCGTGGAAGTCGAGGACCTGACGAAGCACAAAGTGGACTCTGAGCAGCTCATCATCGACGCCGCATGCGTGGCACGCGTGAACCAGGCAAAAGATGCGGGCAAACGCGTTTGCGCCCTGGGAACCACTGCGTTGCGGGCCATGGAGACCTCCGTCAGCACCAACAACACCCTGAAGGACTTCCGTGGCTGGACCAACCGGTTCATCTTCCCGCCCCACGATTTCAAGATCGCCGACAGCCTCATCACGAACTTCCACACCCCGCAAAGCACCCTGCTCATGCTGTGCTCCGCCTTCACCGGCCACGACCTGCTGATGGAGGCCTACCAGGAGGCCATCAAGGAAGAATACCGGTTCTACGCCTACGGCGACGCGCTGCTCATCCGCTGATGCCCGGTTGAACAACTTGCCCTTCCGATAGGTTTCATAGGCCAAACCCAACCCCAACACGCCATGAAATTCCCCTTCTTCCCCGCGCTCCTCGCCCTGTTCGCCAGTTTCGCAATGGCCTTCGCCCCGCTCTCCATCGCCGAGCCTCGCCCGGAATTGGCCCTCGGCGCACGTGCCCCCCTTGCGGACCAAGCCTTGAAAAACGTGGACGGTGCTTTGATGAGTTTGGCCCAAAGCAAGGGTGAAAAGGGCTTGCTCGTCGTCTTCTCCTGCAACACCTGTCCCTTCGTGGTGGGCAATGGCGAGAAGAGCGAAGGATGGGAAGGCCGCTACAACGACATCGCGAAGTTCGCCGCACGCAACGGAGTGAACATGGTTCTCATCAACTCCAACGAAGCGAAGCGCGGCGGTGACGACTCGTTCGACGCCATGGTCCGCCATGCCGCTGAGCAGCGTTACAGCATGCCCTACCTGCTCGACGAAAAGCACCTGCTCGCCGATGCCTTCGGCGCCACCAAGACCCCGCACGTCTTCCTCTTCGACGCCTCCCTGAACCTGGTGTACCGCGGGGCCATTGACGACAACGTCAGCCGTGCCAAGGAGGTCAAGGAGCATTACCTGCGCAACGCCCTGACCCAACTGGCCAAGGGCGCCCCCGTGACCCAACCGGAAACCCCGGCCATGGGTTGCTCCATCAAGCGGCAGTAAGCTCGGCGCTGCGCGCCGTGAAACATGCGGCTTCGCCGCGAGACATGCGGCTGCGCCGCGAAATAGGAGACATGCGCCGCTGCACGTCGCGAGATGATTGATGACGTACGCATTCTTGTACGTTCACATGTACGTTTTTAGCGTATATTCGGAAACAAATGTCTCCCATGAAAGCCATCTCCATCTCTACCCTGCGAAAAGGGATGAAAGAATACTTCGACTATGTCTCGAAATCCATGGACGTCATCATCGTACCGAGGAATGGCGAGGAGGAAGCCGTTGTCATCATGTCCATTCAGGAATACAATGCGCTCAAGGAGACAGAGCATTTGCTTTCAACGGAAGCGAACCTCCAGCGACTTCAGCGCTCCATCGGCCAAATCGAAGACAACAAAACGGTTCTCTTCAAAGGATGACCGTGGAGTTTACCGAACTGGCCTGGGAGGATTTCTCCTATTGGTTGGAGAACGACCCGGGTGTCGTGATCAAAATCCGTGAACTCATCAAGTCCATCCAAAGGGAACCCTTCCAAGGATTGGGCAAACCTGAGGCTTTGAGGTTTGGACTCAGAGGTTTTTGGTCCCGGCGGATCTCGGGTGACCACAGGTTGGTTTACCGAATCAGTGGCTCCAAAGGGGTAGACCAACGGTGCACCATCATCCAGTGTCGGTTTCATTACGACGGTAAGTAAGCGCGCGCAGCGCCGTGAAATATGCGGCTTCACCGCGAAATAAGAGACATGCGGCGCTGCGCGCCGCGAGACAGGAGACAAGCGACTTCGCCGCGAGATAAGAGACATGCGGCGCGGTTTCGGGATTTGGGAGAACCCGCACCTGACCTCCACGACGACGGACCTGTGGGACCAAGTTGCCGAGGCCGCCGTTTTGAGTCCCTGACCCGAGTACCCTCGGATTTGCCCATTTCTTGTTTCTGAGCGAAGCGGCGATATCTCCAGCCGCGAAGCGGCGATATCTCCAGCCGCGAAGCGGCGGTATTTTTCGTCTCAGAGCGGTAGGTTGCCGTGCTTGCGGCGGGGCCGCGGGATCGCCTTGTTTTCGAGCATTTGGAATGCGTCGATGAGGCGGGAACGGGTGGTGCGCGGGTGGATGACGTCATCGACGTAGCCGCGGGCCGCCGCGTTGTAGGGGTGGGCGAAGAGGGTGGCGTATTCGGCCTCTTTGGACGCCCACTCGGTAGCGGGGTCCGGAGCTTCCGCGATTTCCTTGCGGAAGATGATTTCGGCGGCGCCCTTGGCCCCCATGACCGCGATTTCGGCGGTAGGCCAAGCGAAGACGCAATCCGCGCCGATGTGGCGGCTGTTCATCACGTCGTAGGCCCCGCCGTAGGCTTTGCGGGTGATGACGGTGATCCGTGGGACGGTGGCCTCGCTGAAGGCGTAGAGGAGCTTGGCGCCGTTGGAGATGATGCCGTTCCATTCCTGGTCCGTGCCGGGCAGGAAGCCGGGGACGTCTTCGAAGACGAGGAGCGGGACGTTGAAGGCGTCGCAGGTTCGGACGAAGCGCGCCGCTTTGTTGGATGCCTTGATGTCGAGGACGCCCGCGAGGAACGCGGGTTGGTTCGCGACGATGCCGATGCTTCTGCCGGCCAAACGGGCAAACCCACAAACGATGTTCTCAGCAAAATCCCGATGGACTTCGAGGAAACTGCCGGCATCGACCACCCCTTGGATGACGGACCGCATGTCGTACGGCT
This sequence comes from uncultured Comamonadaceae bacterium, assembly GCA_964405405.1. Lineage (GTDB taxonomy): Bacteria > Bacteroidota > Bacteroidia > Flavobacteriales_D > Sanyastnellaceae > CAMCYM01. The sequence continues at coordinate 52,531 of CAYONT010000009.1, read as the reverse complement.
GTTGTGCCTGGGCCGGGATGATCGTTTCCAGGGCGGGCCGGTCCTCGTCGCTGGGGGTGTAGGGGAGGTGGGGCGGACGCTCCTCGCAGTTGGCGGGCAGGTAGGAGAGGGTGGAACGGATTTGGCCTATGACGGCGGCTTCGTTCGGCGCGGTGAAATGGGTCACGCCTGACTTGGAGGCATGGGCCCGGGCTCCGCCCAACTCCTCGCTGGTCACCTGCTCATGGGTCACGGTCTTCACGACGTTGGGCCCGGTGACGAACATGTAGCTGGTGCCCTCCGCCATGTAGATGAAGTCGGTCAACGCCGGGGAGTAAACGGCCCCGCCTGCGCAGGGACCGAGGATGGCACTGAGCTGCGGAATGACGCCGCTGGCCTGCACGTTGCGGTGGAAAATGTCGGCATAGCCGGCCAAGGAGACGACGCCTTCCTGGATGCGCGCGCCGCCGCTGTCGTTGAGCCCGATGACCGGCGCTCCATTCTGCAAGGCCAAATCCATGACCCGACAAATCTTCTCAGCATGGGCTTCTGCCAACGAGCCCCCAAGCACCGTAAAGTCCTGGGAGAACACGTACACGAGCCGGCCCTCCACGCGCCCGTAACCGGTGACGACGCCGTCGCCGAGGTAGCGTTGCTTGTCCAGCCCGAAATGCACGGAGCGGTGCTGCACCAGCATGCCCAGCTCCACGAAGGTCCCGGGGTCGAGCAGCAGGTCGATGCGCTCCCGGGCGGTGAGCTTGCCTTTGGCGTGCTGTGCCTCCATCCGGTCCAGGCCGCCGCCCCGCAAGGCTTCGGCACGCAGGGCATCCAATCGTTCTGCAGGGGTCAATGGGTTGGGGGTCTCCATGGCTTCCGTTTTCCCTGCGAAACTACGGCGGAAGGGGGGCACGTGCGCCGCAGAACCGGCGTGTACTGCGTTGCTGCGAGGGGTTTCGTTGGTAAATTTGCGCAGCGAACCCGATTCGCTCAGTGAACCCCATCCCATGCACCGATCCCACACTTGCGGAGCACTCCGCCTTTCAGATGCCGGAAAGACCGTCACCCTCAGCGGCTGGGTGCAGCGTGCCCGCGATTTGGGCGGGATGACCTTTGTGGACTTGCGCGACCGGTATGGTTTGACCCAATTGGCCTTCAACATGGACACGCGCCCGGAGCTGTGTCTGCAGGCCCGCAAGTGGGGACGGGAATTCGTGGTACAGGCCACGGGAACGGTGCGCGAACGGGAGTCGAAAAATGCGGGGATTCCCACGGGAGACATCGAAATCGAGGTGACCGAGGTGACCCTGCTCAATGCCAGTCGGACGCCGCCGTTCACCATTGAGGATGCCACAGACGGCGGAGACGACCTGCGCATGCAGTACCGGTACCTCGACCTGCGGCGCAGGCCGGTGCAACAGAACCTCATGCTCCGCCACCGGCTCAGCATGGAGACGCGGAAGTACATGGACAGCTTGGAGTTCATCGAGGTCGAGACGCCGGTCCTCATCAAGTCCACCCCCGAGGGCGCCCGGGATTTTGTGGTCCCCAGCCGGATGAACCCGGGTCAGTTCTACGCCCTGCCCCAAAGCCCGCAAACGTTCAAACAGCTGCTGATGGTCAGTGGTTTTGATCGTTACTATCAGATTGTCAAGTGCTTCCGTGACGAAGACTTGCGGGCAGACCGCCAGCCTGAGTTCACGCAGATCGACTGTGAGATGGCGTTTGTGGAGCAGGAGGACATCCTCCAGACGTTCGAGGGCCTGGTCCGACACCTGTTCAAGACGGTGCTGGATGTGCACTTGGAGCCCTTCCCCCGGATGACCTTCGACGAGGCGATGCGCCGGTATGGCAACGACAAGCCCGATGTGCGCTTCGGGATGGAGTTCGTCGACTTCACGGCGCTGACCCAAGGCAAAGGATTCCCCGTGTTTGACGGGGCAGAGGCGGTGCTGGGCATCGCCGTACCTGGAGCGGCAAGCTTCACACGCAAGGAACTGGATGAACTGACCGAATGGGTCAAACGCCCACAGATCGGTGCCAAGGGATTGGTTTACTGCCGCTTGCCAGAAGATGGTCCGGCCAAATCCAGCGTGGACAAGTTTTATGGCGCGGAGGATTTGGCCCAGTGGGCAGCCCATGCAGGTGCTGCAACGGGCGATCTCCTGTTGCTGCTCTCGGGCGACTTGAGCGCCATCCGGAAACAGCTCAGCGAGTTGCGCCTCCACGTGGGGGGAAAGTTGGGGTTGCGGGATCCCAAGGTGTTTCGTCCGCTTTGGGTGGTGGACTTCCCCTTGCTGGAATGGGACGAAGAAAGCGGACGCTTCCATGCGATGCACCACCCCTTCACCTCCCCCAAGCCCGATCACATGGGGCTCATCGACTCCGATCCCGGTGCGGTCCGTGCGAACGCCTACGACATGGTCATCAACGGCGTGGAAGTGGGCGGTGGTTCCATCCGAATCCACGATCGGGAGGTTCAGTCGCGGATGTTCGATTTGCTGGGCTTCACCCCGGAACAAGCAGAAGCCCAGTTTGGATTCCTGCTCAATGCCTTCACCTTCGGCGCACCTCCCCACGGAGGGCTGGCCTTGGGTTTCGATCGGTTGTGCTCGCTCCTCGGGGGCAGTGACAGCATCCGGGACTTCATCGCCTTCCCGAAAAACAACAGCGGGCGGGATGTGATGATCGATGCACCCAGCCCCATCGATGCCACCCAATACAACGAACTGCACCTGCGCTCTACAGCGCCCTAATCTCGCGGCGAAGCCGCATGTCTCCCATCTCGCGGCGAAGCCGCATATCTCTTATCACTCATGTACCCTTCCGAACTCGTAGCCCCCATGCGCTCCGACCTCACCCAAGTGGGTTTTGAGGAGCTGACCACACCCGCCGATGTCGATGCGGCCCTTGCCCAGCCCGGCACGTTGTTGTTGGTGCTGAACAGCGTTTGTGGCTGTGCCGCTGGCTCGATGCGGCCGGCTGTGAAATTGGCCGTCCAGCACGCCACGCGTCCCAACCACTTGACCACCGCCTTCGCGGGCGTGGACCGGGAAGCCGTGGACCGTGCCCGGCAGTACATGCTCCCCTATCCGCCGAGCTCGCCGAGCATCGGATTGTTCAAGGATGGCCGGTTGGTACACATGGTGGAGCGCCACCACATCGAAGGCCGAACCGCCGAAATGATCGCTGCACACCTGCAAGCGGCCTTCGACGAATACTGCGCCAACTAACCGCACCCGGAGCATGGCGCGTATCCTGACCGGCATCCAGAGCACGGGAACGCCTCATTTGGGCAACCTGTTGGGGGCGATTCGGCCTGCGATTGGTCTTGCGCATAAGCCTGATAATGAGTCATTTCTGTTCATCGCCGACCTGCACTCGCTGACGCAAATCAAGGACGGAACGGCGCTGCGGGAAAACACACGGTCCGTGGCCGCCGCCTGGCTGGCGATGGGTCTGGACCCGGAACGCACGGTTTTTTACCGCCAGAGCGACATCCCGGAGGTGACGGAGCTCAGCTGGTACCTGAGTTGCTTCTATCCCTACCAGCGGCTCACGTTGGCGCACAGTTTCAAGGACAAATCCGAGCGCCTCCAGGATGTAAACGCGGGCCTGTTCACGTACCCGATGCTCATGGCCGCGGACATCTTGCTCTATGATGCGGAATTCGTTCCGGTGGGCAAGGACCAGCTCCAGCACTTGGAAATGACGCGGGATGTGGCGGGGCGTTTCAACCACCAGATGGGGGAGACGTTCGTGCTGCCACAGGAGCTCACGCAGCCGGAGACGATGTATGTGCCGGGGTTGGACGGGGGGAAGATGTCGAAGTCCAAATCGAACACACTCAATGTATTCGACGATCCGGCGGAGTTGAAACGGCGGATCAACAAGGACATCGTGACGGACGCCACGCCCCTGGAGGACCCGAAGGACCCGGAGGGTTCGGTGGTTTGGCAGTTGTACGGGGTGGTGGCCGGGGCGGCTGCGGCGGCAGCGATGGCAGAGAAACTGCGGGCCGGAGGGTATGGCTGGGGCCACGCGAAGAAGGAGTTGCTGGAGTCGCTCGTGGATGGCTTCGCTGCCGAACGGGCCGAATACGCCCGCTGGATGGGGGATGCCGGGGCGCTCGAGGCGACGTTGGCAGCGGGCGCGGCCCGGGCCCGCGCGGTGGCCGGTCCCGTCCTCGCGCGGGTCCGCAGCCGCCTCGGGTACTGACCCCCTCTCCCGTTTCCGAACCCCCCCAAGTCCCCGCGGGAATTCCCCCCCCTCGTTCCGCCCGTTGGGTCCAAGTATTAACTTCGGCACGGCATTTGTTTCGCCAAGCCCATGAAACCATCCTGCACCTCCTCCGCCCCGATGGGGCAACCGTTCGCCCCACCCCGATTCAACACCCCATCCCGGCCCTTCCCGAAAAGCGGAATCGCATGGATGCTGGTGCTCCTCGTTCAAACCCTGGCCTGGGGTGCAGGAGACAACGAGAAAACCGTCCCGTCGAAAATCGATCAGGTTGTGGTCTTTCAGCAGGGTGCCCAAGTCCGACGAACCGCGGATGTAAACCTGGTTCCAGGAGTTAGTACATTGGTTTTTACCGGCCTACATGCATCCGTTAACCCAAGCCAAGTGCGGGTGAGCGGAGATGGTCCCTTCGAAGTGGTGAGCATCAGCCACCGCTACCACGTGGACACCCTCTCCGGAAAGGAAAGCGAAGCCACCCGGAATCGGATGCTGAAGCAACGCCAAGAACTCAACGACCGCATCAACGTGGCGGTGGGTCGAGGCGTACTCTTCGACCGGGAAGAACAACTGTTGCTCAACAACCAGTCCTTCCTCGTCAAAGACAGCGGTGTGGACCTGCAGCGCCTCATCGATGCCAACCGTTTTTTCAATGAGCGATTTGCTGCCATCCACACCGGCCGGGCCGCCATTGAAAAGGAAGTACGGGGGCTGCAGGAACAGGTTTTGGCCTTGGACAAAGACCTTGCAGCCCTGCCGGCCCTCATTACCCAAAGCACGCTGGAAATGTTGGTCCGCATCGATGCAAACCAGGCTGGAAAAGGGGCTTTGATGCTGTCTTATTGGATGCAAGGAGCCACTTGGTCACCGAGCTACAATGCCCGGGTGAAGGACCTCAAACAGCCCTTGCAATTGGAATACCAGGCCATGGTGTACAATTCTACGGGGGAGGATTGGAAGCAGGTGGCCTTGAGCATCAGCACCGGCGCACCCAGCAACAACCGGGCGAAGCCCATGCTGTCCCCCTACAACCTCACCTTCATGCCCCAGTCCCGACAAGCAGCCTACACCCAGGGGCTCAATGCGGCACCTGTGGCCTTGTTCAACAGCACCTCTGAAGTGGCTGTTAGCAGACGTGCCCAGGCGGACAGCGAGATGGGCTATGCCGATGACCTCAACTTCGCGCCCGTCACGGTGGCTGCCACCCCCACCCAGACCCGCTTCGATGTTTCGGGAAGGCAGGACATCCCCGCCGATGGTCTCCAGCACTCGGTGCGCATCCTCAACCACGCGCTTCAAGTGGAATACCTGTACCAGTGTACACCCAAACTCGACCCCCAGGTGTACCTCACGGCCTTGCTCACCGATTGGGAGCAACTCGACCTGCTCAGCGGACCGATGCAGATTTACTTTGAGGAGGATTACATGGGTCAGAGCGTTTTGCAACTTGACTTCAACGCAGACACCCTGGCGCTGTCACTCGGAGCCGATCCGGGCATCCAGGTCCGGCGCAAGCGCACCTTGCGAGAAGACGACCGCAACCTGACCGGGACCAAGCACAAGTTCATTCGCACCTACGAATTTGTGGTCACCAACCGCAAGAAAAGCGAAATCCACATCCAACTGGACGACCAAATCCCCATCGCCAACAACGAAGAAATCGTCATCACGACCCAAAAACTCGACAACGGTCGCTTGGAAGCCTCCACTGGAACGGTGCTCTGGGACTTCCGCGTTGCAGCTGGAAAAAGCGAGAAGCGGGAGATGAAGTACACCGTGGAGGGTCCCAAGGAGCTCAATCTCCAGGTCGAGTAAACCGGGAAATCCCGGGGCGCCGTCGTCCACCGAGGGGCGCCGTCGTCCACCGAGGGGC
>CAYONT010000009.1:40962-46346 GCA_964405405.1 uncultured Comamonadaceae bacterium | reverse complement strand
GGGGCGCCGTCGTCCACCGAGGGGCGCCGTCGTCCACCGAGGGGCCTCAGTCCTGGATGGGCGCGTTGTACTTCGCTTGGTACTTCCGGTACAACTCCCGCTGGCGGTTGTTGAGATCGATGGAGCGGCCATCGATGAACGCGTGGGTCACGTGGTTTGTCCGCATGTCCAAGGCATCCCCCGTCGAAATGAACAGCGTTGCACTCTTTCCCGCCTCCAGCGAGCCATAGCGCGCGTCGATGCCCAGGATGCGAGCGGCGTTCAGGGATACGCTGCGAACGGCTTGTTCGTAGGTCAAACCATAAGCACAAGCTGTTCCCGCATAGAACGGCAGGTTGCGCGTGCCCATGAATTCGTGGGGGCCCTCGTTTTGCAAGCAGAACAAGACCCCCTCATCTTGCAGCAGTTTGGGGAGCTTGAAGGGCAGATCTACGTCATCATCCTCGTGGTAGGGCAAGCTGTGAACGCGCTGCAGCATCACGGAAATGCCGTTGTCGCGCAACATATCGGCCACCCGATGGCTCTCTGCACCGCCCACGATGACTACCTGTGCCAGGTTGAACGCACGCTTGAAATGCACCACCTCTGACAAGGCCCGGGCATCGTCTGCATGGACGTACAAAGCAGCGTCCCCGCGAAACACCCCACGCATGGCCTCGAGCCGGATGTCGCGCGGGGTGGCGGAGACTTCTGCCACGGGCCGGGGATGGGCCTGCAGGTAGGCGGCCGCTTCCCGGAAGAAAGATTCGATTTCGCGGCGCTGTTGGTCGTAGGATTTGGCCCGTCGCACTTCCAAAGTTCCGGAATCGTAGTGGCGGTGTAATATCGCGGGCCAGTGCAGGTGCACGCCGTCGACCATGCGGATGGCAGCGTCCTCCCAGTTCCATGCGTCGAAGTGGACCACACCGCTCGAGCCGCTGATCACGCCCCCGCGGGGCGTGGGTTGGCCCAGCAGCACGCCATTCGTCCGCACCGTGGGAATGACCTCGCTCTCGGTGTTGTAAGCGATGACCGAGCGTACGTTGGGTCGGAAGGTGCCCACCTCGTATGCGTCCACGGAGGCGCGTACGGCCTCGATTTCCTGCAGCCCCAGGGTCGTGTTGGGGGCGATGAAGCCAGGGTACACGTGGCTTCCGGTCACGTCCACGACTTCGGTGTACTTCGATCGGTCGACCTCGTTGGCGCGGCCCACGAAGTCAATGGTGCCGTTCCGGAATCCGATGGCGGCGTTCTCGATGGCATCGCCCGTGCCGAGGTGGGCCTTGGCGCCGACGAGGAGGGTGGCGCCCGTCTGGGGAGGGGCCGGCGTGGGCTGGGCCCAGAGCGCCGGGCTGGGAGCAACGGATTGCCCCAGGGCGAGGGCGATCAGGGCTGCGATGGGCCGGGGAGACCAGCAGGACCTGAGAGACCTGGGAGACCGAAAGGGCTTCGGGAGGGTGGGCCGGAGAGGATTCATCGGATTTCGTCGGTCAGGGTGTCACAATGGTAGTGGTTGCGGACCCGCCCGGAGGGCTTGCGCCGCTCCTCCTTGGGGGTGCCATCGCCCGCCATCTTTTGGACGAGTCGGGCGCGCTCTTGGACCATGGCGGCCCGCAGGGCTTGGTCTGAAGCAAGATCGAAGTACAACCGGCCGTCGACATACGTCTGCTCGGCCCGGGCGTAGATGCTCAGGGGGTTGTCGCTCCAGATGACCACATCGGCGTCCTTGCCAGGAGCCAACGACCCCACCCGGTGGTCGATGTGCAGCAGACGCGCCGGGTTCAACGTCACGAACTTCCAAGCCTCCTCCTCACTCACCCCGCCATACTTGACCGCCTTTGCCGCCTCTTGGTTGAGCCGTCGGGCCATCTCTGCATCGTCGGAATTGAACGCCGTGACGACCCCTTGGCCGTGGAGCACAGCACCGTTGTATGGGATCGCATCCTTGACCTCGTACTTGTAGGCCCACCAGTCGCTGAAACTCGAGCCGCCCGCGCCGTGTTGGGCCATCTTGTCCGCCACCTTGTATCCTTCGAGGATGTGGGTGAACGTATTGATGCGGAATCCCAGCGAATCCGCGACGTGCATCAGCATGTTGATCTCATCCTGCCGGTAGCTGTGGCAAGTGATGAACCGCTCTTCACGCAGGATTTGGGCCAAAACCTCCAGCTCCAAGTCCCTCCTCGGTGCCACCGCCTCGCTCCCGTTGCGCCGCTCTCGGCGGGTTGCGCCTGCCACCGCCGCCGCATGGGCCTGCCAAGCGGCATCATAGGCCGCTGCGCGCAAGAAATGGTCGTAATACACCTGCTCTACCCCCATGCGCGACTGAGGAAACCGGCTCCGGTACTCATTGCCCCAGTTGCTCTGCTTCACGTTTTCGCCCAGGGCAAACTTGATGAAAGGCACCGACCCCTCCATCTTGAGCGCTTCGGGCGCTGCCCCCCAGCGGAGTTTGATGACCGCGCTTTGGCCTCCGATCGGGTTTGCGGAGCCATGGAGCAATTGGGCAACGGTGACCCCCCCGGCCAGCTGGCGGTAGATTTCGATGTCCTCCGAATCCAGCACATGGCCGATGCTCACCTCGGCGCTCGACGCCTGGGTGCCCTCGTTGACCCCGCGCGCAATGGCGATGTGGCTGTGCTCGTCGATGATGCCGGACGTCACGTGCTTACCGGAAGCGTCGATGACCTGCAAGCCAGCGGCCACTTGGGCCCCCAAGAGCGCCGTGGGGTTGAGCATGTTGCCCACCGCCACAATCTTCCCCTGGTGGATCAAGACCTCCGCATAGGGGAGGATGCCCTGGGCCTCGTTCGTCCAAACCGTAGCGTTCCGAATCCAAACCGACCCTTGGCGCGGAAGTTCAGGGCGGCCGTACGCCGTGAAGGGATAAACCAAATCCCCCAACGCGTCTCCTTCGTTTCCGTCCGACCCTTCGGTCTGCGATTTTGCGGACCGGGGATCGCCCCGCTCATCCGATTGCCGGATGCCGCTCCAGGTGAAAGCGGTGCCATCGGGCCGGATGCCATCGCCTTCGATGATGCGGCTGTCCATCCAGATTTGGCCTTGCATGCGAACCCATCCCGACATCCCGAGCGTGTCGATGTGGAAGTCCCACTGCAGCTGGCGGCCTTGCCGGCGCAACTGCACCGGAATCCGCAGGGTGTCTGCAGCGTTGCGGAGGAGCAGGGCGGCCTCCGGCTTCTCGCGCTTGCCGGAGATCTCCAACCGCACCATGGCGCCTTCCCAACCGACGTCGTACCAACCGCGCAGGTCCACTTCCTCGCGGTCCGCCAGCACCTCCGGCACACCTTGGACCCAATGTTCCAACAGCCGTGAATCGGGCTCCCAAATGGGGCCGGACATCACGAGGAAGTTCGCCTCTGCGCCCTGCCGGATGGACCCCACCCGGTCGGCCGCACCGGCCAAGCGCGCCGGCACCTCGGTCCAAGCCGCCAAGGCGGCCTCCGGGGACAAACCCCGCTCGATGGCCTGGCGGGTGGCCGCCCAGGCGTCCGCCGGGTCCTTCAGGCCGGCCGTGGTGAAGGCGATGGGGATGCCTGCGGCGTGCAGCACCGCAGGATTGGAGGGCGCCCATTCCCAGTGTTTGAGCTCGCCCAACGGAATCAACCGGGCGGCTTCTGGGTCCGCCACGTCGAAGGGTTTCGGGAAGTTCAAGGGCACGACGCAGGCTGCGCCGGTGGCCTGCAACTCGGCCACGCGTTGGTAACCATCCGCCACGCCGGTCAGGATCCAGGGCCGGTCTGTGCCCAGCCGGCGTCGCAGTGCGTCGGCCCGCAGGGCATCGGCCCACCCGCCGACCGCGAAGAAGGCGGGGAGCCGGCGGGTCTCCGACAGGGCCGTCAGGGACAGATTCGGCTCCGGCCGCTCCCCAGCCGCGGTCGCTGCAGCGTGCCAGGTCGCGTCGTGATAGGTCTGTTCCAGCAGAGCGATGGCGCCCATGAGCGACCGGGGGTAGTCCTGGCTCGAACTCCCGCGCTGGAAGCTCCAGTGCGTGGAGGCACGGGGCACCAACAGCGCGCGGCGGGGGTCCGTTCCGACCGCTGCCAGCACCCCGGTTCCGCGCGCCAGCCCATCCTGAACGTGAACCAACACCGTCCCCACCCCCGCCTTCCGCAACTGCGCCGCCACCTCGCTCTGCCTGCCCTCCCGCGGGTCGAAGCCATCGACCGCATCCACCTCCGGCCGCACCGCCTCGTTCCAGCCGAAAGCCCCCCGCTTGTCCGACAGTTCTTGGGCCCCGCCCCCTTGCCGTCCCTCCGGCGTCTTGGCGAATCCTTCAGGCCAAACCCAATCCGGGCTCAAATCCACCCACGACGGGTACAGGTGCAACCCCGTGAAGTCCAACCGAACCACAGCACCCCGAACCGGCAAAGCTCCGCTCGGCCCCACGGCCTCCACCCGGCCCCCTTGGACCCACACAGCGCCATCACGCAACACCTCCCCGCCAGGCAAATGCACCGTGGCGTGCTCCAGCACCACGCTCACCACGTCGGGATCCGTGGTCCCGTTGGAGGGGAACGTTGTGGAGAGGGTTTGGCCTACGGCCCCCACGGCGAAGGTCAGCAGGGCCCCCAAGAGGACAGGGCGCAGGCCCCACAGGCCCTCCAGGCCTGCATTTCGACCGGAATTCACAGGTTGCAAAACTTTCAAAATGGCGGTTTTTGAGCGGCCAAGTTACGCGGCCCCTTCTACCTTTGCACCATGCCCATTCCCACTTCTGTGTACGCCGAAATGACCCCGAATCCGGAGGTCATGAAGTTCGTGGCGGACCGCGACCTGCTCCCCGGTGGCCACCAGATCGAGTTCCGTTCGCCCCAAGAAGCTGCGGTTTGCTCCGCCCTCGCCACGGAGCTGTTTCACTTTCCCTTTGTCACCTCGGTTTTCATCAGCGGGCCCTTCGTCTCGGTCACCAAGGACAGCGCCTTGGGCTGGGAGATGATCGTTCAACAGCTGCGCGAATACATCCGGGAGTGGCTCATGGAGCATCCCGTCGCCGTAGACGTGGAAGCGCTCCAAGCCGCTTGGGAATCCGGTCAACTCGGAGCCGGCCATGCCTCGGAGCATGGCGCGGGCGGTTCGGGCGGCGCGGGCGGCGCGGGCGGCGCGGCGTTCGCTTCGGCCACTGGCACCGGCTTCATCGAGGACAACGACATCGTACCCTCTCCGTTCGATGACGCCATCCGGCACTTGTTGGATGAATTTGTGCGTCCTGCAGTGGAACAAGATGGCGGTGCCATCGACTTCAAGGCTTTCAAAGACGGTACGGTCTATGTCCGGATGCGCGGTGCTTGCAGCGGTTGCCCCTCCTCGATGCAAACCCTCAAGGGCGGCATCGAACAGCTCCTGACGGCGAAGATTCCCGAAGTAAAAGAAGTCGTCGCCGC
>CAYONT010000009.1:0-40862 GCA_964405405.1 uncultured Comamonadaceae bacterium | reverse complement strand
CAGGGGACGGCGCTACTTCCCGCTCAGTCCATGGGGCCTCCTGGCTTCCATTGCGCCCGAAGGTGCTTCACATCTTCCCGGACCTGGTCGAGGGTCACCTGGATGCGCTCCATGCCGGAAAAGGCAGGTGTAGGCCAATGGAAGGCCAAATAGCCCACCGCGCGCCACACTTCGACAATGTCCTCGGGCCCGACCGTGAACGGTGCAAAATCCGGGTTGTCTGACAGAAACAACCAATCTCCATGCGTATCCAACCGGTTTTCGAGCCGCTTGAAGACGATTCCGTGCTCGCGGGTGACGACGACATAGGGCCGCATGCCCCCGGCGTGCGTCCAGTTTTCCTGGTACGTGCACAGGATGTAGCTCCCCGGGGGAATGGGGAGCATGCTCTCCCCTTCGATTTGGAAGAGCCGGTAAGTGGCGTCCGGTGATACCTCCTTGAGCGGCAGGGCGAAGGTGGGCAGGGCTCCCATGTATTCCGGATCGCCGTATCCACTCAGGTAACCCGCGGCTGCGCGCACGGGTACGACCGCGACGCGCTCCCGATCACCCGGAGCGGTCGGAACGGTCAGCACCCGCAGGTGCGTGCCGGTCCGGTGGGCCAAGGTGCGCCCTTCCTGGGGCCCGAGAACCAGGGCGTCCAACGATTCCCCGAAGAATGCGGCCAGTGCGCTGAGGGTGGCGAGTTTGGGCTCCGCTCGGCCCTCTTCATAAGCGCCTATGGCTGAGCGTGTTAAGTTCAATGCCTCCGCCAGTGCCTGCTGGGTGAGCCCGCGGGATTTCCGGAGCCGGATGAGCTGTTCCGCGAGGTATACTGGGGGTGTTTTCATGCCAAATTCCATAGCATCGCCCACAAATGTAGCCCGTTCAAAACTTTTTCCACCCGCTTCGCTTGTTTTTTACGCAATGCCAAATAATTTAGCAACCGCATGGAACCCCAATCCCGCCGATCCATTCTCCACCTCGACCTCGATACGTTTTTCGTGTCGGTGGAACGACTGCTTGACAGCCGGCTTCAAGGACGCCCCATTCTGATTGGAGGCACAGGGGACCGGGGTGTGGTGGCGTCTTGCAGTTATGAGACGCGAACCTTTGGCGTCCATTCCGGAATGCCCATGCGGCAGGCCCGGCAAATGTGTCCAGAAGCGGTGGTGATCCGGGGAAATTCGGCGGCCTACATGAAGCATTCCGATGCGGTGACGGAGATTGTTCGGTCCGCCGTTCCGGTCTGTGAAAAGACTTCGATCGATGAGTTCTATGCCGATCTCACGGGCATGGACCGCTTCTTCGGGTGTTGGAACTTTGCTCGGGAATTGCGCACGCGGATCATCCGGGAAACCGGACTTCCCATTTCCTTTGGGCTCAGTGTCAACAAAACCGTGAGCAAGGTGGCTACCGGCGAGGCCAAACCCAACAACGCCCTGCGCATCGACGCCGGCACAGAGCAACCTTTCTTGGCGCCGTTGTCCATCCGCAAGATCCCCATGGTGGGCGACCATACGTACCAGGTACTTCGCAACCTGGGCTTGCGGCGCATCCACAACATCCAACGGATGCAGCCGGAATGGATGGAGGGGGCCCTAGGGCGGAACGGGCTCCAGATTTGGCGCAAAGCGCAGGGTATCGATCCCACACCGGTCATCCCGTTCAACGAAAGGCAGTCCATCTCCACGGAACGTACGTTTGCCCGGGATACGATGGACCTGGCCCAGCTCCGAACGCTTCTCCTCGCCATGACGGAGAATCTCGCTTATCAACTGCGGCGCGGAAAGCGCCGTACCGCGTGCGTTGCGGTCAAAATCCGCTACGCGGATTTCGACACGCGCACGGCCCAGGCCCACATCCCCTACACGGCCTCCGATCACCTTCTCGTGCCCAAGATCCTCGAACTGTTCGACCGACTTTACAGCCGGCGCGTGCTCGTGCGCCTGGTAGGCGTCCGGTTCAGCCACCTGGTCACTGGGGGCTGCCAACTGGATCTGTTCCAGGACACTGAGGAACGGCTCCACCTCTACCAGGCGCTCGACCGCATCCGCTCCCGCTACGGCGACCGCAGCGTCGTCGCCGCTGCGGGGCTCGAAGCCCGGACCATCGGCCGCCCCAACCCCTTCAACGGCGATGCTCCCCTGCTCCTCGCCAACCGCCACCACTAACCCCGCTGACCCCGTTCCCTAACCCCTCCCCCTCCATCTCCCATCTCCTATCTCGCGGCGCAGCCGCATATCTCCTATCTCGCGGCGCAGCCGCATATCTCCCATCTCCCCCATGTGCGGCCGTTACGTCACCATCTCCCAAGTCCAAGCCGTTGAAAAAAGGTTCAACGTTCACGTCTCCAACGATGTAGCCGTTGAATGGAAATCCAATGCCAACGTATCTCATGGGGAACGTGCGCCGGTCATCGCTCATGACGCGCCAGGGGCGGTGCAGTTGTTCCAGTTTGGCCTAACACCCCGCTGGGCACAGAAACAATTTTACATGGTCAATGCCCGGTCCGAAGGCGATCACAACCCCGATGACGATCCGCGCTACACGGGAGCGATGGGCATCCTGAACAAGCCCATGTTCCGCCAATCCATTCGGGAACGCAGGTGCCTGGTCATTGCAGACGCATTCATCGAAGGCCCCAAGGAAGAACGTCTCAAGCGTCCGTACGTCCTGTATCCCAAGCATGGAGAAATGCCCTTTGCCCTAGCGGGGATATGGGACGAGTGGGCAGACCCGGCCAGCGGTGAAATCATCCGCTCCTTTGCCATCATCACCACCGTGGCAAACCGGATTCTACAACGCATTGGCCACCACCGCTCTCCTGTGGTCATCGACCCTGATCAAGAGCGAACCTGGATGGATCCCAATACCCCGCTCGCCGAAGCCACTGCCATGCTCCGGCCCATTCCTGACCACTGGCTCAACGCCTATCCCATCGATTCTGCCATTCGGGATCCCAGGGCAAATGGGTCTTACCTCCTCGAACCCACCGGTGAACGGCTGCTGCCCGAATACCAGTTCTCCCTTCATGAACATGTCGAATGCTTCGGCATGGGGGAAAGCAGGGCAAAAAACCGACGAAAAGACTCTCCTCCTCCCGAGCCTCCGCCCACCCTGTTTTAACGCGTCCTTGGGCCTTTGCGGCGCATGTCTCTTGTCTCGCGCCGCGCAGCGGCGCATGTCTCCCATCTCGCGGCGCGCAGCGGCGCATGTCTCGTGCTGCATATGCTCATCACTGCCCACTCTTGGTTTAGCCTACGCTATGGCCTCATGTCGCCGGAAACGCTGCTCCGAACGGCTCAAGCTTGTGGATTAGAAACCGTGGCGCTAACGGATATCCACAACACCTCGGCCGCGTGGGAGTTTGTGAAGCTGGCGCCAACCTACGGCATCAAACCCCTGTTGGGCGTCGAGTTTCGGCACTGCGACGCGGTTCGCTTTGTAGCGTTGGCCCAAGACTGGGAGGGATGGGCGAGCCTTTGTGCCTATTTGAGTGCGCATTTGGCCTCCGGCAAGGGGTTGCCTCAGCGGGCCCCGGAATGGGACCGGATTCAGGTCATCTACCCTTGGGCCGCTTGGCGACAATGGGGCCTGGAGGCGGCGGATCTGAAGCCATTTGAGTGGATTGGGGTCCGGTGGTGGGAACAGGACGCCGTCCAATGGGCGGGACAGGGTTTGAAAGGAACGGAAGCATGGGTGGAAAGGTGCCTGGCGTGGCATGTGGGGACTTTTCGCCACACCGGAGACTGGAATGCACACAGGCTGTTGCGGGCGGTGGATCACAACATCCTGTTGAGCCGCCTGAGTCCGCACCAAACCGGCGATGCACGGGATGTAATGCGGGCACAAATCAGCACGCAAATCGTCCATTCGTTCCCCGAAAGCTGGCGAACGCGGGGACGGGAAGTCATGGCGCAATGTACCGCGGTCCTGCCGAAGGCCCCCGAAAGCCAAATCCACCACAACCAACCCACCTACACGGGCACCGAATCTGGAGATGAGGCGTTGATCCAACAACTCTGTGAACAGGGGATGGCTTATCGGTACCCGGCGGATGATCCCGCCACCACCCCCCAGCGCCTGGATCAGGTTCGAGCGCGCCTCACACACGAGCTCCAGGTCATTTGCCAACAGCGGTTCCTGTCTTACTTCCTCATCAACTGGGACATCACCGATTTTGCAAGGAGACAAGGGTTCTTCTACGTGGGAAGGGGGAGCGGTGCAAACAGTTTGGTCGCTTATCTGCTGCGCATCACGGACGTAGATCCCATCGAATTGGATTTGTACTTTGAACGATTCATCAACCTGTACCGCAGCCATCCACCGGACTTCGACATTGACTTCTCTTGGACGGACCGGGAGGCGATGACCGATTACATCTTTCGCAGATTTGAACATGTGGCCTTGGTGGGGGCCTACAGCACCTTTCAATACCGCGCAGCCGTGCGTGAGTTGGGGAAGGTCCTGGGGCTCCCAAAGCATGATATCGATGCCTTGGCCCACGGCAAAAACCTGAACCCCGGACCACTAGAGCAGTTGGTGCTGAAGTATGCTCAGCGCCTGCAAGACCACCCCAACAGCCTGACCATCCACGCATGTGGCATCTTGATTGCCGACCGGCCCATCCACCACTTTTGCGCCACCTTTCTTCCGCCCCGGGGGTATCCGACCACGCAATTCGATATGGTGGTGGCTGAAGATGTGGGCTTATACAAGTTTGACATTCTCAGCCAACGGGGTTTGGCAAAAATCCGGGACACCCTCGCGCTCATTGCGGACCACGACGCTGCAACGGCAGCAGGGATTGACCTGCATGACTTGCCGCGGTTCAAGGCGGATGCAGGCGTCCAACACCTGCTCCGAACCGGCCAAGCCACGGGCTGTTTCTATGTGGAGTCTCCCGCCATGCGCATGTTGCTCCGCAAGCTACGGGTCGATGATTATCTGGGGCTGGTGGCCGCAAGCTCGGTGATTCGCCCGGGGGTCGCCCGAAGCGGCATGATGCAGGCCTACATCGAACGGCACCGGAATCCTGAGAAGCGGGGACAGGCCCATCCCGCCTTGCTGGCCTTGATGCCCGAGACCTACGGCGTCATGGTGTACCAAGAGGACGTCATCAAGGTGGCCCACCATTTTGCAGGCTTGGACCTGGGAGCGGCTGACGTTCTGCGGCGGGGAATGAGTGGGAAATTCCGGTCCCGGGAGGCCTTCTTGCAGGCGCAGACCGGGTTTATCGAAGGCGCCATTCGGCTGGGGCACGCGCCCGAAGTGGCGACTGAGGTTTGGCGACAGGTGGAGAGCTTTGCTGGCTATGCCTTCGCCAAGGGGCATTCTGCTTCCTATGCCGTCGAAAGCTACCAGAGCCTTTTCTTGAAGGCGCACTGGCCGGGCGCCTACATGACCGCCTGCATCAACAATTTGGGCGGCTTTTATGATACGGAATTCTACGTGCACGAGGCCCGGATGTGGGGAAGCCAAATCGAAGCCCCCTGTGTGAACCGGGGGGGGAATGCGGCCGTTTGGGACGGCGCCTTCAACCGAATCTACTTGGGATTTCAACTGGTGCACGGATTGGAAGAGCGGGGGGTGGCCGCTTGGCTGGAAGCGCGAACGGCGGAAGGTCCCTTCTCCTCGCTGGCCGACTTCATCCGGCGGGTGCCCATGGGGCTGGACTCCTTGTCTCGCATGATCCGAATCGGAGGGTTTCGTTTCACAGGAGCTTCCCAGCAAGCGCTGCTGTGGGAAGCCCATATGCGCCTCGGGCCTGGGAAGAAATCAACGCGGCCTAGGTCGCTCTTCGCCCCGGAACCCCTGAACCACCACTGGCCTGTTGAGGTATCCGGCCCTTTGGAGCAAGCCTTCGACCAACTCGAACTCTTGGGGTTTCCTCTGGAGGATCCCTTTTCCCTTCTGGCACCCGATGCTGCCGAAAGGGCGGCAGAGGGCATCCCTGCATCCGAACTGCGACATTGGGAAGGGCGGGAGGTGGTTGCTGTGGGATACTTGGTTACCGTGAAAGACACCCGCACTGTGCAAGGCGAGCGCATGGCATTCGGTTGCTTTCTGGATGCCCGTGGCCATTGGTTGGACACCG
Organism: uncultured Comamonadaceae bacterium; assembly: GCA_964405405.1. Lineage (GTDB taxonomy): Bacteria > Bacteroidota > Bacteroidia > Flavobacteriales_D > Sanyastnellaceae > CAMCYM01. The sequence goes on along the minus strand of CAYONT010000009.1, from coordinate 34,783 downwards.
TCCACTTCCCTCCCCAACTCCGTGCCTTTCCCTTCCGTGGCAAGGGCATCTACCGCATCCAAGGCACCGTTACCGTTCAATGGGATTGCATCCAGGTAGAGGTTCGTTGCATGCACAAGTTGGCCTACCTACCTGACCCCCGGTACGCGGAGGAATCTCCCCAACTACGCAGCTCAACCGCAAGCAGGGTGGCTTAATCTCCTTCGGAGGCACCTTCTAGACGCCACCGAAGCCCCCCGTACATCATCCGACCAAAAATGGGTCCGTACACCAGGCTCGCATCGAAGTGCCGGTCGAATGCATCTGCGTCTTCCACACCTTGTCCCAGGATGGGCCGGCTTTGTCGCACATTCGTGAGGTTTTCTACCCCCAGGTAAACATCCAACACCTTGGAAAACTGCCGCGTTCCTTGCAAGTTCACCTGGAAAAACCCTGGTGCCTCCCCCGGACGCTGAAAATCCAAGGGCAACCCCTCCGTGTTGGGCAATCGCTGTGGCCCCATCCATTGTACAGTGGCATCCGCACGCCACTGTTGGCCCGAAGCCTTGGGCTTGCTGGCGTAACTCCACTGGGAAAAGGCCCTGAAAACCGGGACAAAGGGATCTCGACGATCCGGTGTGCCCAACCGGTCCGTGTTTGCCTCAACATAACGCACAGCCATCCGCAGATCCCACCGGCGATGGAACGACCAATCCCATTCTGCTTGGGCTGAAAAGGCCTCCGAACGGCCCAACAAATTGTACAGACCAACTTCTCCTGGACGGGCATCCAAATCCACCACCAACCGATTCTGGAAACGCGTGTAGAAAGCGTCCAAGGCAAGTCCCGCATCTCGATGGCCCAAACGAAACTTGGTGGTCATGCTCAACCCCACGTTGTCCGCCACTTCCGGAGCAAATCCCGAAACGGGCAAAGGCAGACGCTCCAAGGTCGTCCCGTCAATGGCCCACCACACCCGGTTGCTCGCCCACGAGCCGCGTTGCTCCATCAAGGGGTTGGGGACACGGCGTCCACGTCCCGCAGCCAGTTTCAGGGCCACATGCTCCGTAACACTCCAACGGGCATGCAACCGGGGACTCAACCACATCCCATACAGGTTGTGGTGATCCGCACGGATACCAGCGATGACATTCCAGCGCAACCCATCGTTGAATGTGTACTCAAAAAATGCGCCCGGTACGCGCTCTATACGATGCAGGGTTTGGTCCCGGCGCGCCGTGGGAGCGCCCACCGAATCCGTCCTCCACGACCAATGTGCGGTTTCATCAAAGCGGTTCCACAACCAAGAAATGCCCGCGGTCCATTTGTGGTCCGTCGTGCCTAAGATGTCGGCGAACAGCACATTCGCCCGGAACATCTGCTCCTCGCCTTGGTAGGTTGATCCTCCAAAGTTCTGTTCGGTCGAATGCCAAACCCCAGAAAACTGGGTTCCAATGCTCCGACCTGGACGATCCGAAAACAAGAATCCTGTTTTTGCAGAAGCTTCTATCCGAGACGTCTCTGAGGCGGCCGACCAACGCGTACCCACCGTGTCAGGCGTCTGCAACAACGAATGGCCCATCCCTGACCATCCGCGATCCGCGTCTCGAAACGTGCCTACTGTCCCCGCCGCCAAACCCGTTTGAACCCCTGTCACACTGTACTCTCCCTCCATGCCTCGGTCCCCTATGAACTTCCATTCATTGCGCACGATGCCATGTCGCTGCAAGGGCATGTCTAAAAATCCATCCCCATTGCGGTCGTTGATCGCCCTGTTTTGCAATCCGTGTGTCAACAAGGCCGTTGTCCATCGGCGGCTGACCGCATGCCGACTGACGTGGTTGAACTCGGTTCGACCCGATTCATTCTGATACAAATTCACGTGAAGCCGTGGCGCGGTCATGGGATTCATGAGCGCTACATGGATCTCGCCTGTGATGCTCTCGTACCCGCCTATGACGGAACCCGCTCCTTTGGAAATGGCGATGGCATGCACCCAATCCCCTGGAATCAACATCAACCCCTCTACCACCGAGAGGCCACGGGGACCCGGCAAATTGTCCACTTGCAATGCCGTGTACTTGCCGTCCAGTCCCAACATGCGGATCTGCCGGGTGCCCGTAATCGCATCTGTGAAGGCAGCATCCACCGATGCGTTTGTTTCAAAAGCCTCAGAAAGGTTGCAGCACGCCGCTTTCACCAATTCTCCTCGGTTGAGTTGCTGCACATGCCTCGGATCCAAGAGGGAATAGGATGCAGTGGGTCCGGAAGCCCGCACCTCAGCCGCGGCGATTGCAATGCCCGAAACCAACGGAATCTCCACAAATCCCTCTCCCCGAAAAACCCAACGAACAGAATGGAACCCCACCATCGACGCCTCGAGCGTATCCCCTATCCCCACCTTCTCCAGTTTGAAAAATCCGAACCCGTCGGTCACCGTTCCGTTGCCTTGCGCCAGACTTCGAATGTGTGCCCCGGGCAGAGGGTCGTGTTGGGGTTCACCCGGTTTCTCTCCGGGTACCTCTGCGTAAATCTTCCCTTTCGCCGTCGAAAGCTTCTCACCGACCTGGCCCCAGGAAGCCGGGGCTATCAACATCAAGACCAGGCCCAACCAACTGCCGTGCAACCACATTCGGAGCGTCACTGCTTCGAATCCAGCCCTTCCGAACAGCCAGAGGATTCCCGGTAACGACAGCAACTGTGGATGCCGGCGTACTCATCGTCTGACGCACGGCGCTTCGACGTGTCATGTCCCACGGAGTTCAACAGGGCATGCAGGTCTTCTTCCCTGATCTTCTTGGGTTTGTAGACCACGCGTAATTCTTTGCTGGCCAAATCCCAATCTGCCACAACCACCCCCGGTACATCCAACACCGCCTCAATTCGCTCTTCGCACATGCTGCAAACTCCCTCTACCCGGAATTGGGTCGTCATCTTTCCCTGAGCAAATCCAACGATGCCCATAGACACGAGAGCCCCTGTTATCAGTTGTTTCATGCTCGAATATACGCCAACTCCATGGGGGTGTTGCTCGCTGGATTCCCAAATTTCCTTACACTCCACCCGATTCGGTCGAAAAAAAACCCCACCCTCTCGATGGAGGGCGGGGTAAAGTCGGGATAGCAGGATTCGAACCTGCGGCCTCTTCGTCCCGAACGAAGCGCGCTACCGGGCTGCGCTATATCCCGTCATTGCGAGGCCAAAAATAACAACTGCGACCAGAAACCGAATCACTCGGAACGAAGCGAAGCGCCCAAGTAATCCCGGTTCATCCGGGCAATGTTCGAAAGGCTGATGCCTTTGGGGCATTCCACCTCACAAGCTCCGGTATTGGTGCAATTGCCGAAGCCCTCCTTGTCCATCTGCTCCACCATCCGCAATACCCGGGTTTGGCGCTCAGGTTGACCTTGGGGCAGCAAAGCGAACTGAGAAACCTTGGCGGAGACAAACAACATGGCCGAAGCGTTCTTGCATGTAGCGACACAGGCCCCACAACCGATGCAGGTGGCTGCGTTGAAAGCCTCGTCGGCATCGTCCTTGGGCACGGGGATGGCATTTGCGTCCAACGTGTGACCCGATGTGTTCACGGAGATGTAACCACCCGCTTGGATGATGCGGTCAAAGGCACTGCGGTCTACCACCAAATCTTTGATTACTGGGAACGCGGCAGCACGCCAAGGCTCGATGTAGATCGTATCCCCATCCGAAAAAGAGCGCATGTGCAATTGGCAGGTGGTAACCCCTCGGCCTGGACCATGGGCCTCGCCATTGATGAACATGGAGCACATGCCGCAGATTCCTTCGCGACAGTCGTGATCAAACGCAATCGGGTCCCCACCTTGGCGGATGATCTGATCGTTGAGCACATCCATCATCTCGAGGAACGACATGTGCTCAGAAATCTGGGTGACCTCATGGGTTTCCAGTCTTCCTGCATCTTCTGGGCCGTTTTGGCGCCAAACTTTCAATGTCAGATTCATGGTGGGTTACTTGTAGCTGCGTTGCTTCAACTCGATGTTCTCGTAAACCAGTGGCTCTTTGACCAAGCGCGCCTCGCTCGGAGAACCATTGCACTCCCAGGCCGCGACATACGTGTATTGCTCGTCATCGCGCAGTGCTTCCCCTTCTGGGGTTTGGAATTCCTCGCGGAAGTGACCTCCGCAGCTCTCATTGCGTTCCAGGGCATCCTTGCACATCAGTTCCCCCAATTCCAGGAAGTCGGCCACACGACCCGCCTTGTCGAGTTCAGGGTTGTACTGGTCGGCCCTGCCTGGCACCCGGACCTTTTTCCAAAACTCCTCGCGCAGGGCGGCGATGTCTGCCATGGCCTTCTTCAGCCCTTCCGCATTGCGTGCCATGCCACATTCGTCCCACATGATCCGGCCCAAACGGCGGTGGAATTCGTCCACCGGCGTGTCACCCGGGTTGGAGAGAAAGTGCTCGATGCGTTCGCGAACTCCCTGCTCTGCTGCCGCGAATTCTGGGCCATCCGTCGGAATTCGTCCGGTGCGGATGTCATCGGCGAGGTAGGCCCCCAAGGTGTAGGGCAACACGAAATAGCCGTCTGCAAGCCCCTGCATCAAGGCCGAGGCTCCCAAACGGTTCGCTCCGTGGTCGGAGAAGTTTGCCTCCCCCGCCGCATACAACCCGGGTACCGTCGTCATCAGATTGTAATCCACCCAAAGACCCCCCATGGTGTAGTGCACCGCTGGGTAGATTTTCATCGGAGTTTCGTAGGGATTGTCCGCAGCAATCTGCTGGTACATGTCGAAGAGATTGCCATATTTTGCCTTGACAATCTCCTTTCCCAACGTACGGATGGTGTCTTCGTCTGGTGATTCCAGTCCGCGCACCTTGGCCTCCGTGCGACCGTAGCGTTCGATGGCAGAAGCGTAGTCTAGGAACACGGCTTCGCCCGTTTCATTGACTCCAAAGCCGGCGTCGCATCGCTCCTTGGCCGCCCGAGATGCGACGTCCCGCGGCACCAGGTTCCCAAAGGCGGGATAACGGCGCTCGAGGAAGTAATCCCGATCAGCTTCCGCAATGTCGTTGGGGCTCAAAGCGCCTGACCGAATGGCCGCCGCGTCCTCCAATTTTTTGGGTACCCAGATGCGGCCGTCGTTCCGAAGGGACTCGGACATCAGGGTCAGTTTCGACTGATGGGAACCTGAAACCGGAATACAAGTTGGGTGGATCTGCGTGAAGCAGGGATTCGCGAAGTACGCACCTTTTTTGTGGGCCTTCCACGCAGCAGAAACGTTGGAACCCATGGCGTTTGTGCTCAGGAAGAACACATTGCCATAACCTCCTGATGCGAGAATGACTGCGTGGGCGCTGTGCCGTTCGATGGCCCCGGTGACCAGGTTGCGGGCGATGATTCCGCGGCACTTGCCATCGATGACCACCACGTCCATCATTTCGTGCCGGTTGTAGAGCTGGACCTTCCCTTTGGAGATCTGGCGGCTCAACGCGGAATAGGCACCGAGGAGCAGTTGTTGCCCGGTTTGGCCTTTTGCATAAAACGTACGGGATACCTGGACACCTCCGAAAGAGCGGTTGTCCAACAACCCACCATACTCCCGCGCGAAGGGCACGCCTTGGGCCACGCATTGGTCGATGATGCTGGTGCTCACCTCAGCGAGGCGGTAAACGTTGGCTTCGCGGCTCCGGTAATCTCCCCCCTTGACGGTGTCGTAGAACAACCGGAACACCGAGTCACCATCGTTCTGGTAGTTTTTCGCGGCATTGATGCCTCCTTGGGCGGCGATGGAGTGGGCACGCCGGGGAGAGTCCTGGAAGCAGAAAGCCTTCACATTGTACCCCATCTCAGCCAAGGAGGCGGCTGCAGAACTGCCTGCCAATCCCGTGCCCACCACAATCACATCGATGAGCCGCTTGTTCGCTGGATTGACCAAAGGAACATGGTCCTTGTGGTGGGTCCATTTGTCGGCCAGCGGGCCTTGGGGGATTTTTGCGTCCAACATGTTGCTGGCAATCAATTAGTTCGATGAAGATTGGAGGAATAGGTACACCGGGATCAAGGCGAACATCAAAGGAACCACAACGCTGAAGGTGCGTCCCACGGCCTGAACCATGGGCGAGTACTTCGGGTGACGTACGCCCAGGGACTGGAACGCGCTCTCAAATCCGTGCCACAAGTGAAACCCAATCGCCACCTGGGCGAGTACGTACAGCCCCACCGCACCCAAGGCCAGCGGATTCGACGCGGGATCGAAAAAGTGAACCACTACCGTGTGCAAATCTTTCACTTGGGTGCCGTCTGGAAGATCCACGTAAGGAATGCTTCCAAAGTGCATTTGATACCAAAAGTTCTGCATGTGTACCACCAAGAACGCCAGGATCACAGTGCCCAAAATGCCCATGTTGCGGCTGCTCCAGCCCGCATTGGCGGAACCTTTCTCCATGGCATAACGCACCGGACGGGCCTTGCGGTTTGCCACGGTCAATACGATGCCGTCGATGATGTGGAACAAAATGCCGAGGTAGGTCAGGTAGCTCAGCAACTTGACCAACGGGAAGGTCGTCATGAACCGCGCATACTGATTGAATGCGTCACGGCCCGCCTCACCTCCTTGAAACAGCTGCAGGTTCCCCAGCAAATGCCCCACCAAAAACAGACAAAGGAACAGGCCGGTCAGGGCCATCACGTATTTTTTCGCCAAGGACGATTGCAGGATGCCTTGCTTGCTCATTGCACACACAGGTTGGTGGTGCACAAAGGTAGGAACTACCCCGCCGACCACCAATGATGGGACGAAGGGCGTCCACGAATGGCAGCCCCTTCAGCACGAAGCGCAATGGCCCAAGGGGGGCAGACCGCAGTCTGCCCCCGCCCTCGCCTCTGCCCACTGGGCACTCAATCCGCCGACGATCCCTCTTCCGCTACCTCTGGCAGCCGGCGGTCGAGCACCAAAAACTCCGAAACCACCACTTCCGTGACGTACCGCGTATGGCCCCCCGCATCCTCGTAGGTTCGGTAGGCGATGCGCCCCTCGACGGCGACTTCGGCGCCTTTTCGCAGGTTCTGCCCCAGCAGGTCGGCGAGGGGGCCCCAGGCCACGACGTCATGCCACTGCGTGCGTTCTACCCGCTCGCCCTCCGCGTTCCGGAAGATTTCGTGCGTGGCGAGCGGGAAGTTGCACTTCGACTTGCCGCCGTCGAATTGCAGGATCTCGGGGTCCTTCCCGAGGCGTCCAATGAGTTGGACCTTGTTTCTCAATGCGTTCATGGTTTTGTTGTTTTGAACAGGTCAAATCTCCCGCCCCCATGCGCCGAGAGCCGTGCGCCGAACGGCACACTTTGTCCGCGGGGGGGAGGGATTCACGGCTGCAATTCCCGGCGGCGTATCTTCGCGGACCCCGACCGATTTCCCATGACAGCATCCCGCGTTCGCGTCCGATTTGCCCCGAGCCCCACGGGCCCCTTGCACATGGGGGGCGTGCGGACGGCGTTGTACAACTTTCTCTTTGCGCGCCGTTGGGGTGGGGATTTTCTGCTGCGCATTGAAGACACGGACCAGAGCAGGTTTGTACCCGGAGCCGAAGCTTACATCCTGGAAGCCTTAAAGTGGTGCGGCATTGAGCCCGATGAAGGAGGGGAGAAAGGCGGGCCTTGCGGGCCGTACAAGCAGTCCCTGCGCGGGGAGATTTACCGGGAGGCCATCGGGCATTTGCTGGCTTCGGGCCAAGCCTACCTCGCCTTTGATACCCCCGCGGAGATGGAGGCAAAGCGGACGGAGGCGGAAGCACGGGGCGAGGTTTGGCAGTATGATGCCGCGCGGAGGGGCGGGATGCGGAATGGTTTGGCCTTGCCCCAAGACGAAGTCGAACGGCTGCTCGCCGCAGGAACCCCCCATGTGGTGCGGTTCCGGATGCCCGACGACCCAGAAGAAGTGGTGGTTCGCGACCTCATCCGCGGTGAAGTGCGCGTGTCTACTGCGGTGCTGGACGACAAGGTGATGATGAAGGCGGACGGGCTGCCAACGTACCACTTTGCCAACATTGTGGATGACCATGCCATGGGCATCACGCACGTCATCCGGGGGGAGGAGTGGTTGCCAAGCGCGCCGCTGCATGCTCTGCTCTACCGGGCCATGGGCTGGGATGCGCCTGCATTTGCGCACCTACCGCTTATCCTCAAACCCACGGGCAACGGGAAGTTGAGCAAACGGGACGGAGATGCAGGGGGGTTCCCGGTGTTTCCATTGGACTGGGTGGACCCCGAAACGGGCAAACGCAGCCCGGGTTACCGCGAGGCGGGTTACCTGCCCGAAGCCTTCCTGAACATGCTCCTGCTGCTCGGTTGGAGCCCTGGGGATGACCAGGAATTGATGACCCTCGCTGAGGCGGCGGAGCGTTTCGACCTAGAACGCGTGGTGAAGTCTGGCGCCCGCTTCAATCCAGACAAAGCCCGGTGGTTCAACGCACAGCACCTGCGCCAGCAACCGAAAGAGGTGCTGTCGGCCCAACTCGCGGCCCTGCTTCCCGCTGAAGCACAGCCTACCCCTGAGCGCTGTGGTCAATTGCTGGACATGATGCTCGAGCGCGTGGATTTCTTGCATGAAATCGCTCAGACCACCTGGTTGTTCCAGGCCCCGGTTGCCCCAGATATGGACCTGGTCCACAAACGGTGGAAACCCGATACCTCGGAGATGTTGCGGTCCTTGGGGGCCGTCTTGGCCGATCTACCCCAGTTCGGTGCCGCTGACGTCGAAGCCGCGTTTCAAGGGCTGCTTGCCGAGCGCGGATGGGGGATGGGTGGGCTGATGCTGCCCTTCCGTATTGTGTTGACTGGCACAGGAGGCGGACCGTCCATGTTCGATTTTGCCGCTTTCTTAGGCCAAACCGAAACGCTCCAACGCCTGCAATCAGGCTTGGCCCGAATCGAAGCCCTCCGCGCCCAAGCTTGAACCATGGCACACCGGATTGAAGTACAGGGCCTCCGCTTCTACGCCTACCACGGTTGTATGGAAGAAGAGGCGCGCATCGGGCAGAATTACCGCGTGGACGTCGTCCTTGAAGCCGACCTCGGTCCGAGCGCTGCGACGGACGATCTCGCCCTGACCATCGACTACTGCGACGTCCACCGGATCGTGGCTCAGGAGATGACCCAGCGTTCTCGCCTCATCGAGCACGTTGCAGGGCGCATCGTCCAGGCCCTGAGATCGGAACTCCCCTTGGCCCAACGGGTCGAAGTCCGCGTGACCAAGTTCGCCCCCCCCATCGACGGCGATTGCGAAGCCGTCACCGTGGTCCTCCAGGGCTGACCCCGCTCAAAGCACCATCTCCGGAACTTCGGCGGGCACCACCAGCGGCCCCGCCGTAGCATTCCGAATTTCCTCGACCGAAACCCCGGGTGCCCGCTCCACCAGGTGAAACGACCCGCCGCGGATGTCCACCACGGCCAAATCCGTCACCACCCGCTTCACGCATCCCACACCCGTCAACGGCAACGTACACTGCGCCAGCAACTTCGACTCTCCCGCCTTGTTCGTGTGGGTCATGGCCACGATGATGCGCTTCGCACTGGCCACCAAATCCATCGCCCCGCCCATGCCCTTGACCATGACCCCTGGGATCTTCCAGTTTGCAATGTCACCATTCGCCGCCACCTCCATCGCTCCCAGAACCGTCAGGTGCACGTGTTGACCCCGAATCATCGCAAAAGACATCGCTGAGTCGAAGAAAACCGCCCCGGGCAGCGCCGTGATCGTCTGTTTCCCCGCATTGATGAGGTCCGCATCCTCCGCCCCTTCCACCGGGAACGGTCCCATGCCCAAGATGCCATTCTCTGATTGAAACTCCACCTCGATGCCTTCGGGAATGTGGTTTGCCACCAGCGTCGGAATCCCGATGCCCAGGTTCACATACATTCCGTCTTTCACCTCCTGCGCGATGCGCTTTGCGATGCCGTGCTTGTCCAACATGGTGCTTCAGATTTGGGGCCGAACCGTTCGCTGTTCGATGCGTTTTTCATAAGCCGTTCCCTGGAAAATCCGCTGGACAAAAATGCCCGGCGTGTGGATTTCGTTGGGGTCCAGCGCGCCCACAGGCACGAGTTCCTCCACCTCCGCCACCGTGATGGTACCCGCCATCGCCATCAGCGGGTTGAAGTTCCGCGCGGTAGCTTTGTAGACCAAATTCCCCGTCGCATCGCCTTTCCAAGCTTTCACGAAAGCAAACTCCGCCCGCAAAGCTGTTTCCAAGATGTGGGGAACCCCATCAAAAACCCGAACCTCCTTTCCTTCGGCGACCTCGGTTCCATAACCCGCAGGGGTGAAAAAGGCCGGAATCCCCGCACCCCCGGCACGGCAGCGTTCTGCCAAGGACCCTTGGGGGATCAGATCCACCTCCAATTCCCCGCTGAGCATCTGGCGTTCGAACTCCGCATTCTCTCCGACGTAGGACGATACCATCTTGCGGATCTGGCGGTTCTGCAACAACAGCCCCAACCCGAAGTCATCCACGCCCGCATTGTTCGAGATGCAAGTCAAATCCCGCACCCCCAAACGCACCAACTCAGCGATGCAATGCTCCGGGATTCCACACAAACCGAACCCGCCCAACATCAGCGTCATGCCGCTTTGGACGCCAGCGCACGCCTCCTGTGCGTTGGAAACTACCTTGTTGATTGCCATGGCTGCTCTCCTGTCGTTGCTCGTTTCTGAAACTCAGTCTCCGAAAAGTTCTTCCAACTCCTCCTCCCCCGGGCCTTCTGAATCCCTTGGCCGCAGTTCCCGGATGACCTTGCTGCAATCCAGTGAATCCGGCCCCATCACGCGGGGCTTGTTGAAGTCCCTGCGGCTCAAACCTACCTCTTCATTTGCGTAGACCGCCTTCATGTAGTAGCCATAAATCGGAAGCCCCGTGTTTGCCCCTTGGCCCAACTGGGTCGTGCTGAAACGGACTGTTGGATCCTGTGCCCCCACCCATACCCCGGTCACCAAATCCGGCGTCAACCCGATGAACCACCCGTCGGTGTTGTTCTGCGTGGTTCCCGTCTTGCCGGCCATCGGCGCCCGGATGCCGTCGTACTCCCGGTCGGCACGGTCCCCTCGGATGCGCATCGCGGTCCCCTTCCGGTTGCCCGTTTCGATGCTGTACGCGCCGTCGACTACCCCTTTCATCATCTGTAGCACCGTGTAGGCCGTGCGCTCGTCGAGACCCTGTCGAATCACCGTCTTGGGGGTGTAGATCACATTTCCAAATTTGTCCTCGATGCGTGCGATGATGGTCGGGCTCACATACACGCCTCCATTGACCAACGAGGCATTGGCTACCGTCATCTCCCGCAAGGTGAGCTGCGCTGCACCCAAGGCGATGGATGGGTAGTTGGGAATCTCGTTCTCGATGCCGAGGTCATGGGCCAGCTGAATCACCCGCTCGGTTCCATAATCCTTGATGAGCTTGGCGGTGACCGTGTTCATGGAGTTTGCCAGAGCATACTCGAGGGTCACAATGTCGCCATAGGCAAAATCCGAATTGTCCGGACACCAGTCTGGGTACCCTTCTGGCATGTCCAGGCAGATCTTCTGGTTCGGGATTTCCGAGCAGCGGCGCATGCCCAGCCGCAAGGCGGTGGCGTAAACGAACGGCTTGAAGACAGAGCCTACCTGCCGGCGGCTTTGGCCTACGTTGTCGTACTTAAAAAAGCGGTAATCGATGCCGCCCACCCAGGCCTTGATGTGGCCCGTGGCCGGTTCCACCGACATCAAACCAGCATGCAGCACCGCTTTGTGGTACTTGATGCTGTCCATCGGCGTCATGACGGTGTCCTTGGGGCCCGCGTGGGAGAAAACGCGCATGGGCACCGGGGTGTTGAACTGTGCTTGTATCTCTTTCTCCGTGGGCCGGTGCCAGGTGTGGCTGCACCCCCCCTTGTCCGCATCGCAGGTCCAAGTTGGCACCCCGTCCTCAGAGGTGGAGAGGATGTAAAATGCCGGTCGGCCGCATTCCGGACACACCTTGCCCGTGCATTGCTGATGGCGCTCGCTGCCCGCAACGGCCTCATCCAGAATGCCTTGCCGTACCGCGGGATCGATGCCTCGGTAAAAGGGGTAGTCGGATTCCGGGCGCTTCTTCAAATCCTTCTCAAAGGCCGCTTGCAATTCGTTGGCCAAATGCGCATGCACCGCTGCCTCAGCCGCCTTCTGCAGGCGGCTGTCGATGGTCGTAAAAATCTGCAGGCCATCCCGGTACAAGTCGTACGGTGTGCCATCTGCCTTGGCGATCTTGAACGTGCCATCCTCGTTCTTCTCCTGCAACAAATCGCGCAACTCCGCCCGCAAAATCTCCCGGAAGTAAGGCGCGGTCCCCTCGTCATGGCTCACGGGCTGGTAATTCAATCCCAGCGGCAATGCCCGCAGAGAATCAAAGACCGCTTCCTCCAGTTTTCCATACCGAACCATCTGGCTCATCACGGTTTCCCGCCGGTTGAGCACCAATTCCTCCCGGCGCAAAGGGTTGAACAAGGAGCTGTTCTTCAGCATGCCCACCAACATGGCGGACTCCTGTACATTCAAGTCCTTCACATCCTTGTCGAAATAGACATTCGCCGCCGACTTGATGCCCACCGCTTGGTTCAGGAAATCGTACCGGTTGAGGTAGAGGGCCAGGATCTCCCCCTTGGTGTAGTAGCGCTCGAGCTGGGCAGCAATGATCCACTCCTTGGGCTTTTGGAGCAGGGCGCGCTCAATGAGCGAAGTCTGGTCGTACGATTCGGTGAAAAGCAGTTTTGCCAACTGTTGGGTCACAGTGGAGCCCCCACCCCGGCTTCCCAGGAAAAAAACCGCCCGGGCCAATCCGATGAAATCCACGCCACTGTGCTCGTAAAACCGAGCGTCCTCCGTGCAGACCAAGGCATCAATGAGGTGCTGGGGCAGTTCATCAAATCGGGCGTCTGAGCGGTTTTCCGCATAGTAACGGCCGATGATTTTGCCATCGGATGAAAACACCCGCGTGGCCAAATCCGTCCGCGGATTTGCCAAGGCTTCCGTGTCGGGCAAATTGCGCAACGACGCCAGCAACACCAAACCGACAAAACCCAAAATGGGGGAAATGCCGATCCAGAAGACCCGCTTCCGCATGCGCATTTGCCGAGCCTTCAGGCTGCCCCCTCCCGGACGGGAGGCAGCGGGTTTGCGTGCTGGGGACGGGTTGCGGGAGTCGTTCATCAAGGGGCAGTTAGCACCTGCAAGATTACGCCACTCCGCGCAATCCCCGTTTGATTCTCCCCAAGCCAAGATTTCCCAACTCAGGCCTACCTTTGCGCTTTTTCACGGAGTTTTACCCCATGGTCGTACTGATCAAAGCCGCTCAGCTCTTGTTGAGCTTGTCCATCCTCGTGTTCATGCACGAGCTTGGGCATTACCTCACCGCACGGTGGTTCAAAACCCGCGTGGAAAAGTTCTACCTGTTCATGAACCCGTGGTTCTCTCTGTACAAAAAGCAGATTGGAGAAACCGAGTGGGGCCTGGGGTGGTTGCCCTTGGGGGGCTATGTGAAAATCGCAGGCATGGTGGACGAGTCCATGGACACGGAGCAGCTCAAACGGCCGCCCCAGCCGTGGGAGTTCCGCACCAAGCCAGCGTGGCAACGCCTCATCATCATGTTGGGGGGCATCATCGTCAACTTGATCTTGGGTTTCGCAATCTACAGCATGGTACTGTTTGTTTGGGGGGAAACCGTCCTACCGACGCGATCCATGCCGTATGGGATTCAGGTCGACGAGCGGGTGGCAGATTGGGGTTTTGAGAATGGAGACCAAATCGTGCGCATCAATGGGGATGAAGTCACCCACTTCAACGAGATCCGCCGCGCCTTCTTCTTCAATTCCGTGGAAGAAGCCACGGTGCTTCGCGGGGGAGAGACCGTGGTGTTGAGCTTTGATTCGGATTTGGGACAGCAATTGGTGGACTCCTCGATTCGGAATCCATTCGGTGTTCGGATGCCCATGGAGGTTGCCTATGTCGTGGATGGCTCGCGCGCTGCCGAAGCCGGTCTGTCCATTGGGGACCGTTTGGTATCAATGGATTCGGTCCCCATGCAGTTTTTTGATGAAGCGACGCAGTACATCCGGTCCCATCCCGAGACCCCCATCCACATGACGGTCCAGTCGCCTGACGGAACCATTCGCACAGTGACCGCCACGCCCGATAGCCTGGGGCAGCTCGGCTTTGCAAACAAAGACTACGCAGAGTTTAAGGAGTTTGCCACCGAAACCTTGACCTATGATGCCCCCGAAGCCCTGCTCAGTGGTTTTCAACTTGCAGCCCGCACCTTGCAGGAGTATGTCCTGTCCCTCAGGTTCTTGTTCTCCAAGTCGGGAGCTACCCAAGTGGGCAGTTTGGTCACCTTCGGCAGTGTTTTCGATGCGGGGTGGGATTGGGAAGTGTTTTGGCGAAACACGGCATTCTTTTCGCTGATTTTGGCCTTCATGAACCTGTTGCCCATTCCCGCCCTGGACGGTGGACACGTCATGTTCCTCCTCTACGAAATGGTGGCAGGAAAACCCGCGCCAGAAAAGGTGCTGGAGCGTGCGCAGTTCATCGGCATCATCTTGTTGATGGCCTTGATGCTGTTTGCCGTGGGGAACGATATTTGGCGGGTGTTCACCGGCGGATTCAACTGATTCCTGTCGGTTCCAGGGCCACGTAGGTTCCGCCCGGAACTGAACGCACCTTGCCTTGCAGTTCCAGTACCAAAAGCTGGTGCCGCAGAGACCACTCATCCACCCCCAAGGCGGAGCACAAGTCGAGCGGGGTTCGGCCCGAGGAGCCGAGGAGCTCTTCCCAGAGCGGCTGCAGCGGTTCGGGAATATCCGGTGCTGGAGCCGCGGGCAACAAGAATCCCTGCGAGGCCACCCAATCGTAGGGGTCGCGTACCTGCATGCGCGGATTCTCTAGAAGCCAATGGTGGTTGCCCGCCCAGCGGGGAGCGTTGTCAGGCGGCATCCGCACCGCCAGGTTCCGGTTGTACTGCAAGGCACAACGTGCTGAGATCATCCCGCCGCCATCGGCCGGGCTCTGTACCAACACCACGCTGCGGCTGAGGCCCACCACAATCCGGTTGCGGTGGGCAAATCGCCACGGACGTGCCGCGGTACCCAACGGAAATTCGGTCACCCATGCGCCGCGTTCTAAGCTTGCCTCCGCCCAGCGTCGGTTCGCGGATGGTGAAACCCGGTCCAATCCCTCGGCGAGGCACCAGATCACCCGGCCCCCTCCTTGCAAGGCGCCCTTCACCGCAGCGATGTCTATGCCCATCGCACCGCCCGTGGCCAAGGTGATGCCCGATTGCGCCAACGCCCGGCCCATCCGGTAAGCCCACCGGGCGGCATCGTCCGAACACCGCCGGGTCCCCACCACTGCGACCACCGGGGCCTGCCAGGCTTGGCGCTCGCCCCGCACGTACAAAACCGGTGGCGCATCAAAGATTTCGGCCAGCGGGCGCGGGTAGTCCCCGTGTTCCCAAGTGACCACGCGGGCACCCATTTCCACATGCGCCTGGGCCATGTTGTGTGCCCATTCCAGCCATCCCGCCTGAATGGCCTGCGGCGCACTCCGGGACCAAACCTCGCCCCAGCTGGCCTCCTCCAGCGCCTGGCGGTACCCCACTGGGCCCCGTTGTGGCATCCGGGTCAGCGCCATCCACTCCAGGGTCCGCAACCCCGCATCCACCGCGTCGTTCATGTCCCAAAACTGACGCACTCGCCCGCCTCGCCCGTCCTCCAATTCACCGACGTGGGCCAGAAGTTTGTCAGTGGGATTTGACTTGCATCGAAACGGCGCAATATTGCACCCCCAGATGGCAAGCAATCAAATCCTGAAATGGTGGGCCTGTGCGGCCACTCTCTGGATGGGGTGGGGAACGGCACATGCTCAGCTGGTCACCGGCATGGTCACGGACCATGAGGGGCAGCCACTTCCCAACGCGACCGTGCTGGTGGCCGGTCGGCAGGCGGGGGCCTTCTCCGATGAACAAGGGGTTTACCGCTTGGAATTGAAGGCGGATTGGGCAGGCCAAACCCTCTCCCTCCAATGCAGTTTCATCGGTTTCCAAACCGCTACCTACAGCTGGAAGGTGCCCCAAACCCTCCCACCCAGAACCCAAATCGACTTCACACTCAGTCCTTACGAGAACCTCAGTCCGGTGGTGGTGAGCGCGGGTCGATTCGCCCAGCGCAGTGCCGAGGTGACGGTTTCCATGGAGGTGTTGCCGCCTCGGTTGGTGGAGCAACGGGGAACCACCTCCCTCGAAAATGCCTTGGAACAGACCCCAGGCGTGAGCTTCGTCGATGGGGAGCCTCAGATTCGAAGCGGAAGTGGGTTCAGTTATGGCGCCGGTTCCCGGGTCATGATCTTGGTGGATGAACTGCCCATCCTCAGCGGAGATGCAGGCAGGCCTAGCTGGGGCTTCCTCCCCCTGGAAAACCTGGAGCAGGTAGAGGTGATCAAAGGAGCTTCCTCCGTGTTGTACGGCAGCTCGGCGTTGAGCGGCGTCATCCACGTGCGGACCCGGTTTCCCGATGCCCGGCCTCTGACCCGGATCACCGTTCAACACGGAGCCTACAGTCCCCCCCGCAGCGCCCAGGCCCGCACCTGGACGACCGTGCCCCAGTTGGCGAATGTGCGCTTCCTCCACAGCCAGCGCCTCGGTACCTGGGATGTGGTCCTTGGGGGCAACCTGCTCGGAGATGACGGTCACCTGGCCCCTGCAGACTCCACCCAGGACCGGCCTTTCAACCCCTTCACGGTGGACCGCTTTGCTGCGACCAGCCAAGCTCGGCTGAATGCCGCCCTGCGGAAAAGGGAGAGCCGGGTGGCGGGTTTGGTCTACGGCGTTGGCGGAAACTGGCAGTTCGGCGAATCGCTGAACACGCTCATCTGGGACCGGGCACCTGACCGCATTTATGGCAGTTACGAAGGGGCTTCCACCCGTACGGAGCAACTCATCGGCACGGTCGACCCTTACGTTCAATACCTCTCCCCCGGCGACTTCAAGCACAGCCTGCGCGGCCGCTGGCAACACCTGGTCAATGCGAACAACAACAGCCAAAGCAATGCCTCCAATGTGTACCACGCGGAGTACCAGCTGGCCTTCGAGGGGGATCGTTGGGGGCTGAAGGGGCTGCGGGTGACAGGCGGCGGGCTGGGACAGTGGGCCTTCAGCAATGCCGAACTCTACAGCGGCGGTTCGAGTGACGGAAACAACCGGGCGATGACGTTGGGCGCCTATGCCCAATTGGATCAGAGTTGGAAGCGCACGAAACTCAGTGGTGGCGTGCGTTATGAGGTCTTCCAGGTGAACCAGGTCCGTGCCAGCAAGCCGGTCTTCCGGGCCGGTATCAACCAGGCCATTGGTCAGGCGGGGTACCTGCGCGCGAGCTACGGCCAAGGGTTCCGGTTCCCGACCATCGCGGAACGTTATATCCGGACCGGCCTGGGCTCCTTGCAGATCTACCCCAATGAGAATCTGCTGCCCGAGTTTGCCCAGGCTTGGGAGGTGGGATTCAAGCAAGGACTGCGGTTGGGCGGTTTCCAGGGCTTCGTGGATGCCGCCATTTTCCGGCAGGACTTTGATCAGTTCATCGAGTTTACGTTTGGACAGTGGGGACTGCCCACGGACCCCATCGTCGGGTTGGGTTTCATGAGTGTGAACACGGGCAGCAGCCGGGTGACGGGCGCGGAAGGGTCGGTCACGGGCCGTTGGAAGGGAGAGCGGTTGGAGGTGGATGTGCTGGCGGGTTATACCTACACCCGGCCGGTGACTTTGTCGCCGGATTTGGACTACAGCCCCAACCCCAACTACCCAGCGACGTACCTGTCCACCAGCCACGACACGACGAATTACGTGCTCAAGTACCGATCGCCGCACCTGGTTCGGATGGATGTCCATGTCACAGCACCGCGTTGGTTTGCAGGCTTTAGCGCACGCTACCAAAGCCAACTGGACAACTTTGATCAGGCGTTTCTGCAGTTTGAGGAGTATGGATTTGTGCAATGGGGGGTAGGCGATTGGTTGGCGGAGCACCCGCGGCAGCCGTGGGTTTTTGACTTGCGGGTCGGGGTGCCACTGGCGGAGGCACACCGGATTTCACTGGTGGTCAACAATGTCTTCAACGCGGAATATTCCCTGCGGCCGTTGGTCATGGAGTCGCCCCGGTTGACACAGTTGATGTACACGTACGAAATCCAATGAGGGTGGCGATCATCCCGGCCCGGTTTGGGTCGACGCGGTTTCCGGGGAAGCCCCTGGTGGAGGTGTTCGGGGTGCCGATGGTCGAGCGGGTGGTTCGGCGGGTCGAGGAGGCGGGGGTGTTTGATGCCGTGGTCGTGGCGACGGACCATGGGGGGATCGCGGAGCGGGTGGAGGCCGCGGGCGCGCGGGCGATTTTGACGTCTCCGGACCATCCGAATGGGACGTTGCGGGTGTGGGAGGCGGTGGGCCGTTTGGAGGCCGCGGGCAGCGGGCCCGTGACGGCGGTGGTCAATGTCCAAGGGGATGAGCCCTTCGTGCACGGGGAGCAACTGCGGATGCTCGCTGAGATGATCGCCCGACCTGCCACCGCCGTGGCGACCTTGGCGCGACCGATGGAGGATGGGGATCCGGCCTTTCAGGACCCGAACCGGGTGAAAGTCGTCTGCGATGCTGAGGGTCGGGCACTGTACTTTAGCAGGAATCCCATTCCCGCTGGGCCGGGCCCCTGGCTCAAACACCTGGGCCTGTATGCCTACACGCGGGACGCGCTGGAGCGCATCGTCTCGCTACCGCCCTGTGCCTTGGAGGAACGGGAGCGGCTCGAACAACTGCGCTGGGTTTGGCACGGCGTGACCCTGCATGTGGGCCTGACCGACCGCGAGACCCCCTGCATCGATACCCCGGAGGATTTGGAACGCCTCCACGCCGGACCCGTGCCTGCGTAGTTAACTTGCCCCTGAAACCCTTGAACCTTTTGGTGATGAAAAGTTTGGCCTTCCCACACACCGCCCTCGCCGCGCTTGCTGCTGTTATCTTTGCCGCCGCTTGCCAATCCCCTGAGACCCCCGCCATGAAAACCCAGCCCGTCTTCACGGAATCGATGTTCTCCGCCCCCCCTGACGCGGAAAAACAAACCCATGCGGTCTCCATCCACGACACCACGTGGAACGATGATTATTTCTGGATGCGCTTGTCGGACGACCAAAAGAACGCGGAGACGCCGGATGCCCAAACCCAGAAGGTTCTGGATTACCTGAATGCCGAAAACGCCTACAAAGAGGAGGTGCTGGCCCCCACCCAGGGCCTGCAGGACAGTCTGTACAATGAGATTGTGGGACGGATCAAGCAGGATGATGTGAGCGTCCCGATTCTGGACAATGGTTATTGGTACTACACCCGTTACGAGGAAGGCAAAGAGTACGCGATTTACTGCCGGAAGAAGGGTTCCATGGAGGCTGCCGAAGAGGTCATGCTCAACGTGAACGAGCTGGCGGAGGGCTATGCTTACTTCGAAGCAGGTGGTCTCTCGGTCAGCCCTGATAACAACCTGCTTGCGTACTCCGTGGACACCGTGAGCCGCCGGGAGTACACGATTTACGTCAAGAATTTGACCACCGGTGAGGTCTATGCGGACGCCATTCCGCAGACGGCTGGCGGCGCAACTTGGGCGAATGACAACGCCACGCTTTTTTACACGAAAAAGGATCCGTTGACGTTGCGATCCCACCGGATTTACCGGCACGCTCTGGGAAGCCTGGCCTCGCGCGATGTCCTCGTTTTCGAGGAGAAGGATGAAACATTTAGCTGTGGTGTCGGCAAAACCAAGAGCGATCGTTACTTGATGATTTCCAGCTACTCCACCGTCAGCACCGAGTGGCGCTATCTGGACGCAGACCAGCCGACGGGCACGTGGAAGGTGGTTCAACCCCGGGAGCGGGATTTGGAGTACAGCGTGTCCCACTATGGCGAACATTTCTACATCACCACGAACCGCAACGCGAAGAATTTCAAGCTCGTACGCACTCCGGTCACCGCGACGACCTACGACCATTGGGAGGACGTTCTGCCCCACCGGGACAACACCTTGTTGGAGGCCGTCGAGATTTTCAAGGACCACCTGGTGGTAGAGGAGCGCACCGCTGGTTTGACCCAAATCCGGGTCAAGCGTTGGGACGGCTCCCAAGACTACTATGTCCCCTTCCAAGATCCGGCGTACATGGCTTATGTCGGCGCCAATCCCGACTTTGACACCCAGAAACTCCGCTTCGGCTACACGTCCTTGACCACGCCCAACACGGTGTACGAAATGGACATGGAATCCAAGCAACAGATCCAGCTCAAGCAGCAAGAAGTCCTGGGAGGGCAGTTCGATGCCGCCAACTACGTCAGTGAGCGCCTCATGGTTCGGGCCACCGATGGTACCGAGGTCCCGGTGTCGCTCGTGTACCGCAAGGGCCTGCAGAAGGATGGGAACAACCCCTTGTTGCTCTATGCATACGGTAGCTACGGATACAGCACGGACCCGAGCTTCTCAAGCACGCGGCTGAGCTTGTTGGATCGGGGATTTGTCTTTGCCATTGCCCACATCCGGGGTGGACAGGAAATGGGCCGTGCTTGGTATGAGGACGGCAAGTTGTTCAAGAAGAAGAACTCCTTCACCGACTTTATCGATTGTGGCCGGGCCTTGGTGGACCAGAAGTTTACTTCCCCTGAACACCTCTATGCCATGGGGGGCTCTGCGGGGGGATTGTTGATGGGTGCCGTCGTGAACATGGCCCCCGAACTCTTCCACGGTGTCATTGCGGCGGTTCCTTTTGTGGATGTCATCCACACGATGTTGGATGAGACCATTCCGTTGACCACTGGAGAGTTTGACGAGTGGGGCAATCCCAAGGATTCAGCCTACTTCGCCTACATGATGAGCTACAGCCCCTACGACAATGTGCGTGCACAGGATTATCCACACATGCTGGTCACCACGGGTTACTGGGACAGCCAAGTGCAGTATTGGGAGCCTGCGAAATGGGTGGCGAAACTGCGGGACATGAAGACGGACAACAACCTGTTGCTCCTGCATTGCAACATGGAAACGGGTCATGGGGGTGCATCCGGTCGCTTCAAGCGCTACCGGGAAACGGCCATGGAGTACGCCTTTTTGTTGATGCTGGAGGGCATCGGTTCCTGAACTGAATTGGCCGATGCGTTACCGGCGGCTGACTTCCACAGAACTGGAGGCACTGGAGGGTGATTTTGTTCAGTTTCTGGCTGAAAGCAGCATCCCTGCTGACGAGTGGCTCCGGTGGCAAGTGGAGGCGCCCGAGCGGATGGAAGCGGTACTGGATGCTTTCAGTGAGGCGTTTTGGGAACGGGCCTGCCGCCGCATCACCCACTTGAAGCGGGACTCCGGGGATGCGGTTTGGTGGTTCGAATTCGGGGAAACGGAGGCCTTGGCTTTCTGTATTCCGCACCGCTCGGAGATACCAGAATCTGAGCCATCGGCCTACCATGCGCAGCGGACCTATCCAAAAGACCTCCGAAGCGATGTGGTGTTTTCAATGCTAGAGCAAGGCGGTGTCCCCTGTGAACCCGAGGCATTTGCGGCCATTCGATCCGCTTGGAGCCGTTGAGTCACGGGTTACAACCGGAAGCCTTGCTTGCGCAACACCTTGTCCAAGCGATCGCTGGGTAGCTGAAGGTGCACAGCCTGCCATCCTGCCTGCTGTGCGCCTACCACATGCTGGGGGCTATCATCCACAAACAGCGTGCGGATTGGGTCCAGGCGATGGTGCTTCGCCATGGCCTCGAACGCGGCCGCATGGGGCTTTCTTTGGCCCCATTCGTGGCTGTAATGCACCGCCTCAAAGGCCGAACGAAAGGAGGACAACAGGTTCTGTTTGGCGAGCATGCTTTCGAACATCCGGGCATGCAGGACATTGGTGTTGCTGAAAAGAAAAAGACGGGTTTGCTCGGATAAGGCTTGAACCCAAGCAAGCCTCTCCGGAGGAAATCCGAGCAGAATGGCGTTCCAGGCCCCAAGAACCGCATCCATGGAAGTTCCTGGTTGGCATTGGGCTTGGAGCGCTTCGAGGAATGCACCGGGAGCAACCGCCCCGGTCTCCAAGTCGTCGACCCAGTGGGACTGTCCCGACTGCTGAAAGAAGTTGGAAAATCCCTGGAATCCCAGTGCTTCAAACGCCCTCACCGGTGCTTGGTAGTCAATGTCGAACAGCACCCCTCCGAAATCCAGCACAAGGGCATCCCATCGGGTATTCTTCAGAGCGTCTTGAGCCATGCTGAAGTGCCCGATGCTTCTGCACGTGCTTGTGCCGCCGCCGCATCCTGAGCGTCGTTGAATACCCCAATGCAGACCAAGTAGAGGCCCCCGGGTTGGGCGATGCAGTCCACGTTCGTTCCAGCAGAGCGGAGGGCAGCAGCGTGGCGCTGGGCGTTTGCCTCGGTCGAGAATGCACCCGAAACCAGCAGGTAGGCTCCGGTGCATGCGGCGGGTGCCGCGGACGCGGTCGATTCGGCGTCCGGAGGGGTGGATTCGGCGTCCGGAGGGGCCGCTTGCGCATCAGAGGGGGTCGGGGGAACCGTTGCCGCGGGGGTCAACTGCACCCGAAATCCCGCGCTGTCCGCGGCGCCGGTGAGCAGGTCCAGACACACGGTAGACCGGTCGGAACCCTCGAAGGCGGCTAGCCACGCGTCATAGGAGCCGGCAGCGACGGCAGCCTCGGGGGACCAATCTGGGACGAGGTCAGCGGAGGAAGCCGGGGCATAGGGCGCCACCCGGACCGCACGTGCCCAACCGGGGAGGGCGAATCGAACGGCTTCGGGTGAGGAAGGCTGTCCGGCCCACCACCAGGTGCCCGCTGCCAACACTGGAACCAAAGCCGCTGCAGCCGCCCACTGGGGAACCCGGGGCCAAGAAACCACCCGTCCTCCCTCTGCACGCCCAGGAATGCCGTGCCCTTCAACATCCTCACCCTCTCGCACCACAGGAACCAATGCGATCCGTTGCAGACCGAAGGAGCGCAACATGCGCTCCAACTCCGGCTCCGGGAGGAAGTGGGTGGCGCCGTTCGCGCCGCGGTAGAGGCGACCTACCTGCTTGATGACGATGGTTTGGCCTTGGGAAATGGCCATCCGCATGCGCCCCGCCTCCTGCTCAATCGCCTCCAGCGCCTCCGCGTAAGTGCAGCCCTGCGCAACCGCCTGGGCATGCGCGAGAACGCCGTCGTTGTGGATCAACCGCTCGTTGAATTGCACCTCCCGCGCCGGCGGGACCAACTCCTGCCGAACTGCATCGTAGCGCGCCGGCCGGCGGTTGCACACGAACCCTCCCAGCCCCGGAACGACGATGCAATCGTGGTCCAAGAACAGCTGGTGGAGGGTGTTTTCGATGAAGGCCATGGGGGGCGAAAGTACATCGACCGGCGACAGGATGCAACCTCATCCCGCCGACCGAAACAGAAAAAATCACCGGACCAACGTCACCGGGCCTTCCAGCAAATAGGGCCCGTCGCGTAGCTCAAATCGGAGCCTCCAGGTGTACACCCCGTCCGGAACATAATGGTCTCCGCCTCGGATCTGGTCGTTGCCCAACCACGGCTCCTCCGGATCCGTGCTCCAGAATACCCGTTCGCCCCATCGGTTGAATACCTCCAACCAAAACCCGCGCGGTCCCACCCCTTCCACCCGGAACACATCGTTCACCCCATCCTGATTGGGCGTGAACGCCGTCGGGACATAGACCGGGAAGAAAATGTCGAGGTACACACTGTCCCGGCCGATGCAACCCTCTTCCGAAACCGTGGACAACACAAACCAACCTGGCTCTTCCGTCAACACAACCGGTGTCAAACAATCGGAACAACTGAGCACCTCCGGCGGGGACCAC
Source organism: uncultured Comamonadaceae bacterium (assembly GCA_964405405.1). GTDB lineage: Bacteria > Bacteroidota > Bacteroidia > Flavobacteriales_D > Sanyastnellaceae > CAMCYM01. The sequence continues at coordinate 10,906 of CAYONT010000009.1, read as the reverse complement.
CAGAACGAATCTGCATCCACCGTACCGAACAACCGCGTGTCGTCCAGCCAATCCACCTCCCGATCTGGCCCCGCATCCACATACGGCGGCTGCCAAACCCCTACCTCAATCTGCGAACTCGCCGTACAGCCGAAAACGTCCGTCACGAACACCGTGAACGTGGTGGACTCCACCGGAAACACCGTCGTGGACTGGAGCGTCGGACTGCCCGCCAGCGAAGCCGGATGCCAACTGTAATTGACCCCGGGCGAAGCCGTCAGGGTCATCGTCTCTCCCCGGCACATCCAACCCCCGCCCGATGCATCCACCGACGGCGTCACCAACGTCACCGTTACCGAATCCACCCCCACCCCGCACACATTCGCAATGCTGACTGCATACGTCGTTGTGGCGTTGGGCAAAGCGTACGGATTGGGCAACAACGGATTGCTCAGCGACTGGGATGGCGACCAGAGGTAGCTGTCCCCCTCCGCAGCTTGCAGGTAAACCCCCTGACCTGCACACAGGAAAACCTCCGGATACACCTGCCCCCCTGGAGCCGATGGAACCACGAACAAAGTCACCTCCGCCTCGCCCGCACACCCCTCGGCTGTCGTGCCATAAGCCGTGTACGTCGTCGTCTCCGTGGGAGAAGCCGTGGTCGCCGGAAGCCCCGGCGTGCCCAGCCCCACCGCCGGACTCCACACCACCTCAGCCGCTCCGACCAACGCCAGGTCCACTACATCGCCCAAGCACATCGGCTGAGACGGCGTGATCTCAAACTCCGCCGCCCCCACCACCACCGTCACCGAAGCCGTCTCAGAACCGCACGCATTGCTGTCCTCCACCGTGTACGTGGTCGTCACCACCGGCGTCACCGTGGGCGTAGGCGTATTGCCCCCCGTCAATGTCGGGTGAGGTGTCCAGGCCAAATCCCCCACCCCCCAAGCCTGCAAGGTCACCGACTCCCCTTCGCACAGGACCTCCACCTCATCGATGCTGGGATTGGGCAACTCCGCCACAAACAACGTCGCGTAAGCCGTATCTGGCGCCAGGCAGCCCGTCCCGTCGGGGCCGGCACTCACCACGAGCATCACCTCCCATTCGCCAGCGGTGAGGTACGTGTGCGTCGGATTTTCCTCCTCGCTGGAATCCAAGTCGCCGAAGAACCAGCTGTAATTCGTGCCCCCGATGCTCGTGTTGACGAACGAAACCGGCTCGCCCGGGCAGATGACATCCGGCGCCTCGATGTCGATGTCCGCTGAGAGCGAACCGAGGTTGAACTTGAACACACCCAGGTTGCAGTTGGTGGCCAAATTGTTCGTACTCCAGCTGCCCGGGGTGGTCGGGAAGTCATCGAAACCGCCGCACCCGGCGCATACCGCCTGGTACACCGTACCATTCTTGTCGAATCGGGACGTGCCCCCATCCACGTGCTCGTTCGAGAACGACCCTCCGAAGAACGTGCCATACGTCAGCGCCTCCGCCCCTGGTGACAACACCCCGAGCCAGAAATCGCTTCCGTCCGTGGTCAGCTGCTCCGCGTCCGGCGTTGTGGGCATGCCCGATGTGGTGGAGTTCGTGATGTACGCCGAGTTGAACGTATTCGTTTCCCCGCCCCAACCACAGATGTAGATCTCGTCACAATCGCTGACCAGAAAGGCCGTGGGGCTGATGTCGATGCTCGTTTGGTTCAACCCCACCCGGGTGCGCAGGGTCAGACCCGTCAAGTCCGGCGTGTACTGCGCCACGAACGTGCTGCCGTTGGGATTCGTGGCATACACCGCGCCCACGAGGGAGAGGTTGCCCGTGGTTTGGCCACAGGCATAAGGCCGGTCATCCGAATCCAACTGCACGAAGTAACTCTGGTCGTAACCCGCCGTTCCGATGTACGTGGCGCGGGCCAGGGCCCAGCCGCTGGGTCCATTGGGCTCCAGCAAGGCCAGAAAACCATCCACCCCGCCCCCATAGGTGGGCTGGGCGCTGCCCGCCACGCCGGGAAAGCTGTTGCTCCGTGTCCCCCCGGTCACGTACACCCGCTGGGCCGACTGAGCGAACTGAATCCCGTAACCCGAGTCGTCCGCGTTGCCCCCGAGGTACGAAGACCACGTCATCGAACCGAGGTCCGGCGACAACCGGAACACCACCGCATCCGACGTCCCCGACATGGCCCCGTCGAAGGCCCCCACCATCGGAAAGTTCGCGCTCTGCGTCGTCGTGGCCACCCACGGCGCCCCCGTGCCATCCACCGCGATTTCGCCCCGGCACACGTCCCCGTAGTTGTAATTGAGCTCCACCCCCAGGTTGAGCCCATCGTTCCCGCCGCCACCGACATACGTGGAGGCGAGCAGAGCGCCGTTGACGCCACTGAGTTTGGCCACAAACAAATCGCACCCCTGGTCATAAGAACCGTAGAACTGATTCGCCCCCAAATCCACCGCCTGCCCGCCCACAAACAGCCCCTGATAAGCCCCGGCTGTCGTCGGAAAATTCGCCGACCCCGTGGTGCCCATCAAGAAGATATTGCCCGCCTCATCCGACACGATGCTGTGCGGAAAGTCCATGCCCGTTCCGCCGATGTAGGTGCTGAAGGCCAAACCGCCCCCCCCCTCCTCAAAGAAGCTCAGACCCACATCAAACCACCCGCCACCAAAGGTCGCATCCCACGCCCCGGGCGTGGTCGGATACCCCTGTCCCAACACCCCTGACCCGCCGATCAACCGGTCCGAAGGGTCATACCCCGCCGTGACGCCCCAGCTGTCCGCCGTGCTCCCAATGAAACTGGCAAAGACCAGCTCGGGGTCAATCACGAGCGGCAACGCCCCATCGTAAGCCCCCAACGCAAAACCCACCCGGGACGACCCATCCGGCAAAGGCTCCAGGGTGTATGCACAAGCCACCTCCCGAACCACCCCATCCACCACTTGAAAGGCAAAGGGTGGCATCTCCCGAATCTCGCCCCAAACCTCACCCGGCTTGCCCAACGCATGCACCAATGAGCCGTCCACGTCCAACCTCGGAACCGTCCCCTCGTGCCGCAACCGAATCTGCCCCGGATCCCTCCCCGGCGCCACCACAAAATCATACTTCAACCGGTTCCGCCCCACAAAATCCCCGTGCATCCGTACCTCCACCCCCTCCCAAACCTCCTGTACCCGCATCCGCTCCACTGGCACCAAGCCCTCCACCCAACCCTCCGGATCCGGCCCCAAATAAAAGTTCACCCGATGCCCCACCGCTGCCTCCCCCACCACCCCCTCCCCATCCGTCCTCCCCCCCTCCCACGTCACCCGCCAAGCATGCCCCGTCACCCGGTTCCCCCCTTCTCCCCACGGCCCGTGTCCCGTCAAGGCATCAAATCCCGGCCCCCGCACATCGGCCACCCACCCCGTTTCCTCCAACCAAAACTGACCCACCCCCAACGATGCCCGTGCCACCACCCCCGCCGGCCATTGACCCCCATTGGGAACAAATTCCACCCGTTTGGCCTCATGTTTCATCCCACGCACCACCCGTCCTCTTCCCGTCCGCTCCCCTACCCTTCCGCCATTCTCCCCTCCCGTTCCCAAACCTTGCGCCCCCATACCCTGCGCCCCAACCCACCCCAACAACAAAGCAAGAAATGCGCAACCAGGAATTCCCAGCCGGTGCTTCTTGTCTAACGCTAAATGGGGTGAAATGTGCATGGACTGTGCTGACAGAACGAAAGATACGGCATGCAGGTTGCTTGGAAACGAGAGATGGCGCTGCGCTTGGAAACAAGAAATGGCGCTGCACGAAGGAGATTTAGGGCATGAGAATGTCGATTTGTTTATCTGATTATCAAATCATTTTGAATCTGCGTCGAGTGCCGGTGGGCGGAGCGTGATGACTGCGTGCTTGGCCTGGACATCTCGCGCGAAGCGCAGGATCTCCTTTCTCCGCGCGAAGCGCGGTGTCTCAGCGAGGCGAAGCCGAGCGGATTTCCAGCGGCGCCAGCCGCGGTGAAGCCGAGCGAATTAGCTCAGCTCCTCGATCAGGAGACGCATCTCGATCACGGGGGACATCTTCTCATGGAGAATGCGGTAGACCGCGTCGGCGATCGGGAGATGCACTTGGAACTGCTTGTTCATCAGGTAGATACCTTGAGAGCCGTTGAAGCCTTCTGCCACCATGTCCATTTCCATGATGGCCCCTTTGACGCTGTAGCCCTTGCCGATCATCATGCCCAGGGTGCGGTTGCGGCTGTGTGGGCTGTACGCTGTCACAAGGAGGTCGCCGAGGTAGGGACTGCCCTTCACGTCGCGGTCCACTTGGTGGACTGCCGCGAGGAACCGCTTCATCTCCTGCGAGGCATTGGCGATGAGGACGCTCAGGAAGTTGTCGCCGTAGCCGAGGCCGTGGGCGATGCCCGCCGCAATCGCGTAGATGTTCTTCAGGACGGCTGCCAGCTCGGTGCCGAATACGTCTTCGCTCGTGTTCACCCGGATGTAGCGGGTCGTCAGCAAATCTGCCATCGTTCTTGCCAAGGCCAAATCCGGACAAGCCACAGTCAAATAAGACAGCTTCTCCCGGGCGACCTCCTCCGCGTGGCAGGGACCCGCGATGAGCCCAATGCGGTTGTAGGGCGTCCGGAACTCCTTGTGGAAATAGCGGGCAGGAATCGAGTTGTATTCGACCACCATGCCCTTGATGGCGGAGAAAATGACCTTGTCCGCAAGGCCTTGGGGCTTGTGCTCCTGGATGGTTCGGTGCAGGTGGACCGAGGGGATGGCGAAAATCAGGATGTCGCTGGCATCGATGACCTCCTGCATGTTGGTGGAGACCCGGAGCTGCGAGGTGGGCAGGCTGATGGACTGGATGTAGTGCGGGTTGCGGCCATACATCTGCAGGTACTCTGCTGTCTCCTCGCGCCGGACCCACCAATGCAGCGTTTCGGTGTTGTGCACCAACATTTTTGCGATGGCCGTGGCCCAACTGCCACTGCCTAGGAGGCCGATGCGGGGGGATTGCGACATGGGACAAAGGTAGGGGTGGAGGGAGGGGGAGACGGGTTTGGCCTGCAAAAAGGCGCTAACTTTGCGGCGCGCAACACACTGCGCATTCCTTGTCATGAGCGACGATCTTCTGAAAAAAGTCATCAGCCACGCGAAAGAGTATGGCTTTGTGTTCCCGTCCAGCGAGATTTATGACGGGCTGAGTGCGGCCTACGATTACGGCCAGCTCGGGGCCGAACTCAAGCAAAACATCCGCCAATACTGGTGGACCGCGATGGTTCGGTTGCACGAGAACATTGTCGGCATCGACGCGTCGATTTTCATGCACCCGACCACCTGGAAGGCATCGGGGCACGTGGATGCCTTCAACGACCCGCTCATCGACAACAAGGACTCCAAGAAACGCTACCGGGCAGACGTGCTCATCGAAGAGCATGTGGCAAAAATCGAGGCGAAGATCCAGAAGGACGTGGAGAAGGCCCGGACCCGGTTCGGGGAGGCCTTTGACGAGGGAACCTTCCGGACCACCAACGAGCAGGTGTTGCGGCGGCAGGCTGAAATCGAATCCATACAGAACCGGTTTCGGGATGCGATGAATGCGGGGGATTTGGCCTTGGTCAAGGCCCTGATCGAGGAACTGGGCATCGCGGATCCGGAAACGGGCAGCCGCAACTGGACGGATGTACGGCAGTTCAACCTGATGTTCAAGACGGAACTGGGCGCAGTGAGTGGCGACTCGGGCATCATCTACCTCCGGCCGGAAACGGCACAGGGCATCTTCGTGAACTTCCTCAATGTCCAGAAGAGCGGCCGCATGAAGCTGCCCTTCGGCATCGCACAGGTGGGCAAGGCGTTCCGGAACGAAATCATCGCGCGGCAGTTCATCTTCCGGATGCGTGAATTCGAGCAGATGGAGATGCAGTTCTTCATCAAGCCGGGCACGCAGTCGGAGTGGTACGCGTACTGGAAGGAGGCACGCTTGAAGTGGCACCTCGCGCTGGGATTGGGGGCCGAACGCTACCGATTTCACGACCACGTGAAGCTGGCCCATTACGCGGATGCGGCCTGTGACATTGAGTTCCAGTTTCCCATGGGTTTCAAGGAGCTGGAGGGGATTCACTCCCGGACGGACTTCGATTTGACGCAACACGAGGCACACAGTGGGAAAAAGCTGAGGTTCTTCGACCCGGAGACGCAGGAGAGCTACGTTCCGTATGTCGTGGAGACTTCGGTGGGCCTCGACCGGCTCTTCCTCGCCGTGCTCAGTGCGGCCTACTGCGAGGAGGCCTTGGCGGACGGCTCGGAGCGCACCGTGCTCCGCATTCCCGCCCCCCTCGCGCCGGTCAAGGCAGCGGTGCTCCCCCTCATCAAAAAGGACGGACTGCCCGAGAAGGCACGTGAAATCGTCGACCTCCTGCAACTCGATTTCAACTTGCAGTACGACGACAAGGACGCCATCGGCCGGCGTTACCGGCGCCAGGACGCCATCGGAACGCCCTTCTGCATCACGGTCGACCACGAGACCCTGCAAGACCAGGCGGTGACGGTTCGGGAACGCGACTCCATGGCCCAGGAACGGGTCGCCATCGCAGACCTTTCCGCCTTCCTACACACCCGGACCGGAATGGCCCAACTCTTTCGAAACCACTGAAGGCCCCGATCGACCCATGCAACTACACGAACTCGACCTCGCCGGCCGCCGGGCCCTGATCCGGGTGGACTTCAACGTCCCCATGAACGAAGCGCTGGAAATCACGGATGACACGCGCATCCGAGCAGCGTTGCCCACCATTGAGCACGTGTTGCGCCAAGGGGCCTCCGTGGTGCTGATGAGCCACTTGGGCCGTCCCAAAGGGCCGAGCGATGCGCTGAGTCTGCGGCATTTGGTCCCGCACCTGAGCCAGTTGCTCGGCCGGCCCGTGAAGTTCGCGCCGGACTGCGTGGACGATGCCGCGCTGGATGTGACGCAGTCGCTGTTGCCGGGCGAGGTCGCGTTGTTGGAGAACCTGCGGTTTCATCCGGAGGAGGAGGCTGGCGATGCGTTTTTTGCAGGCCAACTCGCGGAAAACGGCGACGTCTACATCCAGGACGCTTTCGGTACCGCCCACCGGGCCCATGCTTCGACGGCGGTGATCGCCCGCTTTTTCCCCGAGGACAAGGGGTTTGGGTTGTTGATGGGACAGGAGGTGGAGGCGTTGGAGCGGGTGCTGGGGCGGCCGGAGCGGCCGGTGACGGCCATCATCGGTGGGGCGAAGGTGAGTTCGAAGCTGGGCATCATCGGGCATTTGGTGGGTCGGGTGGACAAGCTGGTCATCGGCGGGGGGATGGCTTATACGTTCGTGCTGGCGAGGGGGGGAGCGGTGGGGTCGAGCTTGACGGAGCCGGATCGGATGGGCGAAGCGCGGGCCATCCTCGAGCGGGCGGCGGCGGCAGGGACGGAACTGTTGTTGCCGGTGGATGCCTTGGCCGCCGACCGGTTCGCTCCGGACGCAGCGACCCAGGTGGTGCCAATCGATGCTGTGCCGGAGGGATGGATGGGCTTGGACATCGGGCCGGAGAGTGTGGAACGATTCCGGGCCGCCATTTTGTCGTCGAAGACGGTCCTTTGGAACGGTCCCATGGGCGTTTTTGAGATGCCCGCCTTTGCTGAAGGAACCCGCGCCGTGGCCGAAGCCCTTGTGGAAGCCACCCAAACGGGCGGGGCATTTACTTTGGTAGGGGGAGGCGATTCCGTCGCCGCCATCAACCAACTGGGCTACGCTGAGCAAGTTGGCTATGTTTCCACCGGCGGTGGCGCCATGCTGGAGTACCTGGAGGGGACGGTTTTGCCGGGCATCGCGGCCATTCAGGACTGAATGGGGGTGAAGTTGGGCAGCAATTGCCCACTTTTGCAAAATGTCGCAACACCTCGAGACCCGCGCAATGTTCGCAGGTCATCGGCCCGCCGAACACGCCGGCGCCGTCAAACCGGCCCTACAGCCCTCATCCACCTTCGTTTTTCCAGACGCCGAATCGGGTGCGCGCTACTTCGAACTGGCCCTGGGAGCCGAGCCCCTGCCGGGCGAAACCCCGGGCTTCATCTACGGTCGTCTCAACCACCCCACCCTGGCCACTGCAGAAACCCGGCTGGCCGCATGGGACCAGGCAGAAGATGCCGCGTTCTTTTCGAGCGGGATGGCCGCGATTTCCACCGCCCTGATGGCATGGAGCGGGGCGGGGCGACCGATTTGGCATGGAACACCGCTCTACGGAGGCACGGAGCACATGCTCTGCCACATCCTGCCTGATCTCGGCATCCCGGTGCACCGCTTGGATCCCCAACGGCAAGATGCTGCAGGCCTGGATGCCCTGTTCGCTGCCACCGGCGTCCTGCCCGGCATCATTTACCTCGAAACCCCCGCGAACCCCACGATGCAAATGACCCGCATCGCGGACATCGCCCGATGGGCACGTGCCCACGAACATGCGGACCACCCCATCGTCGTGATGGTGGACAACACGTACCTCGGACCCATTCTCCAACGGCCCCTCACGTTGGGCGCTGATTTGCTCATCTACTCCGCCACGAAATACCTCGGAGGACACAGCGACCTGGTCGCCGGAGCGGTGAGCGGGCACCGCACCGCCATGTCACGCGTTCGCATGTACCGCACCTACCTGGGCGGAGTGGCCGACGCCTGGACCGCCTGGCTCCTCGCCCGAAGCATGGAAACCCTGCACATTCGGGTAGAGCGGCAACAAGAAAATGCGAGGCAAGTCTGTGCCTTCCTCAGGCAAGATGCACGCGTTCATGGGTTGCGATCCGCCTTCCTCGAAGATCTGGATCCCGCCACTGCTGCCATCGCCCGAGACCAAACCCTCGGCGGCGGGTCCATGGCCGCATTCGAAGTGGCAGGCGGAAAGGAGGGGGCCTTCCGTTTCCTCAACGCGCTCAAGCATTTCCAGCTGGCTGTGAGCCTGGGTTCCACCGAGTCCTTGGCTGAACACCCCGCTACCATGACGCATTCCAAGGTGGATCCCGAACAGAAGGCTGCCGCGGGCATCACCGATGGGTTGGTGCGGTTGTCCATCGGCTTGGAGCATCCAGCCGACCTCATTGCCGATTTGGACCAAGCCCTCAACGCGTGAAAGCCGGAGCCATGGCCACATGGTGTTGGGCCTTGATGGGCTGGGCAGGCATCCTCCAAGCCCAAACCCCCAACCGCTCCTTGCAAGTCTTCCCCAACGACCGGCTCAACCGGATGGAAATGCTTTGCCACATCGAGGGAGGCGTTTTGCGAACCGGCGCAGACTGGCGGGGAGAGGTTCTTTTCTCCCTGGGTCCTTCCGGTGCCATCTACCAAGGACTCTCCCGCAGTGAACTGGATCGCCCCTACACCGTTCGCGACAACCAACTCGTTCGGGGACAAAGCTCTTTTTCGGATGACATCCTCTACACCTGGGACAACGACCAAGTGTTCATCGGGGACAGCCGGTTTCGACTGGATTTGGTTTACAACCTACAACCCGTTGTTTTTCAGCCCGATGTTTGGGCCTTGTACCCTGAAGACGAAAGTTCTCCCTCGGAAAGACGTGCCGTTTTCCTCGGCCATCCCACGCCCCAACAACTGTTTGCCGTTCTGCTGGCTCTGGGCCTCATCTGAGCCCCTCTTGTTCCGGAAACGCCTTACTCCGCCTCCAGCACGAAGGTGTATTGCTCCATGATTTTGTTCACCAGCAGCTTATCACAAGCCGCTTGAACCCGAATCCCTGCGGCCTCTGCATCGGCGGCCTCCACTTCCAAGGTGATGTTCTTGCCCACCCGAACCCCCGTGATTTCCGGTAATCCGATGTGTTTCATTTGGCCGCTGACCGCCTTGCCTTGGGGGTCCAACAACGCAGGCAAGGGCATGATTTGAATCGAAGCGCGAAATTTCATGGTGCGAGAAGTTCGTGGGGTCCTGTTATTCCATTTCCTGTTTCCGGAGTGCCGGCGTTGCCAAACTCCACAACGCATACAAAAGTAGGGCCGAGAGCAGCGCAAGTCCCCAGGAATCCGCGAAATATCCCCCCAAGGGAACCCCGACAACCACAACGGCAGCGTAAGCCATCCGAGATCGGTCGTAGCCCCGGTGAACCCCCCACTCTTTGAAATCCATCATGGGAAAAGAAGACACCATCAACCCCGGAACCAGCGTACTTCCCAGCAAAATGGAACTGAACAACAGGACTGCCCCGGCGTCCGAACCGGAATCCGAGCGGTACACATCGGCGAGCAACAGCAGCACCCCCATCCACCAAACCGCACCCGCTGGGGCCGGCATGCCTTTGAAGCCCCGACGGGGTTCCCCATGTTCCACGTTGAAGCGGGCCAAACGGTACGCAGCAGCAAGCACCATGGTCCAGGGCAAGAATGGCCACCACGCCATGCGATCGGGAAAGTTGGAGAGGATGGCCATCCCCACCAGTGCTGGAGCCACACCCGCTGTGACCAAGTCCGCCATGCTGTCCAATTGCACCCCCATCGGGCCCGCCGTACCCAAACGACGCGCCAAGGGTCCATCGAACAAATCACACAACAAAGCAAAAACCCAAACCCCAGCAATCCACATCAAACCCGGACCATCGTATAAGTGAACTTGGTGGATTCCGTCTTCCATCTCAACCGCCACGGTCGCCCATCCCCAAGGGCTTCCATCCCACCGCATGGGCCCGGCTACCATGGACCATGCCACCAACATCCCTCCACTCAAGTTGCCCATGGTCAGGGCATTGGGCATCCAGCTCCCTTGTTTCATGGGCCGAAGGTAGATTTCAGATCGTCCCCTTTGCAACCCTGCGGCTTTGTTTGCGTATATTTGCAAACCTAAACAGGCCGGTCCGATGGCCGAGTGGCTAGGCTCAGCTCTGCAAAAGCTGCTACAGCGGTTCGAATCCGCTTCGGACCTCCAACCCACCCCAAGCCCCAAGCA
>CAYONT010000008.1:55368-70066 GCA_964405405.1 uncultured Comamonadaceae bacterium | reverse complement strand
GCGGGAGAGTATGTCGACGCCACTCTTAAGGGTCCCCTCGGGGACCCTTTTTTTTTAAGGGGCTGAGACCCCATTCGTGCAGTGAGACGTCCAGGAGAGCAGGGCGACAGGATCGATGGTTGATGGAGGGTTTCCCGATGGATTGACGACATGCTCAAACAGCATGGGGTGGAAGGAACGCGATTGGGTGGTTAGAAGGAGCCCACCTCCATCCGGCTGTTGCCCCGGCCATCTGGAACCATGCGGATTTGGGTAGAAATGCGTTCCTTGAGCGCTTCCACATGCGAGATGATTCCAATGGTCCGATTGTCTTGGGCTTGGAGACGTTCGAGCACATCAAGCGTCGCATCCAAGGTTTCAGGGTCCAAGGTCCCGAATCCCTCGTCGATGAACATGCATTCCATGCGTACGTTTTGTGAGGCCAAATCGGCCAACCCCAACGCCATGGCCAGACTCATGAGGAAGGTTTCGCCTCCACTCAGGGTGCGAATGGATCGGAGGGCATTGCCGGCATCGCGGTCGATCACTTGCAGGTTGCCATCTTCGGTTTGGATCATTTGGTAGCGGGGGGAGAATCCCTGCAATCGGTGGTTGGTCCAACGAAGCAGATGCTCCATGGTAAGTTGCTGCGCAAAGGCGTTGAAGCGTTTGCCTTCGGCGTCCCCGATGAGCCGGCTAAGCAAAAACATGGGTTTGTGGCGGGCGACATGTTCCCGCTGTCGATCTTGGATCGTCTCGATTTCTTTCTTTCGTTGGACTTGATTGCCCAGGGCAGTGTTGTGCGTTCCCAGTTCCAAGTCCAATCGATGCCATAAACCGTCCACTTCCGCCCATGCGTGTTCCAATTCCTCGCTAGTACGTGCATCCACGGTGCGTTCGAGTGCCTCTCGTTGTTCCTGCCAGGTGGACGCTTTCCCTTGCAGGTCAGAGCGTTGCTTTTGCAAATCGGCCCGTTGGTTCTGGAGCGCAAGTGCCTCGGCATCATCCAAAAGAGTGGACAACGCAACTTCCCAATCTGCGTATCCCAGGACTTGCAGAGAAGAGTGGGTGGTGAGGCGGTTCTGTTCAAAGGCAGAACAAAGGTCATTCCATTCCTTAGATTTCGCAGTTTGGCGTGCCACCACTGAATCCCACAAGGATGCGATTTCGGTCCAGTGTGCTTGCCATTGGTAACTGGCGTCAACCGCCTCCTGAACGGCGGGCCAGTGCGACCACCAGCGGCTTTCGAGGGCTTCAAGGACCAAGATCTGGTCGTTTCGCCTGCGTAGAATGGGAAGGACACGTTGCAACTGTTTTGCCGCGGTCTCGTTTTGTTCCCAAGTTCGAAGTGCCTGCTGCAAGTCAGACAGCCGCTCATGGGCATCGGCAGGGTGGGGAGCAGAAGCGAGGTGGACCGGCAAGGACGCCAACAGTGCGTCGGTGGATCGGGGTTCAAGCGCCTGGGCTTCCCAAGCGTCGATTTCTGCATCCCTCTGGGCGAGGCCATCGTTCACTTGGGTGGCTTCCCAACGAAGCCGTTGGAGCGATTGGTCAGCCTCTTTGTGGGCCTGCTCCCTTTGCTGCTGCACAGCTTGCCACAACTTCCATTGCTCCTGTGCCTCGGAATCATTGTGTTCCAGAGCAGGGTGCTCTGGGTGGGAGGTGGAACCACAAAGCGGGCAGGGTTGTCCTTGCACCAACGCCTGCTGCAGTTTGACAAAACGCACGTCTATCTCCGCCTCCAATGCCCTAATGCGGGCTTCTTCGCCTTCGAGGAATCTCGATTTTAGTAGGTGTTCTGCAGATTCGATAAGCGAAGGAAGTGCTTGTTGGCGTGCCTCAAGTTCTCGTCTCTTCTCCCGCATGGCTTGGATGCGATCAGCCTGCGACTTGTATGCGGCCTCCTCGGATTCCCATTGTCGGATGGTCCTTGACCATTGTGCGATCAGGTCATGCGCATCCGTGGGGGGGAGGTCAGTCCAACCGAGACCCCTTTCGGCGTCACGCCAAAGGGACGCGAGGTTGGCGTTGGATTCTTGAAGCTGAGCAAGTTGTTTTTCCCAGGCCTCTAAGTCCCAGTGGGAAGCCGTGCCCATTTCCTCCCGGAGGACGGTCTCGCCATGTTCCACTTCCTGTCGGACCTCCCTGTGTTCTTGTACCCACCTTTTCCATTGTATTCCCAGGTCTTGGATGGCATGGGGCAGTTCGGAGGAGGCATTGGGAGCGCCGGGGAGATGTTGGAGCCAGCTCTGGGCTTGGGCCACGAGCGCATCCTTGCGGGTTTCCAAACGGGATCGTTCTTGGGCCAACTCCTTCAGTTCGTCCGCAACTGACAGCATCTCCCGCGATTGGGTTCGAAGACGTTCGAGGGAGGTCCGGACTGGTGCCAGGGCTTCGTGGTCCCGCAGCCGGTGCCCTGAGGTTTCCTCAAATGCAGCGATTACTCCACTGAGGTCAGATTGTTTGGATGCGTTGTCCTGCAACGCTTGGGTCAGGGATTGGAGTTGTTTGCGTGCGTTGAGGTGGGCAGTTAGGGCCGAGCGTTGGGATTCCGCGTCTTGCCGGGCCACACGCGTAGCCTCTGCTTGCGCCTCCAGCAGGACCAGGTCTTCCGACGTGAGCAATCCCGCTGACAGGGCATCCAGTTGGTGCTGGTAGGCCTCAGCCTGCTTCGAAACATCACGGGCCTGTTCGAAAGCCATCTGCCCCAACCGGCGGTAAATGGAAGTTCCCGTGATTTTCTCCAGGAGCCTTGCACGATCGTCCACAGGCGACTGCAACAAGCGGGCGAAGTCACCCTGGGCGAGGAGGATGGAACGGGAAAACTGTTCGTAATCCAGACCGATTCGCTGGGCATTCTCCGCGGGAACATCCGACTTCCCGATGCCCAAATCGCCCTTGCCTGCGGCATAAAGTCGCATCTCGTGGTCAGCGAGTTTGCCGTTGCGGTTGAATCGAATCAGCCATTCGGACTGGAATGTGCCTGCTGGTACCTGGTAGGTCACCACCACCCGGGCTTCCCGTTCTCCTCGGGTCAGGACTGCGCCGGATTCCTCCACGACCGCGCGGGTGACTGCTCGGCTGATTCGGGGAATGCGGCCGTAGAGCCCCAAGCAGACAGCATCCAACAGGGTGGACTTGCCCGCACCGGTGGGGCCAGTGATGGCAAACAAACCAGCCCGGTCCAGCGGAGCGGCTGTGAAATCCACCACGTGCTCCCCTGCGAACGCATTGATGTTTTTGAGTTGAATGCGCAACAGCTTCATGGACGGTCAGCAACTTGGGGGCCGGTTTGTTCTTGGTGAAGGGCATCGAGCAGCATTTGGAATGCGGCCCGCAGATCCGATTGTTCGTCGGGGGCGATCGACTGGGATTCGAAGAGGGCTTGCAAAACCTCACTGGGCTGCAGTCGGTCCACCGCTGCGTTGGGCAGGAAATGCGATGCTGGGAGACGTACCCCTTCCCGGCGGATGAAACTCTTAACGATGCGGGCGTCCTGACGCTGGTCATTGAACTCCCGAATCATGTTTTCAAAGGCCAAATCCTCCGCAGGCGCATCCGATTGGGTCAGCCAGGTGAGCTCGATGAGCGAGGGGAGGGGGCCAGGTGGAGGCAGGTGGGCCAATGCATGCTGAAGATGGGGGAGGTCTCCCTCCATCCGCAGGAGCTTGCGGAAGACCGGAACCGCATGGGGCACCGCCTGCACACGGCCCACAGCATCCGCCTCAAGGACGAGCACCTGCTTGGGATCCTCGTGCTCGCTGAACGAGAGGGGCAGGGGGGAGCCGCTGTACCGGACCCGGTCGCTCCCGACCTGTTGGGGACGGTGGATGTGCCCCAGTGCGACATAGCCCCAGTGGGGGCCGAAGGCCGTGGCTTCGATTCCGGCCAAGTTGCCGACCTGGATTTCGCGTTCGCTGTCGCTCATCTGCGAACCCTGGGCAAAGAGGTGCCCCATGGCGATGGCCGGAATCCCGGGGTACGCCGCTGCGACCTGTTCTCCGAGCCCGTGATAAACCGACCGAACCCCCTCTCGGATCAGGGCCAGCCGGTCCTCCGTGGATTGACCCGGAGCCAGCCCGACCCAGTCGGAATCCCGCAGAAACGGAACCGCCGCCACCACCCAAGACGGCGTCCCCCCAGCACCGTTCCGCCCCAACGGAACCACCACCTCCTCCCACCGTTCCGGCAAACTCCCGACCACCCGGATGTCCAGCATCGAAAGCAGCTCCTGCGGCGCGTGGAGCATCCCGGGGGAATCGTGGTTCCCCCCGGTCAGGATGACCTGCACCCGCATCCGGCAAAGCGCCGCGAGCAGTTGAAAATAGGTTTGGCGTGCCTCCGCGGAGGGATGGGCCAAATCAAAAACATCCCCACTCACCAGCACCGCCTCCACCCCCTCCGTTCGAATGAACTCCACCAGCCAAGCGAAGAACATCCGATGGTCCTCGACGAGGTCTACCTGGTGGAGTCGTTTGCCGATGTGCAGGTCGGCAGTATGGAGCAACTTCATGGAATCCGCTTTGAATCCGGAAGGTCAGTCCCCGAGCCCGTAACCTATTTACGAACCCCGCAAAAGTTATCCCCAATCTGCACCCTACCGGCCCGTGCTGCGGGGGTTACTCCGCACGGAGCTGGGCCATTTGGTCCTTGAAGGCCTTGAGGGGCAACCCGGCGGACATCGGTTGGGGCGCCTTGTACTCGAGTAGGATGCCATCCTCTGACGAACGGCGCGCGAAGTCCTCCAGGATGTCCGCGACGTCCGGGTCCATTCGGAGCGTGGCACTGGCGTCGATGACCACCTTGCCCCCTGCCGGGACCGCGGCCAGCGCCGCCCGGATGCCGGCCTTGTGCAGGAACGTGACGTCCTCCGAGAGCGACAGGTGGCACGTGCGGGATGCCCGGTCCACCGTGTAATGGACGAAAGGCCGGTTGTAGTGATCGAGCAAGATGGAGACGATGGCCGTTCCCAATCCGATGCCGATGCCCACGAGCAAGTCCGTGAACACGATGGCCACCACCGTGACGACGAACGGGATGAACTGACGGGAGCCCTTGCGCGCCATTTGGGCAAAAAGCATGGGCCGGGCCAATTTGTACCCCACGAGCATGAGCACAGCCGCGAGACTCGCCAGCGGAATCCAGTTGATGATGCGGGCGGCGAAGAGGACCGAAATGAGCAAGAAGATCCCGTGGAGGATCGTGCTGGAACGGGTTTGGCCTCCACTCTGCACATTCGCAGAGCTGCGGACGATGACCTGCGTCAGCGGCAGGCCCCCGATGGCCCCCGACAGGATGTTGCCCGCCCCCTGCGCCAGCAGTTCGCGGTTCGTCGGGGTGATGCGGCCGTGGGGGTCCATCTTGTCCGTGGCTTCTACCGACAACAGGGTCTCCAGCGAGGCCACGATGGCCAGCGTCAGGGCGATAGACCAAACCCGCCCCTCCCGCCACTGCGACCAGTCGGGCAGGGTCAACATGTCGCCCACGGCACTCAGGTTCTCCAGCACCGGCAACCGGACGAAGTGATCGGCACCCATCGCGGGGAGTACGGTGGATCCCGCCACACCGAGCACGGCGCCCACCACGACCACCACCAGCGACCCGGGCACGAGCTTGCCCCAGGCCTGCCGCTTGGTCCACGGCTGCTCCCACAGGACCAAGATCGCGAGGGAGACCCCCGAGATGAGCACGGCCAGGGGCTCGATCCGGGATAGCATGTGGCCCAGCTCCGACAGGGTGTTCTCCCCATCCCGCTGTACGAAGTCCAAATCCCCCTCCGGAATGGCGTCGTATCCGAAGGCATGCGGAATCTGCTTCAGGATGATGATGACCCCGATCGCAGCCAGCATGCCCTGGATCACCGAGGAAGGGAAGTACAACCCGATCACCCCAGCGCGCAAGATGCCCAGCAGCACCTGCAGGACCCCAGCGAAAACGACCGCCAGCAGGAAGGCCTCGTAGCTGGGCAGGGACTGGATGCCATTGAGTACGATGACGGTGAGCCCGGCCGCTGGCCCGGATACCCCGAGCGGCGAACCGCTCAGGAATCCGACCACGATGCCACCGATGATGCCGGCCAGGACCCCGGCCAGCGGCGGCGCCCCCGAAGCCAGGGCGATGCCCAGGCACAGGGGAAGCGCCACAAGAAAGACGACAACCGAGGCGGGAAAGTCCCGCTTCAAGTGGGTAAAGTTCATGTTGGAGAAGAAAGGGAATGGTCCAGAAACGCCCGGGACATGACCGGTCTTGGGCGGGCTGGAGAAAGGAAAGGAGGGGCCAGGGGGAGGAGGGCCGCCACCGGCGGCATCGGTCCTCAGTGCAGGAGCCGCTCTGGGGGCTCCAACGTTTGCCGAAGGCAAGGAGAGCCCCAAGCCGCCCACCGGTATCCGTCGGCCGGCAGGGAAGCATGCAGGGAGTAGGACCCTGGAGGACGCCACGGACAAGCCATCCGGGCCTGGAGTTCCTCCTCTTCCGACAGCGGGTCGCCGCTGCTGGGATCGGTTTCCTCACCCGCTGGGGAGGTCGGAACGGTAGGGGCTGCGCGCCATTCGCCCGGTTCGGGCGCATTCGAAAACAACATCGGGGCCACCGAACCGGCAGCTGCCGCGAACTCCTCCCATCCGGCATGCCCGCCGGTGGGCTCGAGGACGTTGCTGACCTCCACCGCACGCAGGTTGAGCGGCATCCACGTCAGGAAGCAACCCGCGGCCCAGAACAGGACCAAGATGCTCCAAGCGAATGCCCCATGGAAACGGCGGAAGGCAGCGAGGACCGTCATTGGGCTGCAGCTTCCTGACGGGGTACCACATTGAAATCGACCCGGCCCGTGGCCACGTCATATACAGCTCCGACAATGGCGATTTCGTTTCGGGCTTCCATGTCCCGTAGGGTTTCGCTCTCTTGCCGAATGCGTTCACAGACCACCTGCACATTGCGTTCCACGCAGTGGTTGATGTGCTCGTCTGTGGGTTCCGGACCTTCCGCTCGGCGGGTCGCTTCCACGGCGGGCTCGATGTGGGCCAGCAAGCCGGTGATGTTGCCATCCTGCAGCCCCATCCAAGCGCCTCGAACGGCGCCACAAAGCGTATGTCCCAGCACCAGGATGAGCTTGGAACCCGCGTACTTGCAGGCATACTCAAGACTTCCCAGGACATCGGGGTTCACGGTGTTGCCGGCCAAACGAACCACAAACATGTCCCCAAACGCCGCGTCGAAGACCTCTTCCACGGGTACCCGGGAGTCGATGCAGCCCAGGATGGCCGCGTAGGGGAATTGGCCCTCGGCAGCGTCCGCGAGCAAGTTGCCCCGGCTGCGGCGGTGGGTCAGGTGTTGGATGAATCGTTCGTGACCGGCCTGGAGCAGGTAGTACGCATCTTCCGGGGTCAGGCTTTGCTGAAATTCAGCACTGATCGCGCCATCGAGCGCGAGGTATTGTTCATTCTTGGGCATGGTAGCTCAATGAGGGGGGTGAGTGGGTGGTGGTCATGTCCCTGATGATTGGAAGGTGCAATTTAACAACCTTCCCGCTCTCGAGTTTGCCAACAAATCCCATCGGTCTGTGGTTACTTTTGTCCCATGAGTTACTTCTTCACCTCCGAATCGGTATCCGAAGGACATCCGGACAAGATTGCTGACCAAATCAGCGACGCACTCATCGACCATTTCCTCGCCTCGGACCCACATTCCAAGGTGGCCATCGAAACCTTGGTCACCACCGGGCAGGTGGTTTTGGCAGGTGAAGTGAAGAGCAAGGCCTACCTGGACGTCCAACAAATCGCGCGCAACGTGATCCGGCGCATCGGATACACCCGCAGCGAATACATGTTTGAGGCGAATTCCTGTGGCGTGCTCAGTGCCATCCACGATCAATCCGCGGACATCAACCAGGGGGTAGACCGGTCCAATCCGGAGGAGCAAGGGGCAGGAGATCAGGGGATGATGTTCGGTTACGCCACCCGCGAAACCGAGAACTTCATGCCTTTGCCGTTGGAGTTGAGCCACCGCATCCTCCGGGAATTGGCAGCCATCCGCCGGGAAGCAAACAGCCCGATGCCTTACCTGCGTCCGGACGCGAAGTCCCAGGTGACCATTCAGTACAGCGATGACCACCGGGCGGAACGCATCGAGGCCATCGTGGTGTCTACGCAACACGACGACTTCGACGGGGAAGGGGCGATGCTGGCCCGAATCCGCCGCGATGTGGAGGAGGTTCTGTTGCCCCGGGTGAAAGCCACCTTGCCAGCGGCAACCCAGGCGCTGTTCGGGAACGACATCCAACTGCACGTCAACCCGACGGGCAAGTTTGTGATTGGCGGGCCCCACGGAGACACCGGCTTGACGGGTCGCAAGATCATCGTCGACACGTACGGTGGGCGGGGGGCACACGGGGGCGGCGCCTTCAGCGGAAAGGATCCCTCCAAGGTGGACCGTTCGGCCGCGTACGCCGCGCGCTATATTGCCAAGAACCTGGTGGCCGCCGACGTGTGTGACGAGGTTTTGGTGCAATTGGCCTATGCCATTGGTGTGGCAGATCCGGTCGGATTTTATATCAATACCTACGGCACCTCGCGTGCGGGTTGCAGTGACGGTGAACTGGCCCGTAAGGTGTTTTCGCTGTTTCCGGTTCGCCCTTACCACATCGAAACCGCCTTCAAACTGCGGACGCCGATTTACGAAGAGACAGCAGCCTATGGCCACATGGGACGGGAGCCCCAGACGGTAACCAAGACTTTTTTGAAGTACGACGGAACCCCATTCACGCAGACCGTGGAACTCTTCCCTTGGGAGAAGACGGACCGTGTGGCCGAGGTTCGGCGTGCGTTGGGTTGGAACTGAAGCGGGGCGTGGTAAAACGATTTTTATTGCAACATGTCACAAGAAAACAACGACCGCCGCAAACTCAACATTGAGTTGCCGGAGGGTTTGGCCTCAGGCGTTTATGCGAACATGGCGGTCATCACGCACAGCCCCGTGGAATTTGTGGTGGATTTTGCCCAGATGATGCCGGGGATGCAGCAGGCGCAGGTGCGCAGCCGGGTGATTCTGGCTCCGCTGCACGCGAAGCGGTTGGTGCAGGCGCTCACGGAGAACATCCGCCGCTTTGAGCGACAGCACGGCGCAATCCAGGAGGTGCAAGGTGCTTCATCGGACCCGGCCCTGCCGTTGACTTTCAGCGGTCCGCAGGGAGAGGCGTAACCGGCATTTTACCCGTTGCGCTGCCACCCGGAAGGGGTGACGACGCCCAGAGCTTGTCCTTTCCAACGGTCCGCCCCATGGTCGGCACCGGGGAGGTTGGCTGCCCGGGTTTTCCGAAATCCGAACCAGGGAGATTGGGTCTCAAACCAGGTCAGGCACGCGGGAGATCCCACTTGCAAGGAGGCAGCAGGGAGTCCATAGACCCTTCGGGGACCTGAGGTCAGTGCCCGAACGATGGCAGTCAGCCGGTCCAAATTCCGCTGGTTTGTGGGGGCCAAGGCGGTGTTCACTACCGCAAACGCGGCTTCGTTGCCTGCCATCCCCATGGGTGACTGGACGAAGGGCGTGTCGTGGTGTTCCAAGTCCTGCGGGCGGTGGTCAGACACCACGCCGTCCAAGGAGCCATCGAGGACAGCAGCCCGGAGTGCATCGCGGTCATCTTCGGACCGGAAGGGAGGCCAAACCTTCAAAAGCCCGTCAAAGCCGAGCAGGTCGGCATCACAGAACCACAAGTGGTAGGCGGAGGTAAATCCAGTCACAGCCAACCCTTCCTCCTTCGCAGCCCGCAGGATCTCGACTCCCCGGCGGGTGGTAATGAGCGAGAAGTGCAAGCGACCGCCGGCATAGCGTAGCACGTCCAGGTCCCGTTGCATCCGCATCGATTCGGCCACAGCCGGTGTGCCCATGACGCCCATTTGGGTACTGGTCACGCCCTCGTGCATTTGGGCACCGGAGTTTAGGTCGCCCTCGACGGGCTGGGAAATCACGGGTCGGCCCAAATCCGCGGTGTACTCGAGTCCGCGCCGCAGCATTTCCGGGCGGCGGGTGGGGGCGTCATCGAAGAAGGCCACGGCACCGGCTTCTGCCAATTCGAAGCTGTCGGCCATTCGTTCGCCCGCCCGGTCTTGGGACAGGAGGCCCATGGGGTGGACCCGGGTCACGTGCCCATCCGCCCGGCGCTGCAGGTAGACGAGGTCGCTCTTGTGGGCGAGTGGTGGCGTGGTCGATGGCAGGAGCACCACGTCGCTGAAACCGCCGGCGGTGGCGGCATCAAGGCCAGATTCCAGTCCTTCCATCGTTTCGTGACCTGGGTCCCGGAAGTGGGCTTGGCCGTCGACCCATCCTGGGGAGGCGAAGCTGCCGGGGACATCCCAGACTTCGGCGCCCGCGTCGGGGAGTTGGGGTGCCATGGCCTCGATGCGGCCTCCGGCGCAACGGATGTCGAGGGTGGTGCCATGGGCTGGGCTGGCGGGGTCGATGACCGTTACGCCTCGGAGGAGGAGGGCCTTTTCCATCGGGAGAGAAGCAAGGTTTCGGTGAGGAGCGCGGCAAGGGCCAGCCAAAGGAGACCCTTCCACCAGGGCGTGCCCTTCTCCAGTTGGGCCACCCGGGCGGCGATGGTTTGGGCGTCCGTTTCCCAGATGACAGCTTGGTCCCAGCCTTGGGCTTGGAGCAGGGCTTCCCACTCGGGAATGGAGTGGGTCCGGGCATCCGATTCGAGCCGGTTGTTGTTCATGCCCAGGACCGCCAGGGTGTCGGTGCCCGAAAGTACCGTGTAGTGCCCTTGTGCAGG
The DNA here is from genome assembly GCA_964405405.1 of uncultured Comamonadaceae bacterium. Lineage (GTDB taxonomy): Bacteria > Bacteroidota > Bacteroidia > Flavobacteriales_D > Sanyastnellaceae > CAMCYM01. The sequence goes on along the minus strand of CAYONT010000008.1, from coordinate 59,319 downwards.
TGGGTGGCCCCCCATGCCCAGCAGGAGCCTGCCCGGTAAGTTGCGAACCTCTGGGAGCAGGGTGGCTTGTGAGGTGTCGGCAGGAACCATCCGGATGGTGGCATCGGGGGAAGCGGGTGCTCCCGGAATGGCCCAATCCGCAGTCACCCCGATGATTCCCGCGTAGACCGGTGTGGTTCGCGCTTGCTCCGCCATGCGCAACAGCGTGGGCACAAATAAGGCGTGGCGGATGAAATTTGCGTGCTCCGGAAGCAGAGAAGCAGCGAAGATGTATGCGGCACCCGAGCCCACGGGAAGGCGGCTCAGCAACGGTACCCCACGCTCAGTGGTGGCGATCACCTCCTCTTGCGGTCCTGGCTCCCGCCGCAGAACCTGAAACAACGTGGGCAAGTCCGCTTGGTCGGGAGCCGCTTCGAACACATCGCGGTACAAGGGATGTTCCGTGCGCAACGTGGCCCACCGATCCTCCCCCTCGAGCCACTCTGCCCCAGCGCCCCCCCAGCCCAACGCCGTCCGGAACGCTGCCGCCAAGGCAGGGTCCTCGTCCACAACCGGCAGGTACAACACCGTACCTCCCTGCTCCGCGAAGTTGCGCAACGCAACCCCCAAACCGGAGCTGGGCGACTTCACGCCGTGCACCACCACCAGATCCCGGTCTACCAACGCCTCCCAATCCAATGCCCCGACCGATGCCACATCAAATCCCTCGCCCCCCACCTCAAACACCCGGCGCAACGCCCGTGCTACCTCCCGCTGCCCGCCATCGACCGGATTTCCCGTCGGCTCCACCAGCAAGATGCGCACCCGGTCCGTGACCTCGTACCCCCAAGCATACGCGTCGTCAAACCGAATGGGCGCATCCTCCAACGACACCGTTGCAGCCGCAAACCCTGGTGCGCCGTGTGTGAACTGCAGCACCGTGTCCGTAACCGCGTCCGGCACCAGATCAAAGGCACCCAACGCCACCCGCCGCCCATCGACAAACAACTGCAACGGCAGCCCATCCACCCGCTCGGTGGCTGTGTGACCGATCCGCACATGCAGCGCCGCCGGGCGGCCAGCCAACTGCAACGGCGCTTCGAAGTACACCGAATCCACCCACATGTTTGCTCCCCCCTGAGACACACCTGGCACGAACACAAGCGGCCAGCCTCCGATGCCGTCCGCAGGAGGCGCCTCCAGCACATGCGTATTGCGCTGCAGATCCGTGAAGCAGTACACCACCCGTTTCCGCTCCGGCTCCCGCAAGAGCAGGTTCTCCATCCGCGCCAGTACCTCCGGAAGCAGCCGAACCTCCGGCGTCGGTTGGATGGAACCCAAACGTTCCAGTGCCTGGGCCCGGGTCAACAACTGCTGGTCACGCCCCGAAAAGGCGTGCGTGAGCACCACGAACCGATCCGTTTCTGCGTGCCGCTCGATGACCTGACGTGCGCGTTCCAGGGCGGATTGTAGCAATTGGCCTTCCTCCCCGATGGCCTCCATCGAAAAGCTGTTGTCGATGTAAATGCCCACCGCCAGGCCGCGCTGGTCCGCGTTCCCAGCGTCCTCCGCGTTCTTGGGCGGGGGGGTATACGGCTGGGCAAACGCCAGCACCAAGGCCGCTAAGGCGATGAGCCGGGTCAGCAACACCAACAGGTGCCGCAGCCGTTGGGTGGCCCGAGCCTCCCGTTGGACCGATTGCAGGAAGGCGACATGGGGGAACACCACGCGCCGGAAACGCCGGAATTGCAGCAGGTGCACGAGGATGGGGATGACCAGCGCGGTCAGGCCCCACAGTATTTCCGGATGCACGAATTCCATTCAGGCCAAATTTAGGCTCAATTTTGCCCCCATGGCGCCGCAACTTCCGATTTCACCCACCGAGGCTGCCGCGGACCGGTGGGCGGATTTTTTGCGCGAGAAGGCCCTGCGTTACGAGTCGCGGGATTTCATACCGGATGACCCGGTGGCTGTGCCCCACCATTTTCGGGATGTCCGGGACCAGGAGCTCGCAGGGTTCCTGACCGCACTCATCGCGTGGGGCAACCGAAAGTCCATCCTGCGGAGCGCATGGTCCTGGATGGACCGGCTGGACGGCGCGCCGCACGCCTTTCTCACAGGCGCAGCGCCTGGGGAGTTGGAGCGGGCGATGGCCGGTTGGTGCCACCGGACGATGTCGGCGGACGACGCCGTCGCCCTGGGCCACGGGCTCCAGCGGCTGTTGCGGGAGTGGGGGAGTTTGGAGGCCGCCTTTCTCGCCGGCTGGCCGCCCGCGGCCGACCCCGGTCCCGCCCTCCAAGCGGCCTGGGGCCACCTGCACGACCAGCTCTTCCGGGACACCCCCCCAGGCCGCGCCCGGAAGCACGTCGCCGACCCCCGCCGCGGCTCGGCGGCCAAACGGCTCAACATGTTCCTCCGCTGGATGGTTCGGTCGCCGGCCCGCGGCGTCGATCTGGGCCTGTGGACCCAGGTTTCCTCGGCCCAGCTCATGATCCCCCTCGATGTCCACACGGGCAACGTAAGCCGTCAGCTGGGCCTGCTCTCCCGACGCCAAGACGACTGGCGGGCCGTGGAAGAGCTCACTGCGGCCCTGCGCCGTGTGGATCCCGTGGACCCTGTGGGGTTGGACTTCGCGCTTTTTGGGCTGGGCGCTTTGGAGGGGTTTGGCCTAGAGAATCGTTCCCTGTAACTTCCCGGAACCCGACGACCATGGACTCTCCCGGCCCTCCCCCGAACCCGCCTGCACTCCAGCCCGAACCCACCCGGGACGGCAGCTGGACCCTCCGCTCCGCTCGGCACGGCGCGACCTACCACAGCATCCATGGCGCCCTGACCGAGGCCCGCCACGTGTTCGTCGACCACGGTTTGGTCGCTTGGCACGAGGCCGCCCGTGAACGCGCCCAACCGGCCCGCCCCTGCGACACACTCGAAGTGGGCTGGGGCACCGGCCTCAATGCCGCCTGCATCCAACAGCGCGCCCTCGCCGAGGGGTGGCAGGTCCGCTACCGGGCCCTGGAAACCGACCCACTGCCCTTGGAAGCAACCCAAGCACTCGACTACGGCACGGCCACCGGACTCGGCGCCCCCACCTACCGGGCCATGATGTCGCTGCCCCCGGACACCCTTTGGTCCCCGGGTCCCCACTTTAAATTCTGCTGGGAACACCGCGATGTTCGGCATTGGTCCGCCCCCGACGCCTCCCTCGACCTCATCCTGTACGACGCCTTTGCCCCCGAGACCCAACCCGAACTCTGGACCCCCGACGTTTTCGCCCCCCTCTACCGGGCCCTCCGCTGGCATGGCCTCTTGGTGACCTACTGTGCCAAGGGCGACGTCCGAAGGGCCCTGCGCGCCGCCGGTTTCGCCACCGAGCGCCTTCCCGGACCTCCCGGCAAGCGCGAAATGCTCGCCGCCCGCAAAACCCCACTCGATCGCTTCAACCTCCGCGTTTACGGCCTCGTCATCCAAGACCACCACCTCCTCATCGCCCGCGAACGCATCCACGGCCAGTGGCATGCCAAACTCCCCGGCGGCGGGGTCCAGCCGGGCGAAGGCATCGAGGACGCCCTCCTGCGTGAATTCCAGGAAGAACTCGGCGCTGCGACCCAGTTTGCCCAAACGGCCCATTTTTACACCACCGGGTTCTTCCAGCGCAGCGCTTTCCATCCCACAGACCAAATCGTCTCCATCTATTACCGCGTCACCTTGCTTTCCCCCCCGCCCGCCGAAGGAACCCCGGCGGCCGATGGTTCTCCCCAGTTCTTCCATTGGCGCTCCCTCGCCGACCTCCAACCCGACGACCTCTCGTTCCCCATCGACCGACACGTCCTCTCCCTTCTCCTCCAGTCCCCCGCCCCCTGACCCGCGGCCCCGCCGCGCCCCCTGACCCGCGGCCCCGCCGCGCCCCCTGACCCGCAGCCCCGCCGCGCCATCTCTCGCCGCGCCAACGGCGATATCTCCCAACTCAAACGC
>CAYONT010000008.1:17534-55268 GCA_964405405.1 uncultured Comamonadaceae bacterium | reverse complement strand
GCCCCGCCGCGCCATCTCTCGCCGCGCCAACGGCGATATCTCCCAACTCAAACGCGGCCCCGCCGCGCCATCTCCTATCTCTCGCGGCGCAGCCGCGCTATCTCCCATCTCCTATCTCCCGCGACGCAGCCGCGCTATCTCCCATCTCCTATCTCTCGCCGCGCAGCCGCGGGCAACGCAACCCCCGGATTTTCTCGGGCCAAACGTTCCAGAAACCCAGCCTTGTCCCGGGGGGAAATCAAGACGGACTGGCGTCGGCCATAGCGCAGTTCCAGTCGATCAAACCCCGCTGCCGGCGAACTCAGCAAGCTGGTGCTGGGTCGGACCTGGGTGATTTCATCCGTTCGGAGGGTGAGCCGGAACCAACCGCTGCGGATGATGAGGTGCGGAGGCGCGAAGATGTAGCGGGTGGTGAAGAGCATCCATCCGACACCCAGGGCGGTGGAGCCCAAGAGGGCAAATGCAGGCCAAACCCCATCCCGCCAAGCCAGCCCCATCGGCACACCCAACGAAACCGCTAGAAAGCCCAGCAGCCAACGGCTCACGGCAGAAGGGAACACCTGCGGGCGAACCGGGGGATTGCCTTCAGGCGCCGATGCGTCGTGTGACATAGTCCGAGACGCGCTGGTAGAAATGGGCGGGTGTCATCGTCCGCCAAGCGAGTTCATTGATCTCCCCACCCGACACAAAGAACTGGTCGAGGTCGGCGGCCTGCATGTCCTGAAGCACATGCTCGCGGAAGTTGAGCAGGGCGATCCAGCCGTCCCGGTCAGAGACATCCTCGAACCACTCCTCGTAGTAGCTGTCGTCGCTGTGGTGGAAATTGAGGACATTCTCGCCAATGAGCACAAACTTCACCACGCTTTCTGCGACGAGCAGGTCAATGACTTCGCGCTTCAGGGTCATGATGTCGTTGTGCAGGCAATCGTTCCATTCACCGATCAATTCGAGGATGGCGTAACCGTCTTCGTAGTCCACAAACAGGATCTTCAGGCACAGCGTCGGCGACCCCATCGTGTCCCATTGCGGGTGGATGTAGTGGTCGTAAATCCGGTTGGAATACTCGAATTCACTGTAGGTTCGGCCGTAGAAGGGGCTCTTCTCGTCCTCGCTGGCAATGTAGTGGTTGCGCCAGGCGTAATAGGGCTCCAGGGTATGCATCGCACGTGTTTTTCAGGCCAAACCGCTTTCCCAAAGTTCACATGCCGCCCGCACACTTCCAGCACTTGCCAGCAATTTTCGTGCGGTGGCTTCGTCAGTTCCTGTGAAGGCTTGGATCATCCCGACGCCGCGTTCAATGAGCTTCGCGTTGGAGGGCTGCATGTCCACCATCCGGGAGCCGCGAACGTGGCCGAGTCGGATAAAGGTGACGGTGGTCAGGGTGTTCAGGATGAGCTTGGTGGCGGTGCCAGCCTTCAGACGGGTGGATCCGGTGACGAACTCGGGACCGGTGACGGCTTCAATGGGGTGGTCCACGGCGGCGGCCAGCGGGGAACCGGCGTTGCAGGTGACGCACGCGGTCAGCAGGCCGGCGGCGCGGGCGGTGCGGACCCCGCCCAGGACGTAGGGGGTGCGCCCCGAGGCGGCGATGCCGACGAGGGTGTCCAGGGCGGGGTCCGGGTGGTGGGGCGCGAGGTCCCGCCAGGCGCCCGCTTCGTCGTCCTCAGCTCCCTCGACGGCCTGCCGAAGGGCGCCATCTCCCCCGGCGATCAGCCCCACCACCCGGCCGGCGGGCACACCGAATGTCGGCGGGCACTCACTGGCATCCAGCACTCCCAGCCGACCACTCGTCCCCGCCCCGATGTAAAAGAGCCGCCCGCCGGCCCGCATCCGCCCCTCCAGCACCTCGAGGAACGCCGTGACCGCAGGTCGAGCGCGGTCCACCGCCTCCAGGACCTCCCGGTCGAGCTCGTGCATCCAGTCCACCAACTGCGCCACCCCTTGCGACTCCAGGTCCCCAAACCGCCCCACCCCCTCGGTTCCGCCCGCATCCGACATCGGTCTCTCCGACCCGATGCCGGGCCCAAGGGGGGTGCCTCGCTGTTCCATCCCATTCATGCCCGGAAGATACTGCCGCGAAGACCTTAAATTCGCGCCATGCGCTCCCATCGAACCCCGTTCTCACACCGCCACGAGCAGCGTGGCGCCACCTTGCTTTTTGGAACCGGAATCGGCATCTCCAGCCTTTCCGCATCGGGCCGCCGGCTGGCCGTGGGCCTCGCCCTGGGCGCCGCCTGCTGGACCCCCGGAGCGGGGACCCTCCAGGCGCAGACCGACACCACCGGCACCGAAGGACTGCCCGTGAAGTACGCCTACCGCCTGACCGAAGCCCGGCACAAGTACAACATTCAGAACCTCCGCGGCGCCCTGACCGATTACCGCGCCCTCTTGGAGGAATTGCCGGAGGATCCGCGCATCTTGCTCTGGATGGCGCGCTGCCATTTTGGGTTGCGGCGGGAGGATTTGGCCTGGGAATACCTGAACCGCGTGCAGCGCGCCGATCCGTTGCTGGCAGAGAGCGAGCGCCGATTTCAAGGCCAAATCCAGCACCGCCTCGCCCAATACGAAGCAGCCATCGATGTCTTTCAGCTTCACTTGGCATTTGACAACCCGAAAGGGGAGGAGCGGGCGGAGGTCGAGCGGTGGATTTTGGAGTGTCGGCGTGCGTGGGCCGCGCGGGAGGCCGGGACGCCGCAGTGGACGTGGGAGGATCTGGGGCTGGAGGTGAATTCCCGATTCGACGAGTACGGTCCGCACTGGTCGCCTGACGGGCGTTCCATCGGGTTCACCTCGCGGCGCGACGGGGGGCTCAACAGCGCCATCGACACAGAGGGCGACCACCGGTTCTTCTCGGACATCTACGTGACCGAATGGGTGGCTGATGGGGCAGGGGGCGGCCGTTGGGGACGTGCGGTGCTCATGCCCGGCGCGGTGAATACGGCGGGGTACGATGATTTGCTGGCTTGGCCTGCTTCCGGAAAATCCTTGCTGGTGTACCGAAACAACGAGGCGCTGGCCGGGGACATCTGTGTCAGCACGCGCCAAGACGACGGCACCTGGGGCGATGCGGTGAAGCTGCCCAAGCCCATCAACTCCAGTTACTTCGAAGGCTCCACGTCCATTTCGCCCGACGGTTCGAAGATGTTCTTCGTATCGGAGCGCCCCACCGGGCTCGGCTACGGCGACCTATACTTCTCGGAGATGCGTTCCGGGGGATGGTCGCAACCCGAGCCCGTGGGGGCCCCAGTGAACACGGAGCTGGACGAGAAGTTCGTGCAGGCGCTGGGTGACGGACGGGTTATCCTGTTCGCCTCCAACGGGCATGCGGGGTTCGGGGATTACGACCTGTACCGGGCGGAGTGGGTGGATGGAGGCTGGTCGGTGCCGGTGAACCTGGGTCTGGGCATCAACGGACCGCGGGAGGAATCCACACTTTCCCTGTCGGCAGACGGCAACAGCCTGCTCCTGGCTGCGGAGCGCTTTGAAGGGTTGGGCGAGCGCGACCTGTACCGGGTGGATGTGTCTGAGCACCCCCGTTTGGGCGACCGGGCTACGGCCGTGCAGGCCGGGGTGGTGACCGTTCGGGTGCCGGCCCCGCCGGGTGCCAAGTCGCCCGCAGGCTGCGTGGTGCGGGTGATGGACGCGGACCAAGGCGGCAGCGTCCTGGCGGAAGCGACCTGCGATCGCCAGGGACAGGTGACGTTCCGGTTGGCGGACAATGTGGTCTACCACCTGGAGGCAAAGTCCGGGGAGCGCACGGCCCGGGGAACCTGGTCCCGGATCCGTTCCAACCCGGGACCCTTCACCGACGAGCTGATGCTGACCTGGTGATTCGGCTGCGCACAAGCAGTTCGCAGTCGGCCGCAGTCAGTTCGCAGTCGGCCGCAGGCGGACCGCATGCAACGATTTCGTAAATTGGGGCGTAGAAGCCGATAAAATTGCATTCCATGCAGACGAAAAATCTCCTTGCATCGGTGGGCCTGAGGGCTGGGTTCCTGAGCGGTTCCTTGTTCCTGTTGCTGCTCGCGGGCCCCGTGTCAGGCCAAACCCTGTCCACACCTCCCGCGTCCACATCGGCACCAGACACCCTCGAGAGTCGGTTCAAAATCATGGACATCGGGGTGCCCTCGCCGGCATCGGGGTATGTGTTTGGTTTGGCCTCTGACACCACCGACCAAGTGCTCATCCTCGACGTGCAGGGGGTAAAGGACATGTCGGAATTGCAATACCAAATGTGGGACCCACAAGGAAAGGTTTGTACCCACAGCTCCATTTTGGCGGGCGCCAACCTGATTGACATGACGCCGTTTCCGGCGGGCAAGTACCACCTGCGGATCATCCCGTCGGTGCAACCGGCCCAGCCTTGGCGGCCGTTTCAGTACGTCATCACGAAGCGGTAAGTCTGAGCGCGGCCTCAACGCGGCAGCGTGCTGAAGTGTCCCAGTGGGGCACCGTCCACGAGGGACTGCAGGGTGGACTCAGGGGTCTCAGGGGGGAACAACCCGAATACGGCGGACCCGGTTCCGGTCATTTGGACATAAGTGGCCCCGGCTTCGCGGAGGGTGGCCAAGGCCCGCCCGATCTCCGGGTGCGACTGCACCATCCCCGGCTCGAAGTCATTCCCCACGAGTCCGCCCCAATCCTCCACAGGGCGCCCCGGAAGGGTCCGCAGGTCGAAGGGGGCCGGCCGCGGCGTGATGCCGGCAAAGGCCGCTCGGGTCCCCACGTGGATGCCGGGATGCAGCACCACCACGTGCCAACCCGCCCATACCGGCACCCCCTCACTCCACCGTTCCACCCGCTCGCCGCGTCCCCAAACGAAGGCCGGCCCGTCCTCCAGGAAGAAGGGACAGTCGGAACCCAGCTGTGCAGCCAGCTTCGACCAGGCGACTTCGGCCGAGGGGCACGCCTCCCGCAACACCCGGAGCATCCAAGCCCCATCGGCGCTCCCTCCCCCCAAACCGGCACCCATCGGCACCACCTTGCGAAGGTGCACCGCTAAGGCGGGCACAGGGGCCTCCCGTGCCACCGCGGCATACGCCCGGTGCAGGAGATTCGACGCCGGTTCACCAGGGATCGGCAGCCCACTTGTCCGAAGCTCCAACCGCGGCGCGCCCGGCAATTCCCGGACCTCCATGACATCGCACCAATCCAAGGGCAAGAACACGCTTTCGAGGTTGTGGAATCCGTCCGGACGCTTTCCCGTGACGAAAAGCCCCAGGTTCAACTTGCACGGAACGAAATACACCCTCCCCATGTCCCGCAATCAATCCAAGTAACCGAACCGCCTGAGCTTTTGCTCGTCGTCCCGCCAGTCGGTGTCGACCTTTACGAACAATTCCAGGAACACCTTCTTTCCCAACAATGCCTCGATTTCCCGGCGGGCATCGATGCCGACCCGCTTGATCATGTTTCCCCGGGCGCCGATGACAATCTGCTTCTGGGTCTCCCGTGCCACCCGAATTTCCGCGTGGATTTTGACCAGGGATCCCTCATCCTTGTACGCATCGACCACAACCTCGCAAGCATAGGGAATCTCCTGCTTGTAGTGCGTGAGGATTTTCTCACGGATGATTTCAGCCACGAAGAAGCGCATGGGCCGATCCGTGAGTTCATCTTTTGGGAAGTAAGGAGGCGAGGGCGGGAGCTGGGCGACGATTTCGTCCAACAGCCACTCGAGGTTGAAACCGTGGAGGGCACTGATAGGGGCCACATTGGCACGCGGGATGCGCTGCTGCCAATGTTCCACGCGTTGCATGGCGCGGGTTTGGTCTGCCAAATCAATTTTATTCACCAGGACAAACGTCGGTACCTCCATGGCAGCAATCTTGTCCAAGGTCTGCGGGTGGGCCATGCCGTCTTCAAAAACGTCGGTCATCAGCAGCAAAACATCCGCATCTTGCAGGGCGGTAGCAACGAATTTCATCATCCCTTCTTGCAGCTTGTAGGCGGGATCCAGTACCCCGGGGGTATCGCTGTAGACGATTTGCCAGTCGGGATCATTCACGATGCCCATGATCCGGTGGCGCGTGGTCTGGGCTTTTTTGTTGGTGATGCTCAGCCGCGTACCCACCAACCGGTTCATGAGGGTGCTCTTGCCCACATTGGGGGATCCCACGATGTTCACAAATCCCGCCCGGTGCTGGGCAGGGGCTTCGAGCAAGGGGCCTTCGAGCCGCTTCAAAGGCTCGGACCGATCTTCTTCCTCGTATTCAATGGGTTTCATGGGATAGGGCCAAGATGGGGATGAAAATCAAAGGTAACCACCTACCGAGCCGGATGGACGGCCGGCTGGGGAAATCTCCGAGCGGGGCGGGCATTTGCATTTTTTTTACACCAGCACACCACCGAAGTATGAACTTGTGCCTATCTTTGCCGTCCCTCGAAAGGGGGACAACACATCGCGGGGTGGAGCAGTTGGTAGCTCGTCGGGCTCATAACCCGAAGGTCGTCAGTTCGAGTCTGGCCCCCGCAACACAAAAAAAGGCTCCGAATTTCGGAGCCTTTTTTTCTTGGGCTTGGCCCCCGGTCCCATTTCATTCCCTCTGTGCTCACATAAAAAAACCCCGGTCGCCCGGGGTCCTTTCTGTCGTCGTGTCTATGGAAATGTAGCAAAAAGGCATGAGAGGGTCGTCTACTGACTCAACGAAATCTACAAATTATATTCTGCTCATAATGGGCGAATGAAGGTGTAATTTATCCGGATAAAGGACAATATTAACCTGCACAGGACATCAAATGAATTAGGTCAAAACGTTGGTTATTTGTGAAAAATTATTCGGTGATACAAGAATAATTATGTTTACTTTCGGAACGTTTTTGTGAGAGGATGCCGCGCTTTGTTGGCGTGGAATAAAAACATTATTCCGGAAAAAGGCAGGACCATGAGGCACGTGTTGGACAACATCCGGAAAATACGGGAGTTGAAGGATTTGTCCCGCGAATGGGTCGCCCACGAAATGGGCATGAGTCTCAGTGGTTACAGCAAACTGGAACGTGGTGAGGTGGATTGGACTCTGACGAAATTGGGGCAAATCGCCGCCATTTTGGAGGTTCCCGTTGCGCAGCTTTTTGATCCTGCATTGGAAGCTTCCATGCTGCCTGGTTCCCAATCCACGTCAGCCAATGGACACGATCGTCCGGGAGAAACAGGGGCTCCTTGGGCGGCCTGGGAAGAAGATGTGCGCCGGCTGAAGATGGAATTGGCCTACCTCCGGGAACGGCTTGAGAAGCGGGACTGAGGTGTCGAGCTCATTTCACCGATGGGCATCCTGCGGCCGCTGCAGAGACATCAAGGGCAGGCGGATCCGAAATCGGTCAGGAAGATGAGGAGGTCACCGGAGCCGATGAACCCGCCACCATCCAAGTCGTAAGGCCCCGTCCAATAAGCCCCATAGGCACCGAGGAAAAGCAAGAGGTCTCCGATGGCCACGGCGGCGTCGTTGTCGAAATCGCAGGGGCAAACTCCGCTGGGCAAGAACCCTTCTCCACCACAGGCCATGGCCCATTCGGGGAAGGCACGGGCTTCAGCGCAGTGGAAGGCTTGGATGGCAACCTGTTGTCCAATGGCCCGGCCCCGGCCGTCGTCCATGGGCGGATGGATGCCCCCCCAAATCCGGGAGAGTGCACTTTGGTTGGCCGCATCGTAGTAGGTAGCCCACTGCAGTTCAAAACTGACAGAGGGGCCATCTTCAAACACCAGGAACTGGTTCTGTGTCACGGGTTTGGTAAACAATCCACCGGGGAAGTAGGCACTGCCTGTAAGGATGGTGAGCACCTCGGCGGCGGCACGTGAGTAGGTGGAGTGGCCGCTCACATAGCCCGCAAAGGGGGGGGAAACAAAGGTAGGTCGCTGATAGGGCCACCAGTTTTTTGCCAGAATCCATCCCACGCCAGCCTCGTCGATGAGGGGAATCTCGATATAGTCCGGCCCTCGCCACGTGTATAACTTGACTTCACCGATGTTCTCGCCGTTGGGACCTGCCAATGGGTCCTCATCCGTAACCAATTCCACATACCCAGGAATCAGCGGGAGACCTTCTGGATGGTAGTGGGGGAGGGTTGGGTCTGAAGATTGCCCCCGCTCGGCCATGTACCGGATGGCAGAAACGGGCCGGGAAGTGTCGTAATAACCCTTCACACTCCATGTGGCCACAGCTGCGTCGTGCATGGCGCCGCCCAGGGCAAGGTATGCCTTGACTGTGAATTCCAAGGGGTCGATTTCGGGCCCCTGACCCCGCCAACGGCATTCGAAATTGTCGACGGCGAGCACATCGTTGAAGATGGAAAACCAATGCCCGGGAGGGGTCTCGGAATCGGGACCATCTGCCCAATATTCGGCCACGCATCGGGCAAAGTCGCCTCGGGGAACCCATTCCGGTTCATAGGGAAGTCCCGTGAAGGGGTTGACGGTGTGGGGCGAGGGGGCACTTCCTCCACCAAAGAGGTCATAGTACGTGAACAGGTTCTGCAAATCAGAAGGAATCGCCATGTCCGCGGATCCCCCTCGGCCACCGGGACTGATGTCCCACATGACACCATCCGAAGGATCGTGGTGGGACTGCCAAATGGAGACCAACACGTGGTTCCATTTGTACAAGTCTGCCAGCCCTTCTCCTGGGCCTTCGCCCATGTAAGAGGGGGGGCCTGGGTTGAGCCAAACCCGGTAAGGACAACCGTCCCTGTTCAGGTCCTCTGCCCAATCCGCTTCCATTGCGAAAGGCTGTACCTCCCCCCATTCTGCCCCAAGGAAGCTGGGCACCGTGGTGGTGGGATTGCCGCTCTGATCGATGAACAAGGTCAATTGAATGCGTTGCCAGTGGTCCGGGTCCACCATGTTGGGGTTGCCGGGCAATTCGGGCTGAAGATTGGGGTTCAAGGGCTGGTAACAGCTGGAAGCGTAGCCCCCTTGTTCGTTCGCTCCGTCCTGCATCCCGAAGGCGATGATCTGCTGGGCGATGTAGTTTCCGAGCGCCGCGGGACCGTGGTTCACATAATCCGTGGTGGTGATGTTGGGGTCCAGCCCCATGGCCGCCATCCGGGAGTCGATGTTGTAGAAGGTCTCATCGACGTCAGGCGATGCAACATACCGGTGTCGAATGATGCGGTAGACCGCATAGGACATGGCGGTTTCCCGCGCTGTCTTGAGGGCGGCGGGGTCGCTCGGGATGGTGACTCCATCGAAAGGACAGAAGAAACTGCCCCAGGTGGCACCCAAAAGAAAAGGTTGCGCACCGCCCGGTGCTTCGTATGCGGCCCAAGCATCATACATGGCGATGCTGGTGTGCAACAGGTTGCGGGCATGCACCGTGGGCCGGGCAAAGTCATTCCGAATGGCCTCGAGAACTTCTTCGTTCCAATGGTGGGCCACGTTGTCCGCTGCGTTCTGTGCGTTGGTGGTCGCTGTCAGCGCGGAGAACCCCAACAGTACGCAGGCCGCAAAAAAAGGTAGCATGGACGAATAAGATTTGCCCTAATATACTGAAAACAAGCGATTCTCAAAAACCTTTAGCCTTCGTGCAGCGTTCCCATCCGACCGAGCTGGAAATCCCGGATGGCTTCCTGGATTTCGTGGGGCTCAGTCATCACGAAGGGGCCGTGGGAGACGACGGGCTCTTGGAAAGGGGCGCCGAGGAGCAGCAGGACCCGGGCGTCCTCGGTGCAGCGCAGGCGGAGCGGGGCGTCCCCGTCCCGGGGTTCGAGGGTGGGGTCGATGACGGCGAGGTCCTTGCCGGTGAAACGGGCGTCACCGATTTCCACCGTGCCGTCGAGTACGTAGGCCCCTCCCAGCCACCGGGCGTGCATGGGGATGTCGATTTGGGCACCGGCAGACGCCGTCATGTTGGCAATCCGCATGGGGTGGTGGGCTGGGATGGGGGAGGTGTGGGCGCCCCAGGTTCCCTGCACCAGGGCCACCGTCCAGCCCCCTTCGGTCCAGGTGGGCGTGGCTTCGCGGGAGAGGGGTCGGTAGGCCGGCGCCTCCATTTTGTGGGCCCGGGGGGTATTCACCCAGAACTGGATGAACTCGATGTATCCGCCTTCCCAGGCCAAACCCGCGTCCGGCCGCTCGCTGTGGACCACCCCCGAGCCGCTGTCCATCCACTGGGTGCCCCCCGCCTCGACAATGTGGTCCTGCCCGGTGCTGTCCCGGTGCCGAATCGACCCGTGGTAGATGCACGTCACCGGACTGAAACCCCGGTGGGGGTGCGGCCCTACCCCTACTTCGTGCTGGGTTTGGCCTCCGGGCAGAACATCCTGCCAATGGTGCAACAGCAGGAAAGGCCCCAGCCGGTCCAACCCCGGAGCAGGGAGCGGCTGCTCGAGCCAATGGCTTCCCATCAGGACCCGGCGTGCGGGCACCCGGCGCACCGGCCGGTGGTCCACATGGTGGTTGAGGTTCATCTCCATGCTGTGATTATCTTCGCAGGCGAAAATACGAACGATGAAACTCCTCTTGACCTCCGCAGGCTTGCTGGCCACCCTCTTGCAAGCGGGTTGCGGTTCCAATGGTTCTGGCGATGCGGCGGCAGCTGCCGATCCTGATGCTGCGCTCAAGGCTGCTGCCTGCGATTGTCTTCAAGAAATGGACGCCGTAGTGGCCGAGTTGATTGCCACGGGGCAGAAGGAGAACTGGGAGGCCCGCCGCTGGAATGAGGAGTTGGGCGCCCGCACCGTCCCTTGTGCAGTGCGCAAGGAATCTCACGAGGAGACGCTGAAGTGGATTGAGTTTCAGCAGGCATGTGAGGCGTACCCGGCTTACAGCGAGAAGCTCGCAGTTGTGAGCCAGAAGCTTCAAGAGTTCCGCGCCAGCGAGACGGAACCCGTTCAAAACATGGGGGACGTGACTGGCGGTGGCGGGGCGAAAGAATTGCTGGACCAGCTCGCGGGCAAATCAGGCGCAAACGGCAAGTCCGGCTCGGGTCAGTAACCCGGGGCCCTTCATCCTTGGCTGCCCGGTTCGTTTTCGAGTCCGAGCTGCGCTAGCATTTGCTGAACCTCGGACCGTGTGGCCGTCAACTTGCCCTGGCAGTGTTGAAGCAGAGCATGGGCACGGTGGATGCGGTGGGTCAGGGAATCGATGGAGACGTCCGGTTGTGAGAGGCCATCGACGATGCCGCGCAGTTCCGACAAAGCAGCATCAAATCCTTCGGGGAGCTCCTGCGTGGGCTCGTTGGTGGGTGTGATTTTCTTGCTCATAGGTTTTCGTTCATAGGAGAGGATTGCTGCGGCACGTACCGAGTGGCGTGCGCCGCCGCAACGGTAGCTTCCAGCCAGCCAGTTTGGAGTTGTACCTGGATGGACGTCCCGGCGTCCACTTGCTCCGCATGGCGGATGGGCACGCCATCCTGCCATGCAATGCTGAAGCCGCGTGCCAAGGTGTGGACAGGGTCCAAGGCATGCACGGTTCGCTCTAGTTCCAGCAGGCGCCGGCGCTCCGATTCCACGGCACGTTGCGCGGCTTGTTGGAGCTGACTTTGCAACCCCAAGAGCATGTCCTGGGCTGCAAGAAGCCGGGCCGTGCTGCGTTCTTGCACCGTCGTTCCGGCATGCTCCAGCCGGAGGGTGGCCGTGTCCAGCCGATGCTGGGTGGCTTGTCCCAGCGCTTGGGTAAGGTTGCGCAATTGCATCTCCCGCCGGCCCAGCGCGTGCTCGGCGGATTGGGCCAAACGTTGGGTGCCATGTTGCAATTCCGCGAGCAATCCCTCGGAAATCCGAAGGATGCGTTGCGCTGTCTCAGTGGGTGTTTTGCAGGCGGTATGCGCCACGGCGTCGGCCAACACAAAGTCGCTCTCGTGGCCGATGCCCGTCCAGACCGGCACCAAGCAGCGTGCGAGTCGCAAGCATACCTCGGGGTGGTTGAAAGCGTCAAGATCAAGTTTTGCGCCCCCCCCTCGGACGACCACAATCAAATCGGGACCCGCTTCCTCCGCAGCTTCGATGGCAGCCAGCAGGGACCGGGGGGCCGCATCGCCTTGCACCACGGCAGCGTGCACCCGGATGTCAAAGCGGAAGGCCCAAGGGTGCCCGAGCAGGACCGTGCAAAAGTCCCGAAATCCGCTCGTTTGAGGCGATCCAATCAGCGCAATCCGCTGGGGCAATACCGGCATAGGAATGCGCTTGTTCCACTGTGTAGCGCCTTGTTTTTCAAGGTTTTCCAGGGTAATTCGCATGCGTCGCTCCAGCTCGCCCAGCATGTATTGCAGGTCGATTCGCTCCAAGTGCAAGGCCAAACCATGCACCGCATGAAAACTCACCCGGGCGTGGAAAACGATTTCGGTGCCGGCCCGCAAAAGTTGCTCGGCTTCAGCGCCCAGCTCGGCTTGAATATCCTTCCCCGCTGATTGCCAGATGATGCCACGCATGGCAGCCTGTTTCACGCCCAGCGACTCGTCGATGAGATCCAGGTAAACATGGTCGCGGCCGAGGCGGCCGCGCACGTTGACGATTTCTGCCCGCACGAGCAATACCCGGTTGGCAGTGGCTTCGTCGAGGGCACGCCGAATGGACTGCGCCACTTGGCGCAGCGTAAAAACCTTGGGTTCCGGGGTGCCCATGGGGCTCAGGGGTTCACCCAACGGGTCATCGCGACCGGGCGGCCTGCGGCATCCCGCACCCAGACCACCAACACGCCCCGGGGCAGTTCCGATGCCTCCACATGCCAAGTCCCCTCCCCCAAGGGCCGCCCGGCGACCTCGCGCCCGCGGCCGTCAAAGATGTGGATGGCGCCCGCCGGTCCTTCGATGTCCCATCCCGTCCCCGCAGGTCTCACCCGCACCGACTGCGCTTCCCCGGCCGCTCCCCCGGCCGCTCCCCCTGCACCCCAGGGCTCGGCCACCCCGGTGGCGTTCCCTTCTGCGAACACGGCATTCCCCCCGGCGAACTGGTCGCCACCGGTGCCGCCGTTCCCGTTCACGGCGACCCCCGCAGCATACACCGTTACCGGCCCGCTCCCTGGCGCAGGCGCCGTCCATATCACTTCGAAATCCGGCGAATCCGACGGCGCATTGTGCTCGAAAAAGTGCCTGGACCCCACCGTTTCGAGCTGGGTGTTCCCCAGCGGCTGCGAAAACGTCCCCGCGTTGTTCCCATCGCCCAGCACGGCCGTCACCTGCACCCCAAATCCCTGCGGCGATTGCTGGGCGTGGTTGACCCGCACCCGCAGCCGATACGTGGCACCCGGCTGGTACTCCGTGAACGCCAACTGTCCCTCCAGCGGATCCAGCAGCGAAATGGCCACCGACGCGCCGAAGTTTCCGCCGGAATGGCAGGCCCCGCAAGTGGGGGAACTGCCCGGCGCACCGGTTCGGTCCTTGTTTTGCGATTCCGCCACGCCGTCTTCACTTCCCATGAGCACCAAGGCCCCCGTTCCCAACAACACCCCGTAGATTGCGCTGCGCATTTTCCTGATTTTGGTCTGGGCAAGTTACAAAGGTCTCCTTGCTGCCGTATTTTCGGCCCCAGCAAAAATCCGAACGCATGAACCGTCTCTCTTTCCTAGGCCTTGGGATGTTCTTGGGGACATTCGCTACTGCCGGTGCGTTGCAAGCCCAGCGGGCCACTGCGGACACCCCGAAGCAGTTCGAGCAAATGTTCAAGGTGAACCTGACTGATTTTGCCTTCGGGCAATACACCGTGGGATATGAGCGGGTCATCAACCCGTCGACGTCCTTGGGGCTGTTGGTAGGGGGCATCGGGTTTTTCCAAGAATCCAACATGGCCAACTTTGGAGCGGCCTATGATGGCTGGGGGGTATGGTATCCCGGGGTGGATGCGTCCATGGAGGCCGAGGTGTCGGGCTGGGAATTCTCTCCCGAAGTCCGTCGTTACGGCTATATTCACGACGGCATGCCCGAAGGTCTGTACGTATCCGCCTTTTTGCAGGTTCGGTCCCTCCGGGTGAATGTGGATGAGGACGTGGATTTTGAAGGGGCTCAGTTGTACGGAGTGGATTATCTCCACGAAATCGATCACGACCTGCGTTTCTTCAGCATCGGTTCGGGTCTCAACTTGGGGTATCAGTGGATCGCGGACAATGGCCTGACCATTGATGCCTACTTCGGGCCGATGTTCCGGAGTGTGAACCGGGATTTGGCCTTCGATGCCATCCCTGACGGTCAAGAAGCGGCGGAAGATGCAGCCGCGGACCGCATGCGCAATACCTACTCGCCCGGGGCCATTGTTTATGATCTGTACAACGGTCGCACCGGACCTTGGCTGCGCGGTGGCGTGCAAGTCGCACTAGGTTTCTAAAGCCGCGGAGGGAAGAACGAACGTAGGACTAACGATTGAATGGATACCATGAAAAACAAGCACTGGGTTTGGATGGCTGGGATGGCCCTGATGATGGGTTGGGTAGGAACGGGTTGTGGCAAGTCTGCCGATGCAGGGGGGGCAAAGGCGAATGATCCCCAGGTGGAGGCCGACATTCTGGGTGTGATTGAGACCCTTTTCCAAGGGATGGAGCAGAAGGATTCGCTGATGCTCAGCCGCGCCATGGTGCCCACGGCATCCGTCCACCGGGTTCAATTGGATTCGGCGGGGGAGCAGAAAATCATTTATCTCTCCGGTCGGACGTTTTTCCAGACGGCGATGAACACGGGCTTCACCCAGCAGGAGGAGATGTGGGATCCCGTGGTCACGGTGAATGGGGACCTGGCCACGGTGACGGCTCCATTTTCTTATCGACTCAACGGCGTCTTCGGACATTGCGGCGTGAACCACTTCGGTCTGATGCAAGGGACCCAGGGTTGGCGCATCCACTCGGTCCAGTTCAGCATCACGTCCCGTGATTCCACGGAATGTGCCAGCCAGTATCCCCGTTCAGCCGACGTTCAACCATGAAGCGCAACCTATTGAAACTCGCCCTGGTCGCTGCATCCATTGGGGCGGTTGTCTTTTTGTGGATGTGGAACAAACCCCACAAAGACTACGCAAACCAGTCCGCAGATGCCGTTCTGACCGCTGAGCGTTTCTACGCGGATTTCTCAGCCTCGCCCGATTCTATGAACCTCGCGTACGCAGAGAAGGTGGTGGTATTGGAAGGCGTGCTGCAGGAGCACTTCGATCAGACCTTCCTATTGGCTCCCGGGGTGGCCATCACGATGTTGGCCCTGCCGGATCCTCTTCCAGAACCCGGTGCGCAGCTGCGGGTGAAGGCGCGGGTGTTGTCCTTTGACGTCATCATGAACGAGGTGAAGTTGGACAACGGGGTCATGGAGCCGTGAGCGGGGTGGAGGGGGCGCAACGTTTGGCCTACCAACAACGTCATCAAAGCATGGAGAATTCAATTAAGTCGCTCGCTGCCATGTTGTTGCTGGTGCTCGGCACCCTGCAGGGTCGGGCACAATTGGACATCGTGACGGGTTTGACGCTGGAGGAATATGTCAACGACATCCTGCTCGGCTCTGGGGTGAGCGCGAGCAACATCACCTTCACGGGCAGTGCCGTGCAATTGGGCTACCTGACGGGAGGGGAAAATGATTTTTCGGTGGCGTCGGGTTTGGTGTTGAGCACGGACCACGCAACGAACCCGGATTGCCAGGAGATGAACTTTTGCACCGATTGCACCGGGATGTACACAGAGCCGGATTTGTTGACCATCGCGAACAGTGTCCCGCCGCTCATTGGGCAGAACTTCACGGTTCAGGACATCAATGACGTTTGCATCTTGGAGTTTGACTTCGTGGCCACTGGTGACACGGTGCGTTTCAATTACGTGTTTGCATCGGATGAGTACTTGACGTTTGTGAACACCACTTACAACGACGTCTTTGCTTTCTTCTTGAGCGGTCCGGGCATCACGGGACCCTATGCCAGTCCAGCGGGATTTCCGGGCGGGGCGGTCAACATTGCTTCGGTGCCGGGTTCGAATCCATCGTTGCCCATCACCATCTCTTCGGTCAATCCCAACACGAACGCCCAGTACTACATCAACAATCCCGGCGGAACCGATCCCTGCATCAATGGTTACACGGTCCCATTCACGGCGGAGTGGCCCGTGGAATGCGGCGAAACATATCACATCAAACTGGCCATCGCCGACGGAACCGATGGTGCGCTCGAGTCCATCGTGGTGCTGGAGGAGGGCAGCTTCACTTCGAATGCGGTGGTCGAGGTGGACTTGACCATCGATGTCGGAGGGCCCGATGAGAACACCTTGTACGAGGGTTGCGGAACGGCGGAATTGACATTCACCCGGCCCTTGGAGACCATCTTGGGTGTGGAGGAAATGGTCATCATCAACTATGCAGGAAGCGATGCCGTGAACGGGGTGGACTTCTCGCTGCTTCCCGATACGGTCTTCTTCCCTCCCAACGTATTGACAGTCAGTTACCCATTGCAGGCCTTCTTCGATGGTGTGAACGAGCCCCAGGAACTGGTGGTGCTGGAGATCTTAAACGTCGCGGCCTGCAACAACGCGGGATTGACCACGTACTTTGAGTTCTTCATCGCCGATGATCCGGATCCCATTGTGGTCGAGGCGGAGCCCTTGTTGCTCTGTCCGGGAGGAACGGGGACGGTGGTGCCCACCGTGACGGGGGGATATGGTCATTACACCTACCTCTGGTGCGATGGATCGACGGGAACGTCTTTGGAGGTGACACCGCCGGGCAGTTCTCAGTGTTTGCTCATCGTGGGCGATACCTGCGGCTATCCAGTCACCGAGTTTCCAGCTGAGATTGTGGTGGTGCCCCCGCCGAATGCCACGGCCGGGGTGGATTTGTGGGCATGCGGGGAGGCTCAGCTCGCCGGGACCATCCTGGGCTTGCCGCCTGCCACTTGTTCGGACGATGCCGGCACCTACACCCACTGCTACGGGGAGAACGCCACCGATTCCTTCACCTACTGTCCGGATACGCCCGGCGACGGCACGTACATGACCGTTTCCTTCTTGCAGGGAACCACCGAGAATTTCTTCGATGAGTTCTACGTTTACGATGGGGCCAGTACCGCCGCACCGTTGCTGGCGGGACCGATTTACGGCAATTTGGCAGGCCAAACCTTCACCGCAAACAACCCGGGTGGCTGCCTCACCATCCAAGTCACCTCCGATTTCAGCGTGTCTTGCGTCAGCGGGGCGCTGACGCCGTGGGAGTACGTGGTGGGCTGCACGAATGCAGGAGGGGTCAACTGGCTCTGGAGTCCTGCCACGGGCTTGAGTTCGGTGACGTTGCCCAACCCGACCGTGGAGGTGCAAGTGCCCACCACCTACACCCTGGAGGCCAGCCTGGCCGTCTATCCGTTCTGCAGCACGACAGATGAAGTGGTGGTCAGTCCGTCTTTCAACTTCACGTTCACCACGACGGAGCCGACCTGCTTCGCAAACGATGGGGCCGTCACGGTGGATGTGACCCCTAATGGCACCACGGGACCTTGGCAGATCCGGGTGTACGACGCTTCGGGCGCGGTGGTGGCGACCGCCCTAAATTTCTCGGGCACTTCGGTCCTGGGAGGGCTGGCGCCAGGGACATACGAGGTTGAGGTAGAGGACAGCTTTTGCGCGACTTCGGAGGAATTTGGTTTGGCCTATCCCAACCAGTTGAGCATCACGGCGACACCGGATACGACGATTTGCATCGATGGCACGGCGACGCTGCAGGCTTTTCCCGCATACGCAGATCCGAATACGGTGTGGCACTGGAGCACGGGGGCCAGCACGCCGACGATTCAGGTGGGACCCAACGGCCCGACCCCGTATACGGTTTATGCCACGTATGGTGCGGGGTGTGAGACGAATGAGGTGGAGGTTTGGGTGGATTTGTACGACCCGTTGTCCATGACGTTGTCTGCGTCGGACGTGGTTTGTCCGGGGGACAGCGCCTTGGTCGGGGTGACAACTGCTTTCGGGGGCTTGCCACCGTACCAGTATGCATGGAGCGCGCCTGCATCGGGCGGGGCTTTGGCGCCAGCGCTGTCGGAGCAGTTTGTCTTCCCGACGTTCACGACTTCGTATTGTGTGGTCTTGACGGATGCCTGTGAAACGCCAGCCATCAGTGGTTGTGTGGAAATTGGGGTGCCGGAACCGGTGGATCCTTCTTTCTTGCCCGATACCTTGGGCGGATGCTTTCCGGTCACCGTGACCTGGGTGGGGCTGGCAGACAATGTGGACCAAATTGCGTCGGCCCTTTGGACTTTTGGTGACGGGGGAACTTCGGGGTCCATCGGCGGGGCTTCGCACACGTACATCGAGGATGGAACGTGGACGGTTTCGCACACGGTGACCACGGTGGATGGCTGTGTTTATGCATCGGAAGCGGTAGACGCCATCACGACCTTCCTCCCGCCGGTGGCGGAGTTTGTGGCAACGCCTTGGAATGCCACCTTGCCCGAATCGCGCATCGAATTTTCGGCTTACGGAAATTTCTACACGCAGTTGGCTTGGGATTTTGCGGGTTTAGGCGCCGACATCTTGCCGGAGACGGCCTTCACGTTCCCCACCTTGGCAGGTACGTATCCCGTGACCTTGGTTGTTGAGAACGATTGGGGATGTCTGGATTCTGTCACCTACTCCGTCGCCATCGACGACAGTTTCGTATTGTTCATCCCGAACATGTTCACCCCGGATCAAGATGGACTCAACGATGCCTGGGAGTTCTGGGGCATCGATGTGGACGACTCTGATTTCTCGCTGCAGGTGTTCGATCGTTGGGGCGAAGTCATCTACGAACGCCAGACTTGGGAGGGGGCTTGGGTGGGCGATGTAAAATCGGGAGGGCATTTTGCAGCGAACGGTACTTACCTGTACCGGGTGGAGACGCGGAGTTTGGCCACCGGCACGCGCAAAGTGGTGGAGGGCTTTGTGACCTTGGCCCGCTGAGCTGAGGCGGTCTGTGATGCGGCGAACGGAGCAGTGGGGGCAGGCCTTTTCGCCAGAAGGCAGAATCATCGGCTTGGATGTGCTGCGGGTGGTGGCCATCGGAATCGTGGTCTTCGTGCACGGAGCCTTGCTGGTTCCCAAGTCCGAGCGGTCAGCCTACCTCGCATGGATGCCCCTGAAGATGGATGGGGTCTCGGTGTTTTTTGTGCTGAGCGGTTTTTTGATCGGGGGGATTCTGATCAGGATCTTGGCGGCGGGACGATCGGAT
This sequence comes from uncultured Comamonadaceae bacterium, assembly GCA_964405405.1. GTDB lineage: Bacteria > Bacteroidota > Bacteroidia > Flavobacteriales_D > Sanyastnellaceae > CAMCYM01. The sequence continues at coordinate 36,183 of CAYONT010000008.1, read as the reverse complement.
TGGGGAGCCTGGCGCCAGTTCCTGCTGCGCCGTTGGTTTCGGACCTTGCCGAATTACCTGCTGGTATTGACCGGTCTGGTGTTGTACGGTCTTGTGCTGAAGCCGGCTTCGCTGAAACATTTCTCGATTGCGTACTACGCCTTTGCGCAGAACCTCACCCAGCCGCATCCTTACTTTTTCCCGGAGGCTTGGAGTTTGGCTGTGGAGGAGTGGTTTTACCTATTGTTTCCACTCGCTTGCTGGGCCGTGGCTCGGTGGCGCGGGTTGGGGGCAGCTGCCATCGGATGGCCCGCGCTGGTGTTTCTGGTGGTTCCTTTGATCGGGCGCTTTGCAGAATATACCCCCGGAATGGATCCAGAGGCCTTCGATCGGGGCATTCGAAAGGTGGTGGTGATGCGGTTGGATGCGCTGATGTTCGGGGTATTGGCAGCTTATGCGCAGGTGCGGTGGGCGGGGCTCTGGAAGCAGATGCGCTGGCCGGGCGGGTTGCTCGGCAGTGCGTTCCTCGTGCTGTTCTATGTCAATCCATGCGATTGGAAGGGGGCCTGGCCTCCGCTGCTCTTCGTCTGGGAGTCGCTGGCGGTGGTGGCCTTTCTCCCCCTCTTGTCCACTTGGAAGCAAACGGGCTTCCGTTGGGCAGACCGGGTCATTGTCTTCTTCAGCGTGGTATCCTACTCGCTCTACCTGCTTCACCTCACACCGGTATTGCACACCCTGATGCCGCATGTCGGTGCGGATTCCGGTTCGGTGGCGTGGGCCTTGGGGTTCTATGTCGGGGTGTCCGTGTTGGCCTCGGCAGTGCTGTATCTGGGTTTCGAGCGCCCCACCACCGCGTGGCGGGAACGGTGGGCGCCCCACGAATCCCAGCGCCTTAGCCCACCAGCACCAGGGCCGCCCCCAGCGCCGTGAGCACCACCAGCCCTGTCCAGGCCAGGACGATGAGCCAGCGCGGGGGGCGGGCGTCGGCGGGAAAGTCCGGCCGCGTCACGAGGACGAGGTTCGCCAGCCCCACGACCGGGGCGATGACGAAACTCATGGTCGTCGCAAAGTCAACCAAGGTGCGGATGTCACTTCCAAACTGCCAAATGAGACCAAACGCGCCAGCCGCGATGACCACCAACGCCACCCGCATGTGCCCCTCGGACACCGGGGTGTCGCGCAAGCTGGCCACCGAATGGGACAGAGACCGAGCGTACCCGTCCAAACACGCGATGCAAGTCCCGATCATGGCCGAGAATGCTGCGGCCGCCATCAACCAGAAGCTCCAGTCGCCCACCGCTTCGGTATAGATTTCGACTACAGCGGCAGCGAACGCAGCGGGAGCCACCGGGAAATCACGCCCCGGCAAGTACATAAGCCAGGCCCCCAAGGCGCAGAACAAGAGGGCGAGGACGGCGGAAAAAACGTAGCCCATGTTGAACTCGGCGAGGGTATGCCGCAGCGGCGGCTTGTAATCGGTCTGCCGGAAGCGCTCCAACGTCCACAGGCTGTTCCAGGTGCTCAAATCGACGGCGGTGGGCATCCAGCCCATCAGGGCAATGGCGAAGGCCAAATCCGCTCCCCGCCAAGGCGCAAAGTCCGCAGGCGGCGGAGGCACCGCCGACAGGGGGGTCCGCCACCAAACTACAGCAAAGGCCGCGATGGTGCTGACGAACAATACCGCCGTGATGGCCTTGATGACCCCATCCAGCAGTCCAAACTTCCCAGCAACCAAGAGCACGGTCGCCCCGGCAAAAACTGCAGCGGCTACTGCGGAGGTCACGGGCTTCCCCGCATCGGCGCTGAATCCCGCGAGGTTGTCCAAAAACGAAGCGGTGACCAGGCCGATGGCTCCCATGACGAAGAAACAGGTGCACAGTGTGACCAGGAGGTAGGCCCAAGCGACCGGCCGCCCCAACTTTCGGAACCCATCGATGAGGGACGTCCCCGTGGCAGCTGCGTACCTCGAACCAAACTCAAAAAAGGGGTACTTGGCTACGTTCGCCAAGACGATGGCACCGACCAGTCCCCACCCGTACTCGGCTCCGGCCCGGGTGGATTGCACCAAGTGGCTGACCCCGATGGCCGTGGAGGCGAACAGAATGCCCGGCCCCAACAGCATCCGGAAACGGGTCCAAGCAGAGGCAAAAGGCGACGTGGTCATGCCGCCAATTTAAGCCCGCAGGCATCAATCCTTCTTCTCCCCGACAAACCAGTCTTCTTTGTACTTGAACAGGACGTTGAATGTCGTGAATGACCCGTAGATGCGGGTGATGTACTGCTGCAGTTCCACCTTGTCCGCGTCGCTCAAGTCAGCGTGGGCGTTGATTTTTGCTTCCAGCACCCGCATGCGGTCCCGGGCCATTACAATCTTGTGGAAAAACACATCGATGGGGACCTCCTTGGGCTTCAGGGACTTATCCTCCGGCTGGAGGAGCATCATGCCGCCATCCCATTTCTCTCCAAGGGCTACTGGAACGGGATCGTGTTCTCCCCGCAGCGCATCGATGTACTCCTCAAACACGTGGGTGACCGCCGTGACGATGTCGCTCAGGTCGGGCTCGGGCGTCTCCAAACTGGAGCCCTCGAGCAGTTCAAACCCAGTAAAAACCTTGGCAATTTCCTTCTCTCCGCGTTCCTTGAAATACACGCGCCAGAAATCGCCTTCTGCGCCAAAGATGACGCCTTCGCCGAAGGAGGGATGCACCACCTTCGCACCGATGCCTACTTTTCCCATGGTCGTTTTCTACGAAGTTCAGGCCAAATCGTTTCGCCTACGTCCTCACTTTTCCACGTGACATTCGTTGAAAAATCTATGCCCTGACCGCACGGGGTCCGGCTTGCGGTGAGAACTTGCAAAAATGTCCATGCAAGCAAATCGGAATCAGAATCGGGGTCAGAAGTGGAAGAAGTACCGTTGGGACCGCATCGCTTGGGTTGCAGCGGGATTCGGCGGGGTGGGCTTTGCCCTGGTGTCGTGGGTCAGCCCCACCCAGGATGCGGCCGCGGTGGCCCCTGTGATCTTAGCGCACCCAGACAGCCGGGGGGCTGTTGCGTCCGACTGGGAGGCCTGGGCTGCCGATGCTTCCGCCGCGGAGTCCAGCACGTCCGTGGCGTCCGAACCGGCTGGGTCGCCCGTGGCACCTGCTCCCGAGATCAAGCCTTGCAGTTGCAACCGTCACCAGGTCGCCTTGGACCACAACCCCTACGACAACCACCGGGCCACAGCGCGTAACCTACCCAATTCCTTCTTCATCCGGACCGATCAGGATGTCACCTCCGGAACCCGACGGGGCCGTTTGGTGCCTGTGGAAAGCGGCCGGGGCTACCACATTCCGCACCTGAGCCACAGCCATGCGAAGTTGTTGCCCGAAGCCCGAGACTTCCTGATCGAACTGGGTCACGCTTTTGCGGATGAATTGAAGGGCACGCCCTCCGAAGGCACCCGGTTGCGCATCACGTCACTCACCCGGACGGCCGAGCAGCAAAAGCAGCTGACCCGCCAGAATTACAATGCCATCGACCGGGAATCCACGCACAGTTACGGCGCGTCCTTCGACATTGCGTTCATGGACCGGCCCCACGAGGGTGCGGACTGCTCACTGCCCACTCGGGCGGCTCAGAAGATCTTGGAGCGGTTCCAGTCGAACGGCCGCATCCTCGTGATTCCGGAGGGTCAGTGCCTCCATGTCACGGTGCGGCGGTGAGGGGAAGGGTTCCGGCGGGTCGAGAGGTTCCGAAGAGGGGAGGGGGCGCGGGGCGCCGGATCATTGGACGACGAGCCGGAGGGGAGTTCCTGTGCTGGGCTTAACGACGTAGAGCCCAGGTGCCAGGGTCGCCAGGGAGATTTCGTGGCCGACCCCCTCGTCGGCGCAGCGGCCTGTGGACGTCCACAGGCTCCAACGGGGTGTAGCCGTCGAGGCCGCGCCGACGGCCGGCACCAACTGGACCCGCTCCCGCGCCGGGTTCGGCTGAAGGGACCAAGCGCCGCTCGGCTGCTCCGCCACCCCCGCCGGCAGACAGACCTCCGCGAGCTGGGTGAACCAAAGCGTCGCGCCGAAAATCGCCTGCCCCGCACAGTCTCCATGATCGAACGCGCCGAGGTCGATGAGCGAAACCGCCGACGCGCCGGCCGCCGTCATGTACCCGTGGGCCACCTCCGCATTCGGGTAAAACACCTGCTCATCCTCCGTGCAGTAGTACAACTGCGTCGGCGCCGTCGGCGTCCAGGCGTAGACATCGTTGTCCTGGGCCGCCGCCAGGAACGGACTCCCGGGTGAGAGCAAAGCATCGAGGAGCCCGGGTTGCGCCAAGTCAGAAGTCAGGGCTGGCAGGGCATTGTTGATCGCGTTGCCTGAGGTTTGGCCATCGAAAAGTCCCGGAATCTGCGACGCGTAAGGCTCCTGGAAGTAGTCCGTCAGTGCCCCGTACAGATTGCCATACACCGATTGCCAGGCGAGCGCCACGTAGGCCAAATAAGCCGGATTCGAGTAGCTCTCCGCTTCAAAAGTCATCGGAAACTGCGTACCCGAAATGTCATACGGTCCGGACTGCGGCGCCGAAGCCGTGACCGGATACTGGGGCCACCCGGCTTGCAGCTCCCGGTGCAGCGCCATCGCGGCGTGCCCGCCCTGCGAGTAGCCCGACAGGAACAATTGCCCCACATCGTGCAGGTTGCCCGACGGATTCGCCTCCGGCTCCGCGTGCAGGGCGTGCAACATGAACACACCGGCATCCGCCTCGCTCTGGGCGTGAACGTAGGGATGCAGGTGCTGGTCATCCACGCCGAGCCCCACGTAATCCGGCATCAGCACCGTGAACCCCAGCGACGCCATCAAGAACCCCAGTTGCCCCTCGCCATTCAGAAACGACGGCACATCGTCGCGCTCAAACACCGTCCCGTGCATGTACACGTGGACGGGAAGTGCACAATCCGAGGCCAAATCCGTCGGCTCAAACACGGCTCCGCTCACCACGATTTCCTCCCCCAGAAACGGCATCGTGTAGGTCATTCGATACGCCTGCACCCCGGAGAGGGGGGTGAACAGGAAGGCGGGAAGCCCGTACGCGTTCGCCAGGTTCTGGACCTGGGTCAGGTTGCGGGCGCCGATGGGCTGGTAGCTCGGTTGCGCCCACCCGGGGAGTCCAGAGGCCATCGCCCATGAAAACACCCACACGACCGCGAGCGGCCGCAGGACCCGCACCCGGTTACAGGTGGATGACCTCATCGTACGCAGCGGCCGCGGCCTCCATCACCGCCTCGCTCAAGGTGGGGTGGGGGTGAATGGTCTTGATGAGCTCGTGTCCGGTGGTCTCCAACTTGCGCAAGGCCACCAACTCGGCCACCATCTCGGTCACGTTCGCGCCGATCATGTGCCCCCCCAACAGTTCCCCGTACTTCGCGTCGAAGATGAGCTTCACAAAACCGTCCTTGTGCCCCGAAGCGCTGGCCTTGCCCGAAGCGCTGAAGGGGAACTTGCCCACCCGGATTTCGTAACCGGCCGCCTTGGCAGCTTCCTCCGTCATGCCCACGCTGGCGATTTCGGGGAAGCAGTACGTGCAGCCGGGAATGTTGCCGTAATCGATGGGTTCTGGGTGGTGCCCCGCGATTTTCTCCACGCAGGTGATGCCCTCGGCACTGGCCACGTGCGCCAGGGCTGGTCCCGGCACGCAGTCCCCGATGGCATAGTAGCCCGGGATGTTCGTCTGATAGTACGCGTCCACCAGGATCTTCCCCTTGTCCGTGGCGATTCCCACCGCTTCCAGCCCGATGTTCTCCAGGTTGGAGACCACCCCGGCTGCACTCAGGACCACATCACACACCAGCTTCTCCTCACCCTTCTTCGTCCGCACCGTCACCACGTTTTCCGGCCCCGACGTATCCACGCCGAGCACCTCCGATTGCGTGCGCACATCGATGCCCAGCTTCTTGAAAGACCGCTCGAGCTGCTTGCTTACCTCCACATCCTCCACCGGAACGATGCGGTCCTGGTATTCAATGATCGTCACCTCCGTGCCGATGCTCTGGTAGAAATACGCAAATTCCACCCCAATCGCACCGCTGCCTACCACCACCATGCGCTTCGGTTGGGAGTCCAAACTCATCGCCTCCCGGTATCCAATGATCCGCTTTCCATCCTGCGGCATGTTGGGCAATGAACGGCTCCGGGCCCCGGTGGCTATCAAGATGTGCTCCGCTGAGAGGGTCTGGCGCGTGCCATCGGCTGTGACGACATCCAACTGCTTGCCCGGCAGCAAGGTGCCGGTGCCCATGATGACATCAATCTTGTTCTTCTTCATGAGGAACTTCACCCCTTGGGACATGCCCTCGGCCACCCCGCGGCTGCGGGAGACCATGCCGGTGAAGTCGACCTTGGACTCCCCCACCTGGATGCCGTAATCGGCTGCATGTTGCAGGTACGAAAAAACGTTGGCACTCTTCAGCAGGGCCTTGGTGGGGATGCAACCCCAATTGAGGCAGATGCCTCCCAATGCCTCCTTCTCCACCACAGCGGTTTTGAGCCCCAGCTGGCTGGCCCGGATGGCTGCTACGTAGCCACCGGGGCCGCTTCCCAATACAATGACGTCGTATTTCATGAGGCAAAGGTAGGGCGCACAATCCCTTCGTCGGGGCTTCTGCCGTATCTTTGCAGGCTGTCCGCAGACGTTTCACGCAGAGGGACTCGCGCCTTCTTTAAAACCGCCCCAGCGATGCTCCACATCGTTCTCTTCGGCCCTCCCGGTGCGGGGAAAGGCACCCAAAGTGCCTTCCTGACAGACCGATACCAGCTGGTTCACCTGAGCACGGGTGACGTTTTTCGGGCGAATTTGGCCCAGCAAACGCCGCTGGGGAAACTGGCCCAATCGTACATGGATTCGGGCGCCCTCGTGCCCGATTCGGTGACCATCGATATGTTGGAAGGGGAGGTCAACCGACATCCCGACGCGAAGGGGTTCATCTTCGATGGTTTTCCGCGGACCGAGACGCAAGCGCAGGCGCTGGACGATTTGCTCACCCGGCGCGGTGAGTCGATCCACCGCATGGTCGCGCTGGAGGTGCCTGAGGAGGAGTTGCGGAACCGGCTGCTCAAGCGGGCAGAAACGAGCGGGCGGGTAGATGACGCAGATCCGGCGGTGATCCAGAAGCGCATCGACGTCTACAACCGGGAGACGGCACCGGTGGCGGGTTTCTACCGTGCCCAAGGCAAGTACGTTGGGGTTGACGGGGTGGGGACGTTGGATGAAATCACAGAGCGGCTGGTGCAAGCCATCGGTTGAAGGGGAACACACAAAAAGAATGGCCAGCGAAAACTTCGTCGATTACGTCAAAATTTGTTGCCGATCGGGGCATGGGGGGCCGGGTTCGGCCCACTTCCACCGGTCGAAGATCACGGCGAAGGGCGGGCCGGATGGAGGCGATGGAGGGCGCGGGGGACACGTCATCGTGCGGGGCAGCAAGCACCATTGGACCCTGCTCCATTTGAAGTACCGCAAGCACGTCATCGCCCGCCCGGGCGACACGGGCCGCGGCAACCTCATGCACGGCGCAGACGGGGAGGACGAGGTCATCGAGGTGCCGTTGGGCACCGTCATCAAAGACGCCGAGACCGGTGCCATTCAATGTGAGATCACGGAGGACGGCCAGGAGGTTATCGTGACCCCCGGAGGACGCGGGGGCTTGGGGAACGACCACTTCAAGTCCGCCACCCACCAGACCCCGCGCTATGCCCAGCCGGGGGAGGAGGGGCGCGAGGAGTGGAAGATCTTCGAGTTGAAGTTGCTGGCCGATGTGGGGTTGGTGGGCTTTCCGAATGCGGGCAAGTCCACGCTGTTGGCGGCCGTCAGCGCGGCGAAACCCGAGATCGCAGACTATCCCTTTACCACCCTGCGGCCCAACCTGGGCATGGTGGCCTACCGGGAAGGCCGCTCCTTTGTGATGGCCGACATTCCCGGAATCATCGAGGGTGCCGCGGAGGGGAAGGGTTTGGGTTTGCGCTTCTTGCGGCACATCGAACGCAACCCTGTTCTCTTGTTCCTGGTGCCAGCGGACAGCATGGACATCCGGAAGGACTTTGCCACGTTGTTGGGGGAGTTGGAGAAGTTCAATCCGGAGTTGCTGGACAAACGCCGGCTGCTGTCCATCTCGAAGTCTGACCTGTTGGATGCAGAGTTGAAGGAGGCCATCGGGCAGGAGTTGGCCGACATCCCGCACGTGTTTTTCTCTGCGGTGACCGGAGAGGGTGTGCAGGCATTGAAAGACCAAATCTGGGCCCTCATCCATGGGGCGTGAGAACCGGGGGACTGTGGGTTCCGACTGGGTAGCGGTCGGTGCCGAGGTGCGGGAGGCGCTCGCGGCGGGCCGCGGGGTGGTCGCGCTGGAGTCCACGATCATCGCCCATGGGTTGCCGTACCCGGAGAACCTGGGGGTGGCCCGGCGGTTGGAGGCGGCGGTTCGGGCTTCGGGGGCGGTGCCGGCGATGGTCGCGGTGGCGGCGGGCCGGGTTCAGGTCGGGGTGACGGAGGAGGTGCTGGAGCAGCTGGCCGCAGGGCGGGGCGTGGCGAAGGTGAGCCGACGGGATTTCGGGGTGGTGCTGGCCGGTGGTGGCTTGGGGGCGACCACGGTCAGCGGGACCCTGATCGGCGCGCGGGCCGCCGGCATCGCCGTCTTCGCCACCGGCGGCATCGGGGGGGTCCACCGGGGCGTGGCGGACACCTGGGACATCTCGGCGGACATTCCCGAGCTGGGCCGCACCCCGGTGGCCGTGGTCAGCGCAGGGGCGAAGTCCATCCTCGACCTGCCCAAGACCCTGGAGGCATTGGAGACCGCGGGCGTGCCCGTGCTGGGCTACCGAACCTCCGAGTTTCCGGCCTTTTTCACCCCCAGGAGCGGTTGTGCCCTCGAGCACCGCGTCGAGGGGCCAGAAGCCGTTGCCGCCATCCTGCACGCCCATTGGGGCCTGGGATTGGGAGGCGGCGTGCTCGTGGCCCAGCCCATCCCGGCGCACGCGGCCCTCGATGCCGACACGGTCGAAGCCTGCATCGCCGATGCCCTCGGGCAGGCCGCCGAGCAGGGCATAACCGGCAAGGCCCTGACCCCCTTCCTGTTGGCTGCCATCCGAACGGCCACGGGTGGGGCGAGTTTGGCCGCCAACGAAGTGCTTGCCGAGCACAACGCACGGCTCGCCGGCGAAATCGCACAGGCCTATGCAGCGGCGGCGGTTTTGTAACTTCGCTGCATGAATGAGCGCAGCAACGTGAACCCCGCAGCGGGCGCAACCGCTGAATCCGGCGTGCAAGTAGCCATGGAGGAGCAATTCCGCAGCGACTTGCTATCGGATTACCGGTGGGCCTGCATCAGCCGGGAGGCCTCGCTGTTGGGCCGGAAGGAAGTGCTGGGGGGCAAGGCCAAATTCGGCATATTCGGCGATGGAAAAGAAGTGGCGCAGCTCGCGCTCGCTCGGGCCATCCAGCCCGGCGACTGGCGCAGTGGTTACTACCGGGACCAGACGCTCATGTTCGTGACGGGGCTGCTCACGGTGCGCCAGTACTTCGCTGCGCTCTACGCGGAAACGGATCCGCAGCGGGAACCGTTCGCGGGGGGGCGGCAAATGGGGGGGCACTTCGCCTCCCGTTTCCTGAACGACGACGGCTCTTGGATGGACCAAACCGCCGGCTTCAACAGCTCGGCGGACATCAGCCCCACGGGGGGACAGATGCCGCGCCTGCTCGGGCTGGCGCAGGCCTCGAAATGGTACCGGGAGATGCCGGATTTGGCCCACATCAAGGCCCTCCACACCCGGGGGGGACGGGAAATTGCCATCGGCACCATCGGGGATGCCAGCACGTCGGAGGGGCCGTTTTGGGAGACGATGAATGCGGCTTGCGTGCTGCAGGTCCCCATGTTGGTGAATGTGTGGGACGACGGATGGGGCATCAGTGTGCCCAAGAAGTACCAGACGACGAAGGCGTCCATTTCGGAGGCACTCAGTGGTTTCGAGCTGCGCGAGGGCACGAATGGCATGTACATCTACCGCGTGAAGGGGTGGGACTATCCGGCTTTGGTGGCGACGTACGAGGAGGCGGTGGCGAGGTGCCGGGAGGAGCAGGTTCCGGTGCTGGTCCACGTGGAGGAGATGACGCAGCCCCAGGGGCACAGCACCTCAGGGTCGCACGAGCGTTACAAAACCCCGGAACAACTCGAATGGGCGCGTGAGTTTGACTGTGTTCGCCAGATGGGCCGCTTCCTCGAATTGGAGGGGGCTGCGACGGCGGCCGAGCTCGAACACATCGCCCAGGAGGCGAAGGCGTTCGTGAAGGAGGAACAGCGCATCGCCTGGCGCGAATTCCGGGAGCCCTTGGATGCCGAACGGCGCGATGTGGTGGCGCACCTGCGCGCCCTCCAGGGCGCGGGCTCGGCCGCCGCTGCCGAGCTCGAGGGGGCGATGAACCCGGGCCGTGCGGAGATCTACAGCGCTGCCCGGACGGCCCTGCAGCACGCTGAGGAGGGTGAGGCGCGTCGGGGTTTGGCCCACTGGCTCGCCGACCACCAAGCGATGGCCCGCGAGCGCTACAGCAGCCACCTGTACAGCGAAGGATCCGACAGCGCCCTTCACGTGACGCCGGTGGCCGCGACCTACGACGCCGACGCACCGCTGGTGGATGGTCGGCTGGTGCTCAACCGCAATTTCTTCGAGGTGTTCAAATCGCGGCCAGAGGTGCTGACGTTCGGTGAGGATACAGGCAAAATCGGCGGCGTGAACCAAGTGATGGAGGGCATGCAAGAGGCGTACGGTCCGCTGCGGGTGGCCGACACAGGCATCCGGGAATGCACGATTGTAGGCCAAGGCATCGGGCTCGCCATGCGGGGATTCCGACCCATTGCGGAGATTCAGTACCTGGATTACTTGTACTACGCGCTGCAGTTGTTGCGGGATGATTTGGCCACGATTCGTTACCGTTCGCTGGGCGGGCAGAAGGCGCCGGTCATCATCCGGACGCGTGGGCACCGGTTGGAGGGGATTTGGCACAGCGGATCGCCGATGGGGGCCATCGTGGCCTCGGTCCGGGGCATGTACGTGTGCGTGCCGCGGAACATGACGCAGGCGGCGGGGATGTACAACACGCTGCTGGCGGCGGAGGAGCCGGCTTTGGTGGTGGAATGCCTCAATGGCTACCGCTCCAAGGAGGCGTTGCCCAACAATCCCGGGCAGTACCGGGTGGCCCTGGGCATCGCCGAGGTGGTCCGTCCGGGGACGGATGTGACGGTGTTGAGCTATGGCTCGACGTTCCAGGTGGCGGCGCGGGCCGCGGAGCGTTGTGCGCAGCTGGGCATCTCGGTGGAACTGGTGGACGCGCAAACGCTGCTCCCCTTCGACCGGACGGGGATCACCGCGGCCTCGGTGGCGAAGACGAACCGGTTGCTCATCGTGGACGAGGACGTGCCCGGGGGGGCATCGGCTTACCTGCTCGACGCGGTGATCAACGGGCAGGGTGCATGGAAGCACCTGGACGCGGCCCCGGAGGTGATGACGGCCCAGCCGCACCTGCCTCCGTACGGTTCGGACGGGGACTACTTCAGCAAGCCGAGCGCCGAGGACATCGTGGAGCGGGTGTACCGCATGATGCACCAAGCAGAACCCGGCCGCTACCCCGCCCGATGAATCCCACCCGATGAAATCCCAAGTTTTCTACCTGCGCACGGAGACCATCGACTTGTTGCAGTTGCTCAAGGCTTCGGGCCTCGCCATGACGGGCGGGGAGGCGCAGCACCTCGTTGTTTCGGGGTGCATCGCGGTGAACGGCGAGCCGGAATCCCGAAAGCGCCGGAAGTTGCATGCGGGCGACACGGTGCGGTTGGAGGACGTCGTGGAGGTCCGCCTCGAACCGGCCGTCGAGGACGACGCATCGGTTTAACAACTTTTTTCCTTTTCTTCGGCCGCGGAAACAAATACTGCGACGCATGAAGCCATTGAATGCTGGAAGGGAATTGTTCGGGTGGTTGGGCTTGGGGCTGTTGACACTGATCCTCGGGGTGAGCGAAGTGGGGGCCCAGGTGACCCTGCGCGGTCGGGTGGTGGATGGCAGCACCGGAGAGCCCATCTTCGCCGCAAACGTTATCGTCCAAGGGACCACCACGGGGGTGACCACGGATTTCGATGGCCAGTTCCGATTGGTGGTGCAGGCCCTGCCCGTCCAGCTGCAGTGCAGCTTCATCGGATTCGTCCCCGGGTCCTTGCGGGTGGACAATGTGAACGCCCGCATCGAGTTCAAGTTGCAGCCAGACCAAATCCTCATCGACGCGGCCGAAGTGGTCGGCGAACGGATCTCTGAGAAACAGAAGCAGGCCCCACTGACGGTCGAGACGATGGACGTGCTGGCGATCAAGGAGGCACCCACGGGGAGTTTCTACGAGGGCTTGGGCAACCTCAAGGGGGTGGACCTGACTTCGGCGAGTCTGGGGTTCAAGATCATCAACACGCGCGGATTCAACTCCACGTCTCCGGTGCGTTCGTTGCAGCTCATCGACGGGGTAGACAACCAAAGCCCGGGGCTCAACTTCTCGCTGGGCAACTTCTTAGGCGCACCGGACCTCGACGTCAAGCGTGTCGACATCGTGGCCGGTGCCAGCTCCGCGTTCTACGGTCCGGGCGCATTCAATGGGGTCATCAACATGGAGACGAAGGATCCGTTTGCCTTCCCGGGTCTGAGCGTGTCCACGAAAATCGGCGAACGGAACCTCGCGGAGGCGGCGGTGCGCTGGGCGGATTACTTCGAGAACGAGGCGGGCGACCCGGTGTTTGGATACAAGTTCAACTTCTTCACCTTCAGTGCATACGACTGGGAGGCCACCAACTATGACCCTGTTTACGGGAGCGACTTCCCGGCGAGCAATCCCGGGCGCTACGATGCGGTGAACATCTACGGAGACGAATACTCGACCCTGTTCGACTTCTCCGGGGACAATGGGCCCAACGCCCGGGGCTTGGGAACGTTTTTCCGTACCGGCTACCAAGAGGTGGATTTGGTGGACTACAACACGGAGAACACCAAGGCATCCTTCCTGGGAACGTGGCGCTTGAAGCCCTCCGACACGTATGAGAGCCCGGAATTGATCTACGGGTTCAACCTGGGCCGAGGCACCACGGTTTACCAGGGAGACAACCGCTTCAGCCTCCGGGACATCTCGTTCCAGCAACACCGGGTCGAATTGCGCAAGAAGGACACGTGGTTCATCCGGGCGTACCGGACGAGCGAGGATGCCGGTCGCTCCTTCGATCCGTACGCCACTGCCCTCCGGCTGCAGGACGAAGCCCGGGAGGATGACCCCTGGCGCAAGGTGTACTACCGGTACTGGGTGGATTCGATTGCGCCCCAGGTGGCGACGACTTGGCCTACCCAAAGTCTCATCGGCTACGACCCCGTGCTGGGCTTTCCCATCTACGGCTACGAGCCCGGGGCGATCGACCAATGGTATGAGGAGAATCAAGCGAATTTGGCCTTGTGGCACAGCCAAGTGGAGCAATGGACGCACAACGGAAATGCGAACCTGCCCGATGTGCTCGACAGTCCGCTGGGGCATTTCCAGCCGGGTTCACCGGAATTTCAAGAGGCATTTGACCGGATCACGGCTGCGAAAAACAACGCGGAGGAGCAGGGGACCCGGTTCTTCGATCGGTCGAGTTTGGTGCACCTGCAGGGGGAGTACAAGTTCACGCCGACGTGGCTCGATGAGCTGCGCCTCGGGGGGAACCTGCGGCGCTACACCCCGGACAGCGATGGGACGATTTTCAGCGACACGGCGGGGACGGTCATCACGAACAGCGAACTGGGGTTGTACGCAGGGGCCAGCCGCCGGGTGCTGATGGATGAGGTCATCCTGACCGCGACCGTGCGGGCGGACAAGAACCAGAACTTCGATTGGGTGGTGAGCCCGGCGGCTTCGGCGGTTTGGACTCCGAACCCCCGGCACTTCGTCCGGTTCAGCTTCAGCAGTGCGTTGCGCAATCCCACCCTGGCGGACCAGTACCTCTTCTTAGACGTGGGCCCGGCGACCCTGGTGGGCAACTTGGAGGGCGCTGACAGCCTCATCACGGTGCAGAGCTTCATCAACTACCGGAACAGCAGCGATTCCTTCTCGGGGAGCATTGGGCTCAACCGGGATACTTTGGAGTACTTCAACATTGCGCCCATCCAGCCCGAGCAGGTGCGGTCCTTCGAGCTGGGCTACCGAACCACGATCGGGGAGAAGATCTACGTCGATGCGAGCTACTACTTCAGCATCTACCGGAACTTCATCGGTTACAACATCGGTTTGGACGCGAACTTCATCGGCAATGAACAATTGCCCCGCACCATCGACGTGTACCGCTATGCAGCGAACAGTTTGGAGACAGTCCAAACCCAAGGCTTCTCCATCGGACTGAATTACTTCCAAAACAACCACCTGACGTTCAATGGAAACTATTCCTGGAACCAACTGGTGAGCTCGGTGGAGGACCCCATCATCCCGGCGTTCAATACGCCGGAACACAAGTTCAACGTTGGGGCGACAGGCCGCGATTACAAACTCCGGGGCAAGGACACTTGGGGGTTCAGCGTGAATTACCGCTGGGTGCAGGGCTTCCTGTTCGAGGGCTCACCGCAGTTCACAGGTTTCGTGCCGCAGTACGACCTGCTCGATCTCCAAGTGAACTGCCGCATCGACGCCATCCAAACCACGTTCAAAGCAGGTGCCTCCAACCTGCTTGAGAACATTCACATTGAAACGTATGGGGGGCCTTATGTGGGGCGTTTGGCATACATCAGTGCCGTTTTCGACCTGAACCACAGAAAGTAATCCTCATACATTCGTCTAACAAAAGCAAGGGTTGAGATTCAATTTAAGGTTTTTTGACTACCTTGTTGCCCAAACCAAGACCCAAAATCATGAACCGCATCTTATTTGCGGTCGTCGCCCTGTTCTTGGGCGCGACATCTGCCTGGTCCCAAGTGCGTTACCTGGATGAGGTTTTCTCCAGTGTGAACGTGCAATCGAATGTCGTTTACGGCACGAACATCACGGTGCTGCCGGGATTGCAGGGACAGCCTCCCGCTCCGCAGCCGCTGGTCTGCGACATCTACACGCCTGCTGGTGACACGGAGACCAACCGTCCCTTGTTGCTGTATTTCCACACGGGCAACTTCTTGCCGGTTTACGTGAACGGTGGCCCCACGGGGACCAAGACGGACTCGGTAGCAGTGGAGATTTGCACGCGCTTCGCCAAAATGGGCTACGTTGTGGCTTCGGTGGATTACCGTTTGGGCTGGAATCCGCTGGCGGCCACGCAATCGGAGCGCACCTACCAGCTCATCAATGCGGCTTACCGCGGGGTTCAGGACAGCCGGACGGCGGTTCGTTTCTTCCGCAAGTCGATCGCCGAGCAGGGCAACCCTTACGGCATCAACGGCAACAAAATTGGTTTGTTTGGTGAAGGTACCGGCGGCTACATCGCTTACGCCAGTGCCACGATCGACGGCTACAACGACATCATCCTCGACGATGCGGGCAACCCCATCTCGAAGTTCTGGTACGATCCAGGCAATGGCACCAGCATTCCGATGGTGATCGAAGCGGTGAATGGCAACCCGGACGCTACCAACAACGGTTTTGCTCCCAGCGGGATGCAGTTGTGCATGGCGAACCACACGGGCTACAGCTCCGACGTCCAGTTCATGATCAACCTGGGCGGGGCTTTGGGAGACCTCAACTGGTTGGACCCGAACGAAGTTCCGATGGTGTCTTTCCAAGCACCGCACGACCCGTTTGCACCCTACACCACGGGCGTTCTGGTGGTACCCACCACGAATGAACTGGTGGTGGAGGTGTCTGGCGCTTACCACGTACACCAAGAATTGAACGGGTACCCCACGGGCAACCCGAACAACGTGTTTGGGGCGGCGGACTTGGACGATGTCTTCAGCCTCCAAGCGATCGCCAATGGCAACCAGGGCTGGGATGGTTTGTACCCCGTTCGGAACAGCTACAACGGCAACACCCCGACCCAACCCTACGACGGCAGCCCTTGGGCCTGGTGGGATGTGGCTACGGTCCAGGCCGTAGATGCGGCGAATGGAACCAACATTGCTGCGACCCAGCTGACCTTGAACCCCAACATGGGACCTGTGGAAGGTCGGGCCTACGTGGACACCATTCAGGGCTATACGGCACCGCGTTTGGCCTTGGGCCTCGGATTGGTCTCCACGACGGGATGCATGGACGAGGATGCTTGCAACTACAACCCCATCGCGACCACCGACAACGGCAGCTGCACCTACCCAGCACCCGGTTACAACTGTGAAGGGGAGTCTCTCACGGCTGGAGTTCGTTACCTGTCCGAGGTTTTTGAGGATGTTCAAGTCACGTCGAATGTGGTGTACGGAACGAACATCTCGGTGTTGCCGGCGTTGCAAGGTGCGCCCCCGGCGGCCCAACCGCTCGTGTGCGACATCTACCGCCCAGCGGGTGACACGGAAACCAACCGTCCGTTGCTGCTGTACTTCCACACCGGGAACTTCCTGCCCATTTATTTGAATGGCAGCCCCCAAGGAACGAAGACGGACTCTTCTGCGGTTGAGATTTGCAAGCGTTTTGCCCGCATGGGTTATGTGGTGGCATCGGTGGATTACCGTTTGGGCTGGAACCCGCTCGCGGGATCCCAGTCGGAGCGCACGTACCAGCTGATCAACGCGGCTTACCGTGGGGTGCAGGACAGCCGGACGGCCGTCCGATTCTTCCGCAAAACGGTCGCAGAGCAGGGCAACTTGTACGGCATCAACCCCAATGCCATCGGCATGATCGGGGAAGGAACCGGAGGTTACATCACCTTGGCCAGTGCGACCATCGATGGGTACAATGACATCATCCTCGACGACGCTGGCAACCCCATCTCGAAGTTCTGGTACGATCCAGGCAATGGCACCAGCATTCCGATGGTGATCGAAGCGGTGAACGGCAACCCCGACGCCACCAACAACGGCTACGCTCCCTCAGGCATGCAGTTGTGCATGGCGAACCACGTGGGCTACCCGTCCAACTTCCAGTTCCAAATGAACATGGGGGGTGCCCTCGGGGATTTGAGCTGGATGGATTCGGGGGATGTGCCCATGGTTTCATTCCAAGCACCCAACGATCCTTTTGCCCCCTACGGAACGGGCGTTTTGATTGTGCCTACCACGAATGAACTGGTGGTAGAAGTTTCGGGTGCACTGCACATCCACCAAGCCATCAACACGGCCCTGAGCACGAACAACAACGCTGTATTCCAAGCCTTGGGTCTGGAGGATCCCATCAGCCAGCAGGCAGAATCCAACGGCAACCAAGGATGGGACGGTTTGTATCCCATCAAGTCGGATTGGGTAGGCAACTCGCCTTCCCAGCCTTACGACAGCTCGCCTTGGCAGTGGTTCGATGTAGCCACCGTTCAAGCAGTAGATGCTGCCAACGGCACGAACATCGCAGCCACGCAATTGACCTTGAACCCCGACATGGGACCGACGGAGGCTTTGGCTTACATCGATACCATCCAAGCTTACACCGCACCGCGGATGGCCATCGCCTTGGGCGTAGCTTCCACGGGACCTGGCTGCACGGACGAGGAGGCTTGCAACTACAATCCATTGGCGACCTCCAATGATGGTTCTTGCCAATACGCCCAGGCCGGTTACGATTGCGAAGGCAATTCGCTGGCTGTCCTCGGGTGCACGAATTTGATGGCTTGCAACTACAACCCTGCAGCGACCCAGAACGATGGATCTTGTGACTTCTTGACCACGACCTTGCCGATTGGAGCAGGCAACACGTGGTTGGTCGGTTTGACCCTGACCGGCACGCCCAACGCGCCTCTGGCCGGCGGTTGTGAAGCCTCTGGATTTGTGAACCCCAACATCTCGGTGCAAGGGGTGGTCCTGGGCAATGGAACCGGTGGCGCACTGACATTGAGCAATGTCACGGATCCGACCGGATTCCTCGGAGCATTGGCCCTGTTGGCTGACAACGCACCGATTTCGATTTGTGGCAACAACATCATGATCCAGGATCCTTCGACCGGTGCCTACATCTACACAGCCCAGAGCAATGGGGTGTGGAAGACGCCCATTCCGGTCAATTCGGCTGGCCAGCGTCTGTGGATTGCACCGATTTCCTCATTCCAATTGGGTTGTGGGGATCCCGCTGCCTGCAACTACACCGGAGCCTGCCACTTGAATGTCAATTGCCAGTACCCTCCGCAGTACTACAACTGCTCGGGCACTTGTGTGAATGACACCGACGGCGACGGGGTGTGCAATGAGTTGGAAGTGGTCGGTTGCCAGAATCCTGCAGCCAACAACTACAACCCGGCAGCGACGGATCCCGGCTTCTGTGCATTCAACGGATGCACCGATGCCACGGCACAAAACTTCAACCCCACGGCGAACGTGGACAATGGATCTTGCTCCTACTTGGTGACCTTCCGGGTCAACATGTCCGACCAGACGGTAGGTGCCGCCGGAGTACACGTAGCCGGTAGCTTCCAGGGATGGAATCCCTCGAGCACGCCATTGACTTTGGTGGGCTATGGGGTGTATCAGATTGTCGTTCAGTTGCAAGCGGGCACCTACGAGTACAAGTACATCAACGGAAATGCTTGGGGGG
>CAYONT010000008.1:16060-17434 GCA_964405405.1 uncultured Comamonadaceae bacterium | reverse complement strand
CAGTTGCAAGCGGGCACCTACGAGTACAAGTACATCAACGGAAATGCTTGGGGGGCGGACGAGAGTGTTGGAGACTGTGGAAATGGAGGCAACCGGGTGATTCAGGTGACGGGCAACGCGGTCACGCAAGGTTCCTGCTTCGGAAGCTGTGACTTGTGTGAAGGTTGTGCCAACCCGATGTTTACGGAGTACAGCCCCTTCAACCAGGGCAGCGATGCATTGTGCCTCACGGCGGTGGTGTTGGGTTGCACGTACGACGATGCGGACAACTTCAACCCCTTGGCAACGGTAGACAACGGTTCATGCACCTTCAGCGGAGATGCATCTTGCCCAGGAGACATCAACTTCGACGGTGCCGTGGGCACGAATGACTTGTTGCTGTTCTTGGCGAGCTTTGGAACCTCTTGTGACTGACCTTTATCCCTTGGTGGAAAACCCAAAGGACCCTGGCAGCGATGCTGGGGTCTTTTGTTTTTGGCACAAAGGTTGTAACTTCAGTTGCAGGGATGCGTAAGCGGCACAAGGGGTTTCGAATCTGAAAAAACCACAATTCCTTTCGAGCCTTCTTTCCTTTCCGTATCTTCGAAACCAGCAAAGACGAAACAAATACACACCACATGAAGAAGTTTTTGACAGCGGTTGTTCTGGGCTTGGGCTTGGGAACGGCAGCGATGGCCCAAGGCGGGGCTTCCGGACCCATCATCACCATTGATAAGGAGGTGCACGATTATGGGACCATTCCGCAAAACGCCGATGGCGCTTGCATCTTCACGGTTACCAATACGGGAACGGAGCCTTTGATCATCTCACGTTGCAAGGGTTCTTGTGGGTGCACGGTGCCCCAGTGCAGTGCAGATCCCATCGCCCCGGGTGCGAAGTCTGAAATTTCGGTGGTTTACGACACGAAGCGTGTGGGTCCCATCAACAAGAGTGTGACCATCACCTCCAATGCAACCAACGAGCCCACCAAGGTCATCCGGATCAAGGGGACGGTAGAGGCCACGGACATGGGGGCGGCCGGTAGCGGAGTTCCCGAGCGCACGGGTTCGGTCGGTGCGCCTACGAACAACTGATTGAGCGGAGACAACCGCTGGAAACATCGCTCCCGTGTGGGGGCGATGTTTTTTTTTGCTCTGTCCGTGCGATTTTTGCCGCCGGAATCCGCAAGGACCCCCGGCTGTGTTCCCCCAATCTTGACATCCCATGGAGATCCCAACTACCTACCAACCCCAAGCCATTGAACAGAAGTGGTATGACTACTGGCTCAAGAACGGGTACTTTCATTCGGTTCCCGATGGGAGAGAGCCTTACACCGTCGTCATTCCCCCGCCCAATGTAACCGGAGTGCTCCACATGGGGCACATGCTCAACAAC
>CAYONT010000008.1:5026-15960 GCA_964405405.1 uncultured Comamonadaceae bacterium | reverse complement strand
CGGTTTACGATGGACGAGAAGTACTACGAGAGCGTCATCGACACCTTCATCGACCTCCACAAGAAGGGCTACATCTACCGTGGGGTGCGCATGGTGCATTGGGACCCCGTAGCCTTGACCGCACTGAGTGATGAAGAGGTGATTCACAAGGAAGAACGGGGGAAGCTCTTCCATTTGCGGTACGAGGTGGAAGGGGTTCCGGAGGGTGTTGTCATCGCCACCACACGTCCAGAGACCATCCTGGGAGACACGGCCATTTGTGTCCATCCCGAAGACGCACGTTACACCCACCTGCACGGCCGGATGGCCACGGTGCCCTTGTGTGGACGGCAGATTCCCATCATCTGTGACACATACGTGGACATGGAATTCGGCACTGGGTGCTTGAAGATCACCCCGGCACACGATCCCAACGACCATGAACTGGGCGCACGGCACGGATTGGAAGTGCTGAACATCTTCCATCCCGACGGCACCCTGAACGAGCACGGAGGGGCCTATGCAGGGATGGACCGGTTCGCGGTTCGGAAGCAGATTGCATTGGATTTGGAGGCCCAAGGAGCGCTGGTCCGGGTCGAGGAGCACACCCACAAGGTGGGCCGTTCGGAGCGGACCGACGCCGTGATTGAACCCAGGCTGTCGCTGCAGTGGTTCGTTGCGATGTCGGATTTGGCCCGCCCGGCGCTGGAACATGTGATGGACGATACGATTCGCTTCTATCCGCCCAAGTTCAAGAACAGCTACCGAAACTGGATGGAGCAGATCAAGGACTGGTGCATCAGCCGTCAGTTGTGGTGGGGTCAGCGGATTCCGGCCTGGTATTACGGTGAGGGGATGGAGGATTTTGTGGTGGCGAAGACGGCGGAGGCGGCGCTCGCCTTGGCACGGGAGAAGTCGGGGCGGGCAGAATTGACGGAAGCGGAGCTGCGTCAGGACGAGGACGTACTGGATACATGGTTCAGTTCCTGGCTGTGGCCCATCAGTGTTTTCGATGGGTTCTATTCGGAGGAGGAAATCGGGTATTACTACCCCACCGCGGATCTGGTGACGGCACCGGAAATCATGTTCTTCTGGGTGGCGCGGATGATTGTGGCGGGCTATGAGTACCGGGGTGCGCCGCCCTTCCGAAACGTTTACTACACCGGCATCGTTCGGGACAAGCAGGGCCGGAAGATGTCGAAGAGCCTGGGGAACAGCCCGGATCCCTTGGAACTCATGGCGCAGTACGGAGCCGATGGGGTTCGGGTGGGGATGTTGCTGACCTCGCCCGCGGGGAACGACCTGCCTTTCGATGAGAAATTGTGTGAGCAGGGACGCAACTTTTCGAACAAGATTTGGAATGCGTACCGGTTGACCGCAGGATGGCAGGTGGATGCCACCGTGCCCCAACCGGAGGCGGCGCGGTGGGCCGTGGCTTGGATGAAGAGCCGGTTCCATGCTGCCGTGGAAGAGTCCGAAGTGCTGTTTGCCGAGTTTCGGTTGAGCGAGGCCCTGATGGCGACCTACAAACTCGTGTGGGACGATTTCTGCAGTGTGTACCTCGAACTCGCGAAGCCGGCGTACGGCGCGCCCATCGATGCGGCGACCCATGCCGCCACCGTGGAGCTTTTTGGGGGCATCTTGAAACTGCTGCACCCCTTCATGCCCTTCATTTCGGAGGAGATTTGGCACTGGTTGGAGCCGCGCGGTGGGGCAGGGGAGGCCCTGTGCATCGCGGCGTGGCCAGCGGCCGGAACTGTGGATGGCCCGTTGTTGCAGCAGTTTGACGCCGCGCTCCAAATCGTGGCGGAAGTACGAACCGTTCGGAAAGAGCAGCAACTCCCGCCCAAGGAGATGCTGGAGCTGGAAGTCATGGCGGGCGCCGACTATCCCGAGGCACTTGGGCCTGTGATTCGGCATTTGGCCTACCTGTCCGACATCCGGGTGGTGGGCGAGAAGACCTCCAACGGCTTCGGATTCGTGTCCGGCATGTCCAGCTTCCACATCCCGTTCCATGCGGAGATTGATGTGGCGGCCGAGCGCGCGAAAATCGAGAAGGAGATGGCGTACCACGAGGGCTTCGTGCGCGCGGTTCGGGGCAAGTTGGGCAATGCCCAGTTCGTCGCGAATGCACCGCCGCAGGTGGTGGCACTGGAACAGAAGAAGGAGCAGGACGCGCTGGCGAAGTTGGAAGTGTTGAAGGCCAAACTCAACGAACTCCCGTCCTGAACTTTTGCGGCCAGGGCGTGTTCTTACCGCATGAACTGGTTGAATTTGTTTCGAAAGGATCCGTTGCAGGATCTCCAGCGCGAGCACAGCCGGTGGCTGGCTGAGGCGCATCGGTTGAGCACCGTGGACCGCAAGCAATCCGATGCGTGCATGGTGAAGGCGGCTGAGGTGGAGGCGAAGTTGGTGGCGTTGCAACGGGAGCGGGAGGCCGCGGGGTCATGAAAACGTACGCTGTCATCGGGGATTCCCGCGGAATCGGGGAGGCCCTGCGCAACCGGTTGCTTGCGGCAGGCCACCGGGTCATCGGGGTTTCGCGCACGGGAACCGTGATCGAAGGGGAGCCGAGGTACCTCGGTTTGCAGTTCGATGCCGTGGCGGGAGCCTGCGACTTGACGGCGTTTGCGGAGAGGTTGGATGGTTTGGCCTACTGCCCGGGAACGATCGCGCTGAAGCCATTCAAGGGGCTCAAGCGGGAGCAATGGGTGCAGGACTGGGAGGTCAATTTCTACGGCGCGGTGGCGACGCTGCAAGCGAACCACGGGCTGCTCAAGAAGGCGGAAGGCGGGGCATCGGTGGTGCTGTTCAGCACGGTGGCGGTGGGAACGGGGATGGCGTTTCACGCAAGCATCGCGGCGGCGAAGGGAGCGGTGGAGGGTCTGACGCGTGCGCTGGCCGCGGAATGGGCTCCAGACATTCGGGTGAACGCGGTGGCGCCTTCCCTCACGGACACGTCGCTGGCGGCCCCGTTGTTGAATTCGGAGGCCAAACGCGCCGCCATCGAAGAGCGGAATCCCCTGCGCCGGGTGCACCGGCCTGAGGAGGTGGCTTCTCTGGCGGCCTGGCTCCTGGAGGACTTGTCGGCCGGGATGACGGGCCAGGTGTTGTCACTGGATGCCGGTATCGGCGCGCTGCGGTGATGGAGGGGGGGGCGGGTGAACGGTTCTGGACGGCGGGGGACCTGGCATCGATGGCGGGGCCTTTCCGGGCCATGCTCATGAACTCGGTCACGGGGTTCAAGCCTGCAAACGTGGTCGGGACGGCGAGCGCCGCCGGCGTGCCCAACCTCGCCATCTTCAGTTCGGTGGTGCATTTGGGGTCTGATCCTCCGTTGGTGGGGCTGGTGTTTCGGCCGCCGGTGGCGCGCGATCGGGGCAGCCATTCCTGGCACAACCTCCGGGAGACGGAGCAGTTTACCTTGAGCCATGTCGGGGTCGGTTGGTACGAACGGGCGCATGCCACGAGCGCACGGTGGCCCGACGGGGTGAGCGAATTCGAAGCTGTGGGACTGACGCCATGGTGGCCCCCCGGGATGCCGGACTTCCGGGCCCCGGCGGTCGCGGAGGCAGCCATTCGCATGGGGTTGCGGTGGGAGGACAGTTGGGAGGTGCCGGCGAATGGATGCCGGTTCGTGGTGGGGCGGGTCGAGTGGCTCGTGGTGCCCGAAGCCCAAATCGCAGCGGACGGCGCAATGGACTTGGTGGGGGCCGGGACCGCCGCGGTGAGCGGGTTGGACGGCTACCACCGGGTGGAGCGACTGGCGCGTTGTTCGTATGCCCGGCCCCACCAACCCGTGGAGGTGGTTTCGGATTTTCTGCGGGGTTTTCCCCGGGACTAACGGGACCCGACATGGTGGTGGTCTGGCTCAAACGGGATTTGCGGCTCCGGGATCAACCGGCGGTGGCAGCTGCCTTGGAGCGGGGCGGACCGCACGCCTTCGTGTACATCTGGGAACCGGGATTGCTGGAACATCCGACTTGGAGTGACCTGCACACGGAATTTGTGGCGCAGTCCCTGGATGATTTGCGGGAGGGTTTGGCCCGACAGGGAGCGGCGTTGTGGGAATTCGTGGGGGAAGCAGAGGCCGTTTTTGCGGGACTGCGCACATGGGGAATGGTCGAGGTACACAGCACCCAAGAAACGGGGGTCCGGTGGACGTTCGATCGGGACCGGCGGATGGCCCAGTGGTTCCGGGGAAACGGGGTAGAATGGACGGAGCACGTGGGCTCCGGGGTTCGCCGTGGGGCGCGGGATCGGACCGATTGGATGGAACACTGGCGCGCCCACGTGGAGGCGCCCGAGGTGGTGCCCGATTGGACCCGGTTGCGCCCCGCCGCCGCCGCCGGCAGTCCTGACCCCGGCCCCTGCGACCGACCCACGCTCCGGAACCCCGGCGCTGGGGCGCAACCCGGTGCCCCCCGCCAGCCCGGCGGCGAGCGGGCCGCCCACGCCTACCTGCGGACCTTCCTCCGGACCCGGGTTCACCGGTACGCCGCCAGCATCAGCAAGCCCGAAGCCAGCCGAACCGGGTGCAGCCGGATTTCGCCCTACCTCGCCTGGGGCAACATCAGCATCCGGACTGCCTACCAAGCCAGCCAGGACGCAGCGCGGGCGCCCGGAGGACCCCGCCGCGCCTTGCGGGCCTTCACCGAGCGCCTGCGCTGGCGAGACCACTTCATCCAGAAGTTCGAGTCGGAATGCCGAATGGAAGTACACGACGTCAACCGGGGAATGCGGGCGCTCGACCGCGTTCCGATGCCCGACCGCGTCGAAGCCTGGGAAACCGGCACCACCGGCGTCCCCCTCGTGGACGCCTGCATGCGCTGCCTCACCGCCACCGGCTACATCAACTTCCGCATGCGCGCCATGCTCGTGAGCTACCTCACCCACCACCTTTGGCAGCCCTGGCAGGCCGGTGCCGACCACCTCGCCCGCATCATGCTCGACTTCGAGCCTGGCATCCACTATCCCCAAATGCAGATGCAAGCGGGGTGCACCGGTCTCAACACCGTTCGCATATACAACCCCGTGAAGCAGGCCCAGGACCATGACCCTGCGGGCGACTTCATCCGCAAGTGGGTACCCGAGTTGGCCGCCGTGCCCGTGCCCGCCCTCTTCGCGCCGTGGGCGATGACGCCGCTCGAAGCCGCCCTCTACGGCATCGAACTGGGCGTGCACTACCCCCTGCCGCGGGTGGACCTGGAAACCGCGGCGCGGCAGGCACGCGACCGGTTGTGGGGGGAGAAAAAGTCCCCGGCCGTCCGGGCGGAGGGACAGCGGATTCTGAAACGGCACGTCTTGCCTGCTCGAAAGCGGAAGAAATGAACGAAATTTGGCCTGACAGATGAAAACCGAACAAGGACAGAAGGTACACCCGGAGGCGCACGGCAACGTGTTGCTGCACCACGAGATCATCGCGGAGAACCCGGTGGCTCCCTGGCTGGTTTTTGTGCACGGTGCAGGCGGCAGCATCCGCACGTGGAAGTTTCAGATTGACGCCTTCGCGCCGCATTATCGGCTGTTGCTCATCGATTTACGGGACCATGGCTTTTCGAAGGATATCCTGCCGGAATATCCCGCGTACGACTTCGACATCCTGGTGGAGGACATCCTGCGCGTGATCGACCACTTGGGCATCGAAAAGGCCCACTTTGTGAGCTTGTCCATCGGCAGTGTCATCCTCCAAAAGCTGGATTTGGAGCGTCCCGAACTCATCGACCGCATGGTCATGGCGGGGGCGATTTTCGATGGCAGCCGTGCCATGCACTGGTTTGTGCATAGTGCCAAATTCCTGAACTACTTCCTCCCGTACCGCGCGATGTACTGGCTCTTCAGTTTCATCGTCCTGCCCCGGCGCAACCACCGGATGAGCCGCTACATCTTCCGGCGCCAGAGCCGCCGGCTGACGCAGCGGGAGTACCTGAAATGGGTGGAGTTGTACAAGCCATTTTTCCATTTGGTGGGCACTTACATGAACCGGCCGGTGGCGAAGAAGGGGCTGGTGGTCATGGGGGACCAGGACCACATTTTCTTCCGGGCTGCGGAACGGTTTGCGCGCCTGCAGCGGAACATGCGGTTGGCGGTCATCGAGAATTGCGGGCATGTTTGCAGCATCGAGGCGCCGGAGTTGTTCAACGATTTGGTCTTGCGGTTCCTGCGGGATGAGGAGGTGCCGGATTCGGTGAAGGCCCGACCATTGCCGACTTCGTGGGCGGAGCTGCGGGCGATGAAGGGGTGACCTTGGCTGTCCAAGGGTGAGGCGCTTTTGGTTTCTTTGTGCCCATGGGTACCACACTGGAAATTGCGTCTTTTGTTTCGGCAGGGAGGGAATGGGTTTGGACTTGCTACACGTCCCCCGAGCACATCGTGAACTGGAACTTTGCGTCGGAGGATTGGCAATGTCCTTGGGCGACGAACGAACTGCACCCTGGGGGGCGGTACGTGGCCCGGATGGAGGCGCGGGATGGCAGTGTCGGATTTGATTTGGCAGCGGTTTATGAGGAGGTCCGCCCCGGGAAGGGGTTCACGTTCATTTTGGAGGACGGCAGGCGGGTGGAGTTCGAACTGACTGCGGAAAATCGGCTGGGGGAAGGGACGAGGGAAGGTGCTGGGACTGGGACGCGGGTGGACATTCGGTTCGAGGCAGAGAATATCCACCCGCTGGAGATGCAGCGCGATGGTTGGCAGTCCATTCTGGACCGGTTCACCGCATATGCAGGATCGATAGCCCCCGACTCCGCCCCCGCGTCAGGATCGTCCGCCCCCGCCCCCGCCTCGGCCGGTTGAACACGGTCCCGTGGGGGTTGTTATGCTCCCATGCACCGCAAACCCCACTTGCCTACCAAGATTTGCACGGTCTGTGAACGGCCGTTCCACTGGCGCCGGAAATGGACTGCTTGCTGGGAGGAGGTCAAATACTGCAGCGACCGATGCCGGGGACAGCGAGGCAGGGCACAGGCAACCCCCGGGGCGGCATGAGCCCGGTTCGCGAGATCAGGCTGGTGTTGGGAGACCAACTCAACATCCAGCATCCTTGGTTTTCCAACCCATCGGGGCCGGAGCAGGATGTTTTGTATTTGATGGGGGAGTACCGGTCGGAGTCCACGGATGTCTTGCACCATGTCCAGAAGGTGATTGCCTTCTTCCTGGCGATGCGTGCCTTTGCAGAAGAACTGCGTTCCCGTGGACACCGGGTGCAATATTGGCAAATCGATGCGCCAGACAACCCGCACTCGGTCACCCGGGCCGTCGAGCAGGCCTTGGCGGAGCATGGGGCGCAGCGCCTGCAGTGGATGTTGCCGGATGCATGGCGGTTGGAGGAGGAACTGCGCTCGTTGACGGAAACCTTGCGGGCCCGGGGATGCTGGGTCGAAGCAACCGATACGCACCATTTCCTGACCACCCGGGAAGACTTCACGCGGCATTTTCAGGGGAAGAAGGGCTTCATCATGGAGGGGTTTTACCGGATGCTGCGGCGGAAGCACCGGGTGTTGTTGGATGCCGCGGGAGGTCCCGAGGGAGGCGATTGGAACTACGATGCGGCGAACCGGAAGGCCCTGCCCAAGGGCCACCGTCCTCCGGAAGCGCGCATCTTTGCCCACGATTTCGAGGCAGTCCAAGCGCAATTGCAGCGCGCCGGGGTGGCGACCTGGGGCCGCTGCGAGCGGTGGGAATGGCCCGTGACCCGGGCGGAGGGCTTGGAACTGCTGGAGGACTTCATCGACCGGATGTTGCCCCTGTTCGGGGCGTTTCAGGATGCCCTGTCGGATGCCAGCCCCACCCTGTACCACAGCCGGCTGAGCTTCGTGCTCAATGTGAAACTGCTGTCCCCCCTCGAGGTGGTGGAGGCCGTAGAGGCTGCTTGGCGCCGGGATCCGGAGCGCATTCCCCTGTCCAGTGCCGAGGGCTTCATCCGGCAGATCCTGGGCTGGCGAGAGTACGTGCGGGGCCATTATTGGCACCACATGCCCCGCTATGCCACCCTCAACTACTTCCAGCACGACGCTCCCTTGCCGCGCTGGTACTGGACCGGTGAGACCCGGATGGCCTGCATGCGCCAGGCCGTGGGGGCCACCCGGGACAACGCCTACGCCCACCACATCCAGCGCCTGATGGTGACCGGCAACTTTGCCCTCTTGGCCGGGGTGCACCCAGACGAAGTCGATGCCTGGTACCTCGGGGTTTACATCGATGCCCTCGAGTGGGTCGAGATGCCCAACACCCGCGGGATGTCGCAGTTTGCCGACGGGGGCTTGGTGGGGACCAAACCCTACGTGTCCAGTGCGAATTACCTCAAGAAAATGGGCGCGCCCTGTTCGACCTGCTTCTACCGCGCCGGCGAGCGGACGGGCGACCGGGCCTGCCCCTTCAACAGCCTGTACTGGCAGTTTCACGACCGGCACCGGGCCCAGTTGGAGACGAATCCGCGCATCGGCATGGTCTACCGGCTGTGGGACCGCATGCCGGCATCCGAGCGCGCCGCCGTGTTGGAGCGTGCCGGTCAGGTGTTAGGCCAAATCCATTCCCTATGAACGACTCCACCCGCCGACGTTTCCGCCGGGGCCTCGTCTGGTTCCGGGCCGATTTGCGGCTCGAAGACGCCGTGGCGCTGCACGCGGCCCTGGCGCAATGCGAAACCGTAGTCCCCGTCTACGTTTGGGACCCGTTGTGGGAAGGGGAGTGGAGCAGGGACTGGCCTTGGCGGGCGCCAGCGCCAAGGCCCGACTGGGGGCGCATGTCGCCAGCACGGATGCGCTTTCTGGCGGAGAGTGTGGCCGATTTGCGGAGGGGTTTGGCCTTGCGGGGTGCCATGCTGGATGAGCGTGTGGGCGACAGCGCGGAGGTTTGCGCCCGGCTGGTGCGGGACGGCGATTTCGATGGCGGCGTGTTTGCGGAGCGCGGGCATGCGCCGGAGGAGTGGGCGCAGGAGCGGGCGCTGGAACGGGCGTTGGCGGGGCGTGCCGGGTGCCACTGGGTGGAAGGCCGGACGCTTTTGCACCCGGAGGACCTGCCGTTTGAGGTGGACGCATTGCCGCCGGTGTTCACTTCGTTCCGCAACAAGGTGGAGCGGGCTTGGCGGGTCCGGGAGTCGCTCCCGCCGCCCGCCGAGGTGCCGGTGCCGGTGAGCTGGGTGGCAGGCCCGCCGCGGTTCGCGGAGGGGGCGCTGCCTGGGCCCGAGCCGGCGGGGCCGGACCCCCGGGGTCTCCTGCGGTTCGAAGGCGGCGAGTCGGCAGGGCAGGCCCGCCTGCGCCACTACATCGGTTCCGGGGCGCTGGCCCATTACAAACAGACCCGCAATGGCCTCCTGGGGCCCGATGATGCCAGCCGGCTCGCGCCGTGGTTGTCCGTCGGCGCCTTGAGCCCGCGCCAGGTGTACGAGGCGGTGCGCGCTTTCGAAGCCCAGCACGGCGCCACCGAAGACACGTACTGGATGGTCTTCGAGTTGCTCTGGCGCGACTACTTCCGGTTCGCTGCCATGCAATCCGGTCCTGACCTGTTCCGGAAACCGGCGCTCGGGGGCCGACATGCCCGTGCCAGGCAGGCCTTTGCATCCTGGTGCGCGGGCACCACGGGGGATGACTTCGTGGATGCGAACATGCGCGAGCTGGCCGCCACCGGGTATATGACCAACCGCGGTCGCCAAAACGTCGCCTCCTTCCTCATCCACGACCTCGGCGTTCCCTGGACCTGGGGCGCGGCTTGGTTCGAGCACCACCTGCTCGATTTCGATGTGGCGAGCAACACGGGGAATTGGCAGTACATCGCAGGCGTGGGTGCGGATCCGCGTCCTCAGCGGCGTTTCAATACGGCCAAACAAGCCAGCGACTACGACCCCAACGGTGCCTACCGCCGACATTGGCTCACCCCGCCTCCGCCGTTCACCCCACCCCAGCCATGAAGGCGGTCAACGTCTCTTACCCCGATCCCAAACGGTGGGCCGCCCTCGTGGGGATTGCGGGTCCTCGGCTCGGGACCTGGGACCGGGTTCGCGCCCTGCTCTCGGGCACGCCCGTCGCCACCCCGCGGGTCCAATGGCACGGGTGCTCGGACCCCGACCTCCAATCGCTCATCGATGCCACGCCCGACGTGAAGTGGCTCAACGCCGAGCGCACCCGAGGCGGTCTGCTCCTGTACTTCCGCGTCCGCCTCGAGACTTACGCCCTCGCAGTCTCCCACGCCACGCCCGTCAGGATTCGTTCCCGCAGCCCGCGCGCCCTCTCTGCCGAAATCGGCGGCATCCGGCTCGACTTCACGGGCTCCCCGAGCGCGCTCGACGGGCTCGCACGGTTGTTCACGGCGCATCCGAGTTGAGACAACGCGGCGCTGCGCGCCGCTGAGATAGGGAACTCCGCGGCGCTGCGCGCCGCTTGGGCTCAGCCCGCCACCTCCCGGTCGAGCATGCGCTGCATGCGGTTGCGCTCCCGGCTCACCAACGGAAACCGGTCCCTGACCTCGGCCTCCCGCAGCTCCTGGAGCAAGTCCTGCCACTCGCATTCCTCCCGCGCGGGGACATCCTCATCCACGGGCACGAGCGGCCAGTCCGCCGTCGCATCCAGAAACGCCTCCATGTACCGGACCTGCAGGGTAGCCATCGTCGTCCCGAAGCGCGCCAAAACATCCGGATCCAGCGTCCCCGCCATCGACGTGCGCAGCCGCAGCAAATTCTCCAAGTGGTTGCTGGCCAAACCCAAAGCCCCCCCCTCCAAGGGCAGCAACTCGGGCAACGCCACCGGCGAGCCCAGCGGGTCGATGCCCAGCGTGTGGGAAATGTCGCTGAGTTGAACCAACCGGTTCACCCGACCCCGGAACAGCGCTGGAACGACCGGTTGGCGGATGAAATGATCCCGCACCGAGAAAGCCTCCGCATCCAAACACTCCATCAAATCCTCGTGCGTGGTGTCCGCCTCAACCCCCAGCAACGCCAAAGCTGTGTTCCTGTCCATCGTCGT
>CAYONT010000008.1:0-4926 GCA_964405405.1 uncultured Comamonadaceae bacterium | reverse complement strand
GGTGACGCTGGAATTCAAGACGGGCCGGTTGTCCGGCGCCAAGACGTCAGCGAACTCCCAGGAGAACGCCGGCTGGTTTGCCTACCAGAGCCTGGACACCCGCAACAAGAACGAGGTGCGCGCCCTGCGCCAGAATGCCCAGGAGGCCAGCGGCATGAAGGCCCAGATTGACCAGCAAATCGCAGCGAAAGACCAGGAACTGATTGCAGCGCAGCACGCGATGATCGATCAGTATCCGGGGACCTATTTGGCCAAAATCCTGTCGCTCAAGAACCCAAAGTATCCCCAATCGCAGGCCCGTTTCTTCGAAGAATTGGATCCGATGGACGGCAGCTTGGTGCGGAGCATGACCATTTCTGACCGCATCCAGGGCATGATGATTGGGTTCAGCGGGGGCAAGGACCCCGGTTTCATGGCGTGTATCGACCAGGTGAAGGCCCACTTCGAGCCCAATCCGGTCACGCTGGAATCCGCCCTGTACAGCATGCTCGACGGGTTCTACAACACGGGCAAGGAGCACATTTGCCAGTACATCCTAGACAACTACATCTTCGACGACGATTGCGGTGCCGATCTCAGCGACGCCATCCGCATCCGCGCCCAGGGCATCATCAACTTGCAGGTAGGCAAAACCCCGCCCAACTTCCGCATCCCCAAGTGGAACGGTGGTGAGGTGGACCTGCGGGAAACCTGTGCGAAGAACCAGTACACGTTGGTGATGTTTTGGGCTTCGTGGTGCCACAAGTGCGAGCAGGAGATGCCGTATGTGGGTCCGCTTTACCAGAAGTACAAGGCGAAAGGGTTCGAGGTGATTGGGGTGAGTTTGGACAACAGCCGCCAAACGTGGGAGAAAGCGATTGCGGACAATGGAGCTACTTGGCCCAATGTGAGCCAGCTCATGGCCTGGAGCAGCCCGGTGGTCGCGGATTACAAAATCACGGCGACGCCGACGTACTTCCTGCTGGACAAGCAAGGCAACATCGTCCTCAAGCCCCAGCGGGCGTTCGAGGTGGACAACTTCCTGGCGGGCAAGCTGAAGTAAGCAAGGGCAGGCGAGGGCAAACGCCGCAGCCGCGGTTCAGCGCTTGCGCCGGCCGCGGTTCAGCGCTTGCGCCGCAGTGGGGGAGAGGGGAGCGCATCTGCAGGACCGTCTCCGCTGCCGCCCGAGGATGCGCCGAGGGTGGTGCGGTAGAGCTCAAGGATCATGCCGTCCGCCAGTCCCACTTTGGGGACGAGGATGGCGTGGGCACCGGCGAGGCGCATGACCCGGATGTAGATTTCGCCGGCGGGCACGATGACGTCAGCCCGGTCGGGTTTTAGGCCCAAGGTTTCCATGCGCGCCTCGTAGGACATGCCGGCAATGCGTTCGTGCAACGCACAGAGTTGGTCGAGGGGAACGGGTTCGTAGCGATCTGCTCCGCTGAGCCGGTGCAGCCGGTTGATGTTGCCCCCCGTGCCGATGGCCAGCAGTTCGCGGCCCCCGTCTCGGGCGGATTCGATGAAGGCAGCCACGTCGTCCCAGATGGCGGGGTCCACCCGGCCCTTGAGGGAGCGGACGGTGCCGATGGGGAAGGAGGCGGCATGCTCCCGATTCCCCTTGCGGATCCAGGTGATTTCCGTGCTGCCGCCGCCGACATCGATGTACAGAAAATCCCGGTCCCGGTTGATGCCCGCCACCGTCTGGAAGCCCCGAAAAATCAGCGTGGCCTCCTGGTCCCCGTCGATGACATCGATTCGGATGCCCGACTTCCGTTGCACCTGCGCGATGACCTCCCGGGCATTGCGGGCCTCCCGCATGGCACTGGTGGCATGGACCCGGAAGTGGGCCACCCCGTGGACCTCCATCAGCAGGAAGAACGCGTGCATCGTCTTCGTGAGGGCGGTGGATTTGGCCTCCGAAATGAAACCCGTTTCGAAGACGTCCGATCCGAGGCGCAGGGGCACCCGAAAGAAGGCGACTTTTTGGGCGAAGGGCAAGCCGTTGCGGTCCTTCACGTCCTCGATGAGCAGGCGGACGGCGTTGGAGCCGATGTCGATGGCACCGAAGATCATGGTTGCAGGGCGGTCGGATTGAGTTGGTGGACGACGGACTGGTGGATGCGGGTCTGGGCGTCCTGCGCTGGCTCGGCAACGGCAACATCGAGCATTCGATTGTCCGCCGAGGCGTCCACGATGCGGGCTTTGAAGGGGTCGTTCCACTGCAGCTCGAACTGCTCAATCAACTCGCGCTGCAACCGTTCTTCCCGAATGGGCACGGAGACCTCGACGCGGCGGTCCAGGTTGCGGGTCATCCAATCCGCGGAGGAGAGGTAAAAGAGCGGGTGGCCCCCGTTTCCGAAGATGAGAACGCGGCCGTGCTCGAGATAACGGCCCACCAAGCTCCGCACTTCGATGCGGTCACTCATGCCCGGCACCCCCGGGATGAGCGAGCAGATGCCCCGAATCAGGAGGCGCACCTGTACCCCGGCCCGGCTGGCATCGTAGAGCTTCTCGATCATCTCTGCGTCCACGAGGTTGTTGATCTTCAGGTCCAACCTGGCCGGCAACCCTTCCTGCGCCCAGCGGATTTCTCGGTCGATGAGCTGGATGAACTGCCGGCGGGTGCCGTGCGGGCTCACAATGAGCTGGCGGAACACAGGCCGCTCGTAGTTGTGCGAGAAGAAGCTGAAGAGCCGCTCTACCTCTGCCGTCAGGGACGGGTCGGCGGTCAGCAGCGCGTGGTCCGTGTACACCCGGGCGTTGCGCTCGTGGAAGTTGCCCGTGCCGATGTGGGCAAATTGTTCCTGGGTTCGGCCTCGCTTCCGCGTGATGAGGAACAACTTCGCGTGCACCTTGAGCCCGGCCACACCAAACTCCACGTGCGCCCCAGCCTCTTGCAAGACCTTGGAAACCTGGATGTTGTGTCGTTCATCGAAGCGCGCCGCCAGCTCGATCACCACCTGCACGTGCTTCCCATTTCGCGCCGCGTTCACCAGCGCATTGATCACCTGGGACTGGCTGGCGACCCGGTAGAGGTTGATGCGGATGTGCGTGACCGCGGGGTCGATCGCCGCCTCGCGAAGAATGTCCACGATTTGGCTGAAATCGTGGTAGGGCAGGTGCAACAAGACATCCCGCTCGCGGATGGCGTCCAGCAGGCTGGTCTTGCCCGCAAAGTCGGGGTGAAGCACGGGCGGTTGGGGGGGGTAGGCCAAATCCTTCCGTCCAAAGTCCGGAAATCCCATCAGGTCTTTGCGATTGTGGTACCGGCTGCCGGCAATCACGTTCTCCGTATCGCCCAACTTGAGCTTGCGCTTGACGTACGTGATCATCTCCTTGGGCATCTCCGCGTCGTACAGGAAGCGCACGTAGTCTCCTTGTTTCCGACGGGCCACGCCCCGGGCCAGCTTCTCCATCAAGGACCGGGTGAGGTCGTCGTCCACGTCGATTTCCGCGTCCCGGGTCACCTTGATGGCGTGGGCCCGCAGCTCCAGGGGGTCGAACAATGCGAAGATGCGGCGCAACTCCAACCGGATGACGTCCTCGATGAACATGACGTACTGGTGGTGCCCCCGGCTGGGCAGCACCAGGAACCGCGGCAGGTGGGTCGGCACCTCGATGACCGCGTACCGCGTCCGCTCGCCCTCATCCTCCTGCAGGCGCATCCCCACCGCGAGGTACAGGGTCCCGTCCATCAACTCCGGAAAAGGCACCCCGCCCCCCACCATGATGGGCACCAACGACGGCCTGATCCGCTCGATGAAGTGTCGCCGAGCAAAGGCCTGTTGCTCCGCATCCAGCTCGTCCTCCCGGAGGAAGTGGATGCCCTCCGCCTCCAGCAACCCCGTCAGTTCCCCAAACACCCGGTTGTTCTCCGCCTGCAACTGCACCACCCGCTGGGCGACCCGCACGAGGGTCTCCCGCACATCGAATCCCAGGGTCGTCGTCGGATGCTTCCCCACCAAGGCGGCCCGCTGCAGGTTCGCCACCCGGACCCGAAAAAACTCGTCCAGGTTGTTCGAAAAAATCCCCAGGAACCGAATCCGCTCAATCAGGGGCACCCGGTCACTGGCCGCCTCCTGCAACACGCGGTGGTTGAAGGCAAGCCAACTGATTTCCCGGTTGATGAACTTGTCCCGGGCGTGAAGTGTTTTCTGCACCTTCCAAAGATACTTCGCCCGCGCTGCAACCCCCGACCCCTCCGCCGTAACTTTGCCCCCCAAACTCCCAACTCCCATGTCAACCCTCATCGCCCGCCCTGCCCCCGCCTTCACCGCGAAAGCCGTCGTCAACGGGGAAGTCGTCCCCAACTTCTCGCTCGCGGACTACATCGGCAAGAAGTACGTTGTCCTGTTCTTCTACCCGAAGGACTTCTCCTCCTTGTGCCCTTCGGAGCTCATCGCCTTTCAGCACCAATTGGCCCAGTTTGAAGAGCGCGATGCGGTCGTCGTGGGTTGCTCGACCGATACGGTTGAAACGCATTTGGCCTTCCTGAAAGTCCCGCAAAACGAAGGCGGCGTGGCGGGCATCACCTATCCGCTTGTGGGCGACGCGAACAAGACCATCGCCACCAATTACGACGTGCTCACCGGCGAGTATGACTACGACGAGGACGGTTTGCTCACGGCCCCCAACGACCTCATCGCCTACCGCGCGCTGTTTTTGATTGACAAAAAAGGCATTGTTCAACACCAAACCATCAACCATTTGATGTTTGGCCGGAACACCGACGAGGCCCTGCGGATGTTGGATGCGCTCCGGCACTTCGAAACTTCAGGCCAAGCCTGCCCCGCAAACTGGCGGAAGTAATCACAGCGACTTCGCCGCTGAGATAGGAGATGCCGCGGCTTCGCCGCTGAAATGCCGCGGCTTCGCCGCTGAAATGCCGCGGCTTCGCCGCTGAAATAGCGCGGCTTCGCCGCTGAAATGCCGCGGCTTCGCCGCTGA
>CAYONT010000007.1:2057-80417 GCA_964405405.1 uncultured Comamonadaceae bacterium | reverse complement strand
CCCCGCTGTACGAACGAATCGAGCCCACAGCCGCCTTCCGGGAAGCCTTGAACTGCTCGTCCTGACCCGTCCCCAAGTTGGGATTGTACGGGCGGTAGTTGTTGTACCCGTAAGCGAGCGCCATGAAGTAATACGTGCGGTGGTTCACCAAGCGGTTGTCCCCTTGGGCGAAGGCGTCCGTCGTGACCCGAAAACTGTGGCGGATGCCCTCGTCGGCTCCCAACGCCATCAACTCGGGCACAGGGATGCCCATCGTGGGGTCCTGTACGTAGTTGATCACTTGGCCTACGCCATTGACCACATCGCATTGGGCGATGAGCCGGGCCTTGCTGACATCCCCCAAATCCGCAGGACTCACCGATTCGTCTTTTAGTTGGTAAATAAGGTAACCCTCGAAGGCATAACTCCGCTCCGCTTCAGTCAACAGCGTGCCGTCCTCCAACTCTCGGGGAATCGCCGGATCGAGGGCCGTGTATGCCTCTTCAAAGTTGTTCGAGAGCGGATTGTCATTCGTCAGGTACAGAATCAGCTCATTCTCCAGCTCCTGGATCGCCATGTCCGGCGCATCCGGTCCGCTAACGATCTCAAAGCAATTGTCGAAGAGCGCTTGGGCCTTGTCGTCGGCCAAACGCAACAACTCAACGCTTTCAAACGGTTCCCCGCCCGTGGCCCGGGCCCAAACCATCCCCACCGTGATGTTGTTGTAGTCCCCGGGAGCCAGGGTAAAGGGCCCTGCGCTCTGCAAAAACAGGCGGTCCCCAGGTGGATTGCCGGAGGACACCTCCGTCCAAGGTTCCACTGCAACGCCCTGCGTTCCCCACTGGAAGGGGTCGGTGTCGTCGGGGAACATGTAGTCCGCTGGAATCGTCAAGTCCGCCCCCGTGGCCGCATTGAGCCCGTCCCCACCGTAGGCCATGCGCTGCCCGTTCTTCCAGTAGCCCCGCATGTAATTGTAGTACTGTGCCGCCAACTGCGGTTGCCCGTTGATACCGTTGTTCCAGTTGTAATACAGGAACTTCCGCATTCCGTAGCGTTCGTTGTCCACCACCCCATCACCGTATCCGATGCCGATGCCCTCATAGGGGATGCCCAACGAGTCCACGGCGTTTGAAAACACCGTGGTGAGCGGATTGTCCACCCCGTCGGCATCTTGGTAAGGACCTTCGAAGAAGTCTACCCCCATCGCCGGTGGATTCTCACCGTACCCGTTGGAATAGCTCGTTGCCTCATCAAAAGCGTCGCCGTTGTATGCATATCCGAGCCCGCGGCGCACATCCACCCCGACGTAGTCGTCCACGTGCCCACCGAGGTCGCAGTCCACCCATTGGGCGAAGTACGTATTCGTCAACGTCTGTGTGCCTTGGTTGATGAGCACGTAGTTGTAAAACTGCATGTTGTTCACCTCGTCGTTCGTGGAGAATGCGAACGCCTGGGCGCGGATCTCCATGCCGATGGGCTCCCCCTGCGATTCGGAGTGGATGTTCCCCTTGTCGTTGAAAATCCAGTAGAAAGTTTGGTCTCCATACAACGGCACGACATCCTCCCGGCGACGCTCCCGGCAGTCGATTTCTTGGATGAAATCGTACCAAGGATAGTCCCCGTTCTCCGGGTCATAAAAGCCATTGCCATTGTAATCCTTGAACGGCGAGAGATAGAAGTCCTGGTTCAAGGCCAAATTCCCATGGGCAGGGTATTCGAAAAAGTACGAAGGAATGGAGTAACCGTTGGGGAACTGCTCCGCGAGGTCGCAAGTGGGGTCCGCCTGGCAGTCGAAGTACTGGCGGTGGCGCATGGCATCGGCCCGCTGTAGGATGGAGAACTTGTCGTAGGCCTTACAGGTGGCGGGGTCCACCTCCGCGGCACCGGTGTTGGTGAGGGGGCCGGGCCAGAAGTCGTTGCCCGTGTTGCGGTAGCGCACGGCGGCGAGCTTGAGTTGCTGGTCCGGGCTGATGCCGCCGAGCCAGAGGGCGCCGCCATAAACCACACTGACGCCGTCGCTTTTGGGGACAGCGAAGGCACCCTTGTCGATGGCCCGGTCGTACCAGAGCGTGCCGCCGTTTTCGATGAGGGCGCGGACGTTGTTCCATTCGAGGTCCCGGAGCGCTGTCGCCGGGGCGCAGGCCTCCGCCCGGGTCTGGGGCTGTTGGGCACTGCCGTACACCCGGGGTACAGGCAGCCCCTTCTGCATGCGCACCGGACCCTCTTGGCCCCGGACTTCAGCGCCCAATCCGCAGCAGATTGCGGCCATCAAAACGCTGATTACGAACGGTCTCGCCGGCAAGTGGGGGCGGAGGACAACAGGCAGAAACGTGGACATGGCGCTTGGTTCGGGGCCAATTTACACCGCAACCGGCTTCATGCCACCGGCTTCGTGCCCCGGTCTAGAACAGCAGTGCCTGGACCGCTACACACGTGCCCGACTCGAGGTAGCAAATCCAGCCCGTGACCTCGCCGGTTTCGATTTGGGCGATCTGGCGCATGTACCCCGCAACCTGCGCCTCGTCCGATGGGCGCGGCTTGCCGGTTTTGAAGTCCAGGACCGCCCACCCCGTGGGCGTGCGGATGAGCCGGTCTGGGATGAAGATTTGGCCTTCGCTGCCTGCAAACGCCCGCTCCGTATGGACTTCTGAACCCGGCTCGAAGAAGGGCGCCAAGGACGGCAGGGCCAGTATGCGCTCGACGTCGGCCACCAAGTTGCGCACGTCGGTCGCCCCAAGCCCCGCGTCCGCCTCCAACACGGCCCTCACCCCGGGCCACGCCTCGCGGTCCGGCAACTGGCTGAGCAGCCGGTGCACCTGCTTCCCGCGCTCACGCGGCGACAAGCGCCCCCCCTCGGGAGACCACCAGGGCCGCTCCGGCGGCACGGCCCGCTGGCGGACCGGCATGCCCACCCGCATCCCCTCCAACTCCACGACCGCCCGGCCCCCTTTCGTTCCCCCTGGCGCGGTCTCCGACTCCGGTGCCCCCTCCGCCCGAACCACCCCGCCCGAAACCGCCTCCAACCCCCCGCCCGGCCCCGAATGATACACCAGGTTCTCCCCCTCCACCGGCCGCAACGGCAACCCAAATGCCCCCTGGAACGCCTGCTCCCACAACTCCGAAACCGCAACCCGCTTCTCCGCAGCCTTCGCCGGCACCGGCTCCCAATCGAAAAAGATGTCCAGCACATCCCGCGGCCGGGTCATCCCCACGTACCCCACATTCACCGCGTCCAAGAGCGTGCGCTCGTACTCCGCGAGGAACGCATCCTCCCGCTCCGATTGCTCCAAGTCCTTCGCCTTGAAGATGCCCGCAGGCAACCCATACACCCCCTCATCCAGCCGCACCGGAATTTCCGACTTGAACGACCGATCCGATTGGTACGACATGGGCAGCAGCACCACGGGGAAGGCCAAACCCTTCGACTTGTGCACGGTCATCACCTGCACGGACTGCGCGGACGCCCGGGCACTGATGCTCGACTTCGCCAAGCGCAGGTCCCAGGCCTTCAAGAACCCGGGAATGCCTCCTTTGCCCTTGCCCTTGAGCTGGTAGGCCCCGTCCAGCAAGGCTTCGGCGTAAGGTGCGTAGCGGCGCAAACCGTCCAGATGCTCGAGCAGGTGGCCCATCAGAACCACCAGGGGTTCGAGTTGGAAGCGGGCCAAATCCATTTCCGGCTTCACCTCACGGAGCAGCGCCGGGAGGTCCAGGTACCGCTCCGTGAAAGGGGTACCATCGCCCCGCTGAACGGTGCGTTCCACCACGAACCGGGCCAGCAACTCCGCCTCCTGGGCATCCGGGAACAGAGCGCAATAGCACTGAACAAAGGTCAGCGCATGGGCCGGATGGGACGGTTCGAGGAGGCTGCGCATCAGGGCCACCACGGCCAGCGGCAGGGGGTGGCGCCCCAGCAATAGGCTCTCTTCCGTGAACGGTGAAATGTGGACGGACAGGAGAAACTGTGCGATGTTGGCGCCCTCCTTGTTCGTCCGCACCAAGATGGCGATGTCGTTCAGCGGGCGGCCCACCCCCTCCTTCCAATCGACCCGTACAACCTCCCCCGCTTCGTCCAGCACCACCTCGCCGCCCCCATGGGCCGCCAAGCGCTCCACGATCCACCGGTTGCGCGCCGCATCCCGTGCCGCCTTCTTCTTGCGGGTCGCAGACTCGACGCGCACGAGCCCGGTCCCGGGCCGCCAAGCCTCCTGCCGCAGGTCATCGTACACCCCGCTCAACCCAGCCGGAAGCAACGATTGCATCGCCCCGAAAAACAGGTTGTTCCACCCGATGACCTCCGGCAGCGACCGCCGGTTCACCTGCAACGGCGTCCCGCCGAGGTGGCGGTGGAACGACTGCTCCGCCAGCCGGAGCGCCTCGGGCAAATCCGTTCCGATCAGGTCAGGAAGCCGTTGCAGCTGCTCGTAATCGCCGTTGCGCCACCGGTAGATGGCTTGCTTCGCGTCCCCCACCACCAACGTCCGGTTGTCCGGATGGCTCGACAACGCCTCGTGGTACAATGGAACCAGGTTGTGCCATTGCGTGACCGAAGTATCCTGGAATTCATCGATGAACAGGTGCCGGTAGCGCGTTCCCAGCCGTTCGTAGAGAAACGGCGTGGGATTTTCTCGGATGACGGAGGCGATTTGGCCATTCAACGACTGCAGCAGCCGCACGTTCTCCTCCTGCTGGAGCGCCTCCATCTCCTGCCGGAGCATGGCCATCGTCCCCACCAGCCCCACCCGGCGGCCCAGCGACTCCTTGAGCCGGTTGCGGCGGCCCGCCTCCCCGAGGTAGTAGGAAGCAAACATCGCGTGCAGTGCCTCGATTTCCGGCTTCAGCGCGTCGACCTTCGCCCGGTCAGCTGCGGAAGCATGTTTGTTCATGAAGTTGCCTGAGTCCAACTGGCCTTGCAGCCGGGGGGCTGGCACGGAGGAGAAGGAGGGTTGTTGGGCCAAACCCCGCACCCACCGATACAAATCCCCGTGGGCGAACAACTTCTGGGCCTGCTCCTTTTCGATTCGGTTCCTCAACTTCCCAGCTGCCTCCCGGATGGCCTGCTCCACCCGCTTGCGCTCCTGTCGCATCGTGTTCTGGAGGGCATGAAACCGGCTCGGTGTCCAATCGTCGGTTGCCAGCACCCCAAGGTCCGCCTCGATCCGCTCCTGGGCCAGGAGCTTCGCCAACTTGACCAATTGGCCCCGCAGATTCACATCAGAGTCGTCCTCGACCTGGTTGCGGGCGAAGGCGCGCAGCAACTCCGTCACGTCAGCGTCCGCCCCCGCCCCAGTCCCGACCTGCGCCAACAGGCGGTCCACGGTCCCCTCCACCATCACCTCGAGGGACAACTCCACTTCGAAATCGTTCTCCAGCCGCAAATCCCGGGCAAAAACGCGCACCAGACGGCTCACGAAGCTGTCGATGGTCATCACGGAGAAATCCTCGTAATGGTGCAACATGTGGGCCTGCAGTGCCGCCGCTGACGCCTGGAGCGCCTCGGGGGTCCATTCCCCGCCCTGGAGCAACGCGTCAAACATAGCGCCCTGACCGGCAGCCACCTCAGCCACGTACTCCACAATGCGCGTACGCATCTCTTGTGCCGCTTTTTTCGTGAACGTGATGGCCAAAACCTGCCTCACCCCCACCTCCACCGGCGCCCGCAAGCAACACTTCAGGTACTCCTCTACCAACCGGAAGGTTTTGCCCGACCCTGCAGAGGCTCGGATCACTTGAAAGGGACCATCAGAAGGTGCAGGGGTGCGGTCAACCACGGGATGCAACATTTGTTGCAATTTAGGGGTTATCTTGGCGAACAAACGCCGACCTAAAAATCCGCAGTATGGCACCTGAAGCAATGCCCACCGACTGCAAGCCAGCCCGCGGGTTGACTGTGTCGATTGCCCGTCGTTATTGCGCACTGGGGTTGTTGGGCTTGTTGTGGGCGTTGGGAGGCTGTCGGCCGACGGTGGACACCCAGCCCCCGGACATCCCGGGCACGCTTCGGTTCGATGTGGAACTGCTTTGGGACGGCGCGCCGTATGCCCTGAATCAGCCGGCGGTGGACCACCTGGGGCATGCCCTCACGGTCAGCAACTTGCAACTGTATGTCTCCCGGATGGAGGTGCAGGATTTGGAGGGGGTTTGGCATCGCAATGAACGATTGGAAGAGGTGCACTTGCTGGACTTCAAAACGGAGGACACCTGCCTGTTGGAGCCGTTTCCCGCGGGGGTGTATCAGGCGGTGCGATTTGGGGTGGGCATCCCGGAGGACCTAAACCGCGGCACGGACCCCGCCACGTTTCCCAACGACCACCCGATGGGGTTCCTGGGGTCGGCCGGGATGTTTTGGACTTGGTCCACGGGGTACATCTTCGTCAAGTATGAGGGCCGGGCCGCACCGCTGGGAACGGAGGTCATGAGTTCGCCCATCGCCTACCACTGCGGAACGGACGCGAGCTACCGGGAGGTGGTGGTTCCGTTTGAAAACCCGGTTTGGATCGACCCGCAGCGGCTCACGGTCCTCCCGCTGCAATTCGATGCCGCGAAGGTGCTGGTGGGCCCCAACGACAGCGTCGACGTCATCGCTGACCCGCTCACCCACAACGGACCCAACGACCCCA
Organism: uncultured Comamonadaceae bacterium; assembly: GCA_964405405.1. GTDB lineage: Bacteria > Bacteroidota > Bacteroidia > Flavobacteriales_D > Sanyastnellaceae > CAMCYM01. Next base: position 73,821 of record CAYONT010000007.1, on the reverse strand, counting down.
TTGCCGCCCGGCTGATGGATCTGCTCACCCAAGCATGGCACATTCCGCAATGAACCGCAATGCATGGCTTCTGGGGCTTTTGCTGCTCTGCGTCTTAGGTTGTTCCCGCTGCAAGGACCCTGAAGGCCCGTGTGCGGATTGTGCGCCCAATGCCACGCCTTTGACGCTGAACATCCCGCCGCTTTTTCCCCCCATGGACATCCCGGCAGACAATCCGCTCACCGTGGAGGGGGTGCGGCTGGGGCGTTTTCTGTTCTGGGAGCGGGGTTTGTCCTTGGATTCCAGCATCAGCTGCGGAAGTTGCCACCTGCCCTCATCTGGTTTTTCAGACCCATCAGCCGTGAGCACCGGCGTGGGGGGAGCACAGGGAACCCGCAATTCCATGGCGCTCATCAACCTCGGCTGGGCGCCGAACTATTTCTGGGACGGCCGGTCGCTGACCTTGGAAGAGCAGGTGCTCATCCCGGTGCCGCACCCCGATGAGATGGCCTTGGATTGGAGTACGGCTGTGGCCCGGTTGCGGGCAGATGCGGACTACCGCGAGCGGTTCTTGGCTGCCTTCGGAGATGACGACATCACGCCGGACCGGGCTGCAAAGGCCATCGCCCAATTCCTGAGAACCATGGTCTCCAGCGAATCGAAGTACGACCGCTGGCGGCGGGGCGAAACCCAACTGACCCCGGGCGAATTCAACGGCTATCAGATTTTCATTCGAGAAGGTGGAGATCCGGAAACCACCCCCGGGGGGCAATTTGGAGGCGACTGTTTCCACTGCCACAGCGAGTCCGGGGTGCAGTTCTCGGATTACTTATTCCGCAACAACGGACTCGATGCCCACTTCGGGGCCGATGCCGGCCGGGCAGGGGTGACAGGCAATCCGCTGGATTCAGGCAAGTTCAAAGTGCCCTCCCTCCGAAACGTGGCCCTCTCAGCACCTTACATGCACGATGGTCGATTCCAGACCCTCGAGGAGGTCATCGACCACTACGAGACGGGCGGCGTGTATTCTTCCACAGTCGACCCCTTCATGAAGTACTCCACGGGCGGGTTGGTGCTGTCCGCATCGCAGAAGCAGGACCTGGTGGCATTCCTGCACACCTTGACGGACACGGCCTTCATCCACAAGCCGGAGTTCCAAGACCCCCACTGACCGAAGTGACCCCTGCGCAAGAAGCCCGGTTGGCTGCGGCCCGCAAACGCCAAGCCCAAACCACCAAGGCCTTTCGCGCTTGGAAGAAACGCCCGCCAGCCGATCTAGACCAGCGCTTTCACGGTGCGCACGAGGAGGTCTTCGCCCAGACGGATTGCCTCACCTGTGCAAACTGTTGTCGAACCACCAGTCCACTGTTCCGGGAACGGGATGTGGAACGTTTGGCCCGCCACCTCCGCCTGCGTCCGGCAGACTTCCACACCCGCTACCTGCGGATGGACGAGGATGGGGACTGGGTGCTGCAGCAGACCCCTTGCCCATTTCTCGACCTCACGGACCACCGTTGCCAGGTTTACGAGCACCGGCCCGCGGCGTGTCGGGAGTATCCGCACACCGATCGAAAGCACATGGCGGGAATCTTGGACCTAACGGCGCGCAACACACTCATCTGTCCCGCGGTGGCCCAAATCGTCGAGCGTATCACGGCTTCCATCGCGCCGTAACCAGCAGCCGACCGTAACCCGGGGCGTGTTTTTGCGTAAAGGGCGGTATGACCCGCATTCTCATCACGGCCCTTTTCCTCGCCCTTTGGGCTGGGATTGCACCCACCGGCGCTGTGGCACAGTGCCCCAAAGTGCTCGATTCCAACGGCATGCTCTCGCAAACGCCGACCTTTGCGAATTGCAGCGGGAATGCTGCGACGCTCCAAATCCAACCCGGCACCACCTGGACGGGTGTGGTCGTCAACTGGGGAGACGGCTCGCCGGAAGAAACGGTGGGGCTCTGGGCGCCCGGCTATCCAGCCTTGAGCCACAGCTACGGGGATGCCACCGCCCTCTACGAAATCACCCTGACCGAACCCGCGACGGGGTGTGTCGTGGAGGCCCGGTACTACGTGGAGGAACCCACGAGCGCGTCCATCCAAATTCCCTTCGGCGGCGTGACCCAGGGTTGCGCGCCCCAGGCGATTTCATTCATCAACAGCTCCACCAACGTGAGCCCGAGTACGATTTTCCGCTGGAACTTCGGCGACGGCTCACCCATCCTCGAACTGGACCACACGAATGCGGGTGCCACCCTCTCCCACACGTACGAAAGTGGGACGGTCGACTGCGAGACCACGGTCATCCTGACCGCCGAGAACTACTGCAACACCCTGCAAGGTGGCCCCAGCTTGAGCCAGTACCACCCCATCCTCATCTATGACGTGGACGAGGCGGTCATCCAAGCGGACGCCACCACCCTCTGCTTCCCGCAGGTCACGACCCAAGTCCGGAATGCCACCATCAAGAACTGCGTTGCCCAAGGCAACAACAGTCCCCGCTTCGAACGCTGGGACTTCGGTGACCTCAACGGCGATGGCGTCAACGAAGGGACCGATTGGGCCCCCTCCTTGACCCCAGCCGCCTCACATTCCCTGACCTTCCCGGGCCTCGGTTCCTACACCGTGATGCTCATCGACAGCAGTTTCTGCGGTTTGGACACCGCCTACAAAACCATCCAGGTGATCAATCCCCCAGTCGCCGTGCTGAATGCGAACAACACGACCATCTGCGAGGGCAGCACCGTGCATTTTCAACAGACCGCCACGGGGGTGAACCAGTACCTGTGGAACTTCGGCGTCGGCAACAGTTTCATTCCCACGAACAACGGGAATGTGAGTTTCCTTTTCCAGAACCCCGGCACCTACCTCGTGCGCAGCATCGTGGTGAGCAGCACGAATCCCACCGCATGCCGCGACACGGCTTCGGTGACCATCACCGTATTGCCCAAGCCAGCCGTGACGATGAGCCTCTCCACGAACAGCGGGTGCGGTTCTGTACCTGTGACGGGAACTGCATTCTCCCCCACCGCAGCGAGCTACGCCTGGTCCATGGGGGTCACGCCTTACATCGTCTCGGGCCCGACCCTTCCGCAGATCGTCTTCAACGGCATGGGCACGTACCCCGTCTCGGTGACGGTGGTGGGCACGAATGGCTGCAGCCGCAGCGTCCAGCAGACCGTCCTGGTCCACAATCCGCCCGTGGCCCAGTTCAGCGTGGGCACGGCGTGTGCGGGAGCCGGCACGGTGTTCACGGACCAGACGGTTGTTCCTGCAGGCCAAACCATCACCAACTGGAACTGGAATTTCGGCAGCGCTGGAACGAGTTTCTCCCAGAACACCAGCCGGGTCTTTCCGGCCGCGGGTTCTTACCCGGTGACGCTGACGGTCACGACGAACCTGTGCTCGGACGCGGAGTCCACCACGGTGAACGTGCAGGCGATGCCGGTGCTGCAGGTCAATGCTTCGGCCTTGTCGGGGTGCGCCCCGCTGGAGGTGGACTTCACGGCGGCCGGAACGGGTGTGACGCAGTGGGCCTGGAATTTCGGCAACAACACGTTGTCGTCGGCGGCGAATGCGTCCACCGTCTTCCCAGGGAGCCCCACGGCGGCCGTGACGTACCCTGTGTCGGTGACGGGAACGACCTCGGGCGGCTGCTCGGCTACGCAGTCGTTTGTGGTCCAGGCCCAGCCGGCCGCCCAGGCGGTCATCGGCGGGTCATTCGTGGCCGAATGTGCGCCGTTCGAGGCGCAGTTGGTCAGCTTGTCGCAAGGGGCGAGCCAGGTGCTGTGGTCCCTCAGCGACGGGTTCACGTCGAACGCGGCTTCGGTGGCACACACTTTTGAGAACAGCACCGGGTTTTTGCAAACCGCTCAGATTCAGTTGGTAGCGTTGGCAGCCAACGGCTGCCACGATACGACCTCGGTCGCGTTGCAGGTGTTCCCAGAACCCGACTTCGCGTTCTCGCTGCCTGCGGAGCCTGCTTGTGCCCCGTTGGAGTTGACCCTTCCCGCCATCTTCGGACCGGCTTCGTTTGCCTGGAACCTCGGCGACGGAACAACCTCCACCGCGGAGCAACCGGTCCATGCTTGGACGAACGAGGGCGATGAAGCGCAATCCTACAACGTGACCTTCACGGGCATCTCGCCCTTCGGCTGCGAGCAGTCGCACACCGCTACGGTCACTGTATTGCCGCAGCCCCATGCGGAATTCACGTTGGATGTGGGGGCGGGCTGTGCGCCGTTGGATTTGGCCTTGAACAACCTGAGTACGCAAGCGACGACTTACGACATTCTGCCGGGCAACGGGCAGTGGATTTCGACGGGATCGAATGGTCCTGTGCAACTTACCTACGGCGAGGCGGGCGCGACGGATGTAACGTACGCGCTGACACTGGTGGCCACGCACGCCCTGGGCTGCACGGACACGACTTCGCAAGCGGTGACGGTGTATGCCGCTCCGGACTTGTCCTTTGCACTGGCCACGGAGGAGGCGTGCTCCCCCCTGGAGGTCGCCCTCCCCGCCTACCCCGCACTGGCCTCGGTCCATTGGGACTTTGGCGACGGCACCACGAGCGACGCGCAGGCCCCGGTGCACGCGTTCACCAACGATGGAGACGTCCTGCAGAGCCACCTCATCACGGTGGAGGGGGTATCGCCAAATGGCTGCGAAGGAACGGCCAGCCACTGGGTGCATGTGAAACCGCAGCCCCAGGTGGACTTCACCCTCAGTGCGACGGAAGGCTGTGCGCCGCTGGATTTGGTCTTGACTGATGCCAGCTCGAACGCAGACTGGTACACCGTGACGCGTGGCAACACGACGGTTTTCTCGGGGGCGAATTTGGCCACCCTACCGCTCGCGCTTCCCGGTGGACAAGGGGTGCAGCAACCGGTGATCACGGTGACGGCTTCACATGCCCTGGGTTGCAGCGATGCACAATCGGAAACGGTCACGGTGTTCCCGGCTGCCCAGTATGCTTTCGATTTGGGCATCGACTCGGTTTGTTCACCGCTCCAGGTGGTGTTGCCCGCCATCCCCAACGCGGCTTCGGTGGCTTGGGATCTCGGTGACGGCACCGTGGTCACGAACCAGAGCCCCGACTGGACGGTCCATAATCCCACGATGGCCTTGCTGGAACGGACGGTGACGTTGACGGCCACGTCGGTCCATGGATGCACGGACACGCACTCCGAAACGGTAGCGGTCAAGCCGCAGCCGGTGGCTTCTTTCACGGCGAGCACGGACGGCGGCTGTGCCCCGCTCCCGGTCACCCTGACCAACACGAGCACCCAGGCGGACCAATTCGATTGGGACTACGGCGATGGCCATGGACTGGCGAATGCTGGGCTCGGCACACATGCCTACACCTACGCTGGAGAGGGCGATGCGGCTTCGTATGAGGTCACGCTCACCGCGAGCCACCACTTGGGCTGCAGCGATAGCCGAACGGAAGAGGTGCACGTGTTCCCCACGATGCAAGCGGTCCCCACGGGTCCGGTCACCGGATGCGCCCCGTTCTTGGGTGCTTTCACGCATGCTGGACCTGAGGCCTCGTTGGTACAATGGTCGTTCGGAAATGGTTCCAGTGCGGTGGGGTCCTCGGCCTCCACGGTATTCTCTGGCGTCCCGGGAGCCCTTGTGACGTACCCCGTGACGCTGTCTGCCCTGTCGATGTACGGCTGTGCCGACGACACAACATTCACTGTGACGGTCCATCCGGCCCCCGTCGCGCAACTGGACTTGAGTGCCCAAGCCGCGTGTGCGGGCACCGAGGTCACCCTAGAAAACGGCGCCCTCTATGCCGCCCAGGTTTCGGTGACCCTCAACGGCGAACCGCTCTGGATGCCCGCCAACCCATCACCCGGAACGACGTTCTCGACGGTGTTCGATAACCCGACCAGCGAACCGATGGAATTGACCCTGACGCAGGTCGCCACGACGGCAGCAGGTTGTACAGCCACGGCAGAGGTCATCCACACCGTGTATCCGGATGTAGCCGCCCAATTCACGGTACCGGCTGCAGCCTGTGCACCGGCGGCCCTCGCTTTCGACAACTTGACGGTTGCCCTGGATGCGACCTACGCTTGGGACTTCGGCGATGGTACGCAGTCCTCGGTGGTACATCCGACGCACCTGTTCGCGCCGTCCGGCACATCGAATGTGGAATTCCCTGTCACCCTCGTGGCCACCACCGTCCACGGCTGCGTCGACTCCCTGACCCAAACGGTGTCCGTTCTTGGTACCCCCACACTCACCCTGGGCCTTGACTCCCTCGTGGGCTGCTACCCCCTGACGGCCCACTTCCACCCCACCTCCGACGGAGCCGCTTCGCTGTTCTGGAACTTCGGCAACGGCCTCACGGCGGAAACCCCCGTGGAACCCATCAGCCACACCTACTTCAACCCCGGCGCCACCCCCCTGGTGCACACCGCCCAAGTCACCGCCCTGTCGGCCGACGGCTGCGCCGCCACCGGTTCCGTCGAAGTCCCTGTGTCTCCGGGCATCGAGGCCGCCTTTGACGTGCTCGAAGCCGGTTGCTCGCCCTTGCAAGCCCTCGTGGCAAACCAAAGCTTCGGCGCCACCACCTACCAGTGGAACTTCGGCGACGGTACCTCATCCACTGAGGCTTCGCCCGTCCACACCTTCGTCAACAACACCACCGAAGATGTAACCTACGTCCTCCAACTCGTGGCCACCTCGGCGCTGGGTTGCACCGATACCACCGCAGTAGGCGTTGTCGTTCACCCCATGCCGGAGGCCCACTTCCTCGCCACCCCGGACCACCAGATCTTCCCGGACGCTACCATCACCCTGAACAACCTGAGCACAGCCTCCTCTACAGCTCTGCACACCTGGGATTTCGGGGATGGCGGCGCTTCTCAACAGACCCAGCCCGGGCTCTACACTTACGGCTCTTGGGGATCCTACACCATCACGCTGACCGTGGACAACGGATATTGCGCCGACGGTGCCACCCAAGAAGTACACATCCACGCACCGGCCCCTGTGGCCGCCTTCACGGGCGGTGGAACGGGATGTGCGCCCCTGTCGGTGGCCTTCCAGAACCAGTCAGAACACGCGGTCTCCTACCTCTGGGACTTCGGCGATGGTGCCCAGTCTGCTGAACTCAACCCCATCCACACTTACGAATTCCCAGGCACCTACCACGTGAAACTCGTGGCCACCGGTCCCGAGGGCTACGCAGACGAAATCCTCCTCTCGTCCATCGTGGAAGTACTCCCCACCCCGGTGGCGGCGTTCACCTACACGCCGGACCGCGTGGTGGCCCCGGACCAAGTAGTTCAGTTCATCTCGTTGGCATCCGATGACGCCCAGTTCTTCCTCTGGAATTTCGGGGACGGTTTCCAGAGCGACCTGATGAACCCCGAGCACAACTACCGCGAGCCGGGTGTATACGACGTGGCATTGACAGTCCAAAACGACTTCGGCTGTCAGAGCACCTACGCCTGGGCCCAAGCCGTGGAGGCAATTCCTGGTGGATTCATGATCTTCCCCACCGCCTTCACCCCGACGACGGGCGGTTCCACGGGCGGCGCTTATGACCCCATGGACCTGAGCAACGACATTTTCCATCCCCACCACGCCGGCATCATCCGGTACGAACTCGCTGTCTTCAACAAGTGGGGAGAGCTCATTTTCCGCTCCACCGATCCCGGCATCGGATGGGACGGCTATGTAGAGGGCTCGCTGGTCCGCCAGGACGTCTACGCCTGGAAAGCCGAAGCCCAATTCAGCGACGGAAGGACCGTTCGCCAAGCCGGTGATGTAACCCTGATCATTCCCTGAGCATGCTCTCACGCTACCTTCCTTTGAACCTGCGGGTTGCGTTGTCTCGCCTCCGCTTTGCCCCTGCCCTCCTTCCCCTTTGCGTTCTGCTGGGAGGCGGAGCCGCAGTAACCGCCACGGCGCAGGACATGCGGTTCACGCAGTACAACGCCTTGCCTACCTCGCTCAACCCCGGCTATGTCGGGGTGACCGAGCGGGCCCAGCTCGCCTCGCTCTACCGCAGTCAGTGGAGTTCACTCCCCAACGGCTTTGTGGGTTGGCATGTGGCCCACGATTGGTACAACCGGAATCTGAATAGCGGTTTCGGGGTGCTGTTCTCCAACGAGCAAGCCGGAGCAGGGGCCCTGGCCACCACCAAGGTCGCCCTGCAGTACGCCTATGAAGTGCCGCTGGTCAACGGCTGGCGCTTCCGGCCCGCGCTTCAGGTTGCTGGTGCGAACCGGTCCATCGACATGTCGAAGCTTACCTTCGGCGACCAGCTCATCCGAGGGGAGGAATACGCCACCCTGGAGGGTCCGATGAACGAATCTCGGAACTACGCCGACTTCGGCACCGGCATGCTGCTTGTAGGCCCCAAGATGTGGGTGGGTTTCTCTGCCGACCACATCAACCGTCCCGACGAGAGCCTCTTCAGCGGCTACGCCGATCCCATGGGCGTGAAGACCTCCACGCACGGGGGTTTCCGAATGCGGGCAGCCCAGCACCCTCGGAGCCGCCACCGCAGCGACTTCGTGTTCTCCTTCAACTACATGACCCAAGACGGATTCGACCAATTGGACTTGGGAGCGTACTACGATGCCCACCCGTTGAGTGTGGGCCTGTGGTGGCGGGGGCTGCCCGTGGGCCACACCGTAGAAGGTGGACACGATGTCGATGCCGTTTGCCTCATCTTGGGCTACGGTACGGAGGACTGGAAAATCGGGTACAGCTACGACATCACCGTGAGCACCCTAGGGTTGGGCAATTCGGGCGGAAGCCACGAACTTATGCTCAAGTACCGTTGGGACCACGACCGCCGCAGCCGACCTCAACTCGCCCGGGCCTTGCCCTGCCCCAGCTTTTGATCAACGACTCCCCGGGGTGGCGCCGACCTGATTGACCTCAGGTTCCAGCTCCACACCATATTGGCTCAGGACGTCCTTTCGGATGTCTTGGGCCAATTCCCATATCTGGGCACCCGTCGCCCCGCCCCGGTTCACCAGCACCAGGGCTTGCCGGTCGTGCACCCCGTGGGTGACCCGGTTGTGGCCTTTCCAACCCGCGTGCTCGATGAGCCAGGCGGCGGCGAGTTTGGCCTGCCCATCGGGCTGGATGTGGTGCGCAATGTCCGGAAAACGCGCTTGCAACTCAGCGAATTGGGGGGCGGAGATGACGGGGTTTTTGAAGAAACTGCCTGCATTTCCGAGCACCTGCGGGTCCGGGAGCTTGCTCTGGCGAATGCGGATGACTGCGTCCGCGACGTGGCGGGGCGTCCACCGGTCGCGCGGGACGGCCGCCAACTCCTGCTCCACGGCGCCGTACTGGACCCGCAAGTCACTGGTTTCCAACAAGGTCGCGTCCTGGAGCCGGAAGGCCACGCGGGTGATGACCCAGCGGCCCCGCTCCGGCCCTTTGAAAACGCTTTCGCGGTAACCGAAGCTGCAGTCCGCTGGCTGGAACCTGCGCAGCGCACCGTCCTCGATGCGGATGGCCTCCAGCCACGCAAAAACGTCCTTCAACTCGACGCCATATGCCCCGATGTTCTGCATGGGCGCGGCTCCGACACTGCCGGGAATCCAGGCCAAATTCTCCAACCCCGCCCATCCTTGGGTCAGGGTCCAGTCGACCCAGTCGTGCCAACGCTCCCCGGCCCCTGCAACGCCCTCGGCCCAGCCAGCGCCGGTGGGCCGCACGGTCTTGCCGGGAACTTCCATCTTCATGACGAGGCCGTCCCAGTCCGAATGGAGCAACAGGTTGGAGCCGCCGCCGAGCACGAGCAGGGGGGGAACGGGGTCCATCGCCGCGCGCTGGGCGAGGACGGCCCGCACTTCGGCGTCGGACCGAACGGACACCATCCAACGTGCGCGACCAGGCACACCGAAGGTCGTCCGCGCGCCGAGATCGGCATCGGCCACCCACTCCGGGGCCTCCTCCCCGACGGCGCATCCACCGACCGCGCCGTCACCGTCGCCCGCGTCGCCCGCCGCCCGCTCCACCGCCTGAAACTCGGCTGCCTCCAGCGCCTCGACCCCTGGAGCCAGGTTCAGCAAATCCTGAATCAAAAGCTTTTCGGGGTAGGCCGAGGCCACCAGGTCCTGGCGCAGCCAACGGCTCCCGAGTCGCTGGTACTCGACCATGCGTTCGGGCCCCTCGATCGCACAGACGGAGGCTCCTCCCGCTCGGCGGCGGTAGACAGGGAAGGCCAAGGATGGTGGCGGGGGCACGGCGGACATGGGACCAATTTCGGTCGGATTTGGACTTCGGTCGCCCGGGGGTCCTGACGTATTTTTGAACAAACCGACGCCTGTGACAACGCCCTCCACTCCGAGCCCGCTTCAAGCCGCTGCCGCCGCCCTTGCCAGCCGAGATTGGGAGGGGGCGCTGTCCTACTTGCACGAGGCGGTGCGCCGAGACCCCGCGTTGGAGGCAGATCCCGATTGGATCCACGACGCGGCGATGTGCCACTTCCATCTGGGTCGCAAGCAAGAGGCGCTTTTGGGGTTGGACCGAGCGGCGCTGCTGCAGCCTTCTTATGGTTACCGGTTCGCTTCACGGGCCTGGCTGCGGCAGGCGCTCGGGGACTTGGCGGGGGCGCGGGCCGATTATGAACGGGCCATCGCACTCGATCCGGAGGACGCCATCAGCCTCAACAACCTGGGGCTGCTGGAGGAGCAAATGGGGTACCGACAGGAGGCCCGCCGTCGGTTCGAGGTAGCGGATGAGTTGCGCTCGGTGCTGGAGTCGTCGGGCATCGCCATCGAGCCCGCATCGGACCCCTCTGAGGACGCTTCGGCCGGGCTTTCGGCCGGGCCTTCGCCCGAGATTCGGGACCCCCTTCCTGCCCAACACGATCCCTCTCGCACGCCCTGGAGCGTGGGGGAGTTTCTTCGTTTTGTGCGCAACGGATTCAAGTTGAAGCCATGAGGTCCGCAAGCGAACGCCCGACCTTCTTGGACGAGCTCGCCACGGCGGTGATGGCCCGACCCGATGCAGCGGCAACCCTGGTGGTGCTGCCTAGCACGCGGGCAGCGAGTCGATTCCGCAAAGCCTGTGCCCGGGTGCTGGGGACGGCCGGTTGGTTGCCGCGCACCACCACGTTGAACGCACTTTTGCAAAGTTGCACCGGGCTGAGGCCGGTGGATGCTTTGGAGGGTTTGGCCTACCTCTACCAAGCTTACCGGGAAGTGCTGGAGGCGGAGGACGGTGAGGACCGCATCCCGGGTTTTGCGAATTTTGCGCCTTGGGGACGGGTGGTGTTGCGTGACTTCAATGAATTGGACCATTATCTGGCGGATGTGGACGATGTGCTGCAGAATCTGCTGGACATAGAAGGGGTGAAAGCGTGGGAACCAGACCAACCATTGCACGAGGGGAGTCGCCAGTTTCTGCGGCAATGTGGTCGGCTGGCGCCGTTGTACCACCGGTTTCGGGCGCAACTGGAGCCGCTGGGGCGGGGAACCACGGGATTTGTCGCCCGCCAAGCGGCCACGCGGGCGGACCTATCCGGCTTGGGCCCCGTGGTCGTGGCCGGCATGGCCGCCCTCACGCCAGCGGAACAGGGTTTCTTGCTCCGGCTGCACGCCCTCGGACAGTTGACCCTCTATGCCGATGCGGATCCAGCCTATGTTTGGGACAACGACATTCCGGTGGAAGCCGGCGGTTTCCTCCGGGACTGGGACCCCGCCCTTCCGGTGCAGCCGCTGCGGTCCCGATTGGTGGAACACCCACCCCAGTTGCACTACGTAGCCTGTTCTAGCGGGGTGTTTGAATGCCAGTGGGCGGCCCATACCCTCCGTACGGAACTCGCGACAGAGGTGGATGATACGGTGTTGGTTCTCCCCGATGGTGGACAGCTCTCGATGTTGTTGCAAAGTTTGGACGGAATGCCGGATGGGGTCAATGTGACGATGGGATTGGCTTGGTCCGAATCGCCTGTGGCAGGCTTTTTCGAAGCCGCGATGCGATTGGCAGAAACCGGGCGCTCCTGGCGGCATGCGGACGTAACTGCCTTTCTGGGGCACCCGCTCGCTGTGTCTTTGCACGCAGGTACCGGTTGGGCAGAGGCTGTTGGGCATTGGCTGCGGCAGGCGGCGGAACACCACTGGACTTGGGTGACTCCGGACCGGGTAGCAGCACATGCTCCGGAATTGGTTCGCCAGGTATTGATGGACTTGGTCCCCTTGGGGGCCACCGACGCCGGCGGTTTCTTGGCTGGGCTGCAATCGTGGGCAGAAGCCATTGAACAACGACTAGATGACCAAACCGCAGCCGCTGAGTTGTCGGAAGGCGATGTCAATCCCTGGCTTCGCGCGGGATGGAAACGGCTGGTGGCCGCTACCGCCGGTTGTGCTCGTTTTCAAGCGCAGTTCCAATTGTTCTCCACCGCGAAGGATGTCCGGGACCTTCTGTTTCAAACCCTGAATGCCGAACGTTTGGACCTGCAAGGAGAACCGGAAAAGGGGTTGCAGGTGATGGGACTGATTGAAACGCGTGCCCTGGACTTCAAACGGGTGGTGGTGCTCGATTGCAACGAAGGGGTACTTCCCCAAACAGCGCTGGACGACAGCTTGATTCCCTTCGATTTGCGACGTGCCTTGCAGCCCCGCATGCCTACGCGGCACCAGCGCGAGGCCATTTATGCGTACTACCTGTACCGGTTGCTCCAACGTGCGGAGGAGGTTTACCTCGTGTACCGAGCAAACGATGAGGAACGGGAACCGAGCCGTTACCTCTTGCAATTGCAACATTCCTTTCGGCCTGGTGGCAAACTGTTGCCCCAAGACCATCGGATGGTCAACTTGCCCATGCAGACAGATCGCCCCGCCATTCCGTCCATTGCTTGGACGCCTTGGGCAACGGAGCGGCTCAAGCGGTGGGGAAGCCATGGCATCAGTCCGTCCGCGGTCAATACTTGGTTCGAATGTCCCCGGAAATTTTACTACCAGTACATCGTGGGCATCCGGGAACCCCGGGAAGTCGAGGACGCAATGACCGCAAGCATCTTCGGATCTGTGGTGCACCATGTGCTCGAGCACGGTTTGAAACCGCGGGAAGGGATGGTCTTGCGCCCTGAGGACTTCCAAGCCCTCATCGCCGATTTGGACCACCGCCTCGACGACGCGGTCCGCGACCAGTACAACGCGGAGCTCATGTCCATGGGGGTGAATCACCTGCAACTTGCCATCGCCAAGGCCACTCTGGATCGGAGTTTGCGTGTGGAATGGCAAGAGGTCAAGGACCTGGGTAGCCCCGTGACCCTGCTCGGCGTGGAAATCCCGCTCATGTGGGAAGGAGAATGGCCAGAACCGGTCGGAAAACTGCGATTTGCGGGTACCGCTGACCGGATCACCCGAATCGAAAATGAGGTCACCGTCACCGATTACAAGACGGGCAAGGTCGAGGCGAAGGAACTTGGGGTCCGAGCGGATTGGCAGGAACAGCTCGCGGGTGGCAAGTTCCCCAAGGCCCTGCAGCTCCTGATGTACGGTGCCATCGCACGCAAGTGGCTGGATGCAGGTGCCCCGACCACGGCAACCCCCAACGCTGAGGACCGCAACCAAGATCCCCACCGTTGGCTCCGCGGTCTGCCCCAAGGAATGGAGGTCACCGCATCGATCCGGTCCACCCGCCAAGCAAAGTCCGGAGCGCTTTCCCTTACCATCGACGGCATTCCGCACATCCAGTCCCCTCAGGCCCAGGCCTTTTTTGACTGGCTGGCCGCCGAAATCCGACGCATCCACAACGATGCGCCCGATATTGCGCACCACGCCGAGGCCATGTACTGTCCCTACTGTGTGGTGTTGGATCCCCTCGAGCGTCCTTTTTGAACATGGGCATCGTCGCCAAACAAGCCTCCCGCGCCAGCATTGCCATCGGACTGGGCATGGTGTTCGGTGCCGTGAACACGATGTATGTGCTGCCCCAAGTTTTTGATGGCAACGAGGAACAATGGGGCCTGGTTCGGGTTCTGACGGCATGGGGGGCCATGGTGAGCCACATTGTCTCCGTCGGAGTGCCCGCGGCCATCATCCGGTTCTTGCCCCAATACCCCGAATCTGAGCGGCCCGGCATCCTCGGTTCGCTGCTGGTTTTCCCGACCTTGGCCATCCTCCTCTTCGGACTCCTGTTGTGGGCATTCGGCGCGGACCTATTTACCCGGTTCGGCGGCGAGGACGGCAACCTGATTTCGGATCATCTGGGCTTCCTCTTCGCCCTCACGGCCATTCCCGCCGCAATGTGGATCACCCGCTCCCTCATCAATACAGCCCTCAAATCCGCCATCGCCACCGCCGTTGAGGAATTCTGGCTCAAGGCCTCCTACATGGTCCTTGCCCTTTTCCTCGGTTGGCAACTCTTCGACTTCGATGCCTTCTTGTACCTCTATGTTGGTACTTGGGCCCTTGGAGTACTTGTCTTGGTTGCCCAGGCCCATCGCAACCGAATGCGCGTGAGCTGGCCCATCCGAAACGCCCCTTGGCAAGAGTATTTGGCATACAGCGGTTTCAACGTCCTTTCCATCGGTGCCGTCGCCATCGCGCAGAACCTCGATTTCATCATGGTGGGCGCCTACCTCGGACTCGACAGCGTTCCCAAGTACACCATGGGATTCTTCCTCGGAACGGTGGTGGCTATGCCCGTGCGTGCTACAGGCCAAATCCTCCAAGGCCTGACTTCCCACCGCATGGCCCAGGCCCCCGTCTCCGAGTTGCGCGGCCTCCTCCTCCAAAGTTCGCGCATCCAATTCCTGCTTTCCGTGGCCTTCATGGCGGGCATCTGGGCCGGCTTCCAGCCTTTTGAGCAGCTTCTGCCGGTCCACTATCGGGGCATCGCCCCCATTTTCCTCGCCATCGGCGCCCAAAGGCTCGTCATTGCCGCCATGGGCATTACCAGTTCCATCCTCAACTTTTCCGGGCTTTATCGCGAAGCACTCCCCATCCAGCTGGGACTGGTCGTGGTCACCGTTGTCACCAACCACCTCGCCATGAAAACCCTCGGTTGGGGCCTCACCGGGGCCGCCCTCGCCACCTTCATGACCTCCCTTTGGGGTGCCGCCTGGACCCTCCGCCGTATCTGGCGACACTACAAAGTCCATCCCCTCTCCTGGGACCTGCTCCCCATTGCCGGCCTGGGCCTCGCTGCCGCCCTCCTCCTCGCCCTCCCCACCCTAGGCTGGTCCGGCTTGGGTCCCCTCTTCGAAGCTGTGTGCCAGGGAGCCCTCGCAACTGGCGGCATCCTCGGAGCCGCCTACCTCCTGGGTTACATCCCCGAAATCCGGGGCACTCGAATCGGCCCCATCCAATTGTAACCCGCGCGCTGTGCGCGGAAACTCAGCCGGCTGCGCCGGCGGAAATAGGAAACAACGCGGCTGACGCCGCTCGAAATCGCGCTGTGCGCGGAAACAAGAACTCAGAGCAATCTCCCTCTCCGC
The DNA here is from genome assembly GCA_964405405.1 of uncultured Comamonadaceae bacterium. Classification (GTDB taxonomy): domain Bacteria; phylum Bacteroidota; class Bacteroidia; order Flavobacteriales_D; family Sanyastnellaceae; genus CAMCYM01. The sequence goes on along the minus strand of CAYONT010000007.1, from coordinate 58,416 downwards.
TCGTCCTTGGAGCAGATGCCACCAACACCCTCACTTAACAACGAATGAATCCCCAGAGGAATAAAATCCTGTATCCTGGCCTCGGTTTCCTATTTCCAATTTCATCTCCTGCGCGGCGCAGCCGCGCATGTCTCCTCACGCGCGAATCCAGGTCTGCGTTCGGTACAGAAAGTACAAGTAACCTCGAACCTTGAGTTCGTTGGGTTTCGCAGGATCAATCCACATTTCGCAATCGTACACCGAACCGTTCTTGGGGTCGCATATGGTTCCATCTTCCCAACGCAACTTCGTACCCTCTCGGCGCATGCCCCGGACGATTTCCATGCCCATGACCAACTTGTCCTTGCGGTCGTCCTCACATTCTGTGCACTTCGGGTTCTGATCTTCGGTGGGCAACCGAAACAGCTGCACCACCTTGCCAGTGTAGACCCCATTGCGCTCGGTGATCTCCACGATGCTCTTGACCCGCCCCGTTTCATCGTCTATGGTCTTCCACCTGCCGACCAGCGTCGGTTGACCAGATTGCGCTACCGTCTCAGCCATCCAACCCCCTACCAGGAGAAAGGTCACCAGACCCATCATCCAGAACTTTGCGATTGACAATTGCATGTGTCGTGAATTTTTGTGCTGTTCTCTGTAGGCCAAATTAATCGCAATCATCCGCTCTTCCATCACCCACCTGTGACAATCGCAGCGTCTCAGCTCCAGCAATCCCATCTTTGCGGGCCCGGTGAATCGCTGCATCCAATTCAAAACCCAACAACAAGACCACACTGTTCGCATTGAGCCAGATCAGGGTCACCAGCAGGGTTCCCAGAGAGCCGTAGAGTTTGTTGTAGGTCGCGAATTGACTAATAAAGTAGGAGAAACCTAGGGAAAGCAACACAATCAACACGGTGGCCATGGTGGCTCCAACGGAAAAAACTCCCAATTCCCACTTTCTCCAATTGCCAGCATGGTATAGAATGGTCACGCTGGCAAAAATCAACCCGATGGCCAGCACCCAACGGGCCAAGGAGAACCAAGGGACTTCCTCCGAATTGATCCAACTTTTTGCTTCCATCCATAGCAGAATGTCGCCCGCAAATCCCACCATCAACACTGCCAATCCCAACAACAGCGCAAGGACCAAGAGCAATAGCAAGGACAACAACCGAAAGGCCCACCAATTGGGCGGATCCTCCACCAAGTAACTCTCCCCAAAGCCCAGCAGAATGGCGTTGACGCTGCCCGACGCATAGAACAGCAACAACAAAAATCCCAAAGAGAGGATGGTGGCTTGGCGTTGTTCCATGAGGTCTTTGACCGTGGTTTCCATCATCTCTACCGTCCCCGCAGGAAAAACCAGCAATAGGTTTTGGAGCACATCCTCCGTGCTGAGCGGTGTATAGGGCACAATGCTCAGCAGCAAAATCATGGCGGGGAAAAACGCCAGAAACAGCCGGAAACTGATGGCCGCTGCCCGGGTTGTTACCCCTCCGTGGAACAAACCTTCCGCAAAAAACTGAAACACCTGCTCCAAGTTCACATTGCTGGCTCCCCATGGTTTGATGCGCTGAAGCAATCGTCGGCCTGCCTGCAGCATGGGTTGCCGTAGCAACCACTTGACTGCGGGCAAATCCCACAGCGGAGGAGGTGTCTTCACGGCTGCCATTTCCTCAAGCCAAATCCCAACTTTTCAAGCTCAAATCCAATGCCGGGACGCTGTGTGTCAAGCTTCCCATCGATACATAATCCACCCCCGTTTCTGCATATGCCCGAACATTGAACGGTGTGATGCCGCCCGAAGATTCCAGAGGAATCCGACCGCTCCAAGTGGCCACAGCACGCCGGGTCTCTTCGATGCTGTGGTTGTCCAGCAACAACCGTGTGAGCAGGGTCTCACCCTTTCGGGCCTGCCAGCGGTCATCAGCAGCGATGGCATCCCTGGCTTCCTCTTCATTCCTAACCTCTACAACAACAGGCAGTTTCAGCCCCGTTTGCTCCAAGTAATGACCCACCCCCTCCAAAGCTGCGGTCATGGATCCTGCATAATCGACATGGTTGTCCTTGAGCAAAATCATGTCATACAACCCCATACGGTGGTTCACCCCCCCTCCCAACCGAACCGCCCACTTCTCAAACTCCCGCAACCCCGGCGTGGTCTTTCGCGTGTCCAGCACCTGACATCGGGTCCCCTCCAACATACGAACCACCCCTGCCGTTCGGCTGGCAATCCCACTCATCCGTTGCATGAAATTCAACGCTACCCGCTCCCCGAGCAAGATGCTCCGAGCAGCCCCTTCCATCTCCAGCACCGCATCCCCGGGTGCGACTGGTTCGCCATCCGCCTTCAACACCGTGCATCGCAATTCAGGATCCACGGCAGCGAATACAGCCACAGCCACAGCCACCCCCGCCACGACCCCCGAATCCTTTGCCCAAATCCGCCCCATCCGCCTCAACCCCGGAGGTACCGAACTGAGCGTGGTGTGGTCCCCGCTCCCGATATCCTCCGCCAAAGCGCGGCGAATGGCCTCCAGCATCGATTCTGTCAACATGCTTCAAAGATACAATGCCCCCATTCAACGCATTCTTCCCCCGTACATTGCACCATGCAAACGAGTTTGATCGCTGTAGGCAAAACCACCGAACCCTGGATCCGCGACGGCCTGTCGCTCTACAACGAACGGCTCAAGCATTACACACGGTATCAGTGGGTCGAAGTTCCCGACGTCAAGCCCCGCCCGGGCAAACCTGACCCCGCCCGGGTCAAGCTGGATGAAGCACTCGCCCTAGAGAAGCATCTCTCCGCGGTTGACTACCTCATCCTCCTTGACGAGCGCGGCACTTCTTACGATTCCGTCCAGTTTTCAAAACACATTGCCCAGCTGCAAAACAGGGGTCTTCGGCACCTCGCCTTCGTCATCGGCGGCCCCTATGGATTCGATGCACGCATACAATCTCGTGCGCAAGGGACCTGGAGCCTAGGGCCCTTGACCTTCTCCCACCAAATGATTCGGGTTTTTGCCGCAGAGCAACTCTACCGGGCCCATACCTTGCTCAAAGGCGAGCCCTATCACCACGCCTAAAGCAGGCCGGGATCAGGCCAGAAGCAGGCCTTAGGCAGGCCTCAGCTAGGCCTCAAGCAGGCCGGAGCCAAGCGCGGGGCAGTGGACGGGACGCTGGAAGGGCTGGGTAGCTGGGGGCGCTGGGTTAACTTGCCAGGACCGTCACCCGATTGTGCAGCACCTCCACGGTGCCACCCCGGACCGCAAAACGCTCCTCCCCCTGTGCGGTGCGCACCACCACCTCCCCCGCTTGCAGGGTGGTGATCAGTGGTGCGTGGTGGGAGAGGATGCCCAAACTCCCATCGGCACCTGGCAATCCGACAAACTGAGCCTCCCCTTGAAACAGGGTCGCATCCGGTGTCAGGATTTCAACCTGCATGGTGGACTGCTTGGTGGACGTGGCCATTACGCTTCGGCGATCATTTTCTCACCCGCTTCAATGACCTCCTCGATGGTGCCCTTCAAGTTGAAGGCTGCCTCCGGAAGGTGGTCCAGCTTTCCGCTCAGGATCATGTTGAAGCCATTGATGGTATCATCGATTGAGACCAAGACCCCCTTCATTCCCGTAAACTGTTCTGCCACGTGGAAGGGCTGGGAAAGGAAGCGCGAAATCCGGCGGGCGCGGTAAACGACCTGCTTGTCCTCCTCGCTCAATTCATCCATCCCCAAGATGGCGATGATGTCCTGCAGCTCTTTGTAGCGCTGCAAAGTCTCCTTCACCCGTTGTGCGCAGTTGTAGTGCGCCTCACCCACAATTTCGGGGGTCAAAATCCGAGAAGTGGAGTCCAAAGGATCCACCGCAGGGTAGATGCCCAGAGAGGCAATCTTCCGGCTCAATACCGTGGTTGCGTCCAAGTGCGCAAAAGTCGTGGCAGGTGCCGGGTCCGTCAAGTCGTCCGCAGGCACATAGACCGCTTGCACCGACGTGATGGAGCCACGCTTCGTGGAAGTGATCCGCTCCTGCATCGCCCCCATTTCCGTGGCCAGCGTGGGCTGGTAACCTACGGCCGAAGGCATCCGGCCCAACAATGCTGAAACCTCAGAACCCGCCTGCGTGAAGCGGAAGATGTTGTCGATGAAGAACAAGATGTCCCGTCCACCCGTATTCTCATCTCCATCGCGGAAATACTCCGCCACCGTGAGTCCGGAAAGGGCAACCCGTGCGCGGGCACCTGGGGGTTCGTTCATTTGGCCAAAAACCAACGTAGCCTGCGACTCCGACAGCGCCTTCATGTCCACCTTGGACAGGTCCCAACCGCCGGCCTCCATGCTGTGCTTGAAGGCGTCACCGTACTTGATGACCCCCGATTCGATCATCTCCCGCAGCAAGTCGTTCCCCTCCCGCGTGCGCTCCCCTACCCCTGCGAAGACCGAAATCCCCTCATATCCCTTCGCGATGTTGTTGATCAATTCCATGATCAGTACCGTCTTGCCCACACCTGCCCCGCCGAACAAACCGATCTTGCCCCCCTTGGCGTACGGCTCGATGAGGTCGATGACCTTGATGCCCGTGAAGAGAATCTCAGTCTCCGTGGAGAGATCTTCGAATCGGGGTGCGTGCTGGTGGATGGAGCGTCCGCCCGTCATGTCCACCGCTTGGATGCCGTCAATGGCCGTGCCCACCACGTTGAACAGACGACCCTTGATTTGGTCGCCGACGGGCATCGTGATGCCCTGGCCGGTTGCCCGAACCACCGTTCCCCGGCTCAATCCCTCCGTTGCGTCCATCGAAATGGCGCGAACCGTGTCGTCTCCGATGTGCTTCTGCGTTTCGAGGATGAGCTTGCCTCCTGGCCGGTCTACCTCAAGGGCATCCAAAATGTTGGGAAGCGCTACGCCCGCGGGGAAGGTGACGTCCACCACCGGTCCGATTACCTGGGAAATGATGCCTTGAGATGCCATGGGATACTGGAAAAATTCGGCGCAAAAGTACACGAAAATCTCCTCCCCGCACAACCTACCTTTGTCCGAGTGAAGGTTCATTCGAGCGCTTTGGGTTTTCATGCGGAACGACCGGTGGTGCTGACCATCGGGACGTTCGACGGGGTCCATGCGGGCCACCGGGCGGTGTTGGATTTGGTCTGCCGGCGGGCGGCGGAGCTGGGGGCGGAGTCGGTGCTGTTGACGTTTGAACCCCATCCGCGCATGGTGTTGCACCCTTTGGACCATGGTTTGGCCTTGATTGACACGCCGGAGGAAAAACAGCGGGTACTGGCGGAAACGGGGCTGGACCACCTTGTTGTGCATCCCTTCACGGCGGAGCTGGCGCGCCTGAGTCCGCGGGAGTATGTGCGGGATTTGATCGCCGAGGGCATCCGGCCCCGTGCGGTCATTGTGGGCTACGACCATCGATTCGGGCGCAACCGCGAAGGGTCGTTTGCGGCGCTGCGCACCTTCGGTGAGGAGTGGGGGTTCACAGTGGAGGAGTTGCCCGCGCAGTATGTGGAGGAGACCCGTGTGAGTTCGACGAAGGTGCGCGATGCCCTGCGGGGAGGGGATGTGGAAGCGGCGGCGCACTGGCTGAGGAGGTTGTATCCCCTGTCGGGTCGGGTGGTGCGTGGCGCAGGGCTTGGGCGGACCTGGGGATTCCCCACGGCAAATCTGGCGCCCGACCATCCATTCAAACTGGTGCCCGCCGTGGGGGTCTATGCTGCTTGGGCCCGGGCGACAGATCCTGGGAACCCCAACGAAGGGGACTGGGGGCCAGCCATGGTCAACATCGGTTACCGGCCCACCATCGACCCCAACGCGGACCACTCTGAGACACCCCGAATCGAAGTGCATCTGTTGTCCGGCGGCCGGGATTTGTACGACGCCACCTTGCACCTGAGGTTTGTCAGCCGACTCCGCAATGAAATGCGTTTTCCGGACGTTGACGCTTTGTGCGCAGCTTTGGCCTCCGACAGAGAACGAACACAAGCCCTGTTGGCCCCCTTGACACCAGGGCGCGCCCTGCCCCGCATCCAAAACCCGCGCACACCATGAGCCGCATTCTCTCCTCCGCAACGGCGGCTGCCTGCAGGTTGGGGATGCTGGTGCTACTCGGTTGGGCCTCCCTGCACCCCGCGCGAACGCAAAGTACTTACTCCGATTCCCTCGTTCAAGATGCCCCGTGGTTCCGGTCGTTGGAGGAAGCGCTGAAAGCCCAAGCTTCAGGCCAAACCGTCTTGCGGCTCGACCTCAGTCGCCAAGGGCTTCGCTCAGTGCCCCCAGCGGTCGCCCACCTGACCGAATTGCGGGAACTCCGCCTCCGGAAAAACCATCTGTCTACCTTGCCTGAATCGTTGCAGTCTCTGAAGCAGCTCACGTTCTTGGATGTCTCCAGCAACCGGTTGACCCTTTTCCCATCGGTTTGCTGGACCTGGCCCAATTTGCGTTTTTTAGACCTTGGGGACAACGAAATTGAGATCATTCCCGAGGACGTTGACGGACTTCAAAAGCTGGAGACCTTGTCTCTTTGGTCGAATCCCATCGAACGTTATCCTGCGTCCTTGAGCGATCTGCCCCACCTGCGACGCCTGGACCTTCTTCACAACCTGCTGGATCCTGAGGAGCACCAATGGATCCGGGACTTGCTGCCCCATGTGGCCGTGGTTCTGTCTCCTCCTTGTCATTGTGACTTCAGCCCTTGATTCCCGATGGCTCCAACGGGGATGGGAGGGACTGGCTGCGGGGCTCAATGTCCTGTACACTGTGCTCTACCTGCAAGGTGAACCTACTGGGTTTCTTGCAGCATTCGTAGGTTCTGCTATCTACGCCCGTATTTGTTGGACCCGGCAGCTGATAGCAGAAACGCTTTTGTGGGTTTTTTATGTAGGTATGGCCACTTGGGGTGGCCTGCGTTGGTGGGCCCAGGGGTGGGGCACCCCTCCCGCATTGCCTGAGGGATGGGGCCCAGCAGGGCACCTTTGCATCCTCCTCCTGGGGACTGCGGTTTGGTGGGCTTTCACCGCTTACCTCAGACGAAACACCCCAGCGCGACTGCCCGGTCTCGATGCCTTCACGACTGTTTTTAGCATTCCCGCCACCGTATTGATGGTTCTGTGGATTCCCGAACACTGGTACTATTGGTTGGCTGTGAACGGAGCAGGTGTTGCGCTGTACCTGCGAAGTCGGCTCTGGGCCGGCGCCGGCATGTACTTCTTGTATCTCCTTCTGTCCATTCAGGGGGTTCTGTCCATTCTATGACTTCTACACCCTCTGAATCCCCTGTCCCTTACGTGCTCTGCACAGGCGTTGAGTCGGCTGGGAAATCCACCTTGGTCGAGGCCCTTGCGACGCGGTGGCAAGTGCCTTGGGTACGAGAGGCGGCTCGCTTCCATCCTGACGTAATGGCCCAACGGGTCCAACTGGAAACCTTACACGAACTGGTCTCCCTCCAAAACCAAGCCATCCAAGTGGCGCAGCAACACGCGCGGCAACTGAATGCCCGATTTTGTTGGGTCGATACGGGTGTAGAAACCTTGGCCCTGTGGGCAGAGCATGCATTCAGCGCATGCCTCTGGCCCACGCCCCTGCACCCGCCAGGCTTGCTGGGTTGCTTGGTGTGCGCACCCGTGTTGCCTTGGGAGCCCGATCCCCTGCGCACCCTTCCCCATCCTGCGGACCGGTGGTCACTGCACACCCACTACCTTCAATCGGTTCGTTCATTGAACGTGCCGACTTACATCCTCTCGGAGACCTTGCTCACGCAACGGGTTGAAGCCAGTTCAGACTGGCTGCGTTCCCTTACCGGATGGTGAATCGAACCGGAATGGTGTACTGAACACTGACCGGCTTTCCACGCTGTTGTCCAGGTTCAAAGGTGGGAAGGCTCTTCACCACCCGCAACGCTTCCTTGTCTAGCCGCGGATCCACCTCACGCAACACCTTGGCATCTTTCACCTTGCCATCCTTGCCCACCACAAAGAACACATAAACAGTACCTTGGATTCCCGCATCCTTTGCGATGGCTGGATACTCGGTGTTCTCTGATACGTAGCGGATGATTTCCAGCTGCGTGCATTGGTTGCGCTCCTCGTCCCGGAGCTCCTTGCATGCCTCCAAAGCGGGCATGTTTTCAACCACCATGAATGGAACATCCTCCTCCACTTCTTCCTCCTCTTCCTCCTCGATGATTTCAATCTCAGTCTCCTCATTCAGCTCGATGTCTGCAATGACCAACTCCTCCTCGATTTCCACATCATCGTCCACGATTTCGATCATCGTGGTCTGTTGGGGGGGAGGAGGAGGCGGAGGAGGCGTGATGGCGTTCACCGGAATGATCTCATCCTCCATGATTTCCTGGGCAGCCACCAATTTCTGGCGTACCCTGATGTCATAGGATGTCCAGGCAAATGAAGAAAGCAACAGCGACAAGGCTGCCACAAATCCCAAAGCGCGCCAAGTGCCACGCTTGTTTTCCAGATTCGCTTCAGGGGTTTTCCGGCTGATCATTTTGCTTGGGCGTTAGGAGGTTTCGAAATTAAGCAATCCACACTTCGGAAAACAAAAGCAATGCCAAACTCATCCCTCCATGAAAAATCTACGTCGGCTCCCAGGCCAAAACCCATAAACCCAACGAAAGACGGGCCCAGCCGCCAATGCACCCACACCGTCGGCGACGCAATCCTGCCAATCCCCTGCCCTGCCGGTGGGCAGGAGGGTCTGAATTCCTTCTAAGAAACAACCGTAGGCCGTCGTGCCCAACAAAACCAACCACCACCAACGTCGGAGCCCTCCCGCTTTGCCCACCGCCACCAATACAGCCAGGGCCAGCACACAAAACATCACACCATGGGTCCACTTGTCGGCCCCCAAACCCATCCAACGTGGATTTAAGTCCATACTCCCACCAGGCGCAAAATGCAACGCAGCCATCAGGAACGCAATGGCCACAGGGGGGATGGCATGGCGTGAACGCGGCTTGAGGGCCGACCCTGGATTGCGCTCCCGATGCAGCACAGAAAGAACCTTATCCGATGTGGGCAGCGTAGTCCGCTGCGCTCAACAACCCTTCGATTTCCGATGCGGAATCTACCCGAACCCGAATGATCCAGCCAGCACCGTAGGGATCCTCGTTGACCAGTGCAGGGTTGTCCTCAATGGCATCGTTGAACTCCAGCACCTCTCCGCTGCAGGGCATGAACAAGTCACTCACGGTCTTGACTGCCTCCACCGTCCCGAAAACGGCGTGACCTGCCAGCGTCTCCCCGACGGTATCTACCTCCACGAATACGATGTCCCCCAATTCTCCTTGGGCGAAGTCGGTAATGCCGATGGTGGCCACATCTCCCTCCAGGCGCACCCATTCGTGCTCCTTCGTGTAACGCAAGTCTGCAGGTGTCTTCATGCCGCGAATTTACCAATGACCGCCGCAGATTGGCATTACTGGGTCAAATTGAAGCGAAGCGAGACCCCAGAGTTGATGTTCGACGTGTCGAAGGAAGCCGAAATCTTGGGCCGGGTGATCTGGTGATCATAGAAGACCCGCAAAGTGAGCTTGCTGGAAATCTCCAAATCCCCAGACAATTTGATGGAAACGAGCTGCTGACCCGCCGTCACCTGGTTCTGACGTTCCATCATCTTGCGGATGATGGTGCTGTTGTCCCGGATGTTGACATCACAACGGACGACGAAATCCGTTTCCTTGAGCATCTGGATGGGCAACTTGCCGTAAGTCCTGATGAATGGATTGGGCACATCCGCAAACGTGTAGCCAAACCCAATGACCAAAGCATTGCTCTTCGTTTCCGTGATTTGGAAATTGCTCAATCCAAACACCACATTTCGGTCGCGCTTCAGTTCCACCTTGATTTGTGGTTCGCTGCCATTGTCTGTCTTCAGCGTGATGTCCATCCCCAACAGCGGGGCCAGCTGTTCACTGATGCTCACCGTGTTAAACTGACGCTGGCTGATGAAGTTGCCAAATTCGCTCTGGTCATAAGCCTCCGGCAAACCTGTAGCCGGATTCTCGCGGTAGTTCAAGTTGGTCACATAGCTCGTGGTGACCGTGGACCGATAGCTGTGGTTGAGGTTGAACCGTTTGAAGTACTGTTTGAAGAACGGATTCTTCGTCAGACCATCGTAGGTAACCCGCCAGTTGGGCGCAACGGGGGTTTGAAAGACATCCAACGGGATGCGCTTGGGATCCAGCCCCGTGTAAGCTGCCATGAAAGCCGGGATGGTGACATCTTGCGAAGTGGGACCCCAACCGAGGAAATAGCCATTGGGTTCAGGCTCATCCAAAGCGTATGACTGGGCATTCAACCGCTCTGAGATGGCCAGTCGACCCAACAAGAAGTTGTCCCAGAGCTCACTGTTGAACTCATCCTGTTCATCGTCCTTGACAAAGGCCGTTCCCCACGTCATGATGGAAGCGGAGAACTGCCCTGTTTCATTGGGGCTTTGGTCTACAAAATCCCCGCTCAAGGCATCGTACCGGAAGAAGCTGTTGTAATTCCTGGACGAATTTCGCGTGGCGGTGAGTTCGATTTTGAAGTACCTGAGCGGCTCCAAATTCGCTCGGGCATTGAAGACCTCCGAATAGGTCTCGGTGTACTGCCGGTTGAGATTGGGTTGTTCGACCAACCAGCCCCGAGATGCCGCATCGAAGGCGTAATTCCCCGTGCGAGCGCCAGTCCAGTCGGTGTTTTGGTGTCCCACCAAAAACAGGAGACCTGGTGCTTCGAATGCCTCATCAAATCCAGCATAACGAGCGCGCTGGGCGTAGCCAGGTAACAACATTCCTTCGTTCCGGGTGTAAGTTCCCGAGACGTTTTGAAGCGTCATCAACAAACGCAGCACCACCTCCTTGGGATCAACCTGCCATTTGACCCGCTCTTTTTCGTTGGTCTTTCCGAACCCATCCCGGTCTTCATTGCTCACTGGGCGTTGGCTACGGGGCTTGGGCTTCGGATTGAGGACCGCATCAAGTGCAGGAACCTTGGCGTACAGCGCGGCGAAGTTCGCTTGGGCGTTCAACGAGAGGTTGCGCGCGTTTTGAATCACATGGCCCAACGAATCTTGGGAGAAGGGCGCACGGTCCCAACGGTAAGTGCCCTCATAGCGTACGTCGCTGGAAATGAACGACAGCAAGGGCAACTTGTCGAAAGGCAGCGTGTACGTCCCGCTGACCCGGTGGTTGTATGCCGTCACTTCTCCCGCATTGCGCAGGTTCAGCAGCACCGAATCCCGGTAGGCCGCGAACCCATCCACGTCGGTCCGGTCGATGACCCCAGCAGGCTCCCCGACCAAGGCCTGAGCGTCCCCTACGTACTCGAACTTCAGCTTCTGCGTGAGGTCATATTTCAGGGTGTAGTTCCGGGTCCAGTTCCAAGTCTTTACCACCTGTGTGGGAATGAGCAAACCCGTCTCCACCCCCAGCAGCGCAGCCGTGTTGTTGCGAACCCGCTGCGTGTCGTAACGACGTTGCATTTGGGTTTGGGCTGTAAATTGCTTGATTCCCAAATAGAAGTTGAAGTCTGTTAGCCACTTGAAATAGGCCAAATCCTTCAAAAATCCGATGGAACCAAAGGGCTTGAAATTCTTGGGGCTGTTCGTGAAGTTGTAGGTCAAACCACCCCGATGCTCCCGGTTGAACTGGAACTCAGTGTTCACGTCGCGCCGGTAGGTCTCGTTGTAGCTGTAGTTCCCCGTGAAGTTTCCGGGGCTCATGAATTTCAACAGGGACAAGGGTCCGCCGCCACCGCCGCTGGCCCCACCACCGCTCCCACCGCCGCGGGCACTACCCGAGGAACCGCCGCGCTCCGAACCGGCAACCTGTTCCTTGCCGGCTCCTGCGTTCGAAGCTCCGGTGGCTTGGTTTCGATCGCGCCCCCCTCCACCACCTGCGCCACCACCACCTGAACCACCGCCTCTGCCGAACTGGGGGCTGATGCGGATGCTTGAGAAATTGACCGACTTGAGGCGGTAAACCTGTTCAGCATCCGCACGACGTTCCGGGGAGAGATTTTCTTGGCCTGCCAACTCAATGTCCGGGGAGAGTGGGTCAAACTGCGGGGTAGAAACTTGCTCACTATAACCAACATACATCGGCAAAGTCACGCCCAACTTCTTGGGCAGCAACTTGCCGAGCTGAAGCGTCCCCGAGGCGTCCACGCCCCGGATGGTTTCCCGCTGGCGCTCTTGGACACGTTGTTCCAATCCACCCCAACCCGGAGTCGAGATGTTCCCCGCCAAGCTTACATTGCCCAGATCAGCCAACGTCGCATTCATCTGGGCCACTGCCGCCCAGCCACCATCCTCGTTGAACTCGGTCAACCGCAGCTCGTTCGCCCAGACCACCGCGCACTTGGCTGCTCCGTCATCGGGTCCGAATGGATTTGCATCCTTATCGGTATTGCGCACCCCGATCATGACCATCACCACGTTCGCCAGATTGGGATTGCCCCGCACCGACAAACGCACGTTTCCGTCCATCTCCCAGAATTCCTGGAACAGGGGAAATCCTGCTGGGCGCTTGATTTTCAAGTTCTGCAGCTTGACGAACTCGATGTCCACATTGTTCGCCGCAGGCCAAATCGCATCCGGATCACCGTTGAACCAAGGGGTAACCGAAAGGGGCAACTCATACTCATAATAGTTCGCATCGAAGTCGCTTCCGATCCGAACAAAACAGGTCAAATCCCCATCATTGAGCGGGGTCCCATCCGGACCCGCCTCAGCATGGACGAACATGCGCAACCGCTTGTACATCCGCATGTCGAAGTTGATATTCCGGTAAGCTCCGCGCGCATCGCCATCCTCCAATCCACAGACCACGAGTTCCAGGGACTGCTCATTCAAGCGGCGCTGGTTCGCCGTTCCGACGTCAATCTCCCGCAAAATACCCGGTGGGGTGACGTAAGGTACCGGTTCCCGGTTGCCGTTCTCTTCAATGTTTACCGCCGACAAATTGAAGGTGGTGGTCGCCGGGTCATCCGGTTCCACTTCCTGCGGACCCGCCAAGTTGTCCAGGTACCGGCGCCACTCCCCCCGGATGAGTTCCAGGCGGGCGAAACGCAACGTCACCGGTTCACTCCACCCCTTCATGAACATCCGGATGAACCGAATGGAACGGAAATCGGAAATGCCGCCGACACGTTGTTCAAACTCCCGAACCGGGATCTTGAACTGATACCAACGGACCGTCCGCTGCTCTCCGTTCGCTGTGGTCACCACCTGCTCAAATGAGTCGGTGATGTAGTTCTTACCGATGTTGAACTCCCCCAAGTCCTGTGGCCGCATGGACACCCGGTACTGATAATAGCTTTCAATGGTAGAAAGCGTCAAGTCCTGGTTGATGTCCTCCGTGTTGGGAATCGTGGTCGAAGTAATCGGGTATCCGTCTGGGGTGCGCGTGTCTGAGTTCCCCTCGTAGCCATTGAACCGGGCATAGCGGTCGAGAATCGAAGCCCCAGCGCTCTGGAGCAGCGGGCTGCGGAAGTATTGGAAATTGTCCGCGGAAGGGTCCGCTTGCGCGGCGTTGAAAGCGTCGGCATCCAGCAATCCTTGCAGCGAACTGAGCCACGGCGTGAAGAAAGCCTGTTCCCCGGCGTCCGGAAGACCATCCAATCCGACGTCTTGGGCGACGTAATCACCGGAAGCATTGTCAAACGCATTCACCACATTGAACGTCTCCGGGGAGGGGAAGATGCCCCAGGTGGACGTGTCCGTGGGGAGCGAACTGTTGTTGTCAGATGGCAAGCCGTTTTCGTAGGCCAATTGACTGTCGTTCAACACATCCTCCGAGACATTCCCCAAATTGAAGTACAAGTCACCCCCAGACAGGTTTTCGGAATCCTCGTTGAAGGGATCCATGAGCCAGAACTGCAGGTACTCGATGTTCGCCGCCTCAAAGTCAGTGGTTGTCAGGGCCCGTTGGATGCCCGCCCAACGAGAGGCTGGGTCGAGCAGGGAACCATCGGCGGCCAAACCCGCCGAAATTCCATCCGTGCCAGTGAACGGCTCGTAATTGTAGGGACCGCGCTCCGTGGGCCGGAACGTCAAGTCCAGGGTGGGGATGTTGGGAGGCGTGCCGGTGGGCAATTCCCGATTGGGGAACACCTCCCCTTCCAGCACTTCCCGGGTGCGGTGGTCGCTCTTCTGGTCCGCCGTCACCTGCCCATCCTCGAGCCCCGAACCCCGGAAGAACTGGGGGTCGATGGTGTACCAGCTCAGGCCCGCACGGTTGTAATTGTAGATTAGGCTGTCCTCCAACCCGCCCTCTGGGAACAATCCGTTTTGCAACTTGGGCGTGGACGCCAGGAACCAACGGGAAACCGCCCGGATGTCAATCGCAGACTGACTTCCTTCGAAATCGTCCACATAGGCATTCCCCTCGCGACCGATGGCCCGGCTGTGCCCCGGAATCAGATAGGCACCTTCGGCTGAGAAGTCCAGGCTCGACTTGGCCGTGGTTTCATAAAACGGCAACCGGTCGAGGAGGTCCGTCAGGAACTGGCTGTCCCGCTGCCAGGCCAAATCCATTCCCAAAATCGTGTTGTTCACCGGCTCGTTGCCAATGTTTACCTTCTGGGTCAACGGCCGCTCTCGCATGTTGAGGAAGGTCGCCCCCATGGTGAACCGGTCGGAGAAGACATAATCGAAGCGGGTGCCCAACATCGTCTTCGTCTGGATGTTGAAGAGCGAATTGCTCTCCAGGGAGACCTTGATGTTCTGGCCAGACTCCATCAATCCGTCGTTGATGATCCGCACCCGGCCCAGGTTGTAGTCCACCGTGTAGTCCTGGTTCTCCACCAACCGAACGCCGCCCGCGGTGACCGTGACCGAACCCTCGGGAACGTTGAGGGCATTGAGGGAGATTTCGGAACTGGTTTGGCTTTGGTACTGCCCCTTGATGCGGAAGCGGTTGAGCGAGGGGATTTGCTGCGCAGCCGTCTTGGTGGAGTCGTAAAGCGCCTGGAACACCACCGTCTGGATGAGGGAGTTGCGCAGGTTTTCGTCGGGAACCCGGTTGACGATTTCCTGGCGCAGGTTGGAGCCGAAGGGCTCTGCCGAAGGGAAATAGATGCGCCCATTCTGGCTGTGGATGGTACCCCCTTGGGTGCCCGCATTGTCCACGAAGTCGAAGACCCCGTCCTGCCGCGCCATGCCGTTGATATCCAGCCGGTCCATGCCGAGCAGTTGGAGCAGCATCGTGCCATCCAATGGCTCCCTGGGGATGTAGTTCAGATCAACGCCCGTGGCGGGGTCGTTGTACCAAATGTCCAACCGGAAGTTCTCCGGGCTCACGCCGAATGCCTGCATCGAGTAGACATTCTTCATCATCGTCTTCCAAAGCGGAGCTGGGTCACCGTTGGTCAGCAAAACCTGCGTGATGGACGCCTTGAGCATCTTGAGCACCAAGGCACTCGGTGCTGCGAACCCGTCTTGAGCCAGGGTGCCGACTTGGTAGGTTTGGCCATTCAACGTGTACTCATATGCCACCCCCAGGACCTCCGCGTTGTTGAGGCTCTGGCGCAAGGAAATGAAGCCCAAGCGCGCATTGTACGTGTACTCCGAGGGCGCCAATTTGCGGGCGTTGCCCACCCGCTCGTAGTGGATGCCTTGGTCCAGACCGAAGCCGAGTGCCCCGATGGCCGCGTTCGCTCCACTGTATCCCATTACCTCCGGGTTGTTCACCAGGGAGCCGTACAATTCATTGTTCACATTGGTGGGATTCCGCGCCTCGGTGGGCACCACGTCCGGACCATCGACGAGCAAGGGGACCGGCAAGTCTGTGGAAATGTAGTCGCTGTGCTCTCCCAAATCCGTGAATGCCAATACGTTCCGAACGTCTTGGGTGTTCGCCTGCGTGTTGACCACCCACACCTCGATCCGGGTGATGTTCACCCCCGAGCTGGGAACGGGCAGGCTCTTCATGGCCACATCGTACTGGTCGAGGAAGTACTGCGAGAGGAAGTAGTGCCGATTTGCCTCGTAGTCATCGGCGCGGATGTCGAACGTCTGGGTCTGGGCACCCCCCTGTACCTCGATTTCCCTGCGCTCCCCCTTCTGTTGGGACACCACCGTCGTATTGTACAACCGACCCCACTGGGTTTCGAGTTTCACCCCGAACAAACTCTGGCTGCCCGTGATGAGTGTCCCCGGGAGCGGCATGCTGATGTGCCCAGCCTCGATGTTCTTCAGGATGTCGTCCTCCTCCCCCTGGAATCCGATGTTCATCCGGTTCTCGAAGTCAAACAGCGCTTCCGTGTTGTACTGGGTGCCGATGTTGATCTTGTCCCCAATGCTGCCCCCGATGCTCAACTGAATCCGTTGGTCGAAGTCGAACGTCGTGATTCGCCGTTGCCGCTCGGGGATTCGCGGGTTCTCCGTGTTGGAAATGTTGACCCCAAACGAAAGCTCCGCTGAACCTTGGGGCTTGATGGTGATTTCATTGCTACCGAAGATGCTCTCAAAGAGCGCATTGTTCACCGTCAGTTTGGGGGCAAACGCCCGCTCTGCCTCGTCCTCCTCTTGCTGCAATTCGTTCCAGTACTCCGTGAGGTTCCCCTCGATGTTGTAGTTCAGATACTCCTCGAGCGAGAGATACGTCGTTGGTCGATAAGGCAGGGTATCCCCGATGGTCTGCTGGATGATGTACTGGCCCGTGACCTCGTCGTAGACGACTTGGTAGCGGATGTTGTCAGGCCAATGAAAGTCAAACCCCGCCGGCTCTCGGACCGGGTTGAAGGGATCTTCGCCCCCAAATGGGAAGGGGAGCGGCACCCCACCCGTGTCCACCGCGGCCGTTGACGGTTGCGCAACACGACCCCGCACGGGGGTGTTGTTCGTCCATCCCGGCCACATGGCCAGCGATGCCGTACCGAGCATTCCCAGCAGAACCCAGGCCTGTAGGCCACCTAGGGGAGACATCCAACGCATGCTCAGAGCGACTTCAACGCTTGTTTGATCAGGGCTTCCACGGGGAGATCTGATGGGGATTGCTCGATGATTTGGTCCAGGGTTCGCTCGCAACGGGTGCGGTCAAATCCCAAAGACACCAAGGCAGTCAACGCATCATTGCGGGGATTGTTGCGTTGTGCCGAAGAATTTTTTGCACCCGGAAATGCGAACGTCCCCCCCATCCCTTCGAGGGCGGCGAGTTTGTCCTGCAAATCCACCAAAATCCGCTGGGCGGTCTTTGTTCCGATGCCCTTGACCCGTTGCATCGCCTTGACGTCTCCGTTGCGGATAGCCTCCTGTGCCGTCGCAGCATCCATGGCACTTAGGATCATCCGCGCCGTGTTGGCGCCCACGCCACTGACGCCAATGAGGGCCAGAAAAAGCGCCCGTTCCCCCTCTTCCGCGAACCCATACAACAAGTGGGCATCTTCACGGACCACCAAGTGCGTCAGCAGCATGACCTCCTCTCCCACCGTCCCCAGTTGTTCATACGTGGACAGGCTGATGGCCACCGCATAGCCCACTCCTTGGCAATCCACCACCACCAGCGCCGGATTTTTGCTGGCCAAACGTCCGCGCAAAAAGTGAATCATGAGACGGGCAAGGGTTCCGTGGGCAGCTCCCTCTCCCCTACGTTGCGGTTCTGGGCATCCACCACGGCCAGACGCACCATGTCCAGAATTTCTCGGACCGATGACCCCATCTGCAGGACATGGAAGCTCTTGCGCATGCCCAACAGCACCGGACCCTGTACCTGCAATCCCACCATTTCCTGAAGCAACTTGTAAGCAATGTTCCCGGCGGCGAGATTGGGGAAAATCAGGGTATTCACCTGACGGGTGGCCAGCGTGGAGAATGGGAAAGACTCCGACAACAATTCGTTGTTCAGGGCAAAGTTTGCCTGGATTTCCCCATCCACAATCAAATCGGGATGCCGTTCGTGCAAGATTCGGGTGGCTTCAGCCATCTTCTGTGCCTCTGTTCCTTGCGCAGATCCGAAGTTGGAGTAGCTCAGCAACGCAATCCGCGGGACGATGCGCAATTTGCGCACAGCCTCAGCGGTCAACAAGGTGATGGCCACAATCTCCTCGACCGTGGGGTTGATGTTGACGGTGGTATCTGCAAAGAACATCGGGCCCCGCTTGGTTTCGAGGATATACATGCCAGCCACCTTGGATACGCCTGGGGCGCAACCGATAACTTGCAGCGCGGGCCGGATGACCTCGGGGTAGGTGCGGGTCAAACCACTAAGCAGAGCATCCGCATACCCCGTCTGAACCAACATGGCGCCGAAGTAGTTCCGCTGCCGCATCAGCCGTTCGCCCTCCGAGGCTGTCATGCCTTTGCGCCGGCGCAAGGCAAACATACTGTCTCCGAACAATTTGCATCGTGCATCTTCCTCCCGGGAACGCGGATCGATGATCTCAACGCCATCGAGCTGGATGTGGTGGGCCTGCATCAGCGCTTCTATCTCATCCCGGCGCCCCAACAGGATGGGGGTGGCGATGCCCTCATCCAGTGCCTGTTCAGCGGCCTTGAGAACTTTGTACGTGTTTGCCTCGGCAAACACCACACGCTTGGGATTCTTGCGTGCCCGCTCTGCGATGGTGCGGCTGAAGGTGTTGTCCCGACCCAAACGTGCCTGCAATTGGGCGGCGTAACGGTCCCAATCCAAGATGGGCTCCCGGGCCACCCCCGATTCCATGGCCGCCCGGGCTACCGCTGGAGAGACTGCCGAAATCAACCGCGGATCCAACGGTTTGGGGATGATGAGTTCAGGGCCGAAGGTGAGCAACTGGCTACCATAGGCTTCCGCCACTTGGTCCGGCACGGTTTCCTTCGCGAGTTGGGCGATGGCATGCACCGCCGCCAGTTTCATCGCATCATTGATCGTGGTGGCTCGGACGTCCAGGGCTCCCCGAAAGATGTAGGGGAATCCGAGCACGTTGTTTACTTGGTTGGGATGGTCGCTCCGCCCGGTGGCCATAATCAAATCGGGACGGGCTGCCACTGCCTCAGCGTATGGAATCTCGGGGTCTGGGTTCGCCAGAGCAAAAACGATGGGCCGATCGGCCATCCGCCGGATGTCATCCGCCGTAAGTAAGCCCCCCTTACTCAAACCCAAGAAGACATCAGCGCCTTGCAGCGCCTCTCCCAGGTCGGCATAAGCGACGTCCGTGGCGTAGCGGGATTTCCGCTCGTCCAAGTCGGTGCGCCCCCGGTGGATGTGGCCCTTGGAATCGAACATCGCCACATGGGACACCTGAAGCCCCAGCTGCTCATAGATGTCCACGCAGGACATCGCGGCCGCGCCGGCGCCCGAGATGACGACCCGGATTTGGTCTAAAGATTTCCCAGCCAGCTCAAGCGCATTCAAAAGCGCCGCAGCGGAGATGATGGCCGTTCCATGCTGGTCATCGTGCATCACGGGGATGTCGAGCTCCTCCTTCAACCGACGCTCGATTTCAAATGCCTCGGGCGCCTTGATGTCCTCCAAGTTGATGCCGCCGAAGGTGGGGGCAATGGCCTTCACCGTGGCAACGAAAAGATCCACATCCGACGCATCCACTTCAATGTCAAATACATCGATGTCGGCGAACACCTTGAACAACACCCCTTTCCCCTCCATCACAGGCTTTCCCGCAGCGGGTCCGATGTCCCCCAAACCCAACACTGCTGTGCCGTTGGTGATGACGGCCACGAGGTTGCCCTTGGCTGTGTACTTGTATACATCCTCCGGATTCGCAGCGATGGCCTTGCAGGGTTCTGCCACCCCCGGACTGTAGGCCAAGGAAAGGTCCCGCTGGGAACTGTAAGGCTTTGTGGGCACCACTTCGATCTTGCCCCGCCGGCCCCTGGCATGGTAGTCCAGCGCCTCCTGTTTGTTCGATGGATGCATCATAAGCGCGCAAAAGTCAGCAAATCTGTCCGGGTGTGCAACACTTTTTGTGATGGCTTCTGGACCCCGACAGACCCGGGAGCGGACTTTACCGCCTTTTGATCAGCGACCGACCCAGCAACGCGCTGTGTGGCGGGTGACCCCTTCCACTTCGAGTACAGCAATGTACATGCCAGGCGCGAAGTCAGAAGCAGACACGAACAAGGTGCCTCGGTCGGCATCGAGGTCCCAGGCCGCTGCCTGCATCCCCGCAGCATTGACCAGCCGAAGGCGGCCCTTGCCCGCTCCTGCGAGGTCGAAGGTCAGCGATCCCAGTTCCACCAACGGCTGGGGGGCCACGGAAACGATGCGCGGACCTGCGGCCGATCCCACAGCCGAGCCCACCCCCAAAACGCAGTTCTCCGCGTCCATGCAATAGTTGACCACGTGGCATGCGCCCGCTTCCAGTGCGCCAACGGGATGGAAACAGTAGTCGATGGCGGTCATGCCCGCGACCCCATTGTGGTAGTAATCGGCAACGAACGTCGTATTCGCGAGGCCCGGGGGAATGGTCACCAAGAGCGAAGCATTGGTGGAGCTGGACGCCGTGCCGAAGTTGTAGCAGAGCGGGCCCCAGCAGAACCGGTCGTAGGCGCCGGGAGCCCCTGCGGTATAAGGCTGGTTGTAAGGCGTGACGGCTTGTACCAGCGTCCGGGTCACCATCAATGTCAGGTCCTCATTTGTGCCGTTGAGTACATCCCAGTGGATGGAAACCTCATCGAACGCAGGGTCACTCAGCGTTCCCTCCACGGCATCTACGGGATCCACCAGGGTCGGTTGCGCCAGGGTAACCCCACAAGCAGCCCATCCACAGGCCGCAGCGATAGCAAAAACTTTGGTACGGTTCATGCAGACAAATATACCCCAGTGGCCCGGTCCGCTGATGATCCACTGAAAACACCCGCAGTTCCCTTAAATTCGCCCCTTTCGAGATTGCCATGAAACCGATGAACGCCCTCTCCAACTCCTTGCGCGCAGGACTCGCTGTGTGCGCCCTTTTCTTGCTGACCCTTCCCTCATGGGGGCAAAAATTGCCATCGGTCACCTTGCGCGATTTGAATGGGAAAAGTGTGAATACGGCGAGTTTGGCCCAAAGCGGTGCCCCCACCCTGGTCTGCTTCTGGGCCACCTGGTGCAGCCCTTGCAAGCGGGAACTCAACGCCTACATGGAGCACTATGCCGAGTGGCAGAAGCGCACCGGGGTGCGGATTGTGGCCGTGAGCATCGACGATGCCCGGAGCACCTCGCGGGTGGCTCCTTACGTGTCGAGCGTCGACTGGGATTATCAGGTTTTGCTCGACCCCAACAAGGAATTTGCGCGGGCCATGCAGGTCATCAACGTGCCCCACACCTTCCTGGTGGATGGAAAAGGCCAAATCGTTTGGCAACACAACAATTACGCGGACGGGGACGAGGACGAAGTCTTCCAGCAGCTCCTGAAGTACGGACGCAAATGAGGGCGACCCTGTGGGGGGCTTGTTGCGCATGGCTCAGCATGGGGCTGCTCGTGGGCCTCGCGGGGGGTGTCCGGGCCCAAGAGGAGGGTGGTGCCGCTGAGGAGGGTGCACCCGGGCGCATCACTGGCAACGTCCAGCTCCTGTGGCAATCCTATGCGCCCGACTCCCTGATCGGCGCGGTGGTGCCCCCTGAAAAGTCGGCCCTGAACGCTTACGGGAACCTCATTTACACCCGCGGCAACTTCTCGGCGGGCATGCGCTACGAGTCGTACCTCAATGCCGTGGTCGGATTTCCGGGACGGTTCAAGGGGACCGGCGTGGGGTACCGCTTTGCCCGCTACAGCGATCCCGAGGTGGGACTGGACATCACCCTGGGGAATTTCTACGAGCAGTTCGGAAGCGGCATCGTGTTGCGCAGTTACGAGGAACGTGCCCTGGGTATCGACAACGCCCTTGATGGATTTCGGCTCATCTTGACGCCGGTTCCCGGCCTCGAACTCAAGGCCCTCCTGGGCAAGCAGCGCCTCGACTTCAACGACGGCCTCATCCTGGGTCCCGGACTGGTGCGGGCGGTGGACGCCCAGGTCTCCCTGAACGACCTGCGGGAAGCCTGGTCCGTCCGCGACCTGCGGGTCATCCTCGGCGGCAACTTCGTGAGCCGGTTCCAAGCGGGTTCCACCATCGCCAAGGACACCCTCGTCCTGACGCTGCCCCAAAACGTTGCCGCTTGGTCCTACCGGCTCGGCGTCCAGCGCGGCCGATGGTCGGGCAACGTGGAGTACGCCACGAAAATCAACGACCCCAGCGCCGACAACCAGTACGTGTATCGGAAAGGGGAGGCGTTGCTGGTGGATTTGGCCTACGCTCAACGTGGATTTGGATGGGTGCTGAACGCAAAAACGGTGGACAACATGAGCTTCCGCTCGGACCGCAATGTGTTGCTCTTCGACTTGCCCATCAACTACATCCCGGCGATCACCAAGCAACATACGTACAACCTCGCGGCCACGCTGTACCCCTACGCGACGGTGGTGGCCGGCGAATCGAGCATCGGGGGCGAGTTGTATTACACGGTGCCCAAGGAAACCTGGTTGGGCGGGCGGTACGGGACGCGGGTGACCTTGAATGTGGCGGCAGCGAACGGGCTGGATACCACACGGTTGCAGGGGGTGGAGGGCGCCACCATGGGATTCCGAAGGAACAGTTGGGGGTTTGGCCCGTCGAAGTTTGTCCGCGATGTCAACGTGCTGTTGGAGCGGAAGGTCAACGCCGATCTCAAATTGAAGTACGCATATTTCTACCTGGAATTCAACACGTTGGCCACGCCGGTGACCACGACGTTTAAGGGGCTCGTGTATGCCGACATCCACGTCCTCGAGGCACAGTGGAAGACGGCCCCCAAGCAGAGTCTGCGGGCGGAGGTGCAAGGGTTGTTCACCGAACAGGACAAGGGGGACTGGGCCACGGCCATCGTGGAGTACACGTGGAGTCCGCACTGGTTTGCGAGCGTGATGGACCAGTACAACTACGGGAATCCAGATGTCGGGGCGCGGGTGCATTACTTGTACGGGGCCGTGGGATACACCGAGGGACCCCACCGCCTGGCGGTGGGTTACGGAAAGCGCCGGGAGGGAATTTTTTGCATCGGGGGGGTTTGTCGGGCTGTGCCCGCCTCCAACGGATTCGAGGTCACCTTCACGAGCAGTTTCTAATTCCGCGGATTTCCTGCACATATCGTTGTGGGAAACGCTTGGGTTTCGTTACATTCGCGGGGCCTGTTGGGGCTAAATTTGGCCTCTTGAATTGAAAACCAATCACCTGTTTCTTACATGAAGCACTTTTACACGCTCCTGGTTGCCTTGATGATCTCGGTGACCTCTTTTGCACAGCTGCCCGACGGCAGTGTGGCTCCTGACTGGACGGTCACGGACTTGAATGGAAACACCTGGCACCTGCAATCCTTGCTGGACGAGGGCAAGACGGTCATCATCGACTTCTCTGCCACGTGGTGCGGGCCCTGCTGGGGCTACCACAACACCCACATCTTGGGCGATTTGTATGATGCCTTCGGACCGAACGGAACGGACGACTTGATGGTGTTCTTCTTTGAGGGGGATGACCAAACCACCTTGCAGGACTTGCAGGGAACCGGTGGGGCCACCCAAGGCGACTGGATCACCGGTACGACCTACCCGATTGTGGACAACACCGGAGACATCTTCGATGACTACGCCGGTACTTACTTCCCAACGATTTACACGATTTGCCCCGACGGCATCCTCGTGGAATCGGGCCAATCTTCCTTCACATCGCACCTGGAAATGGCTTTCGGCGACTGCGCCAACAGCATCTCGGGTGCAGCGCCCATCATTGCCTACAACGGAGACGCTACGGCTTGTGATGGCGGATGGAATGCCAGCGTGTTGTTGACGAACTACGGTTCTGCCGCTGTGACCAGCGCCACCTTCGAGGTGACCGTGAATGGTGTTGCACAACCCGACGTGAACTGGTCTGGTTCGGTGGCTACCAACGGGGATGCCACGGTGGATTTGGGCAGCTATACGGGCACCGGTTCGGTAAGCGTCAACCTCGTTTCTGTCAACGGAGCGCCTTGGGCGTCTTCGGCCGCAGCAACCATCGCGCCTTCGACCGAAGCCATGAGCTTGATCCGTGTCAACATCAAGACGGACAACTGGGGTGAAGAAACCTCTTGGAGCATCAAGAATTCGGCAGGTCAGGTAATCCAGCAAGTGGCTCCAAACACCTTGTCCGATGTGACCGAATACAACTGGTGGGTGAATGTACCCGCAACCGGCTGCTACAGCTTCACCATCAATGATGCGTACGGAGATGGCTTGTTCGGAAGCCAGTGGGGCGGTGGTTCCGTGAACGGATTCGCCAATGTATACTCCTACGACGACAACCAAGGCCAATTCTCGACCATCTTCTCCTACAACGGAACTTACGATTTCGCTGTGGAGTCCGCTGGTGCGAACGTAACGGGCATCACGGTCGACGTAGCTGAACTGGATGTGGTTTCATCCGCTTTGGTGTTCCCGAACCCCATCGCTGACCAAGCCGCCCTTTCGTTCTCTTTGGCCCAGAGCCAGCCCGTTTCCATCACGGTGCACAACACCTTGGGCGCACGCGTTCTCGCAACCGACTTGGGCGTTCGTCCTGCAGGCGAACAGCGTGAACTGGTTGATTTCTCTTCGCTCAACGCTGGTGTTTACGTGGTGTCGATCCAAGCAGGCAATGCTGTGACGACGTTGCGCGTGACCAAGCAATAAGCGAACCGACTTTGCATTCGAAAGGGGCTGCCTGAAAAGGTGGCCCCTTTTTTTCGCATTCTTGTGTCAGAGTTCTTGTGTTCGAGTTTGTTTCAAGGGGTTCTCCAAGCGGCTGCCGAGAACTGCTGTTGCACCCCCCTCCGATTTTTCGCATCTTAGCGAGATGATGCAAAAGTTACTGGGTGCGGCCCTGGGGCTGCTGGCGTTGGGGGCCACTTCCCCCCTGATGGCCCAATTGCCCGATTACAGTCCCGCCCCGGACTGGACCGCTGTGGACATCAATGGGCAGTCCCATCACCTGCAGTCCTACCTGGACTCAGGTTACACCGTGCTCATCGACTTTTCCGCCACCTGGTGCGGCCCTTGCTGGAACTACCATCAGCTCGGAATCTTGGAGCAACTCTATGAAGCCCATGGCCCAGATGGGACGAATACCCTGCGCGTCTTTTTCATCGAAGGCGACGACAACACCACCCTGGACAATCTCCATGGCATCGGCCCGGGGACAGCGGGCAACTGGGTCGAAGGGACGCCTTACCCCATCATCGACAACGGAGGCGCGATTTTCGACGCGTATGAAGGAAACTACTTCCCGACGATTTACACGGTATGTCCCCATGGATTGACGCGTGAATCAGGCCAAACCTCCTTCGCAGCGCACGAGGCCATCATCCAAAACCCCAACTGCGCCCCCGCCAGCCAGCCCACCGATGTTTGGCTGATGTCCTACGCAGGTTCGACTTTGTCCTGCCCTGGCGAAGCCACGCCCATGGCCGTCCAGATCATGAACTTGGGAACCGATCCGCTCACGGCCTGCACCATCGAGGTCAGCAACCTGAGTGGAACCCTATTGACGCACAATTGGACGGGTTCTGTGGATACCTACGAAACCGCCACCATCGACCTGGGCACCGCCACGTTCAACAGCACGGGATTCTTTTTTGTGGAACTCACAAGCCCCGACGGAAACCCGGCGAACAACAGCCTCACGGCCACCATGAATGTGAATGCCTTGGCAGCGACCACGTTGTTTCAGGTCTCCCTTCTCACCGATGCGTTCCCAGGGGAGACCCGCTGGGCCTTTCGGGACGCGGCGGGCAACGAGGTAGCCGCTTCGCCGACAGGTTTGGCCGCCAACACGCCCTATACTTGGTGGGTCAACCTTCCCTCGACAGGTTGCTACTCGTTCCATCTGCTGGACAGTTACGGGGACGGCATGACGGGCAGTTGTCACGTGACTTCTCACTTGGACGGCGGCTGGGTTTTCGCGGACATCTTCCAGCACAACAGCTCTGGGGCCTTTTCTGAGAAATCGAAGGGTCTTCACGTGGAGTCGTTGGTGGTCGGGGTGCCGGATGCACTAGAACCAGCGAGCGCTTCGGCCCACGGAGGGCTGAACGTATTCCCCAACCCCGTGACGGACGGGATGCTGGGGTTGCAACTGCTGGATGGGGAGGTGACGGCTGGGGAGGCTGGTTGGGTGCAGGTGCTGGATGCCCGGGGAGTTGCATGTTACGAGCAGGTGCTTCCTGCTGTGCCTTCGGGTGGTACGCAGACTTGGTCCGTGCCAACCGCCCATCTGCCTGCGGGCCGTTACCTGGTGCGGGTGGCCCACGGAAACCGGGTTCGGATTGCGTCATTCCTGAAATCATGAGGTGGACACGGGGTTTGTGGGTCGTCCTCTTGGCCGCTTGGGCATGGGTGGGTTGTGATGTCATCGAAGATCCCATCGTTCCAGCCCGGACGGGTTACCGGGAGGACTTGTATGGTCCGCCGCCGTCCTTTCCCGAGGTGACAACACCGGTGCAACGGGCCCTGCTGGAGGATTTCACGGCGCACCAGTGCGGCAATTGCCCGGACGCTGCCCGGATCGCCGAGGAATTGGCGGCGGCCCGACCGGAGCTGGTGGTTTGCGCGATTCATGCGGGGAATTTGGCCTTGACAGACGACGACCATTTTGACACCGATTGGACCACCGAGGAAGGCGACGTCTTCTGGAATCAGTTGGATTTTCAGGCCAATCCCCTGGGTCGGGTCAACCGCACGGGGG
The DNA here is from genome assembly GCA_964405405.1 of uncultured Comamonadaceae bacterium. Classification (GTDB taxonomy): domain Bacteria; phylum Bacteroidota; class Bacteroidia; order Flavobacteriales_D; family Sanyastnellaceae; genus CAMCYM01. Next base: position 31,741 of record CAYONT010000007.1, on the reverse strand, counting down.
GGCCGGGCAATTTCTTCGCCCCGGCCCAGTGGGAAGCTGAGGTGGACGGAGTGCTGGGCGAGGAGGCGGTGGTGGATTTGGCCATACAAAGTGATTTCATCCCGGCAGCGGGACATTTGAATGTCCACGTGCACGGCCAATTCTTCGCGAATGTCCCAGGTCCGCTGAATCTGGCGGTGCTCGTGCTGGAATCGGGGATGGTGGACTACCAACTCGATTACAGCAGCACGCCTGAGGTGGTCCCTGACTACGAATTCAAGCATGTGTTGCGTGGTTCGCTCAATGGCGCGCTGGGGACAGGTTTCGGGGCGGCTTCCGACGGGGCGAACCCGGGAGAAACGGCACAGATGTCCTTCACTTTCAATTGGAATGAGGGATGGGTGCTGGAGAATTCGTCTCTGGTAGCGGTCCTTACGGGCCCAGACGGAACGGTGCTGAACGTGGTCGAACTGGAACTCGGAGAATGAGACCCTGGCGGTGGGTGGTTCTGTTGGGTCTCGGTACATGGGCGATGGCGCCTTGGGGAGGGCTGACCGCGGGAGACCCGGTGCAGCCTTGGCGCTTCCGCGGAGGGCTCGCGGTAGGGGCCTGTGCTGCGCAAGTACACGGTGACGGGGTGTCCGGGTTTAACAAGCTGGGGTTGACTGCGGGTCCTTGGGTGCAGGTGCGTGTCCACCCCAATCGGGGGTGGGAACTCGGCATGGTCTGGACCCAAAAGGGAAGCCGGCGGGTACCCAATCCCCGAAGCGGCGATTATTTCACTTGGCGTTACCGGTTCACCTACTTGGATCTGCCGGTCTCGTACGTGCAGGATGTGGGGGATTGGGGCTGGTTCTCTGGCGGGATTCAGGCCTCCTACTTACTCAGTGCTGAGGAGGACTTCAACCAAACGGGCTATGCCCCCCTTTCCTACTTGCGTCTCAACCCTTGGGATCTGGGGGGGACCTTGGGGGCCGGAGTCCATGTGGCTCCCCAGTGGGATTTTTCGGTGCGTCTTTCGCAATCGTTGCTGCCCATCAGTCCCCGACCGGATCAACCGATCATCCAATGGGACAATTTCATGATGAACCTGGCGGTCCAAGCCATGCTGTCCTGGAACCTGAAACCAGGGGACTGAACCCCGTTTACTTTCGCCAGAGATACTCCGCGTTCACGGGGACTTCCATCCGCACCCAGCCGACCTTTCCCGCGACACTGCCCTCGAGCCGCAACGGAAGCGGCCTGCCCAGCAACAAATCCATGGCATGCTTGCGCAACAGGGCTCCTAGGGCACCCGGCTCCGTTTCGACTGCGAGTGTAAGGGTCGCTTCCGAGCGTGGCGGCAACGCTTGGTCCTGCGGCAGGACAATGGTAGCCAACCGGTCTGATTCCACCCACAACCCCAAATCCGTCTCCACCACCTGAAGGGTGTATCGGTTGGGGTTGTGCAAGCGGACGCGAATTTGGCCTGACACACCGTCCGCACTGATTTGCAGGCCCTCGAGCCCTTCGACCTTCTGCACGGTGACATCCTCGTAGAGGGCGCAACCAGGGACGAGCAGGGCGGTGGCAACAAGGACCAACCCAGCAACCCATGCGGTCCAGGTGGAGCGCCTGCCTACAGACTGAATCATTGGGCAGATGCGTGCAAGGCCGCGAAGTGCTGATGGAAGAGCGGGATGGTCTCGATGCCCCGGAAGTAATTGAACAGCCCGAAGTGCTCGTCCGGCGAATGGATGGCATCGCTGTCCAACCCGAATCCCATCAGCACCGTTTTGAGTCCGAGAATTTGTTCAAAACTAGCGATGACAGGGATGGAGCCGCCGCTCCGGACGGGAATGGGTGGGCGACCAAATGTGGCTTCCATGGCGGCGGCAGCGGCGCGGTAGGCCGGAGAATCCGTCGGGGTGACCACCGGCTGCCCGCCGTGCATGGCGGTGACCCGGACCTGGACCGATGGGGGCGCAATGCGCTCGAAGTGGGCGCGGAACCGCTCCGTGATGGCATCGGGGTCCTGGTGGGGAACCAGACGCATCGAAATCTTCGCCCATGCCTTGCTCGCGATCACCGTCTTCGCGCCCTCGCCCGTGTAACCCCCCCAAATCCCGTTCACATCCAGCGTAGGCCGGATGCTCATGCGTTCGGGTGCGGAGTAACCCGTCTCTCCCTCGATGGCACCGATGCCGATGCTCTTGCGGTAGGCCGCTTCATCGAAGGGCGCTTCTGCCATGGCTGCCCGTTCCGCAGCATCCAACTCCACCACGTCGTCATAAAATCCCTCCACTGTGATGCGCTGGTCCTCGTCCTTCAAGGAGGCGATGAGCTCGCACAAGATGTTGATGGGGTTGGGAGCCGCGCCTCCATACAGGCCGCTGTGCAAATCTCGGTTGGGGCCCGTCACCTCGACCTCCACGTAGCTGAGGCCCCGAAGCCCGACCGTGATGGAGGGGACGTCGTTGGCGATGATGCCCGTGTCGCTGACCAGGACCACGTCAGCGGCCAATCGGGCCTTGTGGGTGCGCAAGAAGTCCTCCAAATGCGCTGAACCCACCTCTTCCTCTCCTTCGATCATGAACTTGATGTTGCAGGCACAGCCGCCGGTCGCCACCATGCACTCCAAGGCCTTCACGTGCATGAAGAATTGGCCTTTGTCATCGCAGGCACCGCGCGCGAAGATGGCTCCGTCGGGGTGGATGGGAGTCGAGCGGATCTCCGGTTCAAAGGCCGGCGAAGTCCAAAGGTCCAAGGGAACGGCAGGTTGCACATCGTAATGGCCGTAAACCAACACTGTGGGCACATGGTCGGAGACATGGACCTCGCCGTACACCACGGGATAACCGGCTGTGGGGATGAGTTCCACGCCTGTGGCCCCGGCCTTGCGCAGGTGGTCCGCAACGGCCTCTGCACACCGCTGCATGTCCCCGGCGTATGCTGGATCCGCGGAGATGGACGGGATGCGCAACAGCTCAAAAAGCTCGGAAACAAACCGCTCCCGGTGGGTGGCCAAATGGTCTTGGATGTTCATGGGAGCAATTTACGATGCATCCCGGCTGCTATCTTCGCGCTGCACTTTTGCCCCGCCTTCGCCATGAACGCCATGCCACCGGATTTTGCCAACACGCAGCAGGCCTTTTCGCACCTCTCAGATGCCGAGTTGCGGAAGGCGACCTGGCTTTTTCGGATGGTGGGTCGTGCAGGATGGGTGCGGGTGGGCAAGGTCCTCTTGGGGTGGGCCCGAGCGCTCCGGATTCCGGTGGGGTGGGCCCTCAAGCCCACGATCTACGCCCATTTTTGCGGGGGCGAGTCCATTGCGGAGGCGGACCGGATGGTCGCCCGGTTGGCGGCGCGGGGGGTGAGGACGATCTTGGATTACAGCGCCGAAGGGAAGGAGGAGGAGGCTGAGTTGGACGCGGCACGGGACGAGGTGAAAGCGGCCATCCGGGCGGCCTGCGGGGATGCCCGGCACGGATTCAGTGTCTTCAAGGTGAGCGGGGTGGCATCCTCGCAGCTGTTGGAACGGGTTTCGGCGGGGGGGGCGTTGTCGACCACGGACCGCCTGGCTTGGGAGCGGGCGCAGCAGCGGGTGGCCGAGTTGTGTCAGGTGGCCGCCGAGGGGGGGGTACGCATTTTCATCGATGCGGAGGAATCTTGGCTGCAGCCCGCCATCGACGCCCTGGCGGAGGACCAAATGGCCCAGCTCAACCGCGGTCGGACCGTGGTGTTCACGACCGTCCAGCTCTACCGACACGATCGGCTGGCGTACCTCCAGGGGTTGACGGCACGTGCCCAGGACGAGGGTTTTCAGGTCGGGGTGAAACTGGTGCGGGGCGCCTACATGGAGAAGGAGCGTGCCCGTGCGGCGGCTGCCGGTCTCCCCTCCCCCATCCAACCCGACAAAGCGGCTACGGACCGAGATTATGACGCGGCTTGTGATTGGTGTTTGGCCCACCGGGACCTTGTGGCGTTCTGCTCAGGCAGCCACAACGAGGCCAGCCAGTTGCGGGTGTGCGAAGGCATGGCGGCGGCCGGTCTTGCCCCCGGAGATGAGCGGGTTTGGTTCGCCCAACTGCTGGGGATGAGCGACCCGATCAGCTTCAACTTGGCGGCCTCGGGCTACAATGTCGCGAAGTACGTGCCTTACGGGCCCATGCACGAGGCGATTCCGTACCTCATTCGCCGCGCGGAGGAGAATACGTCTGTGGCAGGCCAAACCTCGCGCGAACTCGACCGGTTGCGCACCGAGCTACGGCGACGCGCCCAAGCCCGGGGCTCCGTCCGATCGGCTGCCCGGTCTTAAGCGCCGAGGGCGCCTGCGGCCCGCATCGCTGCCAGCACGGACTGTTGGATGTCGACCTGCCGGTTTTCAGCGTACCAACGGTGCAGGTGCTCGCCGTAGGTGGCCGCCGTCTCCGGTTGGGACTTCAGTTCCCGAACGAGGGCCATGGCTGCCTCTGGCCGGGGGCCCCAACGTCCTACCACCGCGCCATCCGGCCCCAGCAAGATGACCATGGGAATGCTTCGGCCCCCTGCCGTCAAGAAGGCATCCATCAAGGGGAGGTTCGCATCGCGAAACAAGACCCGGGCTTCCAGCCGGCCCCCGGAAGCTTGGGCCATCGCCGCCAAAACCGGGAGGATCTGCGCGCCGTCTCCGCACCAATGTTCGTTCAGGATCAACCAGCGCATCCCCTCTCTCACCTCAGCCATCCCCGCGACCACCTCCTCCCGGAGCTCCAACGTCTTCGCCACCCGACGGGCCCGCTGTTGGTTCAACGGGATGTAGGCTGCATACAAGGCGTCGGGCGCGGGGGTTTGGCCTTGCAAATCCTCCAAAAAGTCAGCGAGGGGCATCGCGCGCTCCCAGTAGCTCGGAATGTCCAGTCCCTCGGGAAGGGAGTGGGGGTCGAAGGGTTCCATGGCGGCAAAGGTACGGCCACCGGTCAGGGCTCGGTGTGAGGACAGTCACATCCCGGCTGACCGGATGCCAGTTCCAATCGGTCGAGGAAGGACTGGTCCTCGGTCAGCAGGAAGGTGGCCTCCTGAACCGGCCCCGATTCATACCGGAAGACGTAACGCCGGGGCGTTTCCCGCGGGCCACTTTTCCCCCAGTCGATCTCGCCTTCATAGACCAGGGAGGCCACGGGTTCGGGCAACGTTTCCCGGGCGATCAGACAGTTCCAGACGCACTCCGCTTGGTTGCCCCAGACCAGTCCGCCGGACTCCAGCGACGCCCGAATTCTGCGGTCCGGAAGCCAGTCGTTGCAGCTGCGCCCTTGAAAGAAGAAATACGCCAGCACCGTGCCGATGAAAATCCCAATGCCAAACCGAAACAAGCGCTGCCTGAAATTCATGGCACCAAAGTACGTGACCCCCGCACCTGCGAAGCGCGGGTTGCGGATGTAAATTTGGCCCAACCGTTGCCTCCCATGATCGAAACCACCGACCTGCGCTTCCGATATGGCGCCCATGGCCCCGCCTGGTCGTTCCCCGATGTGCACTGTGCTGCGGGTGAACGCCTGCTGTTGCTGGGAGCTTCCGGTTCCGGAAAAACGACGTTGCTGCATCTGATGAGCGGGTTGCTGAAGCCGTTGTCAGGCCAAATCCGGCTCGCCGACACCGACTGGTCCACGCTGTCGGGCGCAGCGGCAGACCGCTTTCGAGGGCGGCACGTGGGCATCGTGTTCCAGCGACCGCATTTCGTCCAGAGCCTGACGGTCGCGGAAAATGTGGCGCTCCCCCTTTTCTTGGCGGGGCTTCGTCCTGACCCGGCGCGGGTGGCGTCCTTGCTCGAAGCGTTGGGCATCGGGGACAAGGGTTCGTCCCGCCCCCGGAACCTCAGCGTGGGGGAGCAACAGCGGGCAGGCATCGCCCGGGCGCTCGTCCACCGACCCACCGTGGTGTTCGCGGACGAGCCCACGAGCGCCCTGGACGACCGGTCCACCGAGGCGGTGGTGTCCCTCCTTGAGCACCATTCGGCCCAAGCAGGTGCCAGCCTCCTCATCGTCACCCACGACAACCGACTTCGGGACCGCTACCCCCGCACGGTCACCCTCGCCCCCCTCACACCGGTAACCCCTTGACCATGAGCTGGATTCGCATCGCCTGGCGCAACCTCCTGGCCAAGCCGCTCTCCACCGGGCTCAGCACCGCCTTGCTGGCTTTTGGGGTCGGTTTGGTCAGCCTGTTGATGCTCACCGAACGACAATTGGACGAGACGTTTCGCCGCAACATTCGGGACATCGACCTGGTCCTCGGGGCGAAAGGAAGTCCGCTGCAACTCATCCTGGCCAATGTCTACCACATCGATGCGCCCACAGGCAACATCCGGCTTGCCGATGCCCGGAAGGTCATGGAGCATCCTTATATCGAAGCCGCGATTCCACTCGCCTACGGAGACAATTTCCAGCGCTTCCGCATAGTGGGCACGGAGCCATCGTACCCAGCACATTATGGCATGGAACTGGCCGAAGGTCGGTTGTGGGAGGCTCCCTTCGAGGCCACCATCGGAGCACGGGTGGCGAGGGAATCGGGTCTCCGTGTAGGGGACACCTTTTTCAGTGCGCATGGTTTGGTAGATGAGACGGATGTGCATGGGGATTTGGCCTTTGTGGTGGTCGGCATTTTCGAAGAGGGGCAATGTGTTGTCGATCAGTTGCTTCTGTGCAACTTGGAGTCGATCTGGGCGGTGCACGGGGATTCACCGACGGCCTCCACCGGTCCCGGATCCCCTGCCGATGGCCCAGGTACCGCCGCCGCACCGGACACCGTGCGCAAGCCCCTGCCCCGCATCGGCCCTGGCGGTGTGGTCATGGGGTCGGTCGGCGGGCCCGGGGCCGAAGCCCCGAACCGAGACGGCAACCGGGAAATCACAGCCGTCCTGCTGAAAAAGCGGAATCCCCTTGCCGTTCTCACGCTGCCCAATTTGTTGAAAGAGACGAACATGCAGGTGGCCCTTCCCGCCATTGAAGTGAACCGGCTGACGCAGAACTTCGGCATCGGAATGGGAACGTTGCGGGGCATCGCTTGGCTCATCATCGCCTTGAGCTTTGCGAGCATTTTCATCTCCGTCTACGACAGCCTGCTGGTTCGGCGATATGAGTTGGCCTTGCTCCGGACCCTGGGGGCTTCCCGAGGGGGCATTTACGGGTCCTTGTTGTGGGAGGGGGGGTTGCTGAGTGGAGCGGGGGCTGTTTTCGGTCTGATTTTGAGCCGATTGGGGCTCTGGGTGATGGCGCAATTCGTGGAGCAGACGTTTCATTATGACCTGGCGGGGATGGGGGTGATGTGGGGAGAGGTGTATTTGGCCTGCGGTGCTATCTTCGTAGGGCTCTTGGCCGCGGCCATCCCGGGCATTTCCGCGATTCGTTTGGACATTTCAAGAACGCTCTCTGATGGCTGACCGCAAGGTGATTTTCCGGTATTCAGGTTTGGCTGTGGCGCTGTTGCTGATCGGCGCCAGCATGGTGGACTTCAGTTCTATGTGTCATCCCAGTGAAGCAGGGCAACGGACACAAGAGGCACTCATGCGAACAGCAGAAGGCGCGACGGAAGGAACTGTGCTCGCAGGCTTTGAAGGGGCCCATCCCTCGGGACAGGGTGCACCCGGAGCGCCCAGTGCCGACAACCCGCATGGCTTCGCCGCTCCCTCAGGTGGCGAAGAGGATGTTTATGGCGAGCGGGTGCTCGAGGCGCGGCGCACTGCTGAAGACCTGGACACCGATCCCAACCTCCAAGTATCGGGTGCAAAACCCCTGACCTGGCAGACCCTGGAGGATGTCACTTTCAAAGACGTCTTCATCGAGGAGATGGGGGCTTACTACTGGAAACCCACCTTTGGACCCAAGGTCAAGGCTCTGGAAGGCAAGCCTTTTTACATCACAGGATACATCATTCCCGTTGATGTAGATGAAGATTTCTATGTGTTGAGCCGTTACCCGTATGCGAACTGTTTCTTCTGCGGGGGCGCAGGCCCCGAGTCCGTAGTGGATTTGCAGTTCAAAGGGAAGTCCAAGCGGGCCTATCAGACCGATGAGCGTCTCACCTTTGTCGGCACCTTCCGCCTCAATGCGGACGACATCTACCAGATGAACTACATTCTGAAAGACGCGGTCGAATTCAAGCCTTGATGCGCCCTTTTTGAAACAGGGCACTGTTGCGCCTCCGTGCTTTGCGCAGGGCTTTTTGCTCTTCTTCAGGTAGATCGAGGACGGCGTTGCAAGCGGCACTGCAAGTGCCTCGGTGTTGCTCCGCGCAGGCGGGGCATTGCAAGAACAACAGGTTGCAACCTACGTTGGCGCAGTTTGTGTGGTCATCACATGGGGCGCCACATTGGTGACATTGGGAGATGATTTCAGGCGAAATGCGCTCCCCCCGCCGTTCATCGAACACGAAGTTCTTCCCCACAAACCGATTTTCCAGACCCTGCGCTTCAACCTGCCTGGCGTACTCGATGATGCCCCCATTGAGCTGGTGGACGTTCTTAAAGCCGCGGTGCAGCAACCAAGCCGAAGCCTTTTCACATCGGATGCCCCCGGTGCAGTACATCACGATGGGCGCGTCCTGCTTGCCCTCAAGCAGCTGCTCCACCACCTCGATTTCCTCCCGGAAGGTGTCCACATCCGGCAGTATCGCCCCCTTAAAATGGCCCACTTCACTTTCGTAGTGGTTGCGCATGTCGATGAGGATGGTATCTGGCGCTTGGGTCAATTCGTTGAATGCGGCAGCATCCAAGTGGACCCCACATTGCGTGACATCGAAGGTGGCATCATCCAACCCATCTGCGACAATCTTGGGTTTCGTCTTGATGGTCAACTTGAAGAAGGACTTCCCTTGCTCGATGGCGACATTTAAGCGAATCCCATTGAGAAAAGAAATGCTGTAAAGGTGCTCTCGAAAGGCATCAAACCGATCCGAGGGCACGGAAATCTGAGCGTTGATTCCTTCATGGGCCACATAGGTCCTGCCCAACACCTCGAACCCAACCCAATGCTCGTACAAGTAGTCCCGAAAAAAAGCGGGCTGAGCGATGTGGGCATAGCGATAGAACGACACGGTTGTCCGGGGTCGATTCTCGGACAACATTTTCTCGATCAGGACCTTACGATCCGTCAAATTGCGCAATTCCTTTTTCATCGAGCGTTTTGGGTCCGCTCAGGGCACCCCTCCTCTTCGTGGGTTGAAGTTAATCACCTTCGGTTTGTCCGTGCTGACCCAAATCAGTGGGCCCCTGCACAATGCCCAGCGCTGCCAAGTTGCGTCGCCATCCCTTGTACCCCGTTCGCTTGACGGCACTCCGACGAAACACCTCCCGAAAAACCTCCTCAGAGATGTCTTGCCAGTCCCCTCGGGTCATCCCCAACAAATCAGGATGCGGATTCCAACGGGGCTCTTGGTGCGGCTTGGCGTGACGATTCCAAGGACAAACCTCCTGGCAGACATCGCATCCAAAGGCCCAGGGTCCCATCTGGCGTGCCACAGGTTCCGGAATGGCCCCCTTCAACTCTATGGTGAAGTAGCTGATGCAACGGGATCCATCCACCACCCTGGGCTGAATGATGGCCCCGGTGGGACATGCATCCAAACACCGGGTGCAACTCCCGCAGTGGTCCGTTGCCGGAGCGTCTGGCTCCAAATCCACATCCAACAACAGCTCCGCCAAGAAGAAAAAACTCCCCTGGCGCTTCGACAATGTGAGGCTATTCTTGCCGGTCCACCCTACGCCTGCTTCCCGTGCCCAAGCACGTTCATGAAGCGGCGCCGAATCCACGAAAGCACGACCCTCCAACGCGCCCCACGCTGCCGTTGCCTCCTCCATCAACTCACGAAGCCGCGCTTTCAAAACATGGTGATAGTCCTCCCCATATGCGTAACGCGCGATCCGTGGAGCGTCTGGATCGTTCGGCTTGGCATCGGTGTAGTAGTTGTAGGCCAAACTAACCACCGTCCGGGTTCCAGGATGCAGCAGCCGAGGATCCAATCGCAAGTCAAAGTTGCGTTCGAGGTACGCCATCTCCCCATGATAACCCCGCTCCAACCACTTCGCCAACCCCGCTTCCTCCTCCTCCAGGAATCGTGCTTGGGCAATCCCAACCGACTGAAATCCCAGCGCCAAAGCACGCTCCTTGAGCCAAGCGGTGCGCTCACTCCGAAGCCAGGCGGTCCGGCCCATCAGATGTCGAACAAGGTCCCCGACCCCCCAGCCACGGCCCGCCCCAGGTGACGATAAGCCGCCTCGGTCGCCTGCCGACCCCGGGGCGTCCGCATCAACAATCCCTCCTGGATCAAGTAAGGCTCATAAACCTCCTCCAACGTTCCCGCATTCTCCCCGATTGCCGTGGCAATGGTCGTCACCCCCACCGGACCTCCTTTGAACTTGTCAATCAACGTCGTGAGAATCCGGTTGTCCATCTCATCCAGTCCTCGCTTGTCCACATGCAACGCATCCAAAGCGTACGATGTGATGTCTGGCGTGATCACACCATCCCCTTTCACCTGCGCAAAGTCGCGTACCCGGCGCAACAGCGCATTGGCTATCCGCGGTGTTCCTCGGCTTCGCGAAGCAATCTCATAGGCCGCCGTCTCCTCAATCGGTACGGCGAGGATGCCGCTGCTTCGGACCACAATGTCCGTGAGCGTTTTCGCATCATAGTATTGTAACCGAAGGTTGATGCCAAACCTTGCCCGCAAAGGTGCAGTCAACAAGCCCGATCGCGTGGTTGCCCCCACCAATGTGAAAGGGTTCAAGTCGATTTGAACCGTCCGCGCATTGGGTCCTGTGTCAATCACGAGGTCAATGCGAAAATCTTCCATCGCACTGTACAGGTACTCCTCGACCACGGGGCTCAACCGGTGGATCTCATCGATGAAAAGCACATCATTGTGCTCAAGGTTCGTCAGCAGGCCAGCCAAATCCCCCGGCTTGTCCAACACTGGCCCAGAAGTGGTCCGAATGCCCACCCCCATCTCCGAAGCCACAATGTTCGCCAAGGTTGTTTTGCCCAATCCCGGAGGTCCATGCAGCAGCACGTGGTCCAGCGCTTCGGCACGCTGGCGAGCCGCCCGCACAAACACCTCCAAGTTGTCCAGTACAGCCCGCTGTCCTGTGAAGTCGTCAAAGCGAGCGGGCCTGAGTACCCGGTCCCATTCCCCATCCGACGGCCGTTCCGCCTCCCCCCGTAAATCGAAATCCCCGTCCGTTGCCTTCATGACACCCAATTTACTCCTTCTCCTCCTCTATCCCCTCCGACTCGCGAACATGTTTCCAAAGCCAAGCATACAATGCGGGGTTGTAGAATTCGCGAGCAATCTTCCCGTGGTCATATTGTGGGAACAAGGTCAGTTCGCATGAAGCATCCGCGTCGCATGCCTTGATGGCATCGTACATTTTCTGCGACTCGGAATGCGGCACATGCACATCCCGGGTGCCATGCTGAATCCACAACTTGGTTTGTGCCAAACCACATGCATGCTTCAACTGTCCTCCGCCACAAATGGCAATTGCCGCCGCGAACCGTTCTGGATACACCCCTGCCACATCCATCGTCCCGTATCCACCCAGACTCATGCCCACCACATACACCCGGTTGGGGTCCGTCCGGTAATGCTCCTCCACCCAATCCAGCACCCCTGCCACCCGCTCCGGCTCCCATGACTCTCCCTTTCTCAACTGCGGGGCCACCACCAATGCCGGCACCTGGTTCCCCCTTTTCATGGCGTCGATGACGCCATAACGCTGCACCAAGGCCAAATCCGTTCCAGACAAGCTCCTTCCGTGCAAAAAAAGCAACAACGGAGCTCCTCCCTCGAGCAATGAGTCATGCTGGGCGGCTACCACAAAAGGATAAGGCGCTCCCTCCGGGAACGCCTTGATCCTTGGGGCCTGCGCCCAGATTCCACTACCGCACCCCAACAACCAGAGCACGCCGATCCACCGGCCCAGCCCCATCCTCAGTGTGCGTGCTCCCCTTGCAACAAGGGCGTTGTCTGGGGCACAAAATCTGCTTCGTGCTCCGGGTTGGAATAATCGTATGCCCAACGATGAACCTCAGGAAGTACACCTGGCCAGTTGCCATGGACATGCTCCACGGGCGTCGTCCATTCCAAAGTGTTTGAGCCCCATGGATTTTCCACGGCCCGTGGCCCCCGGAAAATGCTGTAGAAGAAGTTGAACAAGAAAAACAACTGTCCGATGGCGCCGACGATGGCAAAGGTGGAGATGATGGGCTGCAGGTCCATTACCCAGTCCAAGAATGCAAACTCCGAGTAGTCATAGTAACGACGTGGCGCTCCTGCAATGCCCACAAAGTGCATGGGGAAGAACACGCCGTAACCCGTAATGAGCGTAATCCAGAAGTGAACGTAGCCCAGCTTGGTGTTCATCATCTTCCCAAACATCTTGGGGAACCAATGGTAAATACCCGCCAACATGCCGAAAATCGCGGACATCCCCATCACGATGTGGAAGTGTGCCACCACAAAATAAGTGTCGTGTACATTCACATCCAAGGCAGAGTCTGCCAGGATAATGCCCGTCAATCCACCCGTGACGAAGGTGCTCACCAATCCGATGCTGAACAACATGGCCGGAGTGAATCGGATGTTTCCTTGCCACAAAGTGGTGAGGTAGTTGAACGCCTTTACTGCCGATGGAATGGCAATCAACAGGGTCGTGAAAACGAATACCGATCCCAAGAATGGGTTCATTCCGGTCACAAACATATGGTGTCCCCAAACGATGAAGCTCAAGAAACCGATTCCCAGAATCGAACCGATCATGGCCTTGTAACCGAAGATGGGCTTGCGGGCATTCGTCGCAATCACTTCAGAACTGATGCCCAGGGCTGGCAACAAAACGATGTAAACCTCGGGGTGGCCCAAGAACCAAAACAAGTGCTGGTATAGGATGGGGCTACCACCCGTTACGTCCAAAGCCTCACCAGCGATGTAGATGTCCGACAAGTAGAAGGCCGTTCCCATCGATCGGTCCATCAACAACAAAACCACGGCAGAGACCAACACCGGGAAACTCAATACTCCCAGGATGGCCGTGACCAAAAATGCCCAAATCGTCAAAGGAAGGCGGGTCATGGACATCCCTTTGGTGCGGAGGTTGATCACCGTCACGATGTAGTTCAGTCCACCCAACAAAGAAGACACCACGAACAAAGTCATCGAAATCAACCAAAGCGTCATCCCCATGCCCGATCCGGGCATCGCCTGCGGCAGAGCGCTCAATGGCGGGTAAACCGTCCAACCTCCTGAAGCCGCACCTCCTTCCACAAACAATGAGAAAATCATGATGATGCTGGACACCAAGAAGAACCAGTAGCTCAACATGTTCAGGAATCCAGAAGCCATGTCACGAGCACCAATCTGCAATGGGATCAACAAGTTGGAGAACGTACCAGACAAACCACCCGTCAACACGAAGAAAACCATGATGGTTCCGTGAATGGTCACCAACGCCAGATAAGCATTCCGGTCCAGAACCCCATCGGGTGCCCACTTCCCCAAAAAGGTCTCCAAAATGGCAAACTGCTCCCCTGGCCAACCCAACTGCAGACGGAAGAAGACCGAGAGCATCACCGCCACAATGCCCATCAGGATGGCTGTGACGAGGAACTGCTTGGAAATCATCTTGTGGTCCTGCGAGAAGACATACTTTGATACAAAGCTCTCCTCGTGGTGGTGCGTGTGCGCTGCCATGATCAAAAGTTTCCTTGGTTCTTATTGCGGGGTGTGGCGGCGGCGTTGCGACCTGCACCTGCCCCGGTAACCGGTGTCATGGTGCTGGGCGCTGCAGCCGTGGTTTCGACAGCTGCCACATCCACGGCGGGTACCGTCTCCGTCGAATCAGCGGCAGCAGGCTCTGGCTCAGCACCAAACGCTGCTTGAGATGCCAACCATGCCTCGTATTGCTCCGGGGTGTCGACCACAATGGTCATCTGCATGTTGAAGTGAGCAGAACCACAGACCTTGTTGCACAGCAGGATGTAGTTGAACTCCTCATTCCCCGTGATGGTCCGCATGCTGTCCGTGGTGATGGTCGGTGTCATCTTGAACCGCGTAGGCACTCCAGGTACTGCGTTCATTTGGGCCCGGAAGTGCGGCATGTACGCGGAGTGGATGACATCCCGCGAGCGGAAGATGAATTCGACTTCACGACCTACCGGGATGTGGAACTCTCCCTTCACTATTTGGTCATCCTTCCCCGCCTCCCACGCTGGGATACCTCCCTCCAAGTCAAATTGCTCCAACTCAGCTATGCGCTGACGGTGACGCTTGAGGCGATAGAGTTTGTCAGCAGTTGCTTCGTACTGCGCATCGGTGAGAATGACCACTTGGTCGCTCTCCAACATGGCATCAATCTCCGCCAAACGCGCCTCAATTCGCGCCTTACGACCCGCCTCAGGGGCAGCATGTCCATGGCCACCATGCAATTCCTCCTCCAGTCCCTCACGCTCCTTGACCAAATGTCCCTTCTCGTGCGCAACCACCGATTCCAACGCTACGATCTGGGAGTCGAGCGCAGCCAAGGCTTCCACCACCCCCTCGGGTGTGGCGATACCCAATGGGTTGGTGGCCGTGATCAAGTTGAAATCTGCAAGACCAAACTCTCCATCCAACCCTGGGTAACGGACCGTCCAGTCAAACTGCTTCGAGTAGACCTCAACCTGCAAAGCATCAGGTGAAGCTTCTCCCGTCATGGCATTCCAAGTCTTCAAACCATAAGCAATGATGGCAGCAAGGACAATGGAAGGAATGATGGTCCAAATCAACTCCAACCGGTTGTCGTGTGCAAAGAACTTGGCCTTGCGGTCTGGGCGGTGATAATACTTGGCCGCGAACCAAAACAACAGGGTATTGACCAAGAAGAACACGAAAATGATGATGGCCAAATTGAAGTTCATCAGCCGGTCCACATCCACCCCGTGTTCCGAGGCCGCGACAGGCAAGTAATCGCCGTACTTCACCATCAGCGTGATGAAGCTGGCGTAAAAAGCAAGCATGAAAGCCAAAAAGAGACCCCCGTTCAATCGGTTGTCTGCCTCAGAAATGTCCTCCTCACGCTTCGCCCGGAGAGACGACGTGAGCTGGTAAACTTTGGCCAATTGAAGGGTGGCCACGAAGCCCACCACGATGACCAAAAGAATGAGCAGTTTCATAATGAGAAAATTCTTCTGTGCTTAATCAGTGGTGTAGGTCCTTGGACTCCTGTAACATGGGGTGGTTGAGAGGAACCAGCGGCGCCTTCGACAAGGCCGTGAGTGTTCGGTGCATGAAGAGCCCCATGAATCCCAAGAACAACCCCACCTCAAAGATGCCAAATTCATTGTGGTCAAACATGGTTCCGGGAATGACCAACAGATAAACATCCACGAAGTGACCGATGAAGATCAGGAAGGCTACTGGGATGACAAACTTGACATTCCGCTTCGCATCCCGGGCAATCAACATGTAGAAGGGCACGGCGAAATTCACGAAGAACATGGCCACATAGGGGATGCGGTAGGATGTGAAAAAGCGATTGGTGTAGTAGGTGACTTCCTCCGGGATGTTGGAGTACCAAATCAGCAAGTACTGACTCACCCACAAGTAGCTCCAGAGCATCGAGATGGCGAACATCCACTTGGACAGATCGTGCATGTGGCTCTCATTCACCTCCTGGAAGTAACCCTTGGAACGCAGCCAAATCAACGTCACGTTTGCGAAGATGATGAAACTCACCCACATCCCTGAGAACACATACCAGCCATAGAGGGTAGAGAACCAGTGGGTGTCAATCGACATCAACCAATCCCAAGAAAGGGTAGAACTGAAGACAGCGAAGAAAACCAAGAACAAGGCACTGCGGCGAAACTGCTTGTAGTGCAAATCCAGGGAGGGCTTTCGGTCCTCCTCCAAAGACCACTTCCGGAAGAGGTGCGCGAAAACCAGGAAGGTTGCGATGTAAGCCAATGTCCGGAACCAGAAAAAGGCGGGGGCGAAATACGCGCCCTTCTTGTCAATGATGTGGTCGTAGTTGGGGTTTTCTACAGCCCCCTCAACGGCTTCCAAGTGGTAGACTACATCCTCTCCGGACTCCACCATGTACGGGTAGTACAGGGATTCGTCCATCCAGTGGTAGATGTGGTTCCAGTGGAATTGGCCTGCCAACAACACGAGGACGATGACGCCCGCACCGATGGGCAAGAATTGCCACATGGCTTCCCACAACCGCTTCAATTGGGCCGACCAAGCGGCCTCAACCGCGTAATTCAGCGCGTAAAAGAACAGGGCTGCCAAGGAGATTGCGAACCAGAAAAACCCGTTGACCAAGAGGTTGGACCACCAGCGCTGGTGGTGATCCGAATGGTCCGTGAAGAAGCCCCCGATCAGGGCCAAAGCGCCAATGCCCATCAGCACGAAGGACAACTGCTTGGCGCGACCTGCGAATTGAAATTGCGTCATCAGTTCATCATGGCCGTGGCGCCTGCCGGAGCGGCGGGTGCCGGTTGAAGGGTGTCTGCGGTTGCCGTGCCGGAAGGCATGGTGCCCCCATTCTGGAGGACTTTGATGTACTCAATCACGAGCCAACGATCGCGCTGCGACAACTGGGATGCGTGCGAACCCATCAATCCCTTGCCATAGGTCAGCGTGTGGAACATTTTGCCTTCCGGCAAATCCTTGAGCTTGTCCGCGTAGCTCGGGATGCCCTCAATGTGCCCATTGCGTGATAAGGCACCATCCCCCGCGCCCTTTTCTCCATGGCACTGAGAACACATTTGCTCATAGATCACCTTCCCAGCCTCAGCATGTTCCAAGCTGGTTTTTAATGGGCTTTTCAAGGCCAAACCAGCCAGCTCATAGCCCTCCAAGGTATTCGGATAAGCGTATGGCATCAAGAAGGCCTTCTCCGAAGGGTTGAAAGGAATCGTGCCTGCAACCGGACGACGGGCGGATGGGGTGAGCCGCTGTTGTTCTGCCGTTTCACTTCCCACGTCATACGGATCCTGACCGTAATCCACATAGGCTTCGATGGCCGGAGAACGGTACATGTCCGGCATGTATTCTAGACCCGGGCTGTCCGGGTCTGAGACGCATCCCGTTCCCCCCACCGCGAGGGTGACGGCCGCCAAGGGAAGGATGAAGTTCCAGCGCAATTTCATCAGTGCGATTCTTTGACACTCAATTCTACCAAGGCCGTTTGTTGGATGGCGGCCTCCAAAGCATCTGCAGCAAGGGGTTGTCCTTCCTCCGCGATTTCCATGACAAACATGTTGTCCGTGGTGCGTGGGTCCGGATTGGTGGCCGGCATGCCCGGAAGGGTACCATTCCGCAACAAGTAGGTGATGGCCATGCCATGTGCTCCGCACAGCACGCTGAACTCAAAAGTGACCGGGATGAACGCCGGCAAGTTCTCAATCAGCGAAAAACTGGGCTTACCCCCGATGTTCATGGGCCAGTCGTGGATCATGAAGTACCACATGCCCAACAATGCAAGCGTGGTTCCCGTGGTGGCGTACATGAAGGCCGCGATGGCGAGCCGGGTCCGCTTGATCCCGATGATGGGGTCAATGCCGTGAATGGGGAAGGGTGAGTACACCTCCCGGATGTGTATGCCCTTTGAAACCAACTGTGACGCTGCTTCCTTCAGCGTATCGTCGTCATCGTACATGACGTGAAATACCTTTCCCATGGCGCAATCAGTGTGATTCGTGCGACTTCTTGTAGTTCTCTCCGCTGGACTTCAGAATGGTCTTGAGCTCATTCAAGGCCAAAACCGGGAAGAACCGAGCGAAAGCGAGGAAGAGGGTGAAGAAAATGCCCAACGTTCCGATGAAAATGCCGATGTCCACGGACGTCGGGTGAAACTCTCCCCAACTCGATGGATTGTAGTCCCGGTGGATGGAGGTGACGATAATAACATACCGTTCAAACCACATGCCGATGTTCACCACAATCGACAAGATGAATGTGGCGATCAAACTCCGACGAATCTTCTTGAACCAGAAGAGCTGAGGGCTGATCACGTTGCAGGTCATCATGATCCAGTACGACCAGCTATAGGGTCCACTGAACCGGTTGATGAACGCGTAGCTCTCATATTCCACCCCGGAGTACCAAGAGATGAACAACTCGGTGAGGTAGGCTACACCGACAATGGATCCCGTTACGATGATGACGATGTTCATGTACTCCACGTGCTTCACGTGGATGTAGTTCTCCAGCTTCATTCCCTTGCGCATGATGAGCAACAGGGTCTGTACCATGGCGAAACCAGAGAACACCGCCCCCGAAACGAAGTAGGGCGGGAAGATGGTCGTGTGCCAGCCGGGAATCACGGACGTTGCAAAGTCCATGGATACGATCGAGTGCACCGAGAAAACCAAGGGCGTAGCGATGCCCGCCAGCACCAAGCTGACCTCCTCAAAGCGGGTCCAGTGTTTGGCCCGTCCACTCCAACCGAAACTGAGAATCCCATATATCTTCTTGGCCAAGGGCTTCTTCATCCGATCCCGGATGGTAGCAAAATCCGGAATCAATCCGATGTACCAAAACACCAGGGACACCGAGAAGTAGGTCGAGATCGCAAACACGTCCCACAGCAGGGGTGAATTGAAATTCACCCACAGAGAACCAAACTGGTTGGGCAACGGAAAAGCCCAGTAACTGACCCAAATCCGGCCCATGTGAATGCCCGGAAAAATGGCCGCCATGATCACGGCGAAGATGGTCATGGCTTCCGCAGACCGGTTGATGGCCATCCGCCACTTCTGACGGAACAGCAGAAGCACTGCTGATATCAACGTGCCTGCGTGACCGATTCCGACCCACCAAACGAAGTTGGTGATGTCCCAAGACCAACCAACGGTTTTGTTCAACCCCCAGACCCCGATGCCCGTTCCGAGCAAATAAAGGATGCTTCCCACGCCATAAACGGCAATGAGGGCCGCAATGGTAATCATGATTTTCCAACCCATGGGGGCCGGGCCCTCAATGGGTCCTACCACGTCATCGGTGATGTCCTTGTAGGTCTTGTTCCCGAGGATCAGTGGTTCGCGAATGGCTGCTTCTCTTTGCATGGCTACCGCTTAGGCTTGGGTGGATTCTTCCGTCGTATTCCGCACCTTCGTCATGTAGAAGATGTTGGGTTTGACCCCAATTTCCTCCAAGGCATGGTAGGCCCGGTTGGTTTCCGAGATGGCACGGACCGTGGATCGGGTATCGTTGAGGTCGCCGAACTGGATGGCATGGGTGGGACAGGCCTCTGCGCACGCTGTCACCACGGTGCCGTCTTGCACCGGTGTTCCGGCCTTCTTTGCTTCCAACTTCCCGGCCTGGATGCGTTGAACACACATGCTGCACTTCTCCATCACACCGCGGCTCCGAACCGTGACATCGGGGTTGAGCACCATCCGAGTCAGGGCGTCTTGCGCCGGATTCGCATGAGCAAATTTCTTGTATCCCGGGTAGTTGAACCAGTTGAAACGACGAACCTTGTAGGGGCAGTTGTTCGCGCAGTATCGCGTTCCGATGCACCGGTTGTAGGTCATTTGATTCAGGCCCTCGTTGCTGTGGGTGGTCGCTGCAACCGGACACACCGTCTCACAGGGTGCGTGGTTGCAGTGCTGGCACATCATGGGCATGTGCACCGTTTGGGGATTCTCAGCCGGATCCTCCATCCGACGGTAGGCTCCGATTTTGCCCACACCCTCAGCCTCTCCGCGCTCCAAACTGTAATCTGAAGCGAAGAATCGGTCGATTCGCATCCAATGCATGTCCCGGTGACGGCGGACCTCGTCCTTCCCTACCACGGGAACGTTGTTCTCAATGTGGCAGGCCGTGACACATGCGCTGCAGCCGGTGCAAGTGGTCAAATCGATGGTCATTCCCCAACGGTGGCCCACATTCTCCACGGGATGTTCGTGCCACAGGTCGAAAGCTGCGGTGGGCTTGCCATCTTGTGCGTTGATGACCCCATCGCCATTCACATCTTCATGCACCGCCAAGGTGATGAGTTTGTTCCAAGAGGCTTCGCCTTTCTTGGCACCCTTTTCTTGGAAATAGGCATCCCAGGTGGTTTCCCGAACGATGGACTCCCGGCCCATGTAGGTGTTCTGGATCTGGGTCGTCGCCAAAGGATAGGTTGCCCCCGTGGCAGTCACCTTGACATCGTATTGCGAGAACACGGGCAGGCCACCGACCCACTGCGCGAGTGGGAAAGCATTTTTGCCTATGGGAACTGGCAAACCGGACGCGTCTTGTAGGTAACTGCCGTCTTCCGCGGTTTGGAAAGCGGCCCGACCGATGGACTCGCCTGCAGCACCCCGGCCGTAGCCCAAGGCAATGCCCACCGTGCCAGGCTTCTGACCCGGCAACAGGAAAGCAGGGAGTTCTAAGGTGACCTCACCGGCTTGGATTTGAACCACAGAAGCGGGCTTCTCCTGACCGATGTAGAGATTCAATCCGAGCGCCTCCATGTCCGAACGGGACATGGTCACGTAGTTGTCCCAAGTGACCTTGGTCAATGGGTCCGGGGTTTCCTGCAGCATGGGGTTCGCTGCTTGATCGCCCTGGCCGATGGTGGTCTTCTGGTACAACTCCAATTCAAACGCACCAGACTTTGCACTGGATACGGCCTGAATCGCTGCATCCAGCCGCGACACCCCCTGTCCGGGTGATGCGCCGTCCATGAAGGGCGCCTGACCGGGGTCTGAAACCGACATGAAACCATCGTGCAGGGCAGAATTCCAAGCCGGATCCGTGTACATGAAAGCCGCCGTATAGGCTGGGTTCCATGTTTGACGGACAAAAGTGTACCAGTCCGAATCCGGAGCTGCCATCCAACGCAACAAACTGGAACCTGCTGCTCGGGTATTGAAGAGCGGCGAAATGGTAGGCTGGACCCAATCCACCCGATCTCCGTATGCTTGCAGATCGCCCCAAGACTCCAACCAGTGGTGGTCAGGGGCCGTCCATGTGCACCGAGAAGCCGTTTCATCAGACCATCCTGCCGTGCTCACGGAGAGTCCCACCTTCGCTAGACCTGCGGCAAAAGCTGCCGACTGAGGGTGCGCATAGGCTGGATTGGTTCCATGGACGATGAGGGCAGACACCTTGCCGGCATTCATGTCTTGAATGAGCTGGGTCATCGCCTCCTCTTGGCTGCGTCCCAGATGCCAAGGTTGATCCAATCGAACCGTCACGCCATAAGCACCGAGGGATCGGTTGATGGCACAGACAATCACTTGAACATGTGCGTCGTTGGAACCTGCCACCACCAATCCCTGGGTTCCGGCGGCCTTCAAACGACCGGCAGCTTGCTGAACTGCCGACCAAGTCGCTTCATCCAATCCCGACGCTGCACCCTTTCCATTCAAAATCGAGAGGATTGCGAGCGCCACTTTCCCAGCCTCTGATGGCTTGATCATTGTCCGAACGTCCGCATTGGAACCCGTCAGGCCCATCACCGATTCGAAGGCGTGAAGGTAGGACATCTCGCCTGACTCAGGTTTCCGGTTGCTGGCCCAATCGGGGGCTTGACGCACCGTATCTCCCCACGTTCCCAAGAAATCCGCTCCAATGGAGACCACGGCCTTCGCCGCTGCAAAGTCAAAGCGCGGCACCGCATCCACTCCAAACTCAGAACGGTGGGCCGAACGCAGACCCGCATAGCTGACCGCATCCCATTGGATGTGCTCAGCCCCCGTGGCCGCACCGAACGCCGCAATGGCACGGCGCAAACTCGGACTCGCGATGGTATTCGTCAGCAAGATCTTCCTGCCCGCTGCGGCACTGGGACCAAAAGCCCCTTGAACCGCAGCGTCCAATTCTTCCCAAGCAGCCGCTTCCTTCCCCTTCATGGGACCCTGCAACCGTGCGCTGTCATACAGCCCCAACACCGATGCATTCACCCGTGCACCTACTTTGCCTCGACCCGTGGCGCCATTCGATTTGATGAAAATGGGACGGCCTTCCCGGGTCTTCACCAGAACCTGTCCATAGTCCTGACCATTGTAGAAGGTGGAGGCATAGTGGTTCGCAACCCCAGGGGTCACGTCCTCTGGCTTGATGGTGTAGGGAATCGACTTGATGACCGGCGTCTCACAAGCGGCGAGGGTGGCCGCGGTCAAACTGAAACCCATGAACTTCAAGAAATCGCGGCGTCCCGTGTGGGTCGCGTCCATCCGTTCATCGGAGAGGAACTCATCCACCGTCTGCGCAGCCGGAAATTCCTGTTCCCGGATCGCCTGAAACGACTCCGTCTCGTGCAATTCGTCGAGACCGGACCAGTAACGTTTGTTTTGGGCCATGGGGCTGTGGTAAGGTGCTTAGTAGTGGCACTTGGCGCATTCCCAGCCGCCAAGTTCTTTGACTGTGATCTGCTCGTCCTCAAGGTAGTTGCGCAATTCTTCGTTGCCGCGCAAATGGTCCTTGAGGCGTGCGTGAACTTCTTCGTAGTATCCGCTGGAGGCCAAATCCACTTCAGCCTTGTTGTGGCATTCGATGCACCAGCCCATCGTCAGGGTGGGCTTGGAGAGTTCGATGAGTTCAGGGTACTTTTCCTTCAGTGCGTTGATGTCCTCCACCTTGGCAACCCGTCCAACCGTGTAGGTTTCCACATCGCCGTGGCAGTTTTGACACAACAGACCTCCGACGACCACGTGTTGTTCGTGGTTGAAGTAAACGTGGTCAGGCAAGTTGTGCACCTTGTTCCATCGAATGGGTTCCCCCTTGAAATCAGCTTGTGGCATGGCATGGCCGTTCTTGCCCTCGCCGTCGATGTACGTTCCTGATTCTGGATCAAACCCGATGGCTGCGTAAATCTTTCCAATCTCCCGGTCCCCGTAGCGCTTGCCTTGCTTCACTGCCTTGTGGCAGTTCATGCACACGTTCGTTGAAGGAATGCCGGCATGCTTGGATTCGTAGGCGCTGTGGTGACAGTACTTGCAATCCACTTCGTTCTCGCACACGTGCACGCTGTGGATGAACTGAATGGGTTGGTCCGGTTTGTATCCGCTAACCACACCGATGCCCATGAGCGCCTGGTAACCCAACACCGCACCGTATGCAACCAGGAACAGTCCTACAATGGAAACGAACACCCGGTTGGTCCACATCCAAGCTGCCGCCCGCTGGAAGTAAGTGGCATCCGCCAAGGGCTCCCCCCCTTTGTCCACCCGAATGGCACTGGTCAATGTTCGGTTCACTCCCGCTGCAGACAGCGCAATGATGAGGAACATCACCAACAGCACCACAAACCACAAAGTCGAGCCCGATCCCTCGTCCACTGCGGGAAGGTCGTCCACGGTCACACAATCCGAAGTTGTCCCAGCTCCCGCAGCCGGCGCTGCACCCGGAGGAGCCTGAACGTAAGCCATGATGTCCTTGATGTCTTGCTCAGATACCGCCTGGGCGGCCATCAAACCAAAGGTGGGAACGTAGCGCTCCACCAAAGACTTGATGTAAGGATCCTTGGTGTCCACCGCAGCCTGTGGATTCTGGATCCACTTGATGAGCAGCTCCTCACTGGCTCCCCAACGGTCCTTGATTCCCGCCAAACCGGGAGCGGCCAACACCTCGTTGGTCACCTTGTGGCATGAACCACAGTTTACCTTGAAAAGCAACTCCCCTTTGGTGGCATCGCCTTCGTCCCAAACCCCTGCAAGCGCAGGCAGCATGAAAATGGCTGAGAAACACACGGAGAGGAACCCTTGGACAGCCCACCGAGCGGTCCGCGTGCGTAGGTGATTGGTGTATTGCATAGCGGTGTTGACCCTCTATTTCGCGTGCAAAAGTACGCACTGCAGCCTGATTTATGAACGTGTTGTTAGGTCAAAGTCCAGCCCAAAAGTTATTCAGAACCATTCTGAATAAGCGGCCACCAGGTGGGTTTTGCAACCTTGGAAAGTGCATAAAAAAGGCCGGAACCACTAGGATTCCGGCCCCTTGCCGTTGACTAAGAACTTTGCAATCAATGCGTTCGCATGAACCTTGTGCGGCCCCATTGTTTGCCCTGCATCGCCTCCACGAGGTACATGCCGTTTGCCCAATCCGCCACCGAAAAGCGCCAGAAGGAAGCATCCGCTCCGACGGGGATTTCACGCTGAACTTGAAGGCGCCCTGTGAGGTCCCGGATTTGGACTACCACCGGCAGCTGGGCATCCCAGCCACTTCCCGTGAATTCCACCCACTCCCCACCCGTGGGATTGGGCCAAGCCACGAGGGCAATGGGTTCCGGAAACTCGAAGGGCTGTCCCCCCGCCACAAGCTCTTCTCCACAACCGCCTGTTCCAATCTCGAAGCCGATGGTCTGGCTGACCGAATCCGGAGCCAAGCCCGTGTGCACGATGTTGAGTCCGCCCAAATTCAAGGTCCAGTATCCTCCGTACCAGCCGGTACCGCCTCCCACGTTGGTCATGGTCGCCGTGTAGCAACCCGGTGCCAAGCACAAATCTTCGTACACGATGGCCACGTTGTTGTATCCCTCCTGTTCGTACACCACGTTGCCGGTCTCATCCGCCAAGGACAGCGCCACATGTGCGCCGTTGCTGAATGTGCACAAGTAGAACGAAGCGAGCACGCCGCCATCACAACTGGCGGGATACTCACAAGAACCGTCATCCTGGGTGGCCTGGGGGTTGAAATTCAGGGCCGCGATGTCAGTACATCCTGGCAAGAAGGCGACGCAATCCGTGGATCCGCCAACGGGCAATACGAGGGTGCCATAGGATTCACCCGCGGGCAGGGTCCACAATGTAGGAACGGATTCCCCCACAGTGACCTCCAAAGTGCCGTTGGAATTGAAGTTGCCGTACACCACGACCGTATGACATTCCGAGGCCAAACAATGGTATTCAACCAATTCGTTGTTGTTGTCGTACCAAGCTGACACCGGAACAGAGGAACCTGTCGGTGCGTAAACCACCCAGCTCAACAAACCCCACCCACCGCTGGTGGCGGTGGAAAGCGAGCGAAGGACGGTCAACTCCTCCCCGGCACCGCAGGTCGGCAAGTACTGGCACCCACCGTCATCGATGTTTGCATCTGCATCGAAATTCAAAGCCGCAGGGTCCGTGCATCCGTAGTGCGGCGTCAAACTGCAATCGAAATTCCAAGCCACATAGGCCCCCCAGCACGCAGCCGTGCATGCATTGGGAAACGTTTCATAACCTCCCGTGATCGGGTCGTAAGCACAAACCGGTGCCTCGGGTTCGCCCGTGCAGTCACAGGGAAGCAAGCAGGACCCGTCGTTCACATTGGCCGCAGGATTGAAGTTGGGTGCGGCAGGGTCCGTACATCCCCAAACCCAACCTCCGCAATCCGCACCCGATGTCGGCAAAGCCACGGCCCAACTTCCCGAATGACCGGAAGGCAAGGTCACGTCATCCCCAATGACCTCCCACGTGCCATTGGGCAGTTCAACGGCCATGTTCCAAGTTGCACCGTTCCAACCATCTCCGAAGCTGTCCTCCATTTGCAGGAGGTAACATCCGTCGGCAAGACAGACGGTTTGAACCTGCTGGGAATAGTTGGTCGTCCCTTGTCCCGAGGCGACCGCTGTTCCAGCGGCATCGAGCAACGACCAACTCACCTCATCCGCCCACATTTCGGTGGACAACTGAATCTGGTAGGGGGTGCAATCTGATTCCCCTTGGGCAAATCCCAATGAGGCGACCGAAGTCAGAAGGGCGAGGAGTCCCGTGGTGAAAATCTTCATGGCGATGCGATTGGAGGCGCAATGTAACGCCCTGACTCTAAAACCACGGCAGGGGCAAAAGGTTGCATGTGTACCTTCGTCCCATGAGCTGCAGGATGCAACGGGTCTTTTCTGGCATGCGCCTTGGGGGCGCTGTGGGCGGGATTTCCATGGGGCTGTTCGGGGGGGGGCTTCAGGCCCAGGCCCCAAACCCGGTCGAAGTGGTGCACATCCGGGATCCGCGCATCGAGGCGTTGACCCAAGCTTGGCGGGAGGCGCCGGTGGAGCGTGATGGGTTTCGGATCCAGGTTTTCACAGGGACCCTGCAGGATGCCCGGGTGCTGCGGAGTCAGCTGCGAACCCAAACCCACTTGCCTGTATACCTCACCTCGCTCCCTCCAAATTACCAGATTCTGGTGGGCGACTTTCGGGACCGTTGGTCGGCAGAGAAGGAACGCGAGCGGTGGCTCGAAGTATACCCCAGTGCCTTGGTGTTGCCCTCTGCCGTGGGTCTGCCCCACGGCCCGGTTCCAAATGAAGAAACCGGGCCGGAGGGCGACGAATGACCCCGGCGGAGCTGATTAGTCCTCCAGGGTCTGCTTGACCGATACCTCCTCGAAGGCTTCGACGATGTCCCCGACCTTGATGTCGTTGAATCGATCGATGTTCAAGCCACACTCGAAGCCGCGGTTGACCTCCTTTACATCGTCCTTGAAGCGCTTGAGCGAGCCCAAGTTTCCGGTGTAAATCACAACGCCATCGCGGATGAGACGAACCTTCTGGGTCCGCTTGATGGTTCCGTCCGTGACGAAACATCCCGCAATGGTGCCCACTTTGGAAATCTTGAACGTCTCGCGGATTTCGGCCGAACCGGTGATCTGCTCCTCGATCTTGGCAGAAAGCAACCCTTCCATCGCTTCCTTCATCTCCTCGATGGCCTTGTAAATCACCGAGTACAACTTGATTTGCACCTCTTCCCGCTCAGCCAGCTTGCGTGCGGCACCGGAGGGGCGCACTTGGAAGCCGATGATGATGGCGTCGGACGCACTGGCGAGGAGGACATCGGATTCGGAGATTTGGCCTACCGCCTTGTGGATGATGTTCACCTGGACCTTCTCGGTCGATTGCTTCTGCAGCGAATCGCTCAACGCCTCGATCGAACCGTCCACGTCGCCCTTCACAATGAGGTTCAATTCCTTGAACTCGCCCACCGCGATCCGGCGACCCAGTTCCTCCAGGGTCACTGTGCGCTGGGTACGAACCCCCTGCTCGCGCTGCAATTGCTGGCGCTTGGTGGCGATGTTCCGGGCCTCTTTCTCGTCCTCCAACACGTGGAACTTGTCCCCTGCATTGGGCGCACCATCAAAGCCCAGCACCGATACCGGGATGGACGGCCCCGCCTCATCGATGCGCTGCCCGCGCTCGTTGAACATGGCCTTCACCTTGCCGGAATACTGGCCTGCCAGCAACGCATCCCCCACCCGCAGCGTGCCCGACTCGACGAGCACGGTGGTCACGTAGCCGCGGCCTTTGTCCAGCGAACTTTCGATGACCGTTCCGAGGGCCCGCTTCCGGGGGTTCGCACGGAGGTTGAGGAGTTCCGCTTCGAGCAACACCTTCTCCAGCAATTCCTCCACGTTCAAGCCCAATTTCGCCGAGATCTCTTGGCTCTGGAACTTGCCCCCCCAGTCTTCCACCAGGATGTTTAGTTCGGCCAGTTCCTGCTTGATCTTCTCGGGATTCGAACCCGGGCGGTCGATCTTGTTGATGGCAAAAATCATCGGGATGCCTGCCGCCTGGGCGTGGTTGATGGCCTCCTTGGTCTGTGGCATCACCGAGTCGTCTGCTGCAACCACAATGATGGCCAAATCCGTCACCTGCGCCCCACGTGCACGCATCGCCGTGAAGGCCTCGTGGCCCGGCGTATCCAGGAAGGTCATCTTGCCCCCTGTGGGAAGGGTCACGCTGTAGGCGCCAATGTGCTGCGTGATGCCGCCCGCCTCGCCCGAAATGACATTCGATTTCCGAATGAAGTCGAGCAGCGAGGTCTTCCCGTGGTCGACGTGTCCCATGACCGTAACGATCGGGGGGCGGGGCAGCAAATCCTCTTCGCTGTCCTCCTCCACCGCGATGGACTCTTGAACGTCTGCGCTCACGAAATTCGCCTCAAATCCGAATTCATCCACGATGATGGAGATGGTCTCGGAATCCAGTCGCTGGTTGATGGAAACCATGATGCCCAGGGTCATGCAAGCCGAGATGACCTCGTTCACGCTCACCTGCATCATGGAGGCCAATTCCGCCACCGTCACGAACTCGGTGAGCTTCAGTACGCTCTCCGCTTCTTGCTGGCGGGCCATCTCCCGCTCATGGCGTTCCTGCACTGCGCTTCGCTTTGCTTTCCGCAGCTTGGAAGCCTTCGACTTTGCCCCACCACCGCTCAAACGAGCCAAGGTGTCCTTGATCTCCTTCTGGATGTCGGCCGGGCTGACGTCGCGGCGTACTTCGGGGCGCCGGTTGGCAGGACCCCGGTTTCCTCCGGCACCCGCACCCCCTCCTGGCCGATCGCCGGGCCGGCTTGGGGCGGATGTGGTTCCACCCCCCGTTCGGGCCGCAGTCTTCTCGACGTCCACCTTGGTGATGCGCTTGCGCTTGCGCTTCGCCTCTTCCGCCCCCATGCCCGGCGTGCGCTTCTTCTCGACCGGCAGTTCAATCTTGCCCAACACCGTCGGGCCTGACAACTTTTCAAACTTCGTCTCCACAAACTCCACCTCCCGGGTGGCCTCCTTTTCAACCACCGGTGCAGCCGGAGGCTCCGGTGCAGGTGCTGGCACGAATACAGGTTGCACCTGGGTGGTGGGCGTCTGAAGCGCCGGATCGATGCCGGCTGCGCCCTTGGCCTTCTTCTTCCCCCCTACCGAAGCCAAATCCACCTTCCCCACCACCTTGACTCCGCCCGCAGCGGCCACACCTGACTCCGGTACAGCCGGGGTGACTTCGGCGGCGGGTGCGGCCACTGTCTCGGTCGTAGCGGGTGCCTCCGAACCCACCGGCGCCGCAGGTGATTCCGCCGCCGCAGCGGTCGGAGCCGACTCCGGTGCCCCTGTCGCCGGCGGAGTCGGAGCAGCCGTGGCTTCCGTGGCTTTCGTGGCAGTCACTGCAGGTGCAGGGGCCGAAACCGGAGCCTCCGGCGCAACCGTGGACGCAGCTACCGCCTCCGCCTCCACGGATGGGACCGCCTTCGCAGCCGCCGCCGGCTCGGCTTTCGGTTCAGGCGCAGCCTTCGGTGCTGGCGCAGCCTTGGGCGCAGACGCAGCCTTCGGAGCTGGCGCGGCCTTCGGAGCTGGCGCGGCCTTCGGCGCAGGTGCCGGCTCCGGCCGCTGGAACACCGACAAATCAATCTGAATCTCCTCCTCCTCCTGTGCCTTCTTCCGCGCAGAAGCCAGCGTCACGCTCTCCCGCTCGGACATCGCCCGGGTGGAACTCTGTGCCTTCTCCTTTGCCTCTTTCTCCTGTTGAAAATTCGCCCGAATCAGGACATAGATGTCGCTGTCGATTTTTGCGTTGGGAGAACTCTCCACCTCAATGCCCTTGCTGGCAAGAAATTCCACAATGGTGTTGACCCCGAGGTTGAACTCACGGGACACCTTGCCCAGTCTCATTTGTTTGTTTTCGTCTGACATGCTGCTTGTAAGGAGGTGCTTGGGATAAGGCGGTGGGCCGGTGGGGGTGGAAGCGATCAGGCCATCTCTTCCTTCAGGATTTTCAATACTTCACGGATGGTTTCTACCTCTAAATCCGTGCGCTGTGCCAATTCATTCTCTTCCAGGGCGAGGACAGACCGTGCCGTATCCAATCCGATTTTCACGAATTCTTCCAAAATCCACGGTTCGATTTCGTCCGCGAATTCCTTCAAATCCACGTCGTCAATGGCATCCTCGTCCTCACGGTAGACATCGATTTCATAGCGGGTCAGCAAACCAGCGAGCTTGATGTTGTTTCCGCCCTTGCCGATGGCCAAGGAAAC
>CAYONT010000007.1:0-1957 GCA_964405405.1 uncultured Comamonadaceae bacterium | reverse complement strand
GGCATCCGCACCACCCGCTTGATGGTGATGAGGCCGTCAAAAATCTCCGGAACTTCTTGTTCGAACAAACGCTCCAAAAACTCCGGTGCCGTGCGGGAAAGGATGATGCGGGGGTGGTTGTTCCGCATTTCCACCGCCGCCACCACCGCCTTGATGGATTCGCCCTTCTTGAAAAAGTCGCTCTTGATTTGGTTCTCGCGGGGCAACACCAATTCGTTGTCCTCGTCGTCTACGAGCAGGATTTCCCGCTTCCAGATTTGGTATACCTCCGCCGAGATGATTTCCCCGACCCGCTCCTTGTACTTCCGGTAAATGACGTCCTTCTCCAGCTCCATGATCCGGCCGGCCAAATTCTGACGCAAAGCCAACACATTCCGCCGACCGAAGCTCTCCAACTTGATTTCTTCTGACACCTCCTCCCCTACCTCGAAGTCGCTTTCGATTTTCAGCGCTTCGGAGATGGCGATCTGGGTGTTTTCATTTTCAACCTCCCCGTCCTCCACGATCTCCCGGTTTCGCCAGATTTCCAAGTCGCCCTTTTCCGGGTTGATGATGATGTCAAAGTTGTCAGCATCGCCAAAGTTCTTGACGATCATCGCCCGGAAAACTTCCTCCAAGATGCCCATCATCGCCTCGCGGTCGATGTTTTTGAACTCCTTGAACTCCTTGAAGGAATCGATCAGATTGAGCTGCGACATGGCTGTACAGTTGTTGCTTGATAGATCATTGAAACGAGATGACCACGTGTGTGGATTGAATGTCTGCGAAAGGGAAAACGTGCGTGGTTTCGACCCAGGCCTTTGCCCGTCGGCCCTCGATGCGCTCCTTCTCCCGGGTGAGCACCTGGATGCCCGAAGCGTCGGCTGCTGTGAGTTGACCCTGGACCCGGCGGCCATCGCGGCACTTCACGTCGACCTGCCTTCCCACGTTCTTCACGTATTGCCGGTGCAATTGAAGCGGTTGGTCCAGACCCGGTGAGGAGACGTCCAACTGGAAGTCCTCCGCCTCTCGGTCCAGTTGCGCCTCCAAATGGCGGCTCAGGGCGATGCAGTCCTCGATGGATGTGGACCGGTCGTTGTCCAGAAAAACCTTGATCATGTTGCCCTCCTTGCAACGCACTTCCACAACAAAGCCCGCGCTTCCTTCGAGGAAAGCGTCGGCCCATTGGCGGATTTGGGAGGCTTGGATCATGGTGTGGGTCGAATTTGCGGGAAAAAAAAGAGGGGTGGTGGACCCCTCTTTGCTATTCTCACGGAAAATTCGATGCAAAAGTACATGGGACTGTCCAATTTTCCAAGCCCTTCATCGGGTTCCGTAACTTTGTCGTTTCGAGACCGGGACCCCAGGACTTCTTGACCCCCAACGCATGTCGTACATCCTGAAGATGATCGAAGAAGGTGAGCACCAGCGTCAGGACTTCAAGACGCGGGTGGATGACGCCCGGAAAATCGCGCGAACACTCGTCGCCTTTGCGAATTCGGACGGGGGCCGGCTGCTCATCGGGGTGCGGGACGATGGCTCAGTGGCGGGTGTCCAAGCGGAGGAGGAGTGGCACATGATTCAGGAAGCCGCGCAGGTCCATTGCCGGCCTGCGGTCCCCTTTGAGGTGCAGGTTTGGAAAACCGAATACCGCACCATTTTGGAAGTCCAAATCCCCCGTTCCGCCCAGCGCCCGCACTTCTGCACCAGCGAGGAAGGAGGCTGGGTAGCCTACCTGCGCCACGGAGACCAAAACCTCAAGGCAAATGCCGTGATGGTCAAGGTTTGGCAATACGAAATGCGGGCAGATCGGTATGCGTTCCGGTACGACCGGTTTGTGGGCAAGCTGTTCAAGGCTTGGCGCGAGGGGCGGACGCTGGCCTTCGGGCAGGTAGCGCGCATTGCCCGCATCGATTTTGCAGAAGCTGAGGACTTGTTGTGCCTGCTGACGGTTTGGGGCATTTTGTCCATCGAACCC
>CAYONT010000006.1:19745-82133 GCA_964405405.1 uncultured Comamonadaceae bacterium | reverse complement strand
CATCGGCCGGCAAGGCCTCTACAAACACCGGAGCCGTCGTGTCCTCCACCGTGATTTCCTGGCTGTGAATCGTCACGTTGCCAGAACAATCCGTTGCTGACCACCGGCGCACGATTTCGTATTCACCCACGCAAGACGTGGAAAGGATTTGCTCACCGAGGTAGGCATAAGTCACTGGCTCATCTGAAGCGTCACAATTGTCGGAAGCGGACAAAAGGCCTTGGGCCAGAAGGTCCTCCAATGAAAGCACAGTTGGGACTGCGTCACAAGAAACAACCGCATCAGAAGGGGCTACATCGAAAACAGGAGCCGACGTGTCATCCCGCAAAACCTCCTGCATCACCGTAGACACTTGGTTGCATGCCGCGTCGAAAGCCGTGTAGTAAATGTGATGGAACTCATCGCCGCAGGCAACCTCGTGGCTCGAAGGATTGTATGGCGGAACATCGACAATGATGTCCCCTGCCATGCCCTGAACATCATATCCGTTCAGGTTTCCTTCCCAAGCAAACCATCCACCGAAACCGTATCCACAGTTGTGGCTGTTCCCTCCCACACCCAACTGGAATCGCTTGTGCAAATTCATGGGCATGTGTGAGAGCTGAAGCACACCCGAGTATTCTCCTTGACCGACGAGATAGCTCTGGTCGTTCTTCATGGTGAACACATAGTCGATGTCCGCACTGGACTCACAGCCAAATGCGAGCAAGTAATCATTCAGCGGGTCTTGTGCTAACCAATCATCCCCCGCCAAGCGGTTTTCGAACGTGACAAAAACATCAAATCGCTGGTTGGGATTGACCGCATTGCGAATCGAACCTTCCATCACTGCAGTGCCATTGCCATATAGGGTCAAGGTCAGGGGTCCATCCTCCAAGAAGTAGTCGGAATTCGCGTGACCCAGAGCCGTCAAGCCATAGATGCGGAAAGCGCCATCTTGTCCTGCTCCATATGCGGTTGTGGCATTCAAAACTTGAATGGACTCACTTGCCGCCCCCACAATGCAGGACACGGGCAAGCTGCCCCCATAGCATTCATTGCTGGCCGTAACCGCAGGATTGCAACCAGGCAAGTCATCCACACAGGCCACGGTTTGGTCTGCAATCGAGGGATTGAATACAATATCACATCCAAAGCAACCCAAGTTTCCATCGCAATCATAACCTGGATCCGGGAAGACACAGGTTCCGTCTTCATCGGTTGCCGAACCGTTGAAATTGCATGCATCAACATCGGTGCATCCAGCCACTTCATCACCATCGCAGATGCCATCGCTATCGGCATCCAATACAATCACCGCACCACCTTGACAAGCTTCACAGCCGGTGGTCGCGTAGACACAAGAGCCGTCAGAATCTGTCGCATCAGCATTGAAATTGCAAGCGGTAGCATCTTGACATCCCGCCAATTCATCGGCATCACAAACGCCATCTCCATCAGCATCTTGAAGCAGAACTACCCCTCCTGCGCAAGCCTCACACGCCCCATCGGCATAAACGCAACCGCCATCTTCTTCGGTCGCGAGTACGTCAAAGTTGCAAGCCGCTGCATCGGTGCATCCCAAAACCTCATCTCCATCGCAAACCCCGTCCCCGTCGGCATCAAGAAGGACCACATCGCCTCCTTGACAAATCTCACAGTTCCCCGAAGCAAAAACACAAGTGCCATCGGAATCTGTCGCCAAGGGGTCGAAGTTGCAGGCCAGTACATCCTGACAACCCGACACCTCATCCGCGTCGCAAACACCGTCACCATCAGCATCCAGCACCGCTACCGATCCGCCTGCACAAACCTCACAATTGCCTGTGGCATAAACACAAGAACCATCGCCGTCCGTAGCGGAGGCATCATAGTTGCATGCGCTGATGTCTTGACAGCCTGCCAACTCATCCGCGTCACATACACCATCGCCATCGGCGTCGAGAACCGCTACCGCTCCGCCCGAACATTCCTCACAGCTGCCCGTGGCGTAAACACAAGATCCGTCGCTATCCGTAGCGGTGGCATCGTAGTTGCAGGCACTCGCGTCTTGACAGCCAGCAACCTCGTCTCCGTCACAAACGCCATCTCCATCAGCATCCTGGACCGCAATCGCCCCACCCGAGCATACCTCACAGTTGCCCGTGGCATATACACAGGACCCATTGCTGTCCGTGGCAGCAGCATCGTAGTTGCAAGCACTTCCGTCTTGGCAGCCGGCCACCTCATCTCCGTCACAAACTCCATCGCCATCGGCGTCTTGGACCGCTACCGCACCGCCCAAGCATACCTCACAGTTGCCGGTGGCATAAACACAAGAGCCATCGCTGTCCGTGGCGGCGCCATCGTAGTTGCAGGCAGTTGCGTCTTGGCAGCCTGCCAACTCATCTCCATCACATACGCCATCGCCATCTGCGTCAAGCACCGCCACCGCTCCACCCGAACAAACCTCACAATTGCCCGTGGCATAAACACAAGAACCATCGCCGTCCGTAGCGGAGGCATTGTAGTTGCAGGCGCCTGCATCTTGACAACCGGCCACCTCATCTCCATCACACACCCCATCCCCATCTGCATCTTGAACCACAACGCCACCACCTAAACAAACTTCACACGCTGCGGATACATATATACAAGTGCCATCTGAATCTGTCGCCGCAGAATCGAAGTTGCAGGCCGCTGCGTCCTGGCAACCCGCCACCTCATCGCCATCACACACGCCATCGCCATCTGCATCCTCGGTGATGACAGACCCGCCGGAGCACACCTCACACAACCCAGACGCATAGATGCAATCCGCGCTGTCATCGGTCGCCGCGGGGTTAAAATTGCAGGCCAACACATCTCGGCAACCGGCAATCTCGAAAGGATCACATACGCCATCATCATCCACATCGGAGAGACAATTTCCCGCGCAGTCAAGTCCCGGCTCCGGGAATTCACAAGAGCCATCGTCCAACGTAGCATCTGAATCGAAGTTACAAGCGGACGCATCCGTGCAACCTTCTACCGGCGGGGCAAATGGATCTTCCGTCAACAAGGGAAGCAACCCACGGAATTCTTGGTCTTGGTCCGCATTCTGGAACACTTGCACATAAAATTGCCCCGTAATGGTACCCGTGGTGGTGATCTGTCCCAACAAAATCCGAAGATTTACTCCCGCAAAGGCAGGGTTGGAAGCATTGTATGCACCTGGCCATGTGGTGTAGATAGCAAAACCGGTCGGGTCATTCACCAATACATTCTGCTCCGCATTGAAGGCGTCAAAGGGATTGATGTCCCCAATGACCGTGCTGTAATTGAAGCCAGAGGGAACAACGGAGTTCTCCGCGCCGAGCGTCAACCAGCTGTCGTATGCCAAACTCGGCACAAACGCCACAAACATCGGATTCAAGTTGATGGCCAAATCCACCCCCAAGGCGTCGTTATACCAAGCTGGCGTGGCAGTAGAATTCAAAAAGAAGGGATGCAACTCTTCCCCTGCAACGGCAGAAAGAAAGTCTCCCTCATTCAATGTATTCAGATAAATGCGATAAGTCGTGTGACCTGTGAGATCGACTCCGCCCACCACACCCGTGTGGACTACATGAGGTTCGATCTGCAGCCAATAACCGGGCGGAACATAATTCGCGGAATTAGCCGGGTTATAAGCCATGGATTGGGCCCGACCTGCCACCAAAAAGGCAAAAGCCGCAGCCACAAAGCATAACAGTTTACGCATGACGCAAGTGATTTGGTTTCTTTTCATTCAACACCCAGCCCCGTCTTGAGTCAAAGACCCAAATACTGAGCGAAGCGAATGTAGGGCGGCATGCCTCCAATTCCAAGAACTTTTCAAAGGTTTCATCATTAAACTTTTGGTTTTCGTCGGAAAAATCAACAACGACAAGGGACTGCAAAATGGAGGCGGAAAAAAGGGACCGGCCCGCTTGTCGTATCACAGCATTCTGCTATCTTTGCGGCCTGTTGAATGGTACTATAGCTCAGTTGGTAGAGCAACGGATTGAAAATCCGTGTGTCCCAGGTTCGAATCCCGGTAGTACCACAAGGCCCGCGAACGCGGGCCTTTTTTATGTCTCTTCCTTGTGTGCCCAACCATGTTTGTTTCCACTTTTCCCGACTCGGGCCCATTTTCCAACCACTGGTCAGTCCCCATCACCACATCGGGCGAACGACCCCGTTGCATCATTGTACACGACAAAAATCCCTCTGTCGCAGACCACTTGCCCAACTTGGATCACGAATGGGAAATTCTGGCACAGGTTCCCTTGATGGCGGGGGAGTCAAGCAAAAACCTAGAAACCCTGGTTCAGCTTTGGGACGCATTCAACCTTGCACAAGCCGATAGGGAGACACATATAATATGTGTAGGGGGGGGGAGCTTGTGCGACCTCGTCGGTTTTGCAGCCGGAACCTATCACCGCGGATTGCCGGTGGTGTTTGCGCCAACGACTGCTTTGGCCATGGTGGATGCAGCGATTGGTGGAAAAAATGGCATCAATTGGAGAGGTGCTAAGAATCAACTGGGCATGTTGCACCACCCGAAGCAAATTGTGATCGAATACCGATGGTTGGAAACCTTAGGGCAGGTGGAACGACTTTCAGGTTGGATTGAAATGGCCAAACATGCTTTCACAGAAAGCCGTGAAGTCGCAGAAGCGTTCTTAACGGAGACCGAACCGACCTTGGATGCATTTTCCCGTTGGATTCCTCGTGCTGCCTCCTATAAGTGGAACATAGTCAATGAAGACCCGGAAGAACTGGGATTGCGCAAGGTGCTGAACTTCGGGCACACCGTAGGTCACGCGCTGGAGGCTCTGGGAACCACCCCGGAAACGCACTTGCCCCATGGAATCGCCGTGGCATGGGGCATCGAAACGGCCCTGCGGATGTCAGTGTCCCTTCGCGGCATGGAGCGGGAGGAAGCCCGCCGCGCAGCAGAGCGGTTGCGTCACTGGCTGCATCCTACTGCTGCACCCGGGTGGGAGGCGGAACGGGTTTGGCCTTGGATGTTGAAAGACAAAAAGAACAAAGGGGGACAAGTATTGGAAGTCCTGTTGGACGCCTGGGGAAAACCGGTTTGGGATTGTGCCATCACTTTTCCCGAATTTGAAAGGGCGTGGGAGGCAACCCGGGCATCCGAGCATTGGACGTAATCCCGTTTGGTCGCAAAATGGCTCGGTTTGGCAAGTAAAGGGCTTCAGTAACTAATTTTGGGTCATGCAAAAAACCGCCGCGGAACTGGCTGCTTTTTTGGGGGGCACGGTGGAGGGGTCGCCGGATGCGGTGGTGAACCGTTTGTCGAAAATCGAAGAGGGGGGGCCGGGGAGCTTGACGTTTCTGGCAAACCCAGATTACGAGGGGCATCTGTATCAGACGGGGGCAACGGCGGCCATTGTCGCCCGGACGTTTCAGGCGGCGCGGGTGTTGCCGCCTGGTTTGACGTTGATTCGGGTGGATGAACCGTATGCTGCCTTCGGGCGTTTGTTGGAATGGGTGGAACAGGTGCGGCAGCGGCCGGAGGGGGTGCACCCCACGGCCACGATCGAGACAGGGGCGGAAGTTGCCCCCGGGTGCCGCATCGGCGCCTACGTGGTCATCGAAGCCGGTGCGGTGGTCGCCGAAGGTTGTGATTTGCGGCCCCATGTGGTGGTCGGGCGGGAAGCCCGGATCGGCGCAAATACGACGTTGCATGTCGGGGTTCACATCCAAGATGGCTGCGTGGTAGGAAGGGAATGCGTCGTGCACACACGCGCCGTGGTGGGTTCGGATGGGTTCGGGTTTGCTCCACAACAAGATGCCACGTATCGAAAGATTCCCCAGACCGGAAACGTCATCATCGGTGACCGCTGTGAAATCGGCGCAGGAACAACCATCGACCGCGCCACGCTCGGATCCACCCGCATCGGAACCGGCGTCAAGTTGGACAATTTGATCCAGATAGGCCACAATGTTACCATCGGCGACCACACCGTCATCGCTGCGCTGACCGGCATTGCAGGTTCAACGAGCATCGGTGCCCACTGCATGATTGGAGGACAAGTGGGCATTGCGGGCCATTTGCACATCGCGGATGGGGTCAAAATCGCAGCCCAAACGGGCATTGGCGCCAGCATCAAAACTCCAGGTGCCATTTTCCAAGGTACGCCAGCCGCCCCTTTGAAGGAGTTCCAGCGCAGGCAGATTGCATTGAAGCAACTGAGTCAAGGAGATGTTTTGGGTCGTTTGGCTTACATCGAAAAACAAATAGAAAAGCAGTAGTCCCAGCGCATGCTCACGCACCAAAGAACCCTCAGCCAACCTGTGTCTTTCGCAGGAATCGGCTTGCATACCGGTGAACAAAACCGGTTGACAATCCATCCGGCACCCGAAAATCACGGTTACAAGTTCCAACGCATCGACCTGCCGGGTCAGCCCTTGATCGATGCAGATGTAGATCGGGTGGTGGGTACGACGCGGGGCACCACCTTGGAACAACATGGCGCCCGGGTGCATACCACCGAACACATCCTCGCAGCCCTCTACGGTTGTGAAGTGGACAATGCCCTCATCACCTTGGAAGGACCGGAAATTCCGATCCTAGACGGAAGTTCACGGCCTTATGTAGAGGCCATTTTACTGGCTGGATTCGAAGACCAAACTGCACCCCGTAAGTTTTACATCCTCCGAGAGAACATCAGCTTCGAAGACCCGGAGAAGGACGTGGAAATGCTAGCCGTGCCAGAGCCGGATGGTGAATTCCGCCTCACCGTGATGGTAGATTACCGCAGTCCCGTGCTCGGCACCCAACATGCCAGCATGTACAAGCTGAGCGAATTCGCTCAGGAAATTTCCCCCTGTCGAACCTTTGTTTTTCTGCGCGAAGTGGCTGAACTCGCGCGCCAAGGCCTCATCAAAGGGGGAGACGTTGAGAACGCAGTGGTTTTGGTTGAACGTCCCTACAGCGAAGATGAACTGGTTGAAATCGGCGCACTGGTAGGGAAATCCCATCTATCGGTACACATAGAATCCAAGGGAGTCTTGAACACCAGTCCCCTGCGGTTCGCCAATGAACCCGCAAGGCACAAACTGCTCGACATTGTGGGAGATTTGGCACTCACTGGACATTTTATCAAGGGACACATCCTAGCTGCCCGGCCCGGACACGCAGGCAACGTGGCCTTTGCCAAGCTGTTGAAGCAGCGAATCCGCATGGAAACCGGTCTGCCTGACTTGAATCCCGAGCGCCCTTCGTTGCTGGACATCAACCAGATCAGCCGTTTGTTGCCCCACCGCTATCCGTTTCTCTTGGTGGATCGGATTTTGGAAATCACGGACAACAGCATCACAGGCGTGAAGAATGTCACCATGAACGAACCGTTCTTTCAAGGTCATTTTCCAGGCAACCCTGTCATGCCAGGCGTTCTACAAATCGAAGCCATGGCCCAAGTAGGGGGCATCTTTGCCCTCAACAGCGTAGAAAACCCTGAAGAATACACAACCTATTTCATGAAGATCGACAACGTTCGCTTCAAGCAAAAAGTCTTGCCTGGGGACACCGTCTTGTTCTTCCTTGAGCTCATCTCACCCATCCGCAGAGGGCTGGTGCACATGCGAGGACGGGGCTTTGTTCGGGGCCAATTGGTTTCGGAAGCCGAGATGCTGGCCCAAGTAGCGAAACAACCGGCCTGAAGCGCCGCTGGCCTGCAACATTGCCTAACTTTCGCCCCGTGATTTCACCCCTCGCCCATGTCGCTCCGGAAGCCCGCCTCGGTGAGGGCGTGACCGTTGAGCCATTTGCTTACATCGCTTCCGATGTGGTCATCGGGGCAGGCAGTTGGATTGGACCCCACGCCACTGTCCTGGATGGCTCCCGAATCGGAACCGAATGCAAGGTGTTTCCTGGAGCGGTGATCGGTGGCCTCCCACAAGATCTGAAGTACGCAGGCGAAAACTCCACTGCAGAAGTAGGGGACCGCACCGTGGTGCGGGAATGCGTTACCATCAACCGAGGAACCCGGGACCGAATGAGCACCAAAGTAGGTTCAGACTGCCTACTCATGGCTTACACCCACCTCGCACATGACGCTTGGGTCGGCGACCACGTCATCATCGCCAACTCCGGCAACATCGCAGGCCACGTAACCATCGAAGACTGGGTCATCATCGAAGGAATGGTCGGCGTACAACAATTCGTCACCATTGGTCAACATGCCTTCGTGGCCGGCGGTTCCTTGGTCCGCAAAAATATCCCGCCTTACATCAAAGCCGCTCGGGAGCCCTTGAGTTACATCGGTGTGAACAGCATTGGACTTCGTCGCCGGGGATTCGACAACGACCGCATCTTGCGCGTCGAGGACATCTACCGAACCCTGTATGTCCAGAACGGCAACATGACCCAAGCCATCAAGGTGGCTGACGTGGAGCTCCCTGTATCTGAAGAAAAAGAGGTCATTCTGGCCTTCATCCGGGCCTCGGACAAAGGCATCATCCGGGGACCGTTCTGAGTCCATGCAACCCGAAGCGACTGCCCGGAGGTTCGTGCTCCAGAACTGTGGACATCGCTTCCGAAACCGTTGGGTTTTTCGTGGTCTTTCAGGCCAAATCGAACCCAAATCCCACCTCCTCATCCGCGGTGCCAACGGCAGTGGGAAGTCCACACTGGCCCGCATCCTCGCAGGAACCCTGACCCCGACCGAAGGCATCGCGGGCTGGACACAAACCCTCGATGCAGTTGCCATTGCCCCTCCTTCCCCGCTAGAAACCCTGCTCATCGGCCCTGGAATGGCACTCCATCCTGACCTCACTTTGAAGGAAACCATCGCTTTTCACGAGGCCTTCCGCCCCTTCTGGCCCAATCTACACCCTTGGGTTGCATTGGAACAGACCGGGTTGACCGCCCACCTTGAAAAGCCCTTGCGCTCCTTCAGTTCTGGGATGCGTCAGCGTGTGAAACTGGCCTTGGGCTTGTGCACCCAATCCAATCTGATCGTCCTGGACGAGCCGAGTGCCAACTTGGATGCCGCTGGCATCCGCTGGTACCAAGAGCTATTGCAGTCCACCATGGGTCGCACAGCGACCCTGGTATGCTCCAACCACAGACCGGAAGACCATCTGACCCCCGATGAAATCTGGGATTTGTGAAATGAACTCCGTTTGAACACCCGGGACGTGTTCAAAAAATGTAACCTTTTGGGAACGAGCGACGTTTGACACCATATAGTCAATCGAAATCTCTCTACCCATGAACAAAAAACAACTCATCACCTCAGCCGTCGCAGTGGCGGTTTTGGTTGCTGCCGTTGCGGTAGCTCAGGCTCAGAACAGCCAAGGATTCACCACGGAGTCCGGTGTTTTCTCCGAACTCAAACACGACTGCGTCCACACCTCCCCCATCGGCTTGGAAACCATTTATCTGCCCGGCGGAGCAGCGGAACAAACCTTCACGGCTTGTGCAACAGGCGAAATGGAAGCCGTGTACATCGACGTCCTGGAGGCCATTGGACACGGGGTCATCCGCTACTACATCTTGGATGAGGAAGAACAAGTCCTTTTCGTCAACTCGGTCATGTTGACCGACGGCTTCAACGGTCTGTTGAAGTTGAAAACCGCCGTTCCTGTGAACGAAAACCAGCGCTACCACGTTCGGTTTGCTGTCAACCAAGGAACCGAAATCAAGATGGCGGGCAAGCGCATCCACCACCCCGAGGAATCTCTATTCCTCAACGGATGGCAACTCTCCGGCAACATCACAATGGGCGTAGGCATCAAGGCTGCAGCCAAGAATCCAGAAGCTGACGATGCAAGCGTCAAGACTGTGGTGAATGTTGCAAAAGCCTTCCCGAACCCTTTCTTCGACAGCATCACCCTGGATTTCACCCGTGGGCTCCGAGGCCAAACAGAAATCACCATCAGCGATCTCGGCGGTACAGTGGTCGCTAGCGAAACGCACACAGACATTGCACGCGGTGACCGCATCCGTATTGTGACCGGTGGCGACATTCTTCCGGGTGTGTATGCCATCCGCATCATGAACGGACAGACGGTCTCCCACATGACGGTGATGAAGCAATAAGCTTCCAATCGCACGAATTCCTATCACTTGATGCGAAGGGGCCTCCTGACCAAGGGGCCCCTTCTCTATTTTCATTCCGTTTTGAAACGCAGGAGATCCCACGCGGTCTTCACAGGTGAAAAAGTCCAGGAGGGCACTTCCACAAACCGGGTAAGCCATCCTGCCATCCCACCATTCCACAGTCCTGGTCGCTCCAAAATCCGAACCCGACGACCTTGCACCACCTTCTCCGCAGTAAAAAAAGCCTCAGGATCCGAGAACAGCGAAAGGTCCAACCGCTCCGAACCCACGCCCCTGAGATAACACACCATATCCACAGGGTTGAAGTGGGTTCCAGCACCCTGCCATCCCGAAGGCAACTCTGCAGATTCTACCACCTGGGGCCGAATGCCTTCCGCGTCTGCCACCCAAAAAGGACCACCCCCCGGTTGACCCTCGTTCCGAACCACAGCCGCTACGCGCATGGGCCGATTCAAAAGCCGCAGCCAACCGCCCGGGTCCTGAGGCCAAACTACGGGATCCCACACCTGACCCAACCAATCTCGAATGCGTCGCTCCGCCCCCACATCCCCTGCTAACAAGGATTCTGCCAAGACATTTCGTTGCTCGACCCATTCCGCCAACAACCCGCCCAACGCTGCTCTCCATTGAATCCTGCCCCTCCAGACCTCACTGCCAGGTATCACCACATTGTCCACATTTCGAAGGAACACCCAATGCGCTCCTTGTGCATTGAGGTTCTGGAGCAGGGCACCATGACCACCGGGCCTAAATACCAATGAACCCGACCCGTCACGAAACCAATCGTCCGCCTCCAAATCCCAAGCCAAGGTATCCGTTTCAGGGTATTGAATCTCAAAGGTTACAGAATCTCCTGCCTTTGACCAACGGGATTTCAATTCAGACTGAAAAGATGGAGGAACTGTGAAAACCAATGCATGATGGCCGATCCCGTCTAAATGCCCACACCATTCTTTGTGATGTGCATCCAAAGCTGTTTGGGTGCTCCCATCCGCCGACCGGAAGAAAGGCACCATGCCTTTGGGCAACGAGGCCCAACCTCCGGGCTTCCAAAGCGCATCCAAGCCCTGCTGCCAATCGCTCTCGTCGGCAAATGGAAAATCCCTCCAACAAACAGACAACTTTTCGGCCACTTCTGGGCGAACAGGCGGAACAAAGTCCTGAAACATGCGGGTGGCAGCACCCGAAGCGGGCACAAAAGCGAGAACCGGACCCCGGGCATCCAACGCCGAATTCCATTGCTCGGCCCACCGTTCCACATCCGCTGCCGACAAAGCATGAATTCCGTCTTCCA
The DNA here is from genome assembly GCA_964405405.1 of uncultured Comamonadaceae bacterium. Lineage (GTDB taxonomy): Bacteria > Bacteroidota > Bacteroidia > Flavobacteriales_D > Sanyastnellaceae > CAMCYM01. The sequence continues at coordinate 70,785 of CAYONT010000006.1, read as the reverse complement.
AGACACAAGGCCGAACCACATTCCGTGCAGCAGGGGGGTGCTGCAGCACATGCTGCTGGAACGCAACCATTTCCTGCGTCCATCCACGGACGGCAATTCCATCCGAACCCGCTTCCAAATGCCTCTCCATATCCTTCGAATTTAGGCCAAATCCAGCATGCAGGTTGGCTTAAATTGGAACCATGTTTGGGACAGAAGTTTTGGTGACAGGTGGAGCGGGCTACATCGGGTCACATACCGTGCTGGCGTTGATGGAGGCGGGATTCCGGCCCGTGATTGTCGACGATTTGTCCAGGTCGGAATCGCGGATGTTGGATGCGCTAGAAACTTTGACAGGACAGAAAATCCCATTTCATCGTGTGGATTGCACCGACCCCGTGGCCATGAACCTGGTGTTCGATGCACACCCTGGGTTGCAAGGAGTGATCCATTTTGCTGCGTTCAAAGCGGTGGGCGAAAGCGTGGCCGAGCCAGCTGCTTACTACCGCAACAACATCGGCTCCACAGCCGTCCTGCTCGAATCCATGAAATCCCATGGTGTTTCATGCTTCGTTTTTTCGAGCAGCTGTACCGTGTACGGAGAACCCGAGCACATTCCGGTCAACGAAAGCGCCCCCATCCTCCCAGCCCAATCTCCTTACGGGTACACCAAGCAAGTGTGCGAGCAATTGATTCGGGATTTCACCGCATCCCAACCCTCGTTTCGCTGTGCGCTTCTGAGGTACTTCAATCCCATCGGCGCCCATCCTTCGGGTTTGCTGGGAGAATTGCCCATCGGCCGACCGAACAATTTGGTCCCCTTTCTGACCCAGGCAGCAGCCGGTTGGCGTGAACCCCTGACCATCTTCGGAGACGACTATCCGACCCCCGATGGCACCTGCATCCGGGATTATATCCACGTCATGGACCTAGCGGAAGCCCATGTGGCGGCCCTTCAGCACCTGCCCACGCAAGGTTGGGACGTCTTCAACCTCGGTACGGGCAGCGGACATTCCGTGAAAGAGGTAGTGGATGCTTTTGAGTCAGCCACACAAACCCGGGCGCCCCACCGCATCGGTCCCCGCAGGCCCGGGGATGTGACCGCCATCTATGCCGACAACAGCAAAGCCACCCAAACTTGGGGTTGGCAAGCAAAAAGAAGCCTAGCCGAGGCACTCACAGACGCTTGGCGCTGGCAATGCACCCTGACTCAACCTTGATGCCCGGTTTCCCGTTAAGGGTTCTATTTCACTGTAAACATGCACCATGCAAGCCAGACACACCCACCGAGAGACCTATTTCGCGGAGCAAGCGACCACCACCCGGAAACACGTCCTGCCCTTCCTCGAGCGCCACATGACCATCGGGCCGGGAACGAGGGTATTGGAAATAGGTTGTGGCGAAGGCGGCAATTTGGTGCCTTTTGTGGAGCGACGCTGCAGGGAGGTTGTGGGCATGGATTTGGCCCGTAAAAAAAATCGAAAACGGGAAGATTTTCCACGAAAAATGGCTGGCGGAACTCGCAGACAACACCCTGTCTCCACCCCGATTGGAAGTCTGCAACGTCTATGATGCCAGTCCTGCCGAGTGGGGCACCTTTGATCTCATTTTCATGCGGGACACTTTGGAGCACATCCATGACCAAGCCCGCTTCATGGCCTTTGTTCATTCTTTTTTGAAACCCAACGGGAAGTTTTTTCTCGGGTTCCCCCCTTGGCAAAATCCCTTCGGCGGCCACCAGCAGATGTGCAAGAGCCGTTTGTTGTCGAAGCTGCCCTACTTCCACTTGCTTCCCCGGCCCCTGTATGCAGGCTTGATGCGTGCACTAGGGGAAAGCTCGCAGACCGTGGATGCCTTGCTCGAAATCCAAGAAACCAGGATCACGATTGAAGGCTTTGAACGCATCAAGCGGCGCACCGGCTATGAGACCTTGGAACGCAGGTTGTATCTCATCAACCCCAATTATGAAGTGAAGTTTGGCCTGAAGCCGAGGTTGGCCCCCACCTGGCTGTCGGGACTGCCCTGGCTGCGGAACTTCTTCATCACCACCAACTACTACATCATCCAGCGCAAAAGTCGCTGAAAATCAGTTTGCTGCATACATATTCCAAGCCATCCAAGCCATTCCCGTCCCCCATCCTATGTACACCTCGGATGGTCGATGCACTTGCAAGGCCATGCGGGCAGAACCCACAGCTCCTGACACCAACAAGCCAGCCACCAGGAGGAGCAACGAGCCTTCCGTCCCAACCCCCGCCCAACCCACCTTCGGTACTCCCACCCACACAGAACCTTGCCAACTCCTCACCAATGGCTCGAAAACACCGGAACCGGCCCAAGCCCCCAGCACCCCCCCAACGCCAGCAGGTGCATGCTGATTTTGAACCACCGGGTGATCAACACCCCGAGAAAAATGCTGCCAGCCAGCCCCAAGAGCATGCGGTGGTATGGAAGTGGAATGACGGAGGCCAAATCCCCAAAATGCACCCACCCATAGGTCAGAACGTAATACGCCCCCACCAGCGCAAAGGGAGCCATTCGCTGCCTCGGATTTCGAATCTCCAAGTCAGAGATCACCCCCCTTCGGTATAGCAAATAAAGCGAAATCGTCGGAGCCAGCGTGTTGACGATCAGCAAAATGAGTATATAATAGAATGCCCCTGGATATCCCCACAAACCTGGCGCAAATCCATAAAGTCCTACCAACAGGACCAAGGGCATCAGCAAGGGGTGAAAACAGGTAGAGAACAGCCTTGCCCAGAAAGGACGGGGAAGGGAAGGAACCCGATGTTCAGACATTTCCACAGCACTACAACGATTTCCGCATCCGGGCAACGGGAATGCCCAGTTGCTCGCGGTATTTGGCCACCGTACGGCGGGCAATGTTGTATCCCTTCTCGTTGAGGAGTTGGCACAATCGGTCGTCCGGCAGGGGTTTCCGCTTGTCCTCCCCCGCGATGGCCTCCTCCAAGATTTTCTTGATCTCCCGCGAGCTGACCTCTTCCCCGGTTTCGGTGGTCATTCGCTCCGAGAAAAACTGTTTGAGCAAGAAGGTGCCATAGGGGGTCGAGATGTACTTGCTATTCGCTACCCGACTCACGGTGCTGATATCCATCCCTACCCTTTCCGCTACATCCTTGAGAATCATGGGTTTTAGATCTACTTCATCCCCTGACAAGAAGTAGGGACGCTGGATTTCGACAATGGCCTGCATCGTCATGAGCAACGTTTGCTGCCGCTGAAGGATGGCGTCCACAAACCAGCGAGCAGCCTCGATTTTTTGCTTCACGAAGGCCAAGGCCTCACGCTGTTGGGAATCCGACTTCGCCCCCTCGGCATAGGTACGAAGCATGTCCTTGTAAACGGGACTGACGCGCAACTCCGGGGCATTCCTCTGGTTGAGCTGCAACCGAATCTCATCTTCCTCAACGGCCAATAGGAAATCGGGAATGATCACCGCAGAGCTTCCCGTCCGCCCGCCTTCGTTGCCCGAGTTTCCGGGCTTGGGGTTGAGCCGCATGATTTCGTCCAAGGCGGATTTGAGCCGGGTTTCGTCCCAATCAAAACGGCGTTGAATCCGGTCATAGTGCTTCTTGGAAAAAGGCTCAAAACACTGGGACAGCACCTTCAAGGCATCGCGTTGGGCTACCCAGCGCTCGGTTTCTACATCGGGTTCTGGTTCACGAACCCGTCGCTCCATCTGCAGTACCAGGCACTCTTGTAGATCCCGGGCACCGACCCCCGCCGGGTCCAAGGACTGAACCACCGCCAGAGCGGCTTCCAAATCCCCGCGTTTCACTTCGATGCCCTGGGTGAATGCCAAATCGTTCACCATGCTGTCCAGATCCCTGGCGAGGTAGCCTGCATCGTCGAGGTTTCCGATGATCTGTTCTGCCAGGAAACGCTGGTGCTCATCCACCCGATGGAATCCGAGTTGGCCCATGAGCAACTCCCGAAACGACACCCCGGAAGCAAATGGAACCTCCCGGTCCTCCTCATCCGCACCCCGCTGTTGCACACTGAGTTTGTAATCTGGGGTCTCATCATCCAGATAGTCTCCGTAATCAAACTCCTCCAGCGCCTGCTCCCTGTCTAAATCCTCAGGCGCTTCTCCGCTCATTTCCTCGCCCAGCTCCTCCCCTTCCCAACGGTCGTCCACCTCCTCCAGGGCAGGGTTTGCCTCCAATTCCTGCTTGATGCGTGCTTCGAGTTCCATGGTGGGAACCTGCAGCAACTTCATCAGCTGGATTTGCTGGGGCGAAAGCTTCTGGAGGAGTTTCTGTTGGAGCGACTGTTTGAGCATGGGTCAGAATTCCGCGTTCTGCGGTGTGCGGGGGAAAGGAATCACGTCCCGGATGTTCGACATACCGGTCACGTACATGACCAAACGTTCAAAACCCAACCCGAAGCCACTGTGGATGGCCGAACCGAACCGACGCGTCTCAAGGTACCACCAGAGGTGCTCTGCGGGGATATTGAATGCGGCGCATTTGGCCTCCAGCCGATCCAAACGCTCCTCCCGCTGACTGCCACCGATGATCTCTCCGATGCCGGGCACCAGAACATCCATCGCTGCGACCGTCTTTCCATCCTCGTTCGCCCGCATGTAGAACGCCTTGATCTGGGCCGGATAATCGGTCAAAATCACGGGCCCGTTGAAGTGATGTTCCACCAGCCAACGCTCGTGCTCGCTCTGCAAATCCACGCCCCATTCCACCGGGTATTTGAATTTCTTCTTCTGGTAATGCTTCGAACCGCGGAGCAAGTCGATGGCCTCGGTGTAGGTAACGGTCTGAAACGGGGTATCCACCACCGCCTGCAAACGCTCCCGCAGCGGCCGGTCGTGCCGTTGGTCCTGGGGAAGGGCCTTCTCCGCCTCGATTTCTCGGTTTTCCAGGAAGGCCAAATCCTCCGCACACCCCTCCAACACTGCGCCCAACACGGATTTCAAACAATCCTCCGCCAGCCGCATGTTGTCCCGCAAATCCGCGAAGGCCACCTCGGGTTCGATCATCCAAAACTCGGCCAAATGGCGGGAAGTGTTCGAATTCTCGGCGCGAAACGTGGGTCCGAAGGTGTAGACCTGGCCGAGGGCCATGGCGCCGAGTTCGGCCTCCAGCTGACCGCTGACCGTCAGGTTCGCAGCCTTGCCGAAGAAGTCCGCCCCTTCGTCCACCCCCCCATCGGCGAGCCGGGGCAGGTTGTTCAGGTCCAGCGTGGTCACCCGGAACATCTCACCCGCCCCTTCGGCGTCGGATCCGGTGATGATGGGCGTGTGGAGCTGGAAGAACCCGCGCTCCGTGAAGAAACGGTGGATCGCAAAATTGAGGGCGTGGCGCACGCGAAAGACAGCCCCAAAGGTGCTCGTCCGGAACCGCAGGTGGGCCTTCTCCCGCAGGAACTCCAGCGAGTGCTTCTTCATCTGGATGGGATACCGATCGGGGTCTGCATCCCCGAGAACCTCCCATTCGGTCACTTTGAGTTCCGTCAACTGGCCGCTGCCCTGGGAACGTTCGAGGGTTCCCACCGCCCGGATGGCCGCGCCTGTGGTCAGCCGCTTCCGCTCCGATTCCGGGCTGCCTTCCCGGTCGATGACCAACTGCAAGTTCCCCAGGCAGCTCCCGTCGTTCAGGGCGACAAAAGTGTCGTTGCGAAACGTGCGGACCCAGCCCGCGACCTGCACCACTTCACCGATGCGCGATTCATCGCGCAGGTGGATGATTCTCTCTCTTTGCATGTAACCGATTCACTCGCAGCCCACCTCCGGACTGCGCACTGCAAAGTAACAACGGAGCCGCCGGTCAACGCCCGGCTTGGACGTCCAATTTTCCATCGCGCAACCGAACCACCCGCTGGGCATGGGCTGCGATGTCCTCCTCATGGGTCACCACAATGATGGAGTTGCCCGCTTCATGGATGTCCCGAAAAAGCGCCATGATCTCCAGAGAGGTGGCTGTGTCCAGGTTTCCCGTGGGTTCGTCTGCCAAGATCAGGGAAGGCCGGTTGACCAATGCACGGGCCACGGCCACCCGTTGGCGCTGGCCTCCACTGAGCTCATTGGGCCGGTGGTGGGACCGGTTCTCCAACCCCACCTGGGCCAGTACCTCCCGGGCCCGGGCCTCCCGGGCATCGCGCCCCATTCCCGCATAAATCAGCGGCAACGCCACATTTTCCAGAGCCGTGTAGCGGGGCAAAAGATTGAATGTTTGGAACACAAAACCAATCTCCTTGTTCCGAATCTCCGCCAGCGCATCTTCATCGAGCCCTGCGACGTTCCGGCCATTCAAGGCATACGAACCCGCCGTGGGGGCATCCAAACACCCCAAGATGTTCATCAATGTACTCTTTCCCGAACCCGACGGGCCCATCAAAGCCACATAGGCATTGCGTTCGATGTCCAAATCCAACCCATCCAAGGCATTCACAACCTGGTTGCCGATTTCGTACGTCTTGCGCAACCCGCGTACCGAGATGAGCGTCTTGTCCATGTCCCAAAGGTAGTCGTATGTTTGGGTACACAACCTCAACCCGTTGGCGATGGCTCGATTGTACTTTTTGCGTGTGGGTTTGGCCTGTATGGTACTTGCGACGGGTACGCTCCTGCGCGCTCAACTTGTTGTCGATCCGACCCTTACGGCCCAACAAGTGGTGACAGACATCCTGGTCGGTGAGGGGGTGCAGGTCTCCAACATCACCTTTTCTGGGGATTTAGACCAAATCGGCAGCTTCGACGCAGCCAACTCGAACATCCTGATTCCCAACGGCCTGATCATGGCTTCCGGGACGGTAACCCTCGCGGTCGGCCCCAACAACAGTGGCAGCCTGACCCTGGGCGGTGGCAACTTCGGCACAAGCGATCCAGATTTGAATGCATTGAGCACCTTTACCACCAACGATGCCGCCGTTCTGGAGTTCGATTTCATTCCCACAGGGGACTCGATTCGCTTCAACTACTCCTTCGGCTCAGAGGAATACAACGAATACGTTTGTGGCACCGTCAATGACGCCTTCGGATTCTTCCTGAGCGGTCCAGGCATCAACGGCCCCTACTCCAACAATGCCATCAACCTCGCCATCATCCCCGGAACCAACGGGGTTCCGGTGACCATCAACTCGGTGAACAACGGCAACGTTGGGGGCAACGGGTCTGCCCCGAATTGCAACCAGGTCGACCCCAATTGGACTCAGAACACCGAGTTTTACGTTGACAACGCGACCAACACCGCACCCACGGCCACCCAACTCGACGGCTTCACGGTGGTTCTCACTGCAGAGGCCCAGGTCCAGTGCGGTGAGGTATACCACATCAAGATTGCGATTGCCGACGCAGGGGACTCTGCCTTCGACAGTGCTGTGTTCATCGAGGGCGGATCTTTCTCGTCCAACGCCTTCGACATCGTGGCCTCGGCTTCCATCAGCGGCAACCAGGTTTTCCTCGGGGACACCACGGTGGTAGAGAGCTGCAACGACGCCGTGTTTACCATCGTTCGTCCGAATGCCACCCTGGAGGAAACCCTGGAACTCACCATATCGGGCTCAGCCACCAACGGGGTGGACTATGCGTTCATCGACCCGTCGGTGGTGCTGGGCGTCGGTGTGACCTCTTACGATGTGCCTTTGAACGTGATCGCCGATGGCATCACCGAAGGCGCTGAGTCAGTGACCATTTCTTACGAATACATCAACTTGTGCGGCGATACCGTGTTCCGGTCCGCTACATTGGTCATCTTGGATCCGGAGGCGGTCACCTTGGACTACGATTCTCCCGTAGGCATCTGCAACGGGCAGGCCGTCCTTGCGGTCGAGGCAGTCACCGGCTTCGGCCCCTTCACCTACCAGTGGACCGGAGGCCTGACCCCTACCCAAGCCTCCAACACGGTGAATGCAACCACCGCAGGCCAGCAAACTGTGGTGGTCACCGACGTTTGTGGCAACACGGTAGAAGCCACGATTGCCTACATCCCGCCTCCGCCCTTGTCGGTGGATGTAGACCAAACCACCTCCCCCTTCTGCCCGGGAGATCCGGTCAACTTGGCGGCCGTCATCCTCACCGGCGCTGGTCCTTACACCTACAACTGGAGCTTCGGAGGCAACCAAGCCACCGCCAACACTGCTCCTGCCCAAAGCACCACCATCACCCTCAACGTGACGGATGGCTGCGGTCAAAACGCCAGCTCCAACCACTTCATCGAAGTACCCGAGTACCCGGACATTTTGGTGCTGGATGAGGAGGCGTGTCTCGGAGTCCAAGCTGCGGTGGACATCGAAGGCGGCACGGGCTCGTTCACCTTCTACACCTGGCAGTACGTATTCGACGGCATCAACCCGGAACCCACCGACTCCCTGTGGGTGGAGGTCAATGCCACCCTGGACACCCTGGCCGCCTTCTATGGAGATGGGGGCATCTATGAGGCCGGCATGAACGAGGGATTGCTGGTGGTGACCGCCATCGACCAGTGTGGAGAGGAGGCCACCTTCCTCCTCCTGCTTGAAGCATGCAACACCCTCATCCCCAACGTTTTCTCGCCCAACAACGACGGCAAGAACGATTTCTTCCGCATCGAAGGCATCGAGGGATTCCCCGGTTCGGTCCTGCTGGTGTACAATCGCTGGGGCAACTTGATTTTTCAGGACCTCAACTATGGCGGTTCTTGGGACGGCCGCGTGGGCGGTGACCCCGTTTCCGACGGAACGTACTACTACGTCTTCCAGCGGTCGGATGGCCAAAACTTCCACGGTGCGGTCACCATCGTCCGATGAAAGGTCAGACCAGGGAAAAAGAAAAGAGCGCATCTGGAGATGCGCTCTTTTCTTTTGTGTGGGCGATGCTGGGCTCGAACCAGCGACCCCCTGCTTGTAAGGCAGGTGCTCTGAACCAGCTGAGCTAATCGCCCGATTGTCCCTTTTGTGCTGGCGGAGCGCAAAGGTAGCAGAACTCTGCTTCGAAACAAGACTAATTTTGCCCTGTGATCAAATTATTTTTTGTGAGGCTCGGTTTGGCCTGGCAGTGGCACTGGATGGCGGTCAGCTGGCGGGGGATGCACTCGCCATTTCTCTATGGTCTGGGGCGGGCATGGTACCGAACCGGTGGGCGGAACCGGGAGGAGCACCGTACGGATGTGGAGGCGCTCCGGCGGGCCTGGAGCCGGGAGGCCGCAGGGTGGACGATGGCGGAATGGGGTTCTGGGAGTGTCCGGGCGGGAGGCGGGGCAACGGAAGCGGGGTCGGGCGGGTCGGGCGGGTCGGGCGGGTCGGGCGGGTCGGGCGCGGGGGTCGGGGGGCGCAGGGTGGCGGTGCGGGTTCGGGACCGGATTCGGTGGTCGACAGCCCCAGCGCGGCAGGCCCGGGAGTTGGCGGCGTTGGCCCGCTGGATGGGGGCCGAACAGGTGTTGGAATTGGGAACGAATTTGGGGCTGACCACGGCGTACCTGGCGGGGGACGGGCGGCGGGTGCTGACGGTCGAAGGGGATGCCCGGTTGGCAGGTTGGGCGGCGGCGGGGTGGCGGCAAACGGAATCGGGGGGGCGCATCGAGGGTGTGGTGGCTCGGTTCGAGGAGGTGGTGCCAGGGTGGTGTGCGGCGCGGGTCGTGGCGGGGACGGCTGGAGATGGGGCCGAGCCCTGGGACCTCGTGTTCGTCGACGGGGACCACCGCAGCGAGGCCGTGCACCGTTGGGTGGATGCCGTTGCGCCGGCCCTTCGGGCGAATCGAGGGGGAGACCGACCCTCGGCGGTGGTGGTCGATGACATCCGCTGGAACGCCGATATGTGGGCGGCCTGGAGCCGGCTCGCCACCGAGGACCGCTGGGATTTCGTGATCGATCGGGGGGCCTATGGCGTCCTCGTGCGGCATCCCGGGGTGCGGCACCCCACCGTCCGGGTAGCCCTGTGCGACGGTCCCCGTTGGGACCTCATTCCCTGGAGCGGTTTTGGGAACCAACGTACCTTCGCGGAGTGAAAGTCAAGCGCAGCACCCTCATCGTCCTGCTGGGAACCTATGTGCTCATCCAATTCGCCTGGTGGGCCTCGCTGCTTGTCCGGTTGCGCACCGACTTGCACCAGGTCCGGCCCGGACGTGACCCGGAGGAGCTCGCGCGCTGGAAGACCATGATCCTAGGCGAAGGCAGCGTCTTCCTGACCCTCCTCGTGGTCGGACTCTGGGCCCTGTGGCGACACGCCCGTGCGGAGCAACGACAGCGCCAACGCGAGCGCAACTTCACCCTAGCCGTCACCCACGAACTCAAAACCCCCTTGGCTGCCATACGTTTGGCCACCGAGACCTTGCAGCGGGGCGGCCTCAACGCCCATGAAACCGCGGAAATGCTCGAAGAAACGCAGCAGGCGGGCTACCGGCTGGAGCGCCGCATCGACGACATCTTGCAGAGTGCCCGGGTGGGGGAACCGCTGGCCAAATCGCCCATCGACCCCGAAGATCTCATCGAACGGGCCATCCAGCACCTGCTCGTTGGGCCCCATGCGGGGCGAAAGGTCGCCTTTGTCCCACCGGATCACCCCCTCCGCGGCGTGGAGGGGGACGGACGTGGATTGGGTTTGGCCTGGAGCAATCTGATTGAAAATGCGCTGAAGTATACGCCGCCAAGCGGGGCGGTCACCGTGGCGCTGGCGGAGGAGGGCGGCCATTACGTGGTTACCATCGACGATGCCGGCCCAGGAATTCCGCGCAGCGAAAGGCGCCGGGTGGTTCAGCCGTTCGTTCGTCTTGGAGACGAATCCACCCGATCGACCGAGGGGACGGGCTTGGGGCTCTACCTCGCCGACACCATGGTCCGCATGCACCGAGGCCGGCTTTCCATCGAAGACAGCCCCCTGGGCGGCACCCGCATCATCACCCGGATTCCCAAAGAACCATGAACCAACCTTCTGAACCTGCACGGGTCGCCCTGGTCATCCTCGACGGATGGGGCATCGGTGCCCAAGACGCGAACGACGCGGTACACGCCGCGCGCACTCCCTTCTTCGACTCCCTCTGGGCTTCCGCACCGCATGCCACGTTGCGTACCGATGGCATGCACGTCGGGCTTCCGGATGACCAGATGGGCAACAGTGAGGTGGGGCACATGAACATCGGAGCCGGACGGGTGGTCTACCAAGACCTGGCTCGAATCGACCGTGCTGTTGCCGAGGGCACGCTGGGTCGGGAGCCAGCATTGCAGGCAGCCTGGGAAGCAGCGCGGGAACCCGGTCGGCGACTGCACTTCATGGGGTTGGTGTCAAAAGGTGGGGTGCATGCGCAGCAAGCGCACCTGCATGCACTTTGTACCCTGGCCCACGAGGCGGGCTTGAAGGACTTCCTGGTGCACGCCTTCACCGACGGCCGGGACACAGCCCCCAACACGGGTCGGGGTTACATCGCAGAACTCGAATCGGTCCTGGCGGCCACGGGCGGACACATCGCCTCGGTGCACGGCAGGTACTATGCTATGGACCGGGACAAGCGCTGGCCGCGGGTAGCCCGGAGCTACCGGACTTTGGTGGAGGGGGCTGGGGCATCTTTTCCGAGTGCGGATGCCGGCATCGCGGCCTCCTACGCCGCCGGGGTCACCGACGAGTTCATCGAGCCATTCGTCATCGAGGGGACCGATGGCCGGATTCGCCCGGGCGATGTCGTCATCTGCTTCAACTTCCGCACCGACCGCTGCCGGGAAATCACCCAAGCCCTGACGCAGCAAGCTTTCCCCGAGGAGGGCATGGCGCCGCTGGCCCTGCATTACGTCACCATGACGAACTACGACGACACCTTCCACGGGGTCCATGTGGTGTACGACAAACCCAATTTGCAAGCGACGTTGGGCGAAGTGTTGTCTGCGCATGGGCGAAGCCAAATCCGCATCGCAGAAACCGAAAAATACCCCCACGTCACGTTCTTCTTCAACGGGGGAAGGGAGGAACCCTTTCCGGGAGAACGACGCATCATGGCCCACAGCCCGAAGGTCGCCACCTACGATTTGCAACCGGAAATGTCAGCCCACGAACTGGTTGCCCGGATCACACCCGAACTGGAAGGAGGCACCGCGGATTTCATCTGTCTCAATTTTGCCAACCCCGACATGGTGGGGCACACCGGGGTATTCGAAGCCGTGGTGCGGGCCGTGGAGGTTACAGATGCCTGCCTGCAAGACGTGGTGGAGGCTGGGAAGAAGCGGGGCTATCAATTCGTCATCATTGCCGACCATGGGAATGCGGATTTGGCCCGCAACCCGGACGGCTCGCCGCACACGGCCCATACGACGAATCCCGTGCCGCTCTTCGTCATCGCACCCGGCGTAACCTCGGTGCGGAATGGCATTCTTGCCGATGTCGCACCCACGGTCTTGCAGCTCATGGGCATTCCCCAGCCGCCCGAGATGACGGGTCGGAGTCTGGTCGAGCGGGGCTGAGGGCCTGAACGGCACCCCCGGAATCAACGGGCCTCGGCGACGACGAAGATGCTACCCGTGACCCAAATCAGGTCCTGCGGCTGGGATTCGGCACGCGCGGCCGCCAAGGCTTCCGCCACCCCACCGCAGGCCCGGCCCCGCAGTCCCGCTGCCTCCGCCCGCACCGCCAGCGCTTCGGCGGCCAACGCCCTCGGGATCGAAGCCGCGCACCAGTAGTACGTGGCTTCCGCCGGCAATCCAGGCCAAACCTCCCCCAGATCTTTGTCCGCCACCGTCCCGAAAACGACCCGCAATCGCCCGCCCGGCACCTCGGCACGGACCGCGTCCACCGTCCGAGCGAAGCCGTCCACGTTGTGGGCGCAATCCGCAAGGACCCGGGCGCCCGAAGGTGCCGGAGGCAGCCACGTCCAGCGGCCTGTTTGGCCTGTCAACTCCTTGTAGTCGCGCAAACCCGACGCCACAGCCGCAGGCGGCACTTCCCAGCCCGGAAGCGCATCGAGCACCTCCAAAATTTTTCTCGCCGTGGCCCGATTCTCCGCCGCATAAGGCGCCTCGCCCGGCCACGCCGGCTCTACGCCCGCGAAATGGACCTCGTTCGCCGTGCGCAGGGACTGCTCCAACAGCACGGACTGCGCCTCGGGCCGCATCCGACCCAGCACCACCGGCACCCCCTCTTTCAAAATGCCCGCCTTCTCCCGGGCGATGCTCCGCACATCCGGCCCCAGAAACGCTTGGTGGTCCAGCCCCACATTCGTCACCGCCACCACCAACGGCCGCGCCAGGACATTGGTCGAATCCAGCCGCCCCCCCATCCCCGTTTCGATCACGGCCACATCCACTTGCTCCGCCCGGAACGTCTCCAAGGCCAAACCCCAAGTCAACTCAAAGAAGGAAGGTTGACCCCACCGCCCCTGATAACGGGTCACAAAATCGACCACGCGTTCCTCGCGCACCGGCTCTCCGTTGACGCGGATGCGCTCCCGAAAGTCGCGCATGTGGGGCGAAGTGAACAACCCGGTTTTGTAGCCGGCACACTGCAACACCGCAGCCACCTGGTGACAAACCGAACCCTTTCCGTTTGTTCCGGCCACATGGATGGCCTGAAGCCCCTCCTCCGGATGCCCGCACAAGTCCAGCACTGCCCAGGTCCCCTCCAGTCCCTCCTTATACGCCGCCGGTCCATCCCGCTGAAACATCGGCAACTGCCCGAAGAGCACCGCCACCGCCTCCGCATAGGTCATCATTTCAATTCGAAGCGAATGACGATGTACCCATTGCGAATGGGCATGGTGGAACTGGTCGAAAACCGTGCAGTCAAAGCAGCCCTTTTTGCCAATGCAATGCTCCGCGAATCAGCGAGACTCGACTCCAATGGATCGTAATCCACTCCAGTCACCTCGCCTGCCTTGTTCACCCGGACTTTCAACCGAATGTACCCCGCCTTCGTGGGCTTTTCATCGAGCTGGGGATAGCCGATCATGTCCCCGCCCTGCAAACCCCAAGCGGCATTCCCGTCGGCTCCCGTCCGGAATGGCTCTCCGTTTTCGATGCCTTCGTTTCCGGTTCCGGTTTCCCCCGAACCTTGAGAACCTCCTCCACCCGACCGCAACGCCCCGAGGCGGTTGTTCAACGAGGTAGAAACACGAGGACCTGACTGCTGCCCCTGTCCGTTGTTGGGATTGGGTTGGTTGTTCGCTGACACCTCGCTTCGGGCCTGGGTTACCACCTGCGAAGCCGCTTGTTGCTGACTCGGGGAAGCCGCCTCGGTAGGCTGCACAGCCTCCTCCACCGATTCGGAGGGGAAATCAGACTCCGTGTCACCCGTGGCGATCAGACTGTTCCCGATGTCCGCCATGCCGACCGCAACATACTGCGTCCCCGGTGGCGGGTCCGAAATGGTGTAGGCAGTGAGCAAGTAACACAGCACCGCCACCACCAAAAAGATGCCCCCTGCGAGGAAGCCCGCTTTCTGACGGACCCGACGGTCTTGCGCTTCCTTTTCCGATCCGGTCATGGTTCCGTCGTTTTGGGCGCCGCTCCCAACATGACCTTCCAATTGTTTGCCTTCGCCAAGCCGATGAGTTCAACCGTAGAACCTGTGGGAACCGATGCATCTACCTGCAAGTAAATGACGTCATCCGTGGAATTTTCCATGCGGATTTGGATCAACCGCTCCAAATCCTCCTTGGGCACAGGACCCCCGTTCAAATGGTAACTCCCATCGGCCATGATGCTCACTGTCAAATGAGGCGTCACGGAGGTGGTCCCTTGGGCCTGAGGCAGCTCCACATTCACGCCATTCGATGCCAAGGTCGAAAGGATCACAAAGAAGATGAGCAACAGGAACACCAAATCCGTCATGGAGGACATGTTGCCCCCAACCTGAATCTTGTTGCGTTGTCCGAAGCTCATTGCGCAGGTTCTTCTAAGATGTCGATGAACTCAATCGTAGTAGCCTCCATCTTGTTGATGACCTTGCTCACCTTGCTCACCAAATGGTTGTAGGCCATGTAGGCAATGATGCCCACAATCAGACCCACAATGGTGGTGATCATGGCCTGCTTGGTTCCTCCGCTGATGTCTTCCACCCGCACCGTTCCCGCTTGTTCCATGTCCAAGAATACATTCACCATCCCGATGACCGTTCCAAGGAAGCCCAACATCGGCGCGGCACCTGCCACGGTCGCCAACACCCCCAAGTTCTTTTCCAAGCTGTAGATTTCCAGCTTTCCGATGTTTTCAATGGCGACGCTGATGTCCTTGAGGTCTTTGCCGATGCGGCTGATGCCCTTGTCCAGCATGCGGGCCATGGGCGTATTGGAGGTCGCACAGAGGTTCCGCGCTGAAGCGAAATTGCCGCTGGATACGTAGTCCTTGATCTTGTTCATGAAATCCGGAGCCACCTTTTCTGCATTCCGGATGGCCATGAGACGCTCAAAAAAGACATACAGGGCCACCACAGACATCACCGCAAGGGGAAGCATGATGTACCACCCGCCTTCGATCAACAAATCCAACACACTCACTTCGATGGATTGAACAGCCGCGGGCGCTTCGCCCATCGATTGAACCGTTTCTGGGGTGCTGTCGGTGGTAGAGCCGGTTGTCAACTGCTGGAGCAACAAGGAAATCAACATGGGTTGTAAGGTTTCGCGAATTGAACGTGGAAGTTCACGCAATTATTGGGCCAAACCCCCAACCCACCCCGTTCTTTTCGACCGCCCGCGGTTCACAACCCGGGCGGTCCGGCAAGGACCCCAAGCCCCTGAGCCTCAGAGGCCGTAAAGCAGCCAGTAGGACAGCGCACCGCACAAATAGCTCAGGACGGCCAGTCCCGAAATGCGGCGCACGTACCACATGAAGTCGATTTTCTCCAAACCCATCACGGCCACGCCCGCTGCAGAACCGATGATCAACATCGATCCGCCCGTTCCCGCACAAAAAGCCAAGAACTGCCAGAAGGCACCATCCTGCACGAACGCTGCATCCCAAGCCCCGAGGTCCGCGCCTGAAGCGACCACCTCATACATGCCCATGGATGCCGCCACCAAGGGCACGTTGTCTACTACAGCACTCAGGAATCCGATGGTCAAGTTGATCAAGTAAATGTCATTCAATCCCGCCTTGAGCATGCCAGCAGCATCGATGAGAAGGCCCATCTCTTGCAGCGAAGCCACTGCCAGCAAAATGCCGAGGAAGAACAACACCGA
Organism: uncultured Comamonadaceae bacterium; assembly: GCA_964405405.1. Classification (GTDB taxonomy): domain Bacteria; phylum Bacteroidota; class Bacteroidia; order Flavobacteriales_D; family Sanyastnellaceae; genus CAMCYM01. The sequence goes on along the minus strand of CAYONT010000006.1, from coordinate 54,700 downwards.
AGCCGTGTCAATCTTGCGGAGGATGGTCAGCACCGAAAGGGCACTCCGCTCCTCGTGGTTCTTGTTGCGGTGCATCCATTCCGTGGCCACCCAAATCACCCCCAAACTCATCATCATCCCCATGAAAGGCGGTAAATGCGTCACCGTCTTGAACACCGGAACAAACAAGAGCCCCCCAACGCCAAGCGTAAAAACCAAGTTTCGCTCCGCCGCAGTTGTGGGCTCCAACCGGTGGTCAATCTGCACCACGGGCCGCTGCACCTCGCCCTTCATCCGGAAAGTCATGAACAAAAGTGGAGCCACCAAGGCCACCAAGGAAGGGAGAATCAAGTTGGAAATCGTCTCGCCGGTCGTGATTTGGCCTCCAATCCACAACATCGTTGTGGTCACGTCCCCTATCGGCGACCAAGCGCCGCCCGCATTCGCCGCAATGATGACCATTCCTCCAAAAATCCAGCGGGTTTCCTTGTCGTCGATGAGCTTCCGCAACAGCGAAACCATGACAATCGAAGTCGTCAAGTTGTCCAACACGGCCGACATGAAGAAAGTGAGTAGAGCGATGACCCACATGAGAGCGACCTTGTTCTTGGTGCGGATGCGGTTGGTGATGACCGCAAATCCCTCGTGGGCGTCTACCAATTCGACGATGGTCATGGCCCCCATCAAGAAGAAGAGGATGGAAGCAATTTCCTGAACATGGTGCAGCAACCGGTGCTCCAAAAAGACAGCTTTCTCCGTTCCCGGCGAACCTTGGAAGTGCGCCATAAAATCCGAGAATTCGCCCTGCAAATGAGGCGCAAACTCCTTCATTCCCAGCACAAAGAGCGCCCAAGTCAACGTTCCTGTGAGCAAGGCGCTCGCCGCTTTGTCGATGCGGATGGGGTGTTCCAGCGCAATGGCCAAATACCCCAGTACAAACACCCCCAATACAATCCACTCCATGGTCGTTCAGCGACCGGGAAACCTCGGATGCCTGCAGGCAGCAACCCCGAGACCGGTAACGACCCGAAAGTTCGAAAGCCCGGAGCGATTTTCCATCGTCCGTCGGGTCTTTTTCTCCCTCAGACCAGCTGCTCGAGGGCGATGGCGAAGGCGGTCGCTGTCAATTCCGTGCGGTCCGGATTCCGAGCATGGGTCGCCTCCAAGGCCCGGCGGATGGTCGCGCTGGTGTCCTGGAAGATGGCTGCGTCGCTCAAGTCCACGTCGGCATCGCCCATGAGGTAGGCAAAGACCCGGGCCATGCCACAGTTCGCGATGAAGTCCGGAATGACCGCCATGTGGCGGTCCGCCTTCTCAGCGATGGGGCCGTAGAAGATCGCTTCGTCCGCGAAGGGGACGTTCGCCCCGCTCGAAATCAGGGAAACCCCGGCGGCCAACATGCGGTCCAGTTGGTCCTCAGTCACGAGCCGGGAGGCGGCACAGGGGAGGAAGATGTCGGCCGGGGTGTCCCAGATTTGGCCATTCACCTCCGAAAAAGGACGCAAATGCGGAGCCACCAGGGCGTTGCCCGTCTTCGCCAGGAACAGCTCGGTCACCTCCTCGGGCCCCAGGCCCTCAGGAGCCAGGATGCCCCCGACCCGGTCGATGATGCCCACCACCACAGCGCCTGCTTCGGCGAGGTAGTAAGCGGCGGCAGCGCCTACGTTGCCCCAACCTTGCACGATGACCCGCTTGCCCGCCAGCTCGCCCCCATAGATTTGGAAGTAATGCCGGACAGATTCCGCCACACCGAATCCCGTGATCAGGTCAGCTACCCGGTACTTGCGGGTTACGTCGGGCGATAAGGCCAGGTCCTCCACCGGTTGAGAGACGCCCTGCCGGAGGTTGCCGATGCGCCGAACTTTCTGCGTTTCATCGGGCTTGAAGTGGCCTGTGAACACGCCCTCCTGCGGGTGCCAAACCCCGGTGCGCTCGGTCAGCGGAATCACCTCGTGGATTTCGTCGACGTTCATGTCGCCACCCGTCCCATAATAGTGCTTGAGGAGCGGGGCCACAGCCCGGTACCAGCGTTCAAGGACGCCGCGCTTGCGCGGATCGGCCGGATCGAACCGGATGCCGCTTTTTGCCCCCCCGATTTGGGGTCCGCTGACCGTGAATTTGATTTCCATGGTCTTGGCCAAACTCTCCACCTCTCGCTTGTCCAGGGCAGCGTGCATGCGGGTGCCGCCGCCTGCGGCGCCGCCCCGCAAAGAGTGGATGACCACCCATCCCACAGCTTCCGTTTCCGGGTCATGCCATTCGAAAACCACCTCGGGCTGGCGCGCCTCGTACAATTTGAGCAGGTCTTTCATCGTTCGCAGGGCCGCCTGGGGAGCGGCGCGGCGCGAAGATAGCAAGCGCGCGAGCAGTTCAGGGCACGAAGTGGCCCCAGAGCGCGCCGCCGCAAGAGGGTCTGCTGGCCCCGGTCACAGTGGGCCAGGCCGTCTCGAGGCCCAGGGCGCGGCGCAGGGCCAAAAAGCCGAAGGCGTGGGCCTCTTTGCCATCGATCCAGCGCTGTGCGGCGGGCGCAATCGGCACGGGGGGGCCGGTGAGGTGCGGGCCGGGCGGGGCGGCCAGCAAGGCCATGAGGTACCGGTTGTGGGCACCGCCGCCTGTGATCCAGGTGGTCCTGCCCGCCACAGCGGCCCGCACCGTGGAGGCCACATAGTGCGTCGCTGTCGCCAAGGCGTCCCGTACACCGCGGTCCCCCTCCCAGCCCTCCAACTTCGTCAGCACCTGCGCCTCCAGCCACTCCCGACCCAAGCTCCGAGGCCCCACCGCTCCATGGTACGGCAACCCCATCCACTCCCGCCACAACGCCGCATCGACCGTGCCCTCGGCCGCCCACAGCCCATCCCGGTCACAATCCGCCCCCAACCGGCCCGCTAACGCGTTCAGCAGGAGATTGCAGGGTCCCACATCCCAGGCAATTCGTTGCCCCCGGCCATCCGTGAAACTGATGTTCGAGAATCCCCCCAGGTTCAGACAAGCCGGAACATCCGAAAACAGCAACGCATCCACCAACGGGACCAAAGGCGCTCCCTGCCCCCCCAAGGCCACATCCAAAGAGCGGAAATCACAGACCACCGGCATGCCCCCGAGCGCAGCGTGCAGATGCGCGCCCGAAGCCAATTGCGTTGTGAAGCCCTGATCCGGTTGATGGAAGACGGTTTGGCCATGAAAACCAGCCAGTTGCACACCCGTCAGATCCAGCCGTTCCCGGGCCTGCTGCCCACACCAAGTGCTCCATTCCGCTGCCGTCCGATGCCATTCCAAGGCCGTCGCATGCGGCAAACAGGCCAAACGATCCCGCCACTCCTCGGGAAACGTCCACCCCTCGAACTGCAGCATCTCCCCACTCCACCGCCCCCCCTCTGAACCTCCCTCCCCCGGTTCGAATCGGAACTCGGAGACGGCCGCATCCATCCCATCCAGCGATGTTCCGCTCATCATGCCCAAGACCCGGTAAACCGAGACCCTCTTTCGTCCTCTGCGGGTAGCTTCGGTCCCCGTCTGTGTATCTTCGCGTTCCATTCCAGAAGCGGAGCCATCGGGCTCCGTTGACAAACATCCGACAGAACGAACAATGAATTTCGATTTCACGGAAGAACAATTGGCGGTGCGTGACGCCGCCCGCGACTTCGCCCAAAACGTCCTGCTGCCCGGAGTCATCGAGCGGGACCGCGAACAACGTTTCCCTGCCGAGGAGATCAGGCAGTTGGGGGAACTTGGGTTCATGGGCATGATGGTCGAAACCGCATACGGTGGTTCGGGAATGGACACCGTTAGCTACGCGCTGGCCATGGAAGAAATCTCCAAGATCGACGCATCGGCTAGCGTGTGCATGAGCGTGAACAACTCCTTGGTTTGTTACGGATTGGCTGCCTTCGGAACCGAGGAACAAAAGCAGAAGTACTTGGTCCCGCTGGCTTCCGGCGCCAAAATTGGGGCCTTCTGCCTCTCGGAGCCCGAAGCCGGTTCAGATGCCACTTCCCAGCGAACCACCGCCGTGGACATGGGCGACCACTACCTGCTCAACGGCACCAAGAACTGGATCACCAACGGCAGTTCAGCCTCGGTGTACTTGGTGATTGCCCAAACGGATGCTGCCTTGGGCCACCGGGGCATCAACGCCCTCATCGTCGAGCGGGGCATGCCGGGTTTCATCGTCGGAGCCAAGGAGGACAAGTTGGGAATTCGGGGCAGCGACACGCACACCCTCATGTTTCAAGACGTCAAGGTTCCGAAGGAGAACCGGATCGGAGCAGACGGTTTCGGATTCAAGTTCGCCATGAAAACCCTGGCTGGGGGCCGCATCGGCATCGCAGCGCAGGCCTTGGGCATCGCCTCGGGAGCCTATGAACTGGCCTTGGCGTACTCCAAGCAGCGGAAAGCCTTTGGTCAGGAGATCTCGAAACACCAAGCCATCGCTTTCAAGCTGGCCGACATGGCGACCCAAATTGAGGCCGCGCGGCACTTGGTGATCAAAGCGGCTTGGCTCAAGGACCAGGGGGAGGATTATGATTTGGCCTCCAGCATGGCAAAACTCTATGCGTCTGAGGTAGCGATGCGCACCACGGTGGAGGCCGTTCAAATCCACGGAGGATACGGGTATGTGAAGGAGTACCACGTGGAGCGGCTCATGCGGGACGCGAAGATTACCCAGATTTATGAGGGCACCAGTGAGGTGCAACGCATTGTCATCAGCCGCAGCGTGCTGGGTTGAGCCGTAACGGAGGAAACGCTTGTTGGGCTTCAGCCCACGGGTTCGTTCCGGGCGTTGAACACCTTGCGCTTGCCGCCCTGTATCACGATGACTTCGGGTTTTCCGTCGCCGTCGGTGTCTTCCAGCCTCACGCTGTCCCCTTTTGCCTTTCCGGACAATCCCACAGCCCGGTTGTCTCCGAACGTACGCTCCTGCAACACGCCTTCCGCGTCGAAGTAGAGCACGGTGGAAGTCTCGATGGTCGCCCCGAGCCGGAAGGCGGGCACCTGACCTGAAGGGACACGGACCGCAGTGGTCGCTCGGTCTTCTCCGGACCGACTCAGGAGTCGAACAAAGCCATCCCGGTGGCCCGCAAACAGGTAATCTTTGCTGCCCACCCGAATGGGCTCCAAGTAGGTGATGGCACCATGCGAGGAGGGTTGGAAATTCCAGCCGGGTGTGGGCTGGCCTTCATCTCGCCAATTCTTCAGCGAACCATCCTCAAAAGCCACCAGGAACCGAAACTGCTGGTCACGGTCATAATCAGCCACCCACCACGCCGTGACGCGGGATGAACCCGAACGCAAAGGGAAACCGGTGGCCTCCCGGCCCAAAACATCCACCAAGTGTAAACCTGAGTTGGGTTGGGCGTAGGCGGTTTGGAACTTTCCATTCCGGTAAAGGTCCACTTCAAACACCCGGTGGAAAGGAGGAGCCTTTTCGGGTGCTGCTACCGTCCAAACCTCCACCTCCCCCTCACGCGCTCGAATCTGCCCCGATTCCCAGCGGCAGGTCATGGTTCCACCGGTCCGGTGGTTGCGCACCGTGCCCATGGCTCGGTTCTCCGCCGATGGGGCCACTTCCTGCTCCGTTTCCGTCGAATCGACCGCAGGTTCCAGCACCGGAGGCAAGACGGAAGCCACGGCCTGTCCTCCCCGGCCGCCGCCATCGGAAGTGGCCGTGGTCCATGCCATGCGTCCCCCAGGGCGCAAGCTTCCTCCCCAAGTTCGCTCGCCGTCCCACCACCAACCGTCCTTTTGTTCAAATCCCGCATCCACGTTCGCACCCAAATCCTGGGCCCGCCAAGCTTCCCAGCTTGCGCGATTCCGCCGTACCTCTTCCTCTGTGCCATCCCAGCGGACCAAACCATCCCGCTGGACCGCATAGCGTGCCCCCAGGCTGTCGGGCCGAAGTCCCCAGCCAGCGTAGGCCTCCGCCAACCCCACGGTATCGCTCCAACCCCAACAATGGATCGTCCCCCCAGCTTGGGCACGAAGCGTTGCCACCGTCCCGTTCCAACGGCCCACCAGCAAGGTATCGGGTTCCGGCCCATGAACATCCTCCCGCCGGATGCGAATGGATGCCCAATCCTCACGAGTCCCCCCAGTTAAAAAAGTCCATTCCGATGGCAAAACGGCCGCCCCAGGGTCAGCATCCACCTCCATTCCACCCTGCCATTCGGTCCCCGTCCAGGCCCCCCAACGACCCGATTCCTCCATGGGGGCAAAGAAACTGGCCCAAAAGACGCCACCCGCAGCGTCCGTGCGTTGCAACCGGTGGTAGCCATGCCGCCGACCATGCCAGGCTGCTGCCATCTCGCCCGGAACGTCCGAGAAACGGGTCCAAGCAGCCTCAGTCCCCAACAAGATGCCGCCCCGAGAAACGCGGGCTTCCCACCCTGGGGCCAAGACCCACCCCGCTACCTGGTCCAAATCCATCTTCTCCGGCGGAAAAATATGCCAGAGTTCCACGCCGGCTGAATCCCCCCGGAACCGAGTCACAGCGACCGAATTCCACGCCTCCACCTGCCGAACACCCGCCACTCCTTGCGCATCGGCTGCACGCCAATCCGCTGCGATGCCCAATCCTCCTGCATCCTCCACTGCGCCCAAGGCCAGCCACTCCCCCTCCCAGGCCAACGAACCCGACCGGGCCTCCAACCACGGATAGGGAATCCACCGGGCCGCCCGTCCATCCCATTGCTCCCAAACCGTGAATCCATCCCCCATCCAATCGGTCGCATCGGCTACGGGCACCCGCGTTTGCAAACGACCCAACGCCCATGCCGCGAGTGAGGCAGCCACCAACCCAGCCAACAACCATCCCAGAAATCCCGATTTCATGTGGCGAAGTTCAAGAAATCCTGCTCCAATCCGACCGACGGGTGCGCACCCTTTGAAACGCGTCCTGCAAAACCGCATGCTCCGGCAACATCCAATCAGGATCCCGATCCAACAAATCCATCACCACCTGCCGAGCCACCATGAGCAAATCCCGATCCCGCATCAAATCCGCCATCTTCAAGTCCGGCACACCCGATTGCTGCGTGCCCATCAAGTCCCCCGGTCCCCGCAACTCCATGTCCACCTCCGCGATCTCGAAACCATCTGTCGTTCGGCACATGGTTTCCATCCGCAATCGGGCATCTCGACTCAGTTCCTCCCGGGTCATGAGGATGCAGAAACTCTGCTCGGCCCCCCTTCCCACCCGCCCACGCAACTGGTGTAACTGGGCCAGCCCGAAGCGCTCGGCACTCTCTACCACCATCACCGAGGCGTTGGGGACATTCACCCCCACCTCGATCACCGTTGTCGCTACCAAAATTTGGGTCAGTCCCGATTGAAACCGCTGCATTTCCTGGTCCTTGTCCTCTGGACGCATGCGGCCGTGAACGATGCTGATTCGATAATCCGGGAGCGGAAAACGACGGGAAAGGGACTCGTAACCGTCCATGAGGTCCTTGTGATCCAGCGTGGCACTCTCCTCAATCAAGGGGTACACCACATACACTTGGCGTCCACGCGCCATCTCCTCTTCCAAAAACTGAAAAACCCCCATGCGCGCGGCATCCGTGCGATGCACCGTGCGAATGGGTTTGCGCCCTGGAGGCAACTCATCGATCACGCTGACATCCAAATCGCCGTAAGCCGTCATGGCCAGTGTCCGGGGAATGGGCGTCGCCGTCATCACCAGCACGTGCGGGGGCACCGCAGCCTTCGCCCACAGCCGGGCCCGTTGTTGCACCCCGAAGCGATGTTGTTCGTCGATGATGGCCAAACCCAGGTTCCGAAACTGAACCACGGGCTCAATCAAGGCATGCGTGCCAATCACCAGATGGACCGTTCCCCCTGCCAAACCCTCCAAAATAGGCCGCCGTGCCGACGGCTTGACGGAACCCGTCAACAGGGCGACCTCCACTGGCATGCCCGCCAGCAACTCCCGGAACGAAGCATAATGCTGGTTCGCCAGGATCTCCGTCGGCGCCATGAGGCAGGTTTGGAATCCGTTGTCGGCAGCCAACAGGGCTACCAACAGAGCCACCACGGTCTTTCCGCTGCCGACATCCCCCTGCAACAACCGGTTCATGTGGTGTCCCGTGTTCACATCGGCACGGATCTCCTTGATCACCCGTTTCTGTGCCCCTGTCAATGCAAAAGGCAGGTGGTGCGCATAAAACCGATTCACCAACTCCCCGACCCGCTCGAACCGGACCCCCGCCATGCCTTGCGTCATGGCCCGCTTTCGCTTGCCTAGCGACCACTGCATGAAAAACAACTCCTCCCAACGCAACCGACGCAAGGCCTGCTCCAATGAAGCCGCGTCGGAAGGCGCATGGGCAGTCCGGAAAGCTTCCGAACGAGATGGGAATCCCCATTCCGCCAGCCAAGCAGCCGGCAGAGACTCAGGAATCTCGAAACCGGGGTCGGACAAGACGCCACGTATCAGCCTTGCCAGACCCTGCGAACCCAGCCCACGCGAGGACAGGCGCTCCGTGGTGCTGTAGACCGGTTGCAACCCCAATCCTTGCCGAGCTTCAAACTGGGACCACCGTTCCACCTCGGGGTGGCTCACGTTCCACCTCCCCCCAAACCACGCCGGCTTCCCAAACACCACCACCTCCTCCTGCTGCGGCAAGGACTTTTGGATCCAACGGATGCCTTTGAACCAGACCAGCTCCAACATCCCCGTTTCGTCCCGCAATTGGGCCACGAGACGCTTCCCGCCCCCCTTTCCGGTCACCTCCGTGCATTGGACAATTTTGCCCCGGATTTGGACTGCAGCTACATCCGACTGCAAATGAGCAATTTGCAGGAACTTGGACCGATCCTCGTAGCGGAAGGGGAGCATCTCCAAGAGATCCCCCGCAGTGTCAATGCCCAGTTCCTCGCGCAGCCACTCCGCCCGTTGGGGACCGACGCCCTTCAAAAAGTGCACCGGCGTGTCCAAGGAACGCAACGGACCCGACATGGGCTCACACGAGCATCGTCACCGGCTGCTCCAAGTATGCTTTCAGTTGCGCCAGGAACGCAGCACCCGTTGCCCCATCGACCACCCGGTGGTCGCAGCTGAGCGTTACGGTCATCGTGTTGCCTGGCACCACGGCCCCATTCTTCACCACAGGCACCTGCTGAATGCCCCCCACCGCCAAGATGCAAGCATCAGGCGGATTGATGATGGCCGTGAACGAATCGATGCCAAACATCCCCAAGTTAGAAATGGTGAAGGTGTTGCCTTCCCAATCCGCGGGTTGCAACTTCTTGTCCTTGGCTCGGGCAGCGTAGTCCTTGACCTCCTGGTTGATCTGGGTCAAGGATTTTCCATCGGCGTGGCGAACTACGGGCACCAGCAAGCCATCCTCAACCGCGACGGCCACCCCGATGTGCACGTGTTCGTTGTATCGAATCCGGTCGCCGAGCCATGCGCTGTTGACAGCCGGGTGCTTCCTGAGCGCGAGAGCGGTCGCCTTGACCACCAAGTCATTGAAGCTGACCTTGACTGACGCAGCCGCGTTCATCTGCGCCCGGGCGGCGATGGCGTTGTCCATGTCGATGGTCAGGGACAGATAGAAGTGCGGCGCACTGAACTTGCTCTCGGCCAACCTGCGGGCAATGGTCTTCCGCATCTGGGAGACAGGCACTTCCGTGAAGTGCTCCACCCCTGCGGTTCCGGCAGTGACCGCCGGATGAACGGCGGGCTGGAAGGACTCCACATCGCGCTTGACGATGCGGCCGCCTTCTCCCGAACCTGGAATTTGGTGGATGGCCAGGCCCTTTGCCTCAGCCAACTTGCGGGCCAAGGGGCTGACTTTGATGCGACCATCCATACCGACTTGTGCTGGGACGGCTGTCGCCGCGGCAGCCAACGCGGGAGCGGGGGAAAGGGCTGGAGCCGAAGCGACGGCCACAACCGGGGTCGGGGCGACAACCGGGGCCGGGGCCACAACCGGGGCGGGCACCGCAGCGGGAACCGTTGCGGCTGCTGGCGCCGGAGTAGGAGCGGCCGCCGCCTGGGAAACCGGTGCAGCATCGCCCGCGAGCAAACCCGCGATGTCCTCGCCCGCGGCTCCAATGATGCACAGCAAACTGTCCACCGGGGCAGCCCCCCCAGCGGGTACGCCAATGTGCAGAAGAACCCCGTCGTGGAACGACTCGAACTCCATGGTCGCCTTGTCGGTCTCGATTTCGGCGAGCAATTCTCCACTTGCAACAACGTCTCCTACCTGTTTGAGCCACGTGGCAACGACCCCTTCGGTCATGGTGTCGCTCAACTTGGGCATTCGAATGATCTCGGCCATGGTCTCGTTTTGTGGTTGCGTTTCAGCGATTCAGCGTTTCGGAATTTGGATGGGGAGAAGCATCAATCCCGGACAAAGGGGTATGGGTCAGAGTATACGTCTTCGTACAACTCGTGGGCTTCGGGGAGTGGGCTCTCCTCTGCAAATCGGATGCATTCTTCCACCAGGTCCTTCACTTCTTGCTCAACGTCCTTCAGGGCTGCCTCGGTGGCCCAGCCTTGGGCCAGCAATACGCCCCGAACGTGCTCAATGGGGTCACGGTCCTGGAAGGCATTGACTTCTTCCTTCGTCCGGTATTTCTGAGGATCCGACATCGAGTGCCCCTTGTAACGGTAGGTCTGAATGTCGAGCAAGGTGGGGCCCTCGCCTGCCCGTCCGCGCGCTGCGGCCCGCTGGAATGCGGCGCAAACCGCTTCGGGGGACATACCGTCTACTGTTTCCGATGGCATGGCGTAGCTAGCGCCCAAGAGGGACAAGTCGGTCACGTTGGAAGTCCGCTCGACCGAGGTGCCCATGGCGTATTTGTTGTTCTCCACCACGAAAATCACAGGGAGTTTCCAGGTCATGGCCATGTTGAACGTCTCGTGGAGCATGCCCTGACGCGCAGCGCCGTCCCCGAAGAAACAGAGCGTGACGTGGTCCTCCTTGCGGTACTTGTCCGCGAAAGCGATGCCCGCGCCGAGTCCGATTTGGCCTCCGACAATGCCGTGACCACCGAAGAGGTTGCGCTCCTTGTCGAACATATGCATCGACCCGCCCTTCCCCTTGCTCGTGCCGGTGCGCTTGCCGAAGAGCTCGGCCATCACCAGCCGGGGATCGGTTCCCATGGCGATGGGATGGGCATGGTCACGGTAGGCGGTGATGACCCGATCGGTGGGCCGAATGGCCTCCACCATGCCCGCGAGGATGGCTTCTTGTCCGATGTAGAGGTGACAGAATCCACCGAATTTCTGCTGGATGTAGAGCTGGCCGCAACGTTCCTCGAACTTCCGCATGAGGTACATGTCGCGGAACCAGCGGGCATAAACTTCCCGGCTGTGGGGGACCGAAGGAGCGGTTTCTGTTTGCTTCGAACCGTTCTTCTTCGCGGTCGCGGGTTGCGTTGGGGTGCGCTTGGTGCTCGTAGTGGTGGCCATCCTTCCTCGATTTCTGTCCCGCAAATATAGTTTGTCCCATTGGGGTTCTTCGAATTTTGGCGGACTTCGCGCCGGATTTCATGCCCCCGGGTGCGTACTGTGCGTCTCCATCGCTGGGTTGCAGTATATTTCCGGCGTTGAACCTGCTTGAATCCCTTTCCACCCTCCGCCCCATCGGCTTGGAGGAGGTTGCGGGCGCCGCGTTGCTCGACCGACTCGATCACAAGCTGATCGTGTCTGAGCGCTGGTTGCCGGAGATTTTGGCCTATTGCCATGCCACGGAGGGGGAAAAGGACGGCGGCTACCGAATTTTGGAGGTGAATGGGCAACGCCAGAGCCGGTATGACAATGTCTTCTACGACTCGCCTGATTTCCATGCGTTCAACGATCATGTGCGCGGCCGGAAAGTTCGGCACAAGGCCCGCATCCGGAGTTACGGATCCAATGGCCAAACCTTTGTCGAAGTCAAGCGCAAGACGGTCCATGGCCGCACCGTAAAGGACCGCATCGTCCGTAGATCTGACGCAGCCTGGGACGCCCCGCTCACGGCGCAGGAATCGGAATTCATGCGCCTCCACTTTCCCTACGCCGATCGCTCCGGGGCTGTGATGCGCTCCAAATTCAACCGCTTCACGTTGGTGCACAGCGCCCGGGGTGAGCGCATCACGGTGGATACCGATTTGGTTTACGGCCGCCCTGAGCACGCCATTGACGATCCAGAAGCCGCCCCCATGTTGCGCAGGGTCTCCGGGATTGCGGTCATGGAAATCAAGCAGGTTCGGATCGATCGGCAATCTCCCATCTACCGCATTGTAGACCATTTCCTCGGCGCTCACCCGCCGCTTGGCCGTCCCACGCGGTTGTCGAAGTACATCCTGGGAACGGGCCTGATGCATCCTCAATTACCTTTGCGCACCTACCTGCCTGTATTCCGCGACATCCAACGGTCCCTGAACCCATGACCCCGTCCATCCTCGAAGATTTCTTGCCCGCCTTTCTGGGGAACCTGGTTTCCGCCTTGGTGTTGGTCCTGTTCATTTACCACCAAGCCGCCCAGCGTAGGGAGTTTGTATTCACTTTCCTCAGTGTTTCCACTTCCGTTTTCCTCCTGTGCCGCCTGTTGATTGGCGTCGAACTGGACTTGGCATTTGCACTCGGATTGTTCGCCATTTTCGGCATCATCCGTTACCGAACCGATGCCATCCCCATCCGAGAAATGACCTACCTTTTCTTGGTCATCGCCTTGGCCGTCATCAACGCTCTCGCCTCAGGGTCAGACACTTGGGCTGTGGTCCTGGTGGCAAATGGCACCATCTGGGGCTTGACTTGGGTGCTCGAGCGGCTGTGGAAACTGCGCCACCTGGCCACGAAGATTGTCATCTACGACCGGGTGGACCTCATTCACTCAGGAAGACGCGATGAACTGATTGCTGATCTTTCCCGCAGGACCGGGGTAGTCATTGAGAAGATCGAAATCGGCAAGGTGGATTTGCTCCGTGACACGGCCGTCATCAAGGTCTTTTTTGACGCGAATGTGGTCCCGGGTCATTTCGAAACGCCCGGCGAAACCGAGTAAAAAGCCCCTGCGCCTCAGGCCCGCCTGCGAACCAGGACCACCGCATGGGCGGAGACCCCCTCTTCTCGGCCCACAAATCCCAACTTTTCTGTGGTGGTTGCCTTGACGGCCACTTGGGAAATGTCCACTCCCATCACCCCTGCGATGGCTTGCCGCATGGCAGGCACATGGGGGGCAATTTTGGGTCGCTGCAAGCAGAGCACCGTGTCCAAATTCACCAACTCCCAGCCTGCATCCAGCACCATGTCGTACACTTCGGCCAACAGCTTCTTGCTGTCGATTCCCTTGTAGGCAGGGTCGGTATCCGGAAAATGCTGACCGATGTCCCCCAAGGCACATGCCCCCAACAGGGCATCACAAATCACATGGAGCAAGACATCGGCATCGCTGTGTCCAACGGCACCGGCTTCATGGGGTACGGCGATGCCCCCCAGCCAAAAAGGCACTCCAGGAGCCAGAACATGCACATCATAACCAGTGCCCACCCTGAAATCCGGCATCATTCGTCATCAGCGTTTTTGCTGCCCTTCAATTCAGCAAACTGCAACCGCAAGGTGAAACGCAAGGTGTTCGCCAAGGGATTCTGTTGCCGCGTGGAGATGAGGTAAGACAAGTCCACCGTAAAGACAGTGTACTTCAAGCCTGCTCCCAACGTGATAAACTGCCGGTTCCCCTTGGAGTAATGCTCGTTGAAGAATCCGCTACGGAACGCGAAAACGTCACCAAAACCATATTCAATCCCCCCACCGAGGTTGTACTCACGCAGTTCCTCCCGGAAGATGCTGCCCGGTTCAATGGTGTACGTGCCGTCCATGTTGAAGTCCACAATGCCCGGGGCGTCGTAAAAACTCTGGACCATCGCCGACGCTACCCCGATGTTGGGGTCGTATCCGCTGACGATTTCCGTCCCCGATTCCTGGTCATAAATGGGCGTAGTAGGAACCAACAGCTTGTTCGCATCCATCGTGAACGTCAGGCTGTTGTCCGCATCCAAGGGCAGTTTGTAAGCCCAACCCGTCCGCAGGTTGGTGGGAATGAAGTCCCGGTCTGCACTCTCCGTGTAGCTCATCTTGGCGCCGATGTTGCTCACGTTGAGACCCCAATTGAATTCCCCCTTCTTGCCGAACAACCGGGCCTTGGGGTTGGTGTAAAACAAGCTCGCATCGATGGCCACCGACCTGCCGGGCTTCGAATTGGCGCCCAACACATTGGTACCCCCCGTCAAGTTCGAATTGATGAACCGGCTGGCGATGCCACCCCCGAAACGGTCCGTGAACTTCTGGGAGAACCCGAGATCCAAGCTGAACTCTGCCGGCTGAAAATCGCGAATGGTCGTTCCGGACTCGTCCGTGAAGGTGATGTTCCCCAAACTGAAGTAACGCAGGGCGCCACCCCAAGCTTGCCGGGAATTGATCCGCCGGATTCCGGTAAGATAGGCCAAATTCATGTCATCCACCAAAGCCCGCAGCCAAGGAGCATAACTGAGACTGAACTCCACATCGTTCTCCAGAAATGCCATCTTCGCTGGATTCCAGTGCAAGCTATTCCCATCAGGTGACAGGGCCACCCCCGCATCGCCCAAAGCTCCAGAGCGGGAGTCCGGGCCGATCATCAAAAACGGCACAGCCGTGGTGATGGTGTTCAATTGAACGATTCGGGTGGGATCATCCGGATTGAGCTGGGCATGGGCGCCTCCGAGGCCCAGCAAGGCCTGCAGGCCCAAAAGCCCAATCATTCCGGGCACGATGGTTGGGAAAGTCCTTTTCATCATCTTGTTCGAGCGGCAAATGTAGTCCGAAGAATCACGGGCGTAAAACGACCAAGCGCCCAGAATATTGTGCTACGGATCCACTGTTTTGTTGCAGGGTCATACGATAAACGTACACCCCGGGTTGCACCGGGTTGCCACCCGGGTTGCGGAGGTCCCATCGCCAAGGCGCGGAACGATAACCCGTTGGGGACCAGGTTTGGCTTGACCCCATGACCTGCCGTCCATCCGGGGCAAAAACATCAAGGGTCAGCGTCCCGGGCTCGAATGGGGCATTGTGTTCGAATGTGAACCAAACCTCGTCCGTCGTGGGATTTGGGTACGCCGCCACAGCCCCTACCGCCAGTCCCCCTGCATCCACCACGAAATCTAGGGTCCCCGCCGCCTTGTTGTTCTGGACATCCCACACCGTCACCTCAAGCCGATGGGGACCCTCCTCCAGACCCTCAAAGGGGTAACGCACCGCACCTCGTTGAAACGTATTCACCTCAGAGACATAGTAATCGTTGAGCACGATGGCCCCATTCTCGTCCCCATCCAGCACCGCCTTCATCTGATGACCGATGCCGACCCCAGAAGTATTGATGCCCCCCGCGTCTTGCACGAGGGCGAGCAACGTGGGATTTGCGTCCGTCATTCCGCCATTAATGAACTGCAAATCATTCATGTACAAGGCCAAACCCGGCGGCGTCACATCCAACTCAAAGGTCTCCGCCACCCCGCCGATGATCCAATCTTCGCTCACCCCGTGCGCATCCATCCCGCTCCCGGCCGCGTAACAACTCACCCGGCCTGGTCCGAAAGCGTAATCAATGTCGCGGGGCACCACGAAATCGCATGAAAAAACACCCCCTTCTACCGAGGCCAATCCCTGAAAAATGACATTGCGGAACAGGCTGTAAGTGTGCGGTGATCCCGCGCCATCGTTGTTGAGGGTCGTGACCTGGCTGGTTTTGTCAAAAACCCGCACCACCACATGACCGGAAAAATCGTGCAGGGTGTCTCCGGTATGCGACCCCACATACCCACGCACCCTTCCTGACTCCAGGGCTCGCAAGGTATCCTGCTCCATGTCAACGAACACCCGGTGCGCCGGGTAAGCCAGCCGCAAGGCCGGATCCCCCAGGAGGCTGAAGTTGCGCTTGTTGCTGGTGCTGCTCACCTGGGGGTCGTTCTTCGTCGCGCGTGCGACGTCGCCCAACCGGGGATAACCCGATGGCCCACGTTCCAACACCACATCGTAAAAAGCCCGGTTGAGCTGCTGGTTGGAACCGCTGAATACGACCCGGGTGGTTGTGAGCATGCCCACAGCCCCACCGGCCGAATTCATCACCATCATCTCTCCGGCACTCTCCACAGCAGGGTCGTCAAACCGGGCAAGCTCACAGGTTGCCGTCATCATCAGAGGCATGCGGTAAGCATTGTCCCAATCCTGAATCATGGTGGTGTTGAGCACCCGTTCGTGGGCCCAACCTTTTTCGCCTCCGTGTCCTATATAATTGACAATCAAAGCCCCCCTCTTCATTTGGCGCTGGATGGCCTCGGCGGCATCAGGATAACGTTCGCCCCCAGCTGTGGTCTCTTGGGGGTAAGCATCCAAGTAAATCTTGTTGACATCGAATGCATTGTACCGCTCCCGCAAGGTCTGGGCATGCTCATCGCTGTTGAGCATGTGGACCACCTCCGTCGGACCACCGCTTCCGTCCATGTCATCGGAAACAAAGCACACCGTATTCCGCCACGTTCCCCAGCCGCTGCCCACTCCATAATCCTGCCACCACAATGTATCCTCTGGCGCGCCTCCAAAGCCCTCCAACTGCATGTAGCGGGCCAATTTGTCCACAAATCCGGAAGCCTCTGTAACCGTGTTGCATGGAATGCGGCCAACGCCAATGGACATTCGGTCACCGATGCCCTCTCCATAAGCCGGCTCCAAAAAGCCGAAGTAGTCATCGCTGACATAACTGTCCGTGGGACTGGCAGAGTTCGCACTTTGGTAGGTGATCACGTAAGGCCCCCCTTGGAAATTCCCCCGGTTCGCAAAGGTTCCATCGCCGAACAAGAGGAGGTACCGCGGCTGATCCGCCTCCACCCCATCCGCGCGGTCCCGCAGCATCATCATGAGCATCTTCAAAGCCGTCGGATCCGGACTACCACTCGAAAACGCATGAAAAACATCCTCCTGCAAGGCCAGTCCCACCCGCATGCCTTCGTTCGCGTGCATCCAGGCCAAACGCTCCGCTTCCTCCCAAAACATCGGCCGCGTCACGATGACCAAATCCTGGGGTCCCCAGGCATGCAGGTCCTGGGCTACCACCTCCCCCACAAGCCGGGGCCGCGCAACTTGGGTCCCCGAGAAGACACAGAAGGTACGCAGGGTATCCAGCGGTGCTTCAAAGCGCACACTGCCCTCCGGGGTCAGCGTCCACGAAACGCGGCGGGGCTGCACCGGGTCCGTCACATCCCAAACATGGCCCACCCCCCAGCCCTCCGCCACTTCGTATGCTGCGCCCCCCATCTCCGCCTCCGGCTGCGCACCCTCGAAACGCAACAGCGACCCCGAAAACCGAAGCGACCGGGGCTGCACCAGTCGAATGTAATCCAGCCACCCGCGCGCCGTAGGATTTGCGCCCTGCCACCCAAGGGTAACCTCCACCCGGGCTGTGGCCCCCGACCCCGTCACCCACTCGCCTTCCCAAGCCCCCTCCGCCACAGCGTACACCAGGCTCGTCGAGGATTCGCTCGTGGCAGAAGGCGTCAATCCGCCCCCTCCCGGCAAAGGCGATCCACCCGCCAGCACCTGAAATCCACTGGCCACCCCAATCGACCGCGACGCCACCCGAACCTCCAGCCGTGCAGCCCCCGGCGCCGGATGAGGCACCGGAAAATCGAACGTCCTCGCCTGCACCACCCCAAACTCCTCTCCCAACCAACTGCGACCTGACCGGTTGGGACTCACCCATTCCGATTCGTGGTACAACACATCTTGGTACGTGTCCACCTCGAGCAGGGGGGGTGAACCGGGGGCCTCCGCATTCACCATGCGCGCATCCGCCACGCCCTCAGGCCCCAAGACTTGCACGTAGTAATACGCCGAGTCGCTCCACGGGTGCCGTGCATGACGATGCGCTCCAGCCGCCGCATCCCAACCCGCCCAATCCGGACCCTGGGCATAGAAGTACAAGGCATCCCCAGCGCCCCAAACATCCTCCGCCGCACCCTGCCATTGCGCTGCGACCGTGCGAATTCCCAACGGGCGATCCACCGCGTTTTCCATCGGCAGCGGACGCCCACCATTGCCATAAATTACCACCCGTCGGGGATCGATGCCGCTGACATCCAACCCCACCTCTTCCCAAAATGCAGCGTCCAATTGATACACCCCACTGCGCGCTACTGCAACTTGATACACTCCAGGTTGGGCCAGCGGGGATGTGCTAGGCCAAACCGTCCATCGCTCCACCGACCCGCCTGTCCCCGGCTCCAAAAAAACGGATCCGGCTGCTCCCAGCAACCGCTCGAAGCAGCTGAGATCGGCATTCCAGCGCAAGGCGGGCAGGGCGAAATGCCAGAACGACCCTTCTCGCGCTCCTCCCGGGACGAAACGGCTCTCCATCAGCGCCTCCCAAGTCCCCGACTGCTGAATCAGCACGTCCCGCTGACGCTGGGTCAGGTCATCGCCCGCTACCGGGGTCGCCTCCCACATGGCCCCGGTCCAGCGCGCAGCGCCGGCAGCACCCGCGTGGGCAACCACCCCATGCACCCACGGTACTTCCTCCCGCCATTCCGCTTCCAGGGGCGCCCATTTGCCGATGGGAACTTCTCGAGCAACACCTGGCCCTTCCCATTCAACCTGCAGTTCCCAGGGCAGCTCTGATTCGGCTGCCTGACTCCAAGCTCCGAAGGCGCAAACCCAAGCCCCGACGACCGCCATCCACTTGCGTATCCCGTATTCCATTCGCTATCCACGTTTCGGTTCGTGCAACACAATTGCTCCAACGTGCGTTCTGCTCAAGGTATTGCCTGATGACAGCATCCTGGCGACCGAAAGTTCGGAACTTTTTGCCGGTTTGGCCTTCAAAAATCGTTCTCACCAGTTTTTTCTCTATTATTGTGGATTCATTGGTTCACTCTGCCATGATGCAACGATCTAACGTCCTTCTCGCGCCCCTCTCGCTGGGTTTGCTGCTCCTCCTGACCGGTTGGTTTGCAGCGCCCACGACCACCTACGGGCAGGACCCGGAATTCACCCAGTATTACGCGAACCCCCTGTACCTGAACCCCGCGTTTGCAGGTACAGCACGTTGCCCCCGGTTGACCATGAGCTACCGGAACCAATGGCCCGCGATGAGCGGTTCCTACGTGACTTCCGCTGCGGCATATGACCAACATGTGGAGTCCCTCTCCGGTGGTTTGGGCTTCATCGTCATGAACGATCAGGCGGGCCGGGGAACCTTGTCCACCACCACCGCCAGCGGCATCTACAGCTACCAGCAGCCAGTGACCAAGAAGTTCTCTATCAAGGCGGCCATGCAGGTGACTTACTTGCAAAAGGCCTTGGATTGGGACCGACTCACCTTCGGAGACATGATCGATCCCCGCCGCGGGTTCATCTACGAGACCCAGGACATTCCACGGGGTGGCACGGTTCAGAACGTGGACTTCAGCGCGGGGTTGCTGGGATTCAGCGAGAAGTTTTATGGTGGTTTGGCTGTTCACCACTTGAACGAGCCCAACGAATCCTTGGTTGTAGGCACGAGCCGCTTGCCCATGAAGTACACCGTACATGGGGGCGCCGTACTTCCATTGCAGCGCAATGTGACGGGGGTATTGGCTACGATTTCTCCGAACATCTTGTACCGCCGTCAGGGCGAATTCCAGCAACTGAACATCGGAACCTACGTCAAGAAGGGGCCTTTGGTGGGTGGAATTTGGTATCGGGGCATCCTTTTCACGGATTACCGAGACGCCTTCATCGTTACGTTGGGATTGGAATCTGACGTGGTTCGGTTTGGTTACAGCTACGACGTAACAGTATCAGAACTGACGCCAGCCACAGGGGGTGCCCATGAAGTGAGCATGACCATTCAGTTCGATTGCAAGGGCAAGCGCTCGAAATTCCGGACAATCAATTGTCCTGCATTCTGATTTCCGCTTTATCATTGCCCCCCAATGCCTTGGGGGAACACAACAAATTGCCAACCTCCTGCGTATTCAAGGCACAACCTCGCTGAAATGACCTGGAAAAACTCGCGTTTACTGCTGGCTTTCGCCGGCACCGCAGCCCTCACCTCAACGGGTTGCATGAAGGATCGCTCGGGCGCAACCGGGTGGGCGTACAACGACCCCCTGAACGGCGGTTTCGAGAAATCGTATAACCAGGAACAAGAAACAGGTCCGGGACTGGTCTTTATCGAAGGCGGAAGCTTTACCATGGGGCAGGTCGAAGACGATGTGACGTTCGAATGGAACAACTTGCCCCGTCGAGTGACCGTGTCCTCGTTCTATATGGATGAGACCGAGGTTTCCAACGCGTACTGGCTGGAGTATATGTACTGGCTCGAACGCATTTACGGAGCCAGCTATCCCGAAATCTTGGAACGCTCCCTGCCGGACACGTTGGCTTGGCGCAAGAAATTGGCCTACAACGAGCCGTATGTAAATTACTATTTGCGGCATCCATCCTACCGGGATTACCCGGTGGTAGGGGTCTCTTGGGTTCAGGCAAATGATTTCTGCAAGTGGCGTACCGACAGGGTGAACGAACAAATCTTGGTACGTGAGGGCCTGATTGCCCATTCGCCTGAGGCGCAAGCGGATGACAACCACTTCACGACTGAGGCTTATTACACCGGCCAATACCAACCTGAGCTGGTCGCCGAAGGCCTCCGGGATTTCCGCCCAGGCTCTTCCGGATTCCGCAATGTGAAGCTGGAAGATGGTGTGTTGTTGCCCGCTTACCGCTTGCCCACCGAAGCCGAATGGGAGTACGCTGCCCTCGCTCTTCGGGGAAACACCTACAACGAAATGGTTTCTGACCGCCGGACGTACCCTTGGGACGGGCACTACACACGGAATGACAAAAATGGAAGCCGCTACTATGGCGACATGAACGGGAACTTCGTTCGGGGCCGGGGCGATATGATGGGGGTCTCAGGCCAAACGCCAGAACGTGGCGGCTCATCCCTCAACGACAACGCAGACATCACAGCACCCGTTTATGCCTATGCGCCCAACGATTACGGCTTGTACAACATGGCCGGCAACGTCAACGAATGGTGCTTGGACGTGTACCGTCCCCTCAACTTCATGGACAACGCTGAATTCCGTCCCTTCCGCGGAAACGTTTACCAAACACCAGAGCGGAACAACGAGGGTGGCATGGCGGACAAATATGAATACGTTGTCTACGACATTCCAGGCATTGAAGAACGCCTCACCGCTTACCAAAAGGCAGCAGAAAAAGGTCTGGTGGCTCGAGACATCAACCTGATCGACAACGTCTTGGCAGCCATTGAAAACGCCAAAGCAGACCTAACGGAAAAGAATGAAGAGGCAGCCAACCTGAAAATGGACGACGTCTTGAGAGATGTGGTCGAGGGCAGCGAATCCAACATCGCTCCTGCAATTCGCCGCATCTTCGCGGAGAGCATCACAGCCCGTCCAGGTGAAATGCGTTATCGCGACGTGCGCCTTGAAGAGAACCTGGGGCGCGACAACTACCGAATCGCGGACAACATCGATTACCGCGATGGTGATTTTGAATCCTCCATCTTCTACAACCAGGATGACAACTCCATGGGGGATCGAAGGATGTACGATACAGGAAACTCAACGTTGATCTCCAACCGGAGTCGGGTTTACAAGGGCGGTGGCTGGGACGATCGGATTTACTGGATCAGCCCCGGAACCCGGCGTTACTTGGATGAAAACAAGTCATCCGCTTCGATTGGATTCCGGTGTGCCATGGACCGCGTGGGGAGCCCATCCGGTTTGAGCGCCAACTAAGTTCCAAGATCCACAGCATTGGGAACACCCCGGTCCGAATTCTCGGGCCGGGGTGTTTTAACTTCGGGCCCTATGGACATGGAACGGTTGTACGCATTGTATCGTGAATCTACCGGCGTTACCACAGACAGCCGAAAATGTGGCCCAGGAAAGTTGTTCTTCGCGCTGCAGGGGGACCGGTTTGATGGCAATGAATTCGCCAAGCAGGCCTTGGAAGCGGGTTGCCTCGCTGCGGTCGTGGATGCACCGCAGTGGCAGGGAGCCCCTGGGATGATCTGGGTGGAAGATGGTTTGAAGGCGTTGCAGGGTTTGGCCTACCATCACCGGCAGAAAATCCAGTGTCCTGTCATCGGCTTGACAGGAAGCAATGGCAAAACGACCACGAAGGAACTGCTGCGGGCCGTCCTCTCCATGCGGTATCGCACCCATGCCACCGAGGGCAATCTGAACAACCACATCGGGGTGCCCTTGACGCTCCTGTCCATCCCATTGACGCCCATGCCGGAGATGGTGGTGCTCGAAATGGGAGCGAATCATGTGGGCGAAATTGCCGATTTGTGTACCATTGGTGCACCTACCCACGGGGTCATCACCAACATCGGGTTGGCGCATCTCGAGGGATTTGGGGGGCCAGAAGGGGTGAAACGAGGTAAGCGAGAGCTGTTCCAGTTCCTGTCTCAACAACACGATTCCCTCGTATGGGTCAACGGCAAGCATCCGTCCCTGCTGGAGGTGAGCGAGGGGATGAACCGCATGGTCTTTGGATTGCCGGGCTCCGCACCCTGGGGCAGAACACAGGAACCGCCCACATCAGGGGATTTCGCGGCAGGGGTCGAGGTTCATTGGGCCTCAGATGCCCCTCCCCTTTCCTTTGGGGTGCACATCGCTGGGGAACACAACTTGGACAACATCCTGCTCGCGTTTGCGGTAGGCACCTCTTTCAACGTGCCAGCAGATGCCATTGCGCAGGCCATCAGCGCCTACTGCCCCAACAACAACCGCTCCCAATGGGTGAAGACAACACGGAATCGGGTGTTGTTGGATGCCTACAATGCAAACCCGTCAAGTGTGGAAGCTACCTTGCGGCATTTCTCCGAACAGTACGCGGAACCCCGAGCCATCATCATCGGTGACATGGCGGAAATGGGTGCATTTGCAGAACACGAACACCTGCGAATCCTCACCTTGGCCGCTGGTCTGGGGTTGAACGGACACCTTGTAGGACCAAGTTTTGCCCAGGCTCTGGAACAACAGCCCAACGCCGCTTTCCGAGGATGGCAAGACACGGAGGCCCTGAAACAGCATCTTCAAAGTCACCCATTGCAACACTCCACCTTGTTGGTCAAAGGTTCGCGAAGCATGGCCCTGGAAAGCCTGCTTCCCGTGCTTTGACGCCTCCAGTCAGATTGGGGTATCTTCGCGCCAAACGGATTGCAACGATGCCCGAGATGGATTTTATCGCTGAACTACGCTGGAGAGGCCTGCTGCACGATATGATGCCGGGGTTGCCTGAGGCCTTGGCAGAAGGGCCCATGGTGGCCTACGTGGGATTTGACCCTACAGCCGATTCGTTGCACATCGGCAACCTCGTTCCGATCATGATGTTGGTGCATTGGCAACGGGCTGGCAACCGCCCCATTGCACTGGTGGGAGGAGCCACAGGCAGGGTGGGCGATCCCAGCGGCAAGACCGCCGAGCGACAACTGCTGTCGGAAGATGTGTTGGCGCACAATTTGGCCTGTCAGAAAAAGCAACTTGAGCGATTCCTCCGATTTGATGGTCCGAACGGGGCCCAAGTAGTGAACAACTACGACTGGTTCGAAGGATTCAAGTTCCTGGACTTCATCCGAGAGGTGGGGAAGCACATCAGCATCAACTACATGCTGTCGAAGGACAGCGTCAAGAACCGAATGGAATCCGGCATGAGCTTCGCCGAGTTTTCATACCAGTTGATTCAAGGCTACGATTTTGTCCATCTTTATCGACAACACGGCTGTCGCGTCCAAATGGGCGGTTCAGATCAATGGGGAAACATCACAACGGGGACTGAACTCATCCGCCGCATGCAGGGCGGACAGGCCTACGCTGTGACCGCACCCCTGGTAACCAAAGCGGACGGGAGCAAGTTCGGAAAAAGCGAAGGGGGCAATGTTTGGCTGGATGCGGCCAAAACATCCCCTTACAAATTCTATCAGTACTGGTTAAACTCAGCAGATGCAGATGCTGGGAAGTTCCTTCGGATGTTCACTTTGTTAGATGAAGCCACCATTGTAGCGGCAGAAGCAGAGCAATCCATAGACCCCGGAAAACGTCCACTGCAAATGCTGCTCGCGGAAACCCTAACCCGTTCCATCCACGGGGCAGAGGCACTCCAAAGTGCCCAAAAGGCGAGCTCCGTGCTCTTCGGACGTGCCTCCAGGGAGGACCTTCAATCCATCGCCAAATCCGACCTCCAAGCCGTCTTTGAGGGGGTTCCACAGTGCGAGGTGCCACGTGGGGTATTTGCGCAACCCCAGTCCATCATTGAAGTCCTTACTGAGCTCACAGGGTTTCTGCCATCCAAAGGTGAAGCCCGCCGGGCCCTGTCTGAACAGTCCATTTCCGTGAACAAGGAGAAGGTCCAAGAAACCTCCAAAATTGGGCAAGATGATCTAATCCAAGGCGATTTCCTTCTGCTTCAGCGTGGAAAAAAGCAATACTTCGTGTTGAGAGCGGTGAGCCTATGACCCATTTGGGGGTTGTCCTCAGAACATGGCCGACACGGACTTGCCCTGCACCACATACAACACTACCACAAGCAAAACACTGACTACCAAGCCCACGGTAGCCTTCCCCAAGTCTGCAAAAACCATCGAAGTCAATCCCTGCTTCTTTCCAATGGACAGGCGGTAACGGATGGCGATTTCCCGCCCTGCGAGCAGTCCGAGGAAAACCCATGTCGTGCTCATGGGAATGCCTCCCGACCAGAGGCCCAGCGTATCGTACTTAAACAACAACAGGACCAACGCGTAGAAAAAATCGATGAAAGTGGCTGAGCGAATGTCTGTTGTATTCGTCTTGGCGAGCACAATTTCTTGGATCTTGCCTCCTCTCTGGTACATGATGACCCCCAACAACCCCACCAAAATCAGAGTAGCCAGTAAAAACAAGGGCAAGCCTATCTGATTGGGCGGACCGAGGTAAATCAGGATGTTCACGAGATCCTGTGTCAACCATTGGCTCCAAAGAAACGCAGTCGAAATCCACTGCAAAGCCGTCCAAAACTGCAAATTCCGCATCAACCCGCGTCCATTTTGCATGGGACGAAGGAGGAAGTATCGTTCTGTCAGGCGACTCAATGCCAAGTAGATGGCAATGGCAAACAGGAAGGCAACCCCGTATCCTGCCAAACTCTTCGAAAGCATCTTGGGCAGGCTCTCGATGCTAAAAAAGGAAAGGACCAAAAAGGTTGTGCTGACGGGCAGGCCCAGCCTTGTAATGAAAAGAAGCACCAAAGGCGGCAGGACATACCAGATCGTCATTTGAGGGAATGCCTTGCCGTCGGGAAACACCTTTTGAAATTTCCCAAAGGTCAAATCCTGTGCATTTTCGCCTCCCAACCACTCTCCTAAACCCAAGTAACCCAAGACCAAAGTCAGCAACAAGATCCCACCGGCAAACATCCAAAGCTTCCACCATTTCATCGCTGCATTGGAGGACAAAAAAGTCCCCAAGGTCTGGATGCTGTCGTTGCCTACAACCGAGTAAGCGGCCAAAGAAAACCCCATGAGAGCAAAAACCAATTCCATGTTCAGGCTGACTTCGATTGCGCGCGCAAGATGGGGCGTGAGGCGGAGAGTTCCAACGATTCCATGTTATCCTTGCGGGGATTTTTTCGACCTCCCTCAGATGACCATCAGATTGCAGCCTCTAACTTCTGCATGGTCAAAGCGTCCGATGATCTGAACTCCCCCCGATACGGAATCCATGCGCCCCAAGTCCCCAGTTGCCAAAAAACTGCAACTTTGAACGTTCCCGAGGTCCATCCACCGAAGCCTACCGGAACGACCAAGCCGACATTCACCCAACGGGTCATCTGTCTCCCCAATGGATGCCAACAGCGATGGCGGACTTAAAAACGTCTCGCCATCTAAACAATAGGCCTGTGAAAGCATCTCCGTCATGCCGTACTCACTGTACACAGGCACAGGACCCAAAACTTCCCGAAGCCGTGCATGCACCTCGCTTCTGGTCAGCTCCTGACGTGTGCCCTTCATACCACCCGTTTCCATTACATGCAATCTGCCGGACATCGCCTCCAAGAACTCAGATGGTATGCCTGACTCCAGCCAATCCAACAACCCATGGGTCACTCCTACAAGCAACAGATTCCGAGACGACTCACCCAAGACCCGCAACATCAGGGACTCCCATCCTCGGTGATTCCCCAGACCTGAACGGTCCAGCCCTCCGTCGGGCATCCAAGAGCCCACCATCGACAAGAGGGATGCATCGGGGCGCTCAACATACCCCGGCAACAATGTAAACACCTCCCAGTTACAGAGCGAACCGAAGCGACTTTCAAATCCAAAGCGGGCCCAAGCATGGTACCACCCCATATCATCCACCCCGTGCCGCGAAGTCTCCCCCGATGTGGTTCCCGAGCTGCGGAACCATTGGACAACAGAATCTACGGACAAAACATCATGGAATTTAAACGCCTCAACGGGAAGGAAAGGGATCTCAGAAACTCCGTGGACCCTGCTGCAATCCACAGCCAAGAGCTCGAGAAATCGCCTGTAGACTGGGTTTGTCCGGGACTGGAAATCAAACACATGCAATGCCCAGTCTTCCGCAGGTTCCCGGTATCCTTCCAGAGCCCATTGCGCCAATCCCATGCGCAAAACATCGGCTTCTCCACGGGGACCAGCAGACTCCCTTGCTTCAAGCCAATCCCCCAAAAGAGGTGCAGAAGGAGCCGGCTGATTCATGCCACAAAGTTGCAATTGGATTAGCTTTATGACCATGAAGAGCCCCCTAAAAAGCCACCACTTTCTGATGTTGATTCTGGGGACGTCCGGGGCCGGGTGCCTGCCAGAACCCCAGTTCCCCGATGTGCCTGCCATCGGATTTGTCTCCATGGAACCCCAAAACGGTGGCGGCCGTGAATTGGTGATTTCCTTTACAGATGGCGATGGCGATGTTGGACTGAGCCAATCAGACACTTTGCCGCCCTTTTGCTCCTCTTGCATCCACCATCAGAACTTGAAGCTCGAGTATGAAGAATGGCGCAATGGCGCTTGGGTCCACATTCCCTTGCTGGCTGAGGCAGGACAGGTTCCCTTTTACTACCGCGTCCCGCGCGTGACCCCTACAGGACAGAACCCTGCGTTGCAAGGCACCATTGCAGTGGACATGCCCACGTGGTTTCTCAACAGCCCGCACGACTCCGTGCGTTTTCGCATCGAACTCTGGGACCGATCTCTTCATGTGTCCAATTCCATCTACACACCGATCCTCCTGAAACCCTGATCCAAGCAGCAATCAAGGCGCCGCTACCCCAAACTGCTTCCCCACCGATGCGACCAAATCTCCAATCTCCTCCAGTGCGGAAACGGTTTCATGGTAGATCAACCCGCTTTCGGGAGAATAATCCCCGCGATTGACAGCCTCAATGTGACGCGCTCTTAAATCGTCACGCATCCCATTGATTTGGCGCTCCGCGGAAAGTACCTGTGACATGGGAATCCGCTCTTCGACATCCAAACACTGGACCATGAGTACCAAAGCAGTTTGAAGCAGGTCGAACATCTTGAGGACCTGTTCCCGTTGATCTGGAACGAAATACGTCCCTGTTCCACTGCGCTTGCTCAACTTGGCTGACAAGGAAGCATAGACATCCCCCATGCGCTCCAAATCCTGCCCCGCATGGGAACAACGTTGAATCCGTTGGCTAAGTTCCGCGTCGATGTCTTCTTGGCTCAGTCGTCGCAAAGCCCGGTCCACTTCACGTTGGGTGGCGTCCAATTTGTCTTCCCAGGCCATGATTTGAGCCAACAACTCCTGCCGTTCCTGCTCCTCAAGAGGTCGGATGAGTTGTCGGGCCAAACCATGCACAGCCATCACCCTACGACCCGATCGCAACAACTCCGATTGAATTTTGTCCAGCCCCAACTCGCCTGGCAAAGGCACCAACATGCTGGGATCCAGTTGTTGAACATCGCTGAACTCATTTTCTCTCCCGCGCACAAACCATGTTGACCACCGAACCAATGCATCCGCAAACATCGAAAAAAACAACGCGTTGGTCAGGTTGAACAACGAATGAAAAGCAGCCAAAATCATGGCGCCCCGAACATCGACCTCAGCTCCTTGGAACAGGCGCTCCAGAAGCTGAATCCAGAAGGGCACCCACCCTACAATAGCCAATGCCCCCATGGCATTGAACAGGAAGTGAATTCGAGCTGTTCGCTTGGCGTCCCGTGTGCCCACCGTTGCGGCCAGATTTGCTGTCAGCGTGGTTCCGATGTTTTCTCCCAGGATCATGGCTGCCCCGTTCTCCAGGCTTACCATCCCAGACAACACTGCTGTCATTGTGAAGACAATGGCAGCACTTGAAGACTGTATCAATCCCGCAAAAAGTGACCCTGCAGCGAGAAAAATCAAAGCACTTGGCCAACTTCTGTCTTGAGCAAAATCCCATCCTGTCAGCAAGTCTGCAGCATTGAGGGCCTCAAACTCTTGCCGCAACACCCCCAATCCGATGAACAACAATCCGAACCCGATGATGATGTTCGCAGACTCCCGGTATTTGCGTCCTTCCAACAAAAACAGCGGCAAGGAAAGCC
This sequence comes from uncultured Comamonadaceae bacterium, assembly GCA_964405405.1. GTDB lineage: Bacteria > Bacteroidota > Bacteroidia > Flavobacteriales_D > Sanyastnellaceae > CAMCYM01. Next base: position 26,126 of record CAYONT010000006.1, on the reverse strand, counting down.
CTATGAGCGGCAAGGCAAGTGCCACAAAAGAAACATTCCCCATGGACCAGACCACCAACCACGCTGTGATGGTGGTCCCAATGTTTGCTCCCAAAATCAACCCAACGGACTCCCGAATGGTGAGCATCCGCGCATTGACCAAGCTAACCACCATGACCGTGGTGGCTGAACTGGATTGAATGATGGCCGTGAACAACCCTCCCACCGCTATTCCCCTGCGGGTACTGCGCGCAATAGACTTGAACCACTTTCGGGTGGAAACGCCGCTGCTGCGACGGATTCCCTCACTCATGATGCGCATTCCGAAGAGGAACAGCCCCAATCCACCCAGGATGGTCAAGAAGGTTTGTAACAACGTCATGGCAAGGGGGGAAGATAGAAAAGGGGCGCCGAGTGGGCGCCCCTTTTCAAGCGAAGAAATCAATAAGATGTTACTGCGGGCAAACCGTACCAAACGCGGCCAGGAAGGACAACAAATCCACCGCCGTTACTTGACCATCGTCGTTCAAATCGCCGGGGCAATCGTCCGTGAAATCAAACGTACAGGAGCCATTGTCGAAAGTCGCTGCAGGGTTAAAGTTCTCAGCCAACGGGTAGGTACAACCGTGGCATGCATAGGTGCACGTATTGGTTGAGAAATACGCCGTTGCAGAGTAATTGCATGCGGTGGGATCGGTGCAGCCGAATGCGGAGGAGTTCTGTGCACCTGGCGTTCCATTCGAAACCCAGCTTCCCTGCCAGTTGCCCGAACTCGAATTGTTCAAATCGGTTGAAATCAACTCCAAAGAAGCGCAACCACCATTCGCGCCCAAAATCAAATTGTTGCCCAAGATGGTCACGTTCTGCGATGGCCAGGGGGAGGATGTGCCGTAGGTCAATTCATCAATGATATTGCCAAATCCATCCTGCAAGCTCAACAACTCACCAGAGTTGCTCAGGTTCCCTTGCTCCCACTGCAACACCGTCGCGCCAAGGCCCGTGTAATAGGCTGTTCCAAAAGCACTGATCGTCATGACCAAGTAGCTGTTCGCCGGCATCACCGTGCCCAAGGGGAAGGTCAACGCCAACTGCGAAGCACCGGATGACGTATTGAAGAACTTGAATCCTCCGATGTTTACGGGCTGGTCTTCTGCATTGTAGATCTCCACGAATTCGTAATCCAAGTCATCGCCTTGTGTGGAGCAAGGGTTGTAGTGGATTTCATTGATTACCAAGCTCGGCAATGTGTAGTAGCAAGTCTCATTTACAGGATTGTTTGCCGCTGCGTTGTAGTTCAGTGCGGTCGGTTCTGTACAACCCGAGATGATGCAGGAATCGTCCGAAACCGTGGCATCCGGATTGTAGTTGTCCGCGGCGGGGTTCATACAACCCGTGATGGTGATGCATGAGCCATCATCCTCTGTAGCAAAGGCATCATAATTGCCAAACGATGGGTCGGTACATCCGATCCGAACGAGGTCTGCAGCTGAAAGCGGCGCCAACTTGTAGGTGCCATAGGAGAAGAAATTGGGGCCTACCATACGGTATTTCGCACCCAGAGCGAGCAAAGGCGCCGTGTTTCCTCCCACAGTCACCGTGGCATTGAAGGCGTCGTATGCCAAATTGATACCCCGACCGACGCCACTGTCGTCATTCAAACTCCACTCTCCGAATTGCTGCTCGGTCCCCGTCAAGTCACCGATGACCTGGATCCGGACGCTCTTCCATTGGTTGTCGTTCATGGCAGCGGTGGTCAGCACTTGGGGCGCTGGAAGCGCGTTGTTGCTGGATTGGATTTGAACAACAGGGGACTGAATTTGCTTCAACCCGAAGACATCCAAAGCCACACCGGTCAAAGTGACCTCGTCGCCCACTGCAACGCCTGACCCGATGACCCAAATACCCGAGAATGGTCCCGTTCCATCTTGAATGACAAAGGAAGCATTGTTGTTCAACCCACCGGTTGGACCATAAACACCGGTCACAATGCCGCTTGTTTGCAACTGCCCGGTTGGAGACAGAGAATAGATTTCCTGGATGGTGTAGCTCGGCAGATAAACACAAGTTCCGTTTTCTGTCTCTGCGTCTTCATCGTAGTTCAATGCAAATGGATCCGTGCAACCCTCCAAGGTAGCCACACAAGCTGCGTCTGCAGTGTGGGTGCCCAAGCTAGTCCAGTCATTCGAAGGAAGTACAATCCACTCCGAGTCGAAGGTGTTGGTCCCCGCGGAGGCAGCCCAATCTCCACCGTTCCCTTGAACCACCGTGGACTTCCGCACCAGGGTGTTGTCAATGGTCGCAGCTACTTCTCCTGCCACTTCCCAGCCCACTGCTGGTCCCGGATCCAATCCAATGGTACCGATGATGTCAAGCAAAGTGGTATCCCCCGCGACCACGCGGAACAATCCATACGCGTCGTTTCCTGTGGACAGGAAGTTGTAGTTCATGTCAGACAATGCGAGAATAGCCGGATCAGCGCTTGGGTGAGAGATGATAAAGGTCTCACCCGGGGCAATGGAGGCATTGGCAGGGAACGTAAACGTCCAGAAGTCAAACTGGTCCGTGATGAAGGGCGCCGTGGGATCGTCACAGCCGTTGCTGCAGTTCGCAAGTGTGTACAATCCCAAGAACTGGGTCGAACCCGTGGGGTTGTAGATCTCCAGGTAACGGTTGTTTGATGTACCCTCGCCGTATTCTGAGAAGAACAGGGAGCAATCCAAGCCGCTGAACTGGCAGGAGCCGTCGTTGATTTGGGCTTGAGAATCGTAATTCAAGGCTCCGGCCAACGTACAACCATACAGGAGTGCATCACCCGCATTTCGGGGTTGGATCTTGAAGTTGCTGAAAGTAAAGTCTAGCGGGCCGGTGATTTGCCAAGTATTGCCCAAGACCACCCCACCCGTCAAGATGGCATTGTAACCGCGGTCATCCACCCGAATGTCCCCCGTGCCATCGCTCAAGGCCCATTCGTTGTTGCCCAACGTTGCTTGGGTCACATCTCCGGTGACGCGGACCAAAACTCCTTCCCATTGTTCATCAGCCACTGCCGAGGTAGCCAACACTTGGGGGGCAGGCAAGGCCACACCCTGTGCAGTGATCACAACCGAGGGGTTGATCAGCTCAGTGAGGTTGAAATATTCCGTGACTGTTCCCGTTACTTCCACCGCATCACCTACCGTCAACGGGATGTTGGAACCAAAGATCCAAATACCCGAATACGGGCCGCTTCCATCCTGGATGGTAGCCAAGTTGCCAAATACGCCCGTCACCACACCGGTGGTCATCAGTACTGAGCCCGTATAGGCCCCCGTCAATTGTCCTTGCTGTATGGTGGCAATGGGGGTGGTGGGAACGGCGAGGCAGCTTCCGTCATTGAAGTCAGCCGCTTGGTTGTAATTGGGTGCCGCGGGATTGGTGCAGCCTCCCACGCCCACGGTGATGGTGCCCACCATGCCATTGGCTGCGTCGCTTCCTTCGCTGGAATCAAAGTGGTAAACGCCGGGAACGGTGAAAGCAAACGTTCCGATACAAACATCGGTCCCTGTAACCGATGGGAATCCGAAGCTAACGGGGTTTCCGAAGGAAGTACCGGTCAGGGTGTTGATGTCACCATTGACGTTGTGCGTACCATCCGCATTCACAAAAACCACCGTGGTCCCGGGATCGATGGCCAAGGCTGAGGGGGAGAAAGCGTTCGTATTCAAAGCAGTCAGCACCACGCCATCCGCATTGCACGCATTTGCGAACGTGCACGAGCCGTCGTCCACGTTGGCCGCTGGGTTGTAGTTCGACGCATTCTCATTCGTGCAACCACTCACCGTGGCCCCACAAACCCCCGTGAAGGTGTGGTTGCCAACGTATGTGAAGGTATTCTGAGGGTATACAGTCCATTGGCAATCATCAGCATTCGTGCCTGCTGAAAGAGCCCAGTCCATGGTGCCCGCTGTAATGTGCGACTTTCGGACGATGGTTTTATCTATTGTATTGTTCGCAACCCCGGCAAAAAGGAACCCGGTTCCTGGGTCAGTGCCATTGAGTGAGCCGAAGACATCCAAATCCACTCCGGCCGCGTCCACCAAAACCAAACCATCATCCCCGTTGAACTGCAACCCTCCCGTCGTGGCATCTGCTTGAGCAATGAGATCGGGCGAATTCGCAGCGTTGTTGTTTGCGACCACAAATACATCTCCAGCTGCAATGGTTCCAGTCAAGGTGTATGATCCGGTAACACTGGCTGAGTTGTTGAGGTAATACTCCAGTTTGTAGCCAGTGATGTCTACCGCATACGGGAAGGGATTGTAAATCTCCACCCATTTGTTGTTTCCGCCGCCCTCCCCGTACTCGGAGATGAAAATTCCACACTGGCCCATGGCCATGGCGGTCCACCCCGTCAGGAGCAACGCGAGCGCCCAATTCAATGACTTCATGCTTTGGTGATTTGGTGACTGGTTAAAGCGCGTCGAATGTACGACAAAATCCATGAGATGAGAAGTTTGGCCTACAAAGCCCGGCGGGCTTAACACAAACTTAAAGACGCCAAAACCGTCTTATTAATCGACTGATTAGAACAGCCGGGGTGTTTCGGGCAACTGCCGAAAGGTAACCCGGTGCAGCGGCGTCAGTCCCAAAGTGCGGATGGCCTGCCGGTGGGCCGCCGTGGGGTAGCCCATGTTCTGGGCCCAGCCATAGCCCGGATGGTCGCGGTCGGCGTCCCGCATGTAGGCGTCACGATGGGTCTTGGCGAGAACACTCGCGGCGGCAATCGAGGCAAAACGCGCATCCCCGCGGACGAGACAGGTGTGGGGAGGGAGGCCGCGTTCGGTCACGAAGCGGTTGCCGTCGATGAGCAGGTGTTCGGGAACGGGGTTCAGACTCCGGACGGCCTGGCGCATGGCCGCAAACGAGGCCTGGAGGATGTTGATACGGTCGATTTCTTCCGGGTCGATGAAGGCCACAGCCCAGGCGAGGGCGCGGGATTCAATCTCCATGCGCAGTGCGTCACGCAGCGCTTCCGACATCTGCTTGCTGTCGTTCAAGACTTGCTTACAGGCCAAATCCAGCGCAACCTCCCCCTCCAAGATCACCGCGGCAGCGACGACCGGACCCGCCAGGCAACCCCGTCCGGCCTCATCGCAGCCCGCCTCCAGGCGTCCGGGTTTGAGCCAGGGGGCGAGGGAGGGCGAAGTCACGAGAGAGGTTGTCGTGCCGAGCGGGGACTGAGTGGACTTCATGGGGCGGTTCGGCGGGGTGGAGGTAGCATGCCATCGATGATATCGGCGAACTGGGCGGCCGAGGTGTCCCAAGAGAACGACTGGGCACGCTGCAACCCCGCCGCTGATCGGTCCGCCCAGAATCCAGGTTCCCGCTCCAGCCGGAGCAGGGCCGCCGCCGCCGCCTGCGGCGCATCCGCCGCGTAGGGATCCACCAGTGCTGCCGCTGCCCCCCCGCAGACCTCCGGCACCGCCGTCGCATCCGACGCCACCACCGGGATCCCCGCGGCGAACGCCTCGACCGCCGGCACCCCAAACCCCTCAAAGAACGGCAAGTACAACAACGCCTCGGCCCCACCCATCAGGTCCGCCAATTCCGCGGTCGAGCGCCGGCCCACGTAACGCACCCCCTCCTGCGGTTCCCGGGCATCCCCCCACATGTTGTCCCCCACCACCAACAACGACCCCTGGCCACCCAGCTCACGATAAGCCCGGTACGCAGCCAACATCCCGGGCAGGTTCTTCCGGGGATGCAGGCTGCCCACGAACATCAGGTACGGCCGCCCCCCGTTCCAACGCAGACGTGCCGCCGCCCGTTCCGCCCCATCATAAGGGCGATATACCGAAGCGGGCGCGTTGGGCACCACCCCGATCCCCGCCCGCTCCACCCCCAGCAGCCCCGCGATGTCGTCCGCCGCATGCTGCGACACCGTCACCACCCGCTCCGCCCGCCGCGCCGCGTCCGGCACACGCGCCCGGTAGTGCGCCGCCTCCCGGGCAGGCATCCAATCCGGCCGGTGCATGAAATTCAAATCGTGGATCACCACCGCCTGCGGAACCCCCGTTCGGCGGCTCAGAAAGCCATCCGGAGAAACGAAAGCGTCCGCCCCCCAGAGCCGAAGCGCCGCGGGCACCGCCCCATCGAACCACAGATCGTACAACCAAGGACGGCGGGCCGGCGGCGGCAGCATCCACGACCTCGCCCCCGGCCCGTAATCAAACGCCGCATCCGGCCATCGGTCAAACAGCAGTAGAAACGAATGCTCCGGGCGGAGCGCCACCCACCGCGAAAAAATCTGGTGCGCGAATCCGCCGATGCCCTCCAGCCGACCGGGAATCAACAAACGGGCATTCAGGGCGATGCGGGCCATGGCTGCGAAGATACGCGCCCTGAACCAGCCCTGAACCAGCC